>JBEKPY010000015.1:0-89243 GCA_049520275.1 Bryobacteraceae bacterium
GCGATTTCCATGACCAGGATGTGCTCGTAGACGTTGGTGGGCGCGAAGGTGCGGGTGAGCTCGGCGAGCAAATCGTCGAAATCGTCCTGACTTTCGCTGGTGAGGACGCGAAAGCGGGCGGAGAGGCCGTGTTTCAATGAGTTGGCGCTGGAGCGAGCCTTGCCTTCGGGGGTGCGGGGGCCGGTGCTGTTGAGGGCGTTTCGGCGATTGGCCTGGATTTGGGATTGGGTCGACATATCGCCCCGACGGTAGCATGGGGCGAGGTGGTTTTTGAGGTGGTGGTGGGCGGAAGTGCTGGGGAATGTGGGGGTTGGGTGGGGGTGGGTTGTTGTGATCGGGGCCTGAGGGAGGAGATCACCCACGGGTTGGGCGTTTGGCCTTTGGGAAGCGCGTCTATGGTTGCCGATCCGCACGCATGTCCACCAGCGTCGCCAGTCAACGATTTGCGCATGATAAGACGAGTCGAATCGCTGCTTCCTTCAACGCCGTTTGCGACCGATTTCGGAGCAGTAAAGTCGGGAGTTGTCCGATTAAACTGCCTGAGTTTCGCAACTTTGTCTTGGGATGCCTGGCGGGAGTTTACAAGATATCAGCAAGATTCCGGGATTCGTCTTCGAGCCGGAACCGGTCGGCCGCATTCACGCCGGGATTGTGCGTTACAAACTCGCCGACCTGCCAGCGCGGGATATCTCTGAGTGCCCAGATCCCGAGAGGCACGAGCGCCAGGACAAAAATCAGCAACACCCTGTCCCAATCGACGGCGACGAGCTTCCAATGCAGGTCTGTGCGCCACTTTCTCATGTCAATCACCCGCCAATCGAATACATGGGCCGCGGCGGCGGCACGAAATGCACGCTATTAATCTCGTGCCCGATCCACTTCCCGCGCACGTTCGCGCGAATGGCCGCCGCGATCTCCTCATCCCCCGCGCCCGGGCGCAGCAGCGGCTTGATTAGTCCTGAAACCTCTGCTGGATGCCTGTAGGCTTGCGCGGCGCAATGGATTGGGATTACGTTGCACGAACTCGCCAACCTGCCAGCGCGGAACTTCCTTCACTATCCACAAGACGCCAAGGACAACAAAGAGCGCCAGTAAACACGTGGCGATGACTCGCGCCTTGGAACGCAGTCACTTCATATTACTCACCCGCCAATCGAATACATCGGCCGCGGCGGCGGCACGAACTGCACGCTATTAATTTCGTGCCCGATCCACTTCCCCCGCACATTCGCGCGAATGGCCGCGGCGATCTCCTCATCCCCCGCGCCCGAGCGCAGCAGCGGCTTGATATCCGTCTCCTCCAGCGCGAACAGGCAGTAGCGCAGCTTGCCATCGCTGGTCAGCCGGATGCGATTGCAGTTCAGACAGAACGGGCGGCTCACCGAGGCGATGAAGCCCACCCGGCCCACGCCGTCGGCGAAGGCGTACTCCGTCGCCGGCGCGCGCACATCCCGGTCGGGAATCGCCACCAGCGGCGCGATCTCGCGCGACAGCATCTCCACAATCGCGCCGGCCGTCAGCACACGCGCGCGGTCCCACAGTCCCTGTGCGTCCAGAGGCATGAACTCGATGTAGCGGACCTCGTAGCCGTTCTCGCGCCCGAAGCGGGCCAGCGGGACGATGTCCGGCTCCACCAGCCCGCTCACCGCCACGGCGTTGATCTTGATTGGCTCGAAACCAATGCCCCGCGCGGTCTCCAGCCCCTGCAGCACGCGCGCCAGGTCGTCGCGGCGCGTGATGCGCAGGAAGCGCTCGCGGTCCAGCGTGTCCAGGTGCACGTTCAGACGGCGCAGGCCGGCGTCGTACAATTCCCGCGCCTGCTCCGCCAGCAGGACGCCGTTGGTGGTCAGCGCCAGATCCTCCACGCCGTCGATGCCCGCCAGCTTGCGCACCAGCACCGGCAGATCGCGCCGCACCAGCGGTTCGCCGCCGGTAATGCGGATCTTGCGAATGCCCAGGCCCACGGCGATGCGCGCCACCCGCTCAATCTCTTCGAACGACAGAATCTCGCGGTGCGCGACGAACTTCACGCCCTCTTCGGGCATGCAGTAGAAGCAGCGGATGTTGCAGCGGTCGGTGATGCTGATGCGCAGGTTGTCGTGCGAGCGGCCGAAGGTGTCAACAAGAGGCGCTGCCGCCATGGTGGCGCTATCTTACCGCAAGCATGCGCTCGATGGGCAGCGCGGCGCGAGCGATAATCTCCGGCGCCAGTTCCACCCGCGGCTCCAGCGTGTCCAGAGCGTCGCGCAGCTTCTCCAGCGTGTTGCGCTTCATGTACGGGCACTCGCTGCAGTTGCAGTTCTCGTTGGGCACGAACCAGAAGCGTTTGGCGGGCGCCAGCTTTTTCAGCGAGTGCAGCACGCCGCTCTCGGTCATAATGATGAACTCCGCGGCGTCCGACCCGCGCGTGCACCATTCGATAATGGCGCTGGTGGAGCCGACGAAATCCGAATCCGCCAGAATGTCCTCGGGGCACTCCGGATGCGACGCCACCAGCGCCTCGGGATGGGCGTGGCGCATGGCGGAGAGACGCCGCGCGGCGAAGGTGGCATGCACGATGCAGGCGCCCTGCCAGATGCGCATATTCGCGCGCCCGGTCTGTTTCTGCACGTAATTCCCCAGATTCACGTCCGGTAGAAACAGAATGGGCTGGTCTTCCGGGATGGAATTCACAATCCGCACCGCGTTGCGCGAGGTGCAGACAATGTCGCTTTCCGCCTTCACGCCGGCCGACGTGTTCACGTAGCCGACCACCTTGTAATCGGGGTAGCGCCGCTTGAACGCGCGCACCTGCTCGGCCTGGCAACTGTCCACCAGGCTGCAGCCGGCCTCGCGGTCGGGCGCGATGACGATGCGCGACGGGTTCAGCACCCTGGCCATCTCGGCCATGAACCAGACGCCGCAGAAGGCCAGAACGTCGCCCTCGAAATCGCGAGCCTTGCGCGCCAGTTCCAGGCTGTCTCCCACCGCGTCGGCCAGTTCCTGAATCTCGGGTTCCTGATAATGGTGCGCGAGAATGATGGCGCGCCGGGCCCTTTTCAGGTCCATAATCTCTTCAGTAATGGATGTGGTGACGGGCATTGGGCCGCTGTTGACCCATTGTAACAAGGCGGGCGCTGGTATACTGTAAGCCAGCCAACGCGCCGGGTCCGCTCTCTAACGTTCACGGCCCGGTATCAGGTCCGGCGCGAGGCCCCGATGTTTGCCCGGCGCCGCCCCCCTGCTGAGCCGCGCGTGAGTTGAGGTGTTGTTATGTCCAAGCTGTTTCCCGCCATGGCATTGTTCTTCCTCCTGTCCGCCTCGTTCCCGGCGAACGCCCAGGTGGCCACGCTCACTTGCACCACCGCGGCAGTCCCGCTGATGATGCTTGCCGAAGAGATTACCGAGCCGGCCGGCCAGCTCGGGGTGGACTGCACCGGTGGACCGCCGTCGGCCAAAATGATCGAGAACGTGACCATTCAGCTCAACCTGCAGATCACCAATCGCATCGACGCGAACAACAACACCGACGCTCTCTTCACGGCGGACTCGGGCTCGGGCCCCGTGGCAGTGATCCCCGCGGGCGTGCTCACCTCGCCGTACACGGTAACCTGGAGCGGGGTCCACCTCACGTTGTCGCCGGCGGGCACAATCTCGTTGCGCTTCTCGAATATTCGCGTGAACGCCACCCAGGCCGTGCCTTCGCCGGGCGGGCAGGTTCTGGCGGACCTCATCGTCGGCGGCGACATCCTGGAAGTGAACCAGGCTGCGCTGCCGCTGGGGACCACGTTCACCAGCCTGTACTCGAACTTCTCCTCGGAACTGGTCTGCACGCAGTCGGGCGCAGCGGTTCCCCCCGGCCGGAGCTTCTCCCAGTTCATCGCCGCGAAAGCGGCTTTCAACACCACCAGGATCACCGAAGGCTTCGCTTCGGCGCTGGCCTCGAAGCGGGATGAGCAAAACTACAAGGCCGATTCCGGGGACAGAATCCTGATTCGCTACACCGGCTTGTCCCCGTTGGCAAGCCTGTTCGTGCCGGTGGCCGTCGCCGGATCGGACGCGATCATACCCACGGCCGGCGGCGATTTCGGTCTGCCGGAATCGGGCGGCAAGTACGCTTCGAGCGCCAATGGCGGATCTCTTCTGCTTTCCCTGGTGACGGGCGCCGATGCCAATGGCGCGGGCGGGTCGCCGCTCTACACACCCCCTGCGCCGGGTTCGGCCGCCGTTAGCTTCGATGCGCTGGCAGAGCTCGCGGTGGCTGCGGATGGGTCGGCATCCGCCGTCTACGAAGTGATGGATTCGAGCGATACCACGCAGGAGACGGCGCAGTTTCCGACGTTCCTGAGTGTTCCGCCGTCGGGCAGCGGCGTCAGCTACGTCGGTCAGGAAGCGGTGATGCTTGCGCCGGTGTCCAAGGCGATGGCCGCCAGCGCCACCGCGCCCGTGCCGCGTTTCGTCGAAACCATTGCCCCCAACGACTGCGCCATAGTGGGCGATTGCAGCGCCATCTACTTCCCGCATCTGGCCGTGTCCGCCAATTCGCTGGACTTCACGGAGCCCGCCGGGGTCGCCACCAGCCAGCTCCTGGAGGTCATGAACACCGGCGAGGGCTCGCTGAGCTGGACTTCGGCCATCTTCTACCAGAGCGACGGGTACGTGAGCTCGAACCCGGGCTGGCTGACTCTGAGCCCCACCGGTTGGTCCGCACCTGTTAACGTAAGCGTGCTGGCGGACGCAACCAACCTCACGCCGGGAGTCTGGAACGCCACTATTCTGATCGACGCCGGCCCCTTCGCCGGCCGCGCGCAGATTGCCGTCACGCTGAACGTGACCGCGCCCCTGGGGCCTTCCATCCGCAGCGTGACCAATTCGGCCAACTTCTACCTTCCTGCCACCGCCGGCTCGCTGGGAACCATCGTGGGCACGAGTTTCACTGCGCCGGTGACCGTGACCTTCGACACGTTGCCGGCGCAGATCCTGTTCAGCAACAACCGGCAGATCAATCTGCTGGTACCGGCGGCCCTGGCCGGCCGAGCGTCCACACGAATGGTGGTTTCCCTCAACGGCGTCGCCCTGGCTCCGGTCACCGTGCCTCTTGCGCAATTTTCCCCCGGTATTTTTCCGGGGGCGATATTGAACCAGGACAACACCGTAAATGGCGCCGCTCACCCGGCCCCGCCCGGCACCATCGTGCAGGTATTCGGAACCGGGGTGTCGGCGGGTGGTGTGGTGACGGGCCGCATCGCCGGGCGGCCAGTTATCCCCGAGTACGCCGGACCCGCGCCCGGATTGCCCGGCGTGCAGCAGGTGAATCTGCAGGTGCCCGCCGGCCTCTCACCGGCCCAGGACTACCTGCAGATTTGCGAGGCTGCGGGGGCGGGTGCGCCGTTGTGCAGTCCGGCAGCCTCGCTCACGGTCGGCCAGTAGCGTCCGGCTTCCGCACAGGGCGTCCCCGATTCGAACGCTGTCCAGCGTACGATGGTCTGGCATGTGCAGCAAATCAGGCCGTTTTTGACGGTACGAGCTGGCATGTGACGTGCGCGGCAACTCCCCACGCAGGAGCCTCCGGGCGGAGACATCTGGAAGACGCTCGACGCCGTTCGCGACACCTTTCGCTGTAGCCGGTAAGCGTCACAACGGTCTTCTCGTTTGTCTGTAGCCAGTTCCGCATCCAGGTCGGCCAGCGGCTGGTATGGCTCGGTCGAGGTTCACCTACATCCATGCCATACCTGACCAGAATCCCCGTTTCGGGGAGCGACAGAAAGCCGGTCCCGGGAGCGCGGGAAATCGGCCCCGTTGCGAAAGACGAAGTGGTGCGCGCCACCGTAGTGCTGCGGAGGCGCGGCGCCGATCCGGACATCTCCGGCGGGCAGCATTCGCGGGAAGAATACGGCGTTCTCCACGGGGCGGCGCCTGCCGACCTTGACGCTCTGGAGCAATTCGCCCATGAGTACGGGCTCACCGTGGAGCGGCGCAATGCGGCTGGGCGCTCGGTGGTGCTGGCCGGCGCCGCTGAAGCTATCGGGCAGGCGTTTGGAACCAGTCTGATCGCTTACGAGTCGCCCAAAGGCGGGCGTTTTCGCGGGCGCAGCGGTCCGGTGACCATCCCCTCCGAGCTGAAAGACGCTGTGATGGCGGTGCTCGGTCTGGACAATCGCCCCGTCGCCAGGCCGCACGTGCGCAGGGACAGCCGGGCTATTCCGGTAGGCGTGTTTACCCCTGTCCAGGTGGCGCAGCTCTACAAGTTCCCCGCGGGTGTGCAGGGAACCGGACAGACCATCGCCATCCTCGAACTCGGCGGCGGGTACCGGACCAAAGACCTTCGCACATATTTCAAGCAGCTCGGGCTTACCGTGCCCGCCGTCGCCGCCGTTTCGGTGGACGGAGGAGGCAACGCGCCCGGCGTGGACCAGGATGCCGACGGCGAAGTGATGCTGGACATCGAGGTATCGGGAGCTGTGGCGCCGGGGGCGAAGCTCGCCGTGTATTTCGCGCCCAACACCGATCAGGGCTTCCATGACGCCATCATCGCGGCCGCTCACGACGCGGTGCGGCAGCCGTCCATCCTCTCCATCAGTTGGGGCGGGCCGGAAGACACCTGGACCAACCAGGCGCGCACGGCGATGAACGCGGCGCTGCAGGACGCCGCCGCCATGGGCGTTACGGTGACCGTTGCCGCCGGCGACGACGGCGCCACCGACGGATCGCCCGACAATACTCTGCAGGTGGACTTTCCCGCCGCCAGCCCCTTCGTTCTGAGCTGCGGGGGCACGAAGCTGGTGTCCGCGGCGACGGTGATCTCCGACGAAGAAGTGTGGAATGAACTGGCCTCCAACGAGGGTGCAACCGGGGGCGGGGTGAGCCGGTTCTTCGCGATTCCGTCGTGGCAGACCGCCGCGAAGGTTCCGGTGCAACCCGACACGGGCTTCGCCGGGCGCGGCGTGCCCGATGTGGCCGGCGATGCCGACCCGGTCACTGGCTACGTGACACGCACCGATGGCCAGGACGGTGTGATCGGCGGCACCAGCGCGGTGGCGCCGCTGTGGGCCGGGCTGATCGCGCTGCTCAACCAGCAGCTCGGGCGCCGCCTCGGTTTCGTCAATCCGCTGCTCTATCGGACCGGCGCCGGCGCTTTCCACGACGTGCTGAAGGGCAACAACGGGCACTACAATGCGGGCCAGGGCTGGGATGCCTGCACCGGACTCGGCTCTCCCAACGGCGCGGCTCTTCTGAAGGCGCTCGGCTGACGCCCGCTCGCTCCGTGAACCTCGCGCGGGGCCACCCGACGGCCCCGCGCAGGACTCCTTCGTGATAGAACGGAACACGAAGGAGTATGCCCGTGCGGACTGCTGTTCTCTTCCTGGCTTGCTGGCTCCCGTCCGGCTTTGCGGCCGCGCAAGCGAGTTCGGCGAAGGTCGCATCGCCCGATGCGCTTGTCGAGCTGAGACTCTCCACCGACCCGGACGGAGGGCAGTTGTTCTACGATGTGACCTACCGCGGCAAGCGCGTGATGGACCGGTCGGTTCTTGGCCTGGACATCCAGGACCAGCCGGCGCTGGGAGACCGCGTGCGGATCGTCGCCGCCAGACGCGCAAGGATCGACGAAACGTGGGAAGCGCCCGCAGGCAAGGCGAATCCCGTGCGCAACGCGTGCAACACGCTCGCGCTCGACCTGCGGGAAACGCGGCGGCCCAACCGGCAGCTCACCGTGGAGGCCAGAGCGTACGACGACGGCGTGGCCTTCCGCTATGTGATCCCCGATCAGGGGCTGCTGAAAGCGGTGCGTCTGGTGAACGAGAAGACCCAGTTCGTTCTGGCCGGGGACGCCACCGCATATCCGCTCATCCTCAGAAACTTTCACACCTCGTGGGAGGACAACTACCGCACGGTGGCGCTGAGCGGCATCCATCCGGAGTCGCTGGTGGCCATGCCGCTGCTGCTGGAATTGCCGGGCGTGGCGTGGGTAGCCATCACCGAGGCGGACATAGACAACTACTCCGGCATGTACCTCATGCACTCGGAAACGCATCCGCGCGCGCTGGAGGCACGGCTGGCGCCGCGGACGGACGAACCGGGCATTGCGGTCACCGGGCAGACGCCGATGACCTCGCCGTGGCGCGTGCTGATGATTGGCTCGGCGCCCGGACGGCTGATCGAATCGAACATCGTGAACAATCTGAACCCGCCCTCGGCCATCATGGACACGTCGTGGGTCAGACCGGGGAAGGCCGCGTGGGACTGGTGGTCGGGTCCGTACGACGAGGGGGTGAACTTCCAGCCGGGCAAGAATACGGCGACGGCGAAGCACTATGTGGACTTCGCGTCGCAGGCCGGTTTCGAATACTTCCTGCTCGATGGCGGCTGGGCCGCGCAGGGCAACGGGCCGAACGATTCGGGCGCCGACATCACCCGGGCCCGGCCGGAGATCGATCTGCCCGCGCTGCTCGACTACGCCAGGTCGAAGAGGGTGGGAATCTGGCTGTGGGCGCACTGGACCGACGTGGCCAGGCAGATGGACGAAGCGTTTCCACTGTACGAGAAGTGGGGCATCGCCGGGGTCAAGATCGACTTCATGGATCGGGACGATCAGTGGATGGTGGACTTCTATCGGCGGGTGGCGAAGAAAGCGGCCGAGCATCGCCTGATGATCGACTTCCACGGCGCTTTCAAACCCGACGGCCTGAGCCGCACCTGGCCCAACGCGATCACGCGCGAAGGAGTGCTGGGGCTGGAATACAACAAGTGGAGCGCGCGGGTGACGCCCGATCACAACGTCATGCTGGCGTTCACGCGCATGCTGGCCGGGCCCATGGACTACACGCCGGGCGGGTTCCACAACGTCACCCGGGAGGCCTTCCAGCCGCGCAATGTGCAGCCCATGGTGATGGGGACGCGCGCGCACCAGACCGCTCTGTTCGTGGTCTTCGAAAGCCCCTTCGAGATGGTTGCCGACTACCCCGAGGCTTACCAGGGGCAGAAGGAGCTGGCGTTCCTCAGCGTTGTGCCCACCACCTGGGACGAGACGCGGGTGCTGAATGGGGAGGTGGGCGACTACATCACCATCGCGCGCCGTCACGGGAAGGAGTGGTACGTGGGCAGCATCGCGGGCTGGCACGGCGCCGAATTCGACATCCCGCTGGAGTTCCTCGACGCGGGCGACTACACGGCGGAAAGCTGGCGGGACGCGCCGGACGCGGCCGAGAACCCCACGCACACGGTGCTGGAGAAAGCAAAGGTGAACCGAACGGTGACTCTGAAAGCCCGGCTGGTTTCCGGCGGCGGCGTGGCGATGCGCATCCGCCCGGCGGACTAGAAGCTCGCACGGAACCACAAGTGCTATCTGAACTCTCGTGCATCGCGGGCGTAACGAGATCCCAGCGGAACCCCTGTGGTTCGTGCCCGCGGACGCACACCACTGTCCCGATACCGGACAATAACCCGCTGAGACGAGGAGCCGATTGATGTCATTCTGGCAGGACGTTTCTTATGCAATACGGACGCTGCGCAAGAGCCCGGGCCCGACGGCGGCCGCGGTGATCGCGCTGGCGCTGGGCATGGGCGCCAACACGGCCATGTTCAGCGTGGTGGACGCGGTGGTTCTGGATTCCGCCGCGCTGCGCGGCCTGCGCGATCCGGGACGGCTGGTGGTGGTGTGGGAGAAGAACCCCTCCATGATGGCCTTTCTGGCCGAGCGGCTGCCGGTGGCCCTGCAGAATTATCGCGAGTGGAAGCGGCAGAGCCGATCCTTCGCGGGGATGACGGTGTCTGTGGCATCCAACTGCAACCTTGGTGGCCACAACCGCTCCGCGGGCGACCGGCCCGAGCGCGTGGAGTCCATCCTGGTTGAGCCTGGGTTCTTCGCGGTGCTCGGTATCCAGCCGCAATTAGGACGGGTATTCACCGCCGAGGACGCGCGCACGGCGAAAGACCGCGTGGTGATGGTCAGCGCGGACCTGTACCGGAAGCGTTTCGGCGGCACGCCCGGCCTGACCGGCAAAACGTTGCGCGTGGATGGCGTGGAGCGCTCGGTGATCGGAGTATTGCCGGCCAGGTTCGAGCTGCCCGGTTTGTGGGAAGGATTCGACCAGAAGAGGCCCGAAGTGTGGATGCCCGCCGACACCGCCGGCGCGAACAGCCCGCAGGATCTGTGGAGCCGGGCCTGGTTTGTATACGCGCGGCTGCGGCCCGGCGTGACCCTGGCCCAGGCCCGCGGCGAGATGAACGCGATCGCGAAAAGGGACCTGAAGGAGTATCCGGAACAGAACGAGGGAATGGGCATGAACGTGTTCCCTCTGGCGCAGGAGGACGTGGGGCCGGACGTGCGGCACAGCCTGCTGATCCTGCAGGTGGCCGTGGGATTCGTATTGCTCATCGCCTGCGCCAACGTGGCCAACCTGCTGCTGGCGCGAGCGGTGGGACGCGAGCGGGAGATCGCCATCCGGCTGGCGCTGGGCGCCTGGCGCGGCCGCATCGTGCGCCTGATGCTGACCGAGAGTCTGCTGTTGAGTTTGCTGGGGGCCGCGGTGGGAGTGCTGCTGGCCTTCTGGAGCCTCGACGCGATCTCGGCGCTGGCGCCGAAAGATACGCACGGGTTTCACGAGTTGCGGCTGGATCTGCCCGTGTTCGTCTTCACGCTCCTGATGTCCGTGCTGACGGGGGCGGTCTTCGGGCTTGCGCCGGCCTTCCATGCGACTCGCCGGAACCTGAACGAATCGCTCTCCAGCGGTGGGCGTTCCATCAGCAGCGGCCCGCAGTGGCTGCGCAGCGGAATGGTGGTGGGCGAGGTGGCGCTGGCCCTGATGCTGCTGGTGGGCGCGGGTCTGACCATCCGTAGTCTGGAGGTCCTGATGGGCGTGGATCCGGGCTTTCAAACCGGCCATCTCCTCACCGTGCAGACGGGTCCGGTGAGCCCGGCGGCCTCCCGGTCCTTCTGCAATGAGCTGCTGGCGCGGGTGGAGCGTCTGCCCGGCGTACAATCGGCGAGCATCTCCAGCGGCCTTCCCATGGAGAGCGTCAGTGAGGCGAATTACAGCATCGAGGGCCGGCCAAAGACGGGCAATTCTCTGATCGCGGGCCGCACTACCGTCACCGAAACATTCTTTCGCACCATGGGCATCCCGGTCCGCAGCGGGCGCGGGTTTACGCGCGAGGACGCGGAGGCGAAGGAGCCCGCGGTGGTGATTGTCAACGATTCCTTCGCGCGCCGGAACTGGCCCGGCGAGAATCCGCTGGGCAAGGTGATCCTGCTGCCTAATGGCGACAAGGAAGACCTCCGCGTCGCCGTTGCCGGAGTCATCGGCAACCTGCATCAGATGGGTCCCGATGCCGATCCACGGCCGGAGCTGTACATCCCGTCGCGCGACTTTCCCGACATCAATCTCGCGCTGCGCACGGCGGGAGATCCCATGGCGCTGGGCCCGGCGGTGGAGCGCGCGGTGTGGAGCATCGATTCGCAGATGCCGGTGCAGCAGATTCGCTCCATGCAACAGGTGCTGCACGACTGGCCCGCGGACCGCCGCTTCTACATGATGGTGTTGGGCTGCTTCGCCGGCCTGGCGCTGCTGCTGGCTTCGCTCGGGCTCTACGGCGTGCTGGCCTATCTGGTCACGTTGCGCACGCGGGAACTGGGCATCCGTGTGGCCCTGGGCGCGACCTCGCGCGAAGTGCTGCGGCTGGTGGTGGGGCAGGGCTTGCGCATGACCGGGCTGGGAATCGGCATCGGCCTGGCCGGCGCGCTGCTGCTGACCCGCCTCATGCGGAGCCTGGTCTTCGAAATCAGCACGTCCGACCCGGCCACGTTCGCGGCTGTGGTGGTGACGCTGGGGCTGGTGGCACTGCTGGCCAGCTACGTACCGGCCCGGCGCGCCACGAAGGTGGACCCGATGCAGGCGTTGCGGGCCGAGTAAGCGGCGCGGTTACAACTCGTCACCTGGGCGGGGGGGCTTGCCGTCGCCTGCGCGCCGCAGGATCTGTTTCGCCTTCCGGATACTGGCGCGGCTGGCACGTTCGCGGAAGTAATCCTCGGTGCGAAGAGCCGAGATCTTCTCGGCCACGGCAACATTGATCAACTGGTTCAGCGCGACACCCTCGGACGCAGCCAGTTTGCGAGCCTCTCCGAGCAGCGACGTCTGCAGGCGGAGCGCAACGTTGCTCCTTCTCACGTTCACTCTTTCAGTGCCGCGCACCACCGGCCGGCCCGTAACCAATCCCCCGGCGCGAGCATCGTTTCCAGAAGATGCTTTGGCGCCGGATTCTCCTCTCCACAGTCTTCCTTTCTCTGGCGGTTTCCATGGCGCAGGGACAGGAAGAGGCCACTTTCTCGGCGGACGTTCGCGTGGTCAACGTGCTGGCCAGCGTCCGGGACAAGAAAGGCGCCTTCGTCCGCGACCTGTCCAAAGACGAATTCACGCTGCTCGAAAACGGGCGCCCGCAGGAGATTCGCTATTTCGCACGCGAGACCGATCTGCCGCTGACGCTGGGCCTGATGGTGGACACCAGCATGAGCCAGCATCGCCTGATCGACGCCGAACGCGGCGCCAGCTACCGCTTTCTGGACCGTACGCTGCGCGACAAGGACCAGGTCTTCATCATGCAGTTCGACATGGCCGTGCAGTTGAGTCAGGACCTCACCTCGTCGCGCAAGCAACTGGAGGATACGCTGCCGCTGGTGGATACGCCTACGCGCGACGAGCTGCGCATGGAAGGGTGGCGCGGCGGAACACTGCTCTACGACGCCGTCGTGAAGGCGTCGAACGACATCATGAAGAAGCGGACCGGCCGCAAAGCGCTCATCGTGCTGTCCGACGGCGGCGAGAACGGCAGCGAGGCCACGCTGGAGGAGGCCATCGACGCGGCTCAGTTGGCCGACACGCTGATCTACGGGGTTCTCTTCGCGGACCCCGCCTACCAGGGCTTCGGCGGTCCGGACGGCGCGAGCATCCTCAGGCACCTGTCGAAGGAAACCGGCGGCGGCTTCTACGAGGTCTCGAAGAAGCAAACGATTGACCAGATCTTCGACCGAATTCAGGACGAGCTGCGCAGCCAGTACAGCCTCGGCTACGTGCCGGACCAGCCGGTTACCGTTTCCGAGTTCCGCCGGATCCGCCTCACCACGAAACAGCCGGGACTGGCGGTGCAGGCGCGCGACCGCTACTGGGCCAGACGGTAGCTCGTGCAGCACCGTTTCCCGACGAGGCCAGTTAGGGAAGCTGGGCCATGGCGCGCAGCTACTCGACTCGCGGTTCTCGAGGAGCATTGTCGCCCCAGAGCAGCTTGCCCATTCCTGCCGGAGCCATTCCCGGGATCTCAGCGCTCACCGCCAGCGAACGCGCAAAGCCGTCGATTCCCGGATACAATGTGGCCTCGGTAATGTTCATCCTGTGGAGTTCGGCGAGAACTTCGATGCGTGCTGCGGCGGCGATTTCCAGCTTTTTCAACCACTCCGTTCCCGCTGACGCCTCCTTGAGTGTGGCCGCCAAGATCCACTTGAACGGGCTGCGAAGAGTGTTGGCACAAAGGAAGGCACCCTGTTGGATCGTCATGCGCTCACTCGTTCGAAACGGCTCGACCGGTGCCACAATAGCAGGAAGATCCCCTTCTTTCTTGAGGCGGCCGAAAAAGGTCACCTTGAAATTCTCGCAAGAGCTGATGAAGTCCTCCCATGACGCAAGGTCCCTCTGTTCATCGAATCTGGGATTGCGCTTCGCCAACGTGTTGAGGACCTCGCGGCTTCGCATCATGTTGAGAGCGTGTTTCTTGAGTTTGAACTGGTTGATAGCCCAAATCGCCCATGGTTTGTCGTCCTTGGCGTCACGCGCGGCAAAGAAAGCAGCGATGTATGGCGATTTGGTCCAGTCAAGGAGTCGAGAGGGTGCTCCGTAGTGCCGCATGAGGGCGATCCATGCGAGCTCATCGTCGTCGCGCGGCAGATCCTTCAAGTAATGAGGAGCCCTCCTCTTGAATTCCCGGCAGATATGGCCCTCTGCTGCGGAGCGGCTGCTCTTGCCTTCCGGCAGGCGGAGCCTTTCGATCGATGGCTGGAGTCCATGCCCAGCGCAAGATTGTCCCCGGAACAGCCAGGTTCCATAGGGCACGCCTGCCGTACAAGCGCAGAAGTTGAACAGATCCCCGGCGGTGGCTATAGATTTGACGTCTGTAAAGCCTGTCAACAGATCAGCTTGCACGAAGCCTCTGCCACATTTTATCGCGCCAGAGGCAAACAACTTGCCGCTCAATGCACGAGCGGACAATCGCGCTGACTACTCATACCGCAGCGCCACCATGGGGTCGACGCGGGAGGCGCGCAGGGCTGGGAGCGCGGCCGCCAGCAGCCCTACAGTCAGCAGTGTCGCCGTGGCCGCCGCGATGGCCAGCGGATCCGCCGCGCTGACGCCGAACAGCATGCCGTTCACCAGGCGGGTGGCGGCCAGCATGAGCGGGAGGCCGCAGCCGAGTCCGGCCACCACGATCAGCGCCGATTCGCCGATCATCATCCACAGCACCTCCTGGCGGCGGGCGCCGAGCGCCATGCGAATGCCGAATTCGGCCGTGCGCCGCGCCACCGCATAAGACATGACGCCGTAGAGCCCCACCGCGGCCAGCAGCAGAGCCAGCGCGCCGAACGCCGAAGTGAGCTGCACGATGAGGCGCTCCTGCAGCAGATCGGTGCGAATCTGCTCTTCCAGCGTTCGCACGCGCGTCACCATGAGGTTGGGCGCGGCCTGCGCGACGGCGTTTCGCAACTGCGCGGCAACAGAGTGTGGATTGCCGCTTGCGCGCACCGTGATGAAGTCGATGTACCGCACGTTTTGCGCCATGGGATACCAGGCCATGATGGGCGGCGCCTCGCGCACGTTGTTCACGCGCGCGTCCGCGACCACGCCCACAATCTGCACGTCCGGCTGGTCATCGCCGAAGCGCTGGCCAATGGCGCTACGGCCGGGGAAATACCGGCGGGCCAGCGTCTGGTTCACGATGGCCACTTTGGGCGCGTGCGCGTCGTCCCTCCAGGTGAAATCGCGGCCCTCCACCAGGCGCATGCCCACCGTGGCGAAGTAGTTCAACCCGACGCTGTCGTTCTGAAACTGGATCTGCTCGTCCGGACGTTTCTGGTAACCGGCAATCTCGACACCGCTGGTGGTCATGGAGCCGCTCGCCACACCGTCCGCGGCCACCGCGGCCGAGCGCACTCCGGGCACCGCCTCGATGCGCTCCACCAGACTCCCGTACAAGTCCGGAAGTTGTTGCTCGGTGAAGCCGGCCGCCCGCGGGTCCACTCTCATGGCCAGCACGTTCTCCCGATCGAACCCGGGGTCCAAATCCAGCAGGTGGCGAAAACTCCGGGCAAACAGGCCCGAGATCACCAGCAGGACCAGCGACAGCGCCACCTGCGTTGCCACCAGCGTTTTCATTCCACCGGACTTCGACCCGCCATGCACCGCGCGCACGCCCGACTTCATGGCGGTAGAGAGTTCCACCCGCGTTCCGCGCAGGGCGGGTAGAAGTCCGAACAGCAGGCCGGTCAGCAAAGTAATCCCCAGGGTGAACAGGACCACGCGGATGTCCGGATTCACCGATAGCGGCGTGGCGCTGGGCGAGCTCTCCAGCACCTGGCGCGCCAGAAACACCGTTGCGCCCCTGGCGAGGAGGAGGCCGGCCATGGCCCCCAGAACCGCCAGCACCATGCTCTCCGTAAAGAACTGCCGCACCAGCCGGGAGCGGCCGGCGCCGATGGAAAGCCGAACGGCGATTTCGCGCTGGCGGCTGCTGGCGCGGGCCAGCAGCAGGTTGGCGACGTTGGCGCAGGCGATCAGCAGCACCAGACCCACCATGGCCAGCAACGCCACCAGAGGTTTGGCAAACCGCTGGCGCAGGTACGAGAAGCCGCGGCCACAAGGATCGAGTACCAGATGTTGCGCGAGGATGGCGCGCTGACGGGCAGTATCCTCGCCGTACAGGTGCGCGACGTGCGTAAGCTCCTGTTGGAAGGCCACACTGAGATGAGCGCGTTCGCTGGCCATGCGGTCCGCGGGAATCCGCACCAGGATATCCAGCCAGAGAATCTGTTCCTGCGGCGGCCAGGGCTTGTCGTCGTCGCCGTTGTGGCTGGAGCGATTTCCTGCGTAACGCACCGCCGCCTGCATCATCAGGGGAATCCAGACATCGGCGGGCGCGTCCGCCCAGACGCCGGAGAACCCGGGCGGCGCTACGCCGACGATGGTGAAGTGGGCGCCGTTCAACGCGATCCCCTGGCCGAGTGCGTTGGGAGACGCCGCGAAACGACGTTGCCAGAAACCATAACTGAGCACGGCCACGGGATGGCCATCGACGGTGCGGTTGTCGTCGGGGGTGAAAAACCGCCCGAGCGCCGGGCGCAGGCCCAGCACCGGGAAGTACTCGCCGGAGACGAGCTGTCCGTAGGCTATCTCGCCGGCGGGCGCGCCGTCGATGATCGCGTTCATGCGGGCCACTCGGCTGACCGCGGTCATCGGAGTCTGAGGGACCGCGGCCAGGAAACGCTGGAACGCCGGCCAGGAGAAACGCCGGGGCGTGTGCGGGTCGCTCCAGTTGAGCGCGAAAAGTTCTTCGGGCGCCGCTACCGGCAGCCACTTCAGCGCCACCCCGTTCAGCAGGGAGAAGATGGCCGTGTTGGCGCCGATGCCCAGCGCCACCGAGAGGATGGCGACGGCGGCAAAGCCGGGATGGCCGCGCAGGTTGCGGAAAGTGTAGCGGACATCCTGCATGGCTTCGTCGAAGGGACGGAAACCGAGCGCTTCCCGGCACTGCTCCCGGCATGTCTGCCCGGCGCCGAACTCGACACGCGCCTGGCGCTCGGCCTCGGCGGGAGCAAGGCCGCCGCGCCGCAGGTCTTCCGCGCGCCGTTCGAGGTGAAACCGAAGCTCCTCCTCCATGTCGCGGTCGAGGCGTCGGCGGCGAAACAGTGCGTTGAAGAGGGTGCGGAGGCGGTTGGGCATGTGTGCTGGTCCCCTAAGCTCTATAGGGAAGCGTACGATAGTCTCTCCTAATCTGTCAAGGAGAGGCCGCTGCCATGTCTGCCTACTGTCTCTTCAGCGTATAGACGTAGTCATTCAGGCCGAATTCCGCGGTGTCCTTGTCGGCGAAATGGTAGTCGAGCTCGTTGGCGCAGCCGGTCTCCAGCGTTTTCCATGAGGAGCCCCGAAAACCGACCTTCGCGGCCATCTTCGCGGGGTCCACCGAGCGATCGCGCTCGTGCATCTCTCCGAACGCTCCCTGAAACAGCATGTCGGCCGGGTAGTCCTTAACCTCGTACTTCGGGTCTTTGCAGGCGGCTTGCCGGGGGCCCACGATCTCCTGCACCTTGATGACGATCGTCTTGCCAACCAGCGATTTCATCTCCGCGGCATCCGGGGTGCGCGCCGTATCGGCCCACGGCGCCACCGCCGCGGAAGTGATCTTCCAGGCGCCGAGATAGAAGGCGTCCCCGGCCAGAGCCGCGGGAGCGAACATGCTGATAGCAAGGAGGAATCTGGTAATCATCCCAATCGGTGCGAGGTTACCATATTCCGCGGCGCGACAGGAGAGTGAAGCACGCGCGATCCGCCGGAGGGCGGTGCCGGCCGCGTCCTCCGCGGCAAAAACGCGGCTGGCGCCGCGTGTCCGTGAGACGAATTCGGATGTGATTGCCGGCAACGTCCGCATCCACATTCCGGCACCCCATTCCATTCGCGCAAAAACGGCTTTACAATATGGGCGGCGAGAGGTGTCCTTATGATCAGCATGATTCAGGTTCACTTCATCGAACTGCACTGGGAAGCGATCGCCAAACGCGCTCTGGCCAGGATTCGCCAGGAGATTCCGCACTCGCACGCGCTTCCCGATGCGGTGATTTTGCAACGTGTCAGCGACCTGTTCGGCCATCTGGGCGACTGGCTCGCGGCGGCCGACCCCGACGCCGTCGCGACGGCCTACGAAGAGCTCGGAAGCGAGCGCGCCGAACACCGCCATTTGTGCGACCTGGTACGCGCCTTCCAGATCATCCGGCAATGCGCCATCGACTACGCCCGTGACCACGAGGTGAGCGAAAACTCGGTGCTGCTCCGGTCCGAGAGCGAGCTGGAGTATCGCATGTACAAGTTCTTCGATCTGGTGATCTATCACGTGGTCAAGGGCTACGAGCGCGCGCTGGTCGAGCGCGTCTGAAACCTGAATAGAGGCCCAAAAGGAGCGAAACAAATGGCTGCGAAGACCCCGGAGGACGTGCTACGTGCCTTCGAACATTATCAAAGAGACCTGAATCGACTCTTGCAGGAGTTGAGGACAGGAGGTAAATCCCATGCCGCCGTTTCCATGATGCAGTCCCTCGCAACCCAAGATATCGGAATGCTGTCATGGAGCGTTCCAGCGAATTGGAGGTCCGAAGCGTCCGACTTTCACCGTCGCCTGGAAGCAGCTCTCCGCGGCATCCAAAGGGATGTTGCCGTCCTCCAGAGCGATCTCGCGGCTGCCGAAAGGGGCCTTCCGTCTTTATCCATCCTGGCGGACCAGATTTCCGCCAGTGTCTCCAGAGTGATCGGCGACAAACCCGGGACGGGACTCTCTTCCCAGCCCAGGACGAACAGGCCAAGCCCCGTGCACAGGCTATTCGACTTCATAAGAGGACTGCTTCCTGCCAGGATGTTTAAGGCGATCGATCCCAATAAGCCGATCAGGATCGATTCCAAGTGGAGTCCCGGCAAGAAGCTGGTATTAATGTCATACAGCGAGGCAATCAAGGCTCTACGATCGGGTGACCATAAGAAGATGGCGGAAGCTATCGGCTCGAATATCTTGAATGCGCCCAAGCTCTATAACGATATCTCCATTTCGTTGGGGGAAGAGAGCTTGACTCAGATGCTGCTTCCGCTCCTAAAACACGAACAATATCGGGTCAGATGCTGTATCCCATCTGTCCTGGAGCAAATCGGCGATGACAAGGTTATCCCGAATTTGGAAGAAGTCATTCGAACCGATCGGGATAAACAAGTAGTCAAGAATGCCCGCATCGCGGTCGAGAAAATCAAAAGCCGTGGGGTCAGTACGGACTCAGTCAAGCGTTTGCGGAGTTACACGAAGCCAATCTCGTCTCCTCTGGGCGGCCGGGCCGTAACTGGCACCTATGTCGAGTACACTGCGCCCAACAAGATCGTCGCGCGTGCGTTCCTGGATAAGCAGACTGTCACGAAAGACTATTCTTACCTCGAAGTCGTCACCCCACAGGGAAATCTGGGGAAAGACAAAAACGGCATCTATTAGACGGTGGCCCTGATGCTGGCGGACAGTGTCGCGAGGGCTCCGGAGTTCTTCTGGTGGCCGGGGATTACTTCGCCGCCCTCAGGCGGGCCGATTCTGCTTCCACCGCACGCATGACGCGCAGGACGTTGCCGCCGTAGATCCTGCGGATGTCCTCGGCCGAGTAGCCGCGCTCCAGCAGCGCCCGCGTCAGATTGGGGTATTTCGAAACGTCGTCCAGCCCGATGGGCGTGCACCCCACGCCATCGAAATCGCTGCCAATGCCCACCGCGCCGATGCCGGCGATCTTCACAATGTGTTCGATGTGCGCCACCGCGTCGTCCAGTGTCGCGCGGACCATCGCCTTCTTGTATTCCTCCAGAACCGCCTTCCGCGCCGCCTCGTCTGGCGCGGCCATGATCCGCTTCATGAACGGCATCCCGGCGTCCGCCGATTTCTGCGACACGAACTCGCAGCCGAAGTTCACGTCCACCACGCCGCCCTTCTTCGCCAGCGCGACAATCATCTCGTCGGTCATGTTGCGCGGTATGCTGGAGACCGCGCGGCAGGAGGAGTGGGAGGCGAACGGCGGCGCGGTGCTCACCTCCAGCGCGTCCCAGAACGTCTTGTCGGCGACGTGCGAAATGTCCACCATCATGCCCAGGCGGTTCATTTCCCGCACCACATCGCGGCCAAACGGCGTGAGGCCGTTGTGATGTACGATGGCCGGGTCGTCGATATCGCCCGAAGAGTCCGCCCAGTTGTTCGTGTTGACGTGCGTGAGGGTCATATAGCGGACACCCAGCGCATAATAATCGCGGAGCAGTCGGAGGCTGTCCTCAATGGCGTGCCCGCCTTCGATGCCGATGAGCGCGGCGAACTTTCCCTCGCGGTGCGCGGCCTCGATGTCGTCGGCGGTCAGGGCCAGACGGACGCGGTCGGGGTAGCGGCCGGCAATATCGTGCCGGATGGTGTCGATCATCTCCAGCGTCCGGTGCGCGGACTGATTCGTCTTCACGTAGCTGGCGTCCACAAAGGCGGCGAAGAACGTGGCGCCCACGCCGCCCTCGCTCAGCCGCTCGAGATCGGTATGGCCGGTGGTGCGGCGCTTGCCGATGTCAAGCCCGTCCACGGTGTCACTGGTGACGTCGTTGTGGGTGTCGATCAGGATGGCCGAGCGTTGTACGCTGGCCACTTCGGAGTCGGAAACTTTGCGCGGAGTCTGGGCGACAAGCGCGGCGGCGGCGAGGCACGACAGGAACCAGCGAAGACAGAGAGGCATTAGCGTTATAGTAGCGTTACCTGACGAAAGATGAAACTTACAGTAATCACCCTGCTGGTGGCGTGCCTCGCAGCCCAGGAACCGGCCGCGCTGGCGATTCGCAACCTCCGGTTCGACCCGAAAAAGGCGACGGTGGATTTCGACGTGTTGAACCAGTCGTCAAAAGCTGTGCATGCGTGGCTGGTGACGGTGGCGCTGGGCAAGGGCACTTCCGTGTTGAACCCGCGGAACTGTTCGCCGGCGGGTCACTGCCAGGCCGATGTGGATTTCGGCCAGGGCGGCGCCACTGGGCTCGAACCCGAGGTACGCGTCAGCGCGGTGCTCTTCAAGGACGGCACGGCCGAGGGCAATCTCAAGCTGCTCCAATCGGAAATCGACGGCGCGCGAATCCGGCTGCGCGCGCTCGAGTACTGGCAGGGGCGTTTCAAGGAGGAGCCCTCGCTGACGAAGGCATTCGAAGGGACGCCGCCCGACATCGCCTACAGCAGCGCCGCGATAAACGAGCGCGAGATTGTGGAGCTGATGTCCGCCAAAGCGGCCACTCCACAGATCGCCGCGATCCTTCGGCAGCGGGTGAATAATGCCCTCGGTCAAACCCGGCTCTTCCCGGCCCACGACCCGCCGTACGCGCCGGCAGAAGCGGTGGCTTCCACTCGCGGCATCGCCAATCGGACCCCGCGATTCGCCATTGTCAGTGAAGAAGAACACGACGGCCAACTGCGCCTGGTCATGCGGAACGGCTACGACAAGGAGATCGTGGCCTTCGCTTTCACCCAGCGCCAGGCGGACGGCAGAATCATGCGCTCATCCAGCGGTCACGCGATCGCACCCGGTGGGCTGGCGGAGTTCCAGTACGGCGCGGCGCCGGCGGGAGACGTGCTCGAGCTGGCCTGTGTGATCTTCCGCGACGGCGGCGCGGATGGCGACCCGGCGGTGGTTCAGAAAATGCGCGACGGCTGGGCTGGCCGCAAGGCAGAGAAGGCCCGCCTCCTGCCGCTGTTGCGCGCCGTAGCGAGCTTGCCGGCGCCCGAACGGGACGCAGCCACCCGGAAGCTGATCGCCGATCTGCAGGCGCAGCCGCAGGAACAGCCCGACGCGGAGCACTCCATTGATTTCGTGCTGGGCGAAGAGGCCGAGCGCAAGAGCGTCCTGCGCGAGCTGCAGAACTTCCCTCTGGAAGAATCACTCAAGGATCTGCAAGAGTGACCAGCGCGGCCAGCCGCTTCGGCGCCACCAGCCGGTAGCTGCCCGCCAGCAGCTCACGGACCTCTTCCCAGTCCACCGGTCCCACATCCAGCCGCAGCGCGACCCAGCCACGGGAGCCGATGTACGACGGCAGGTAGAAGCGATCGGGGTTGCCGGCCACCAGCACGGTGTTGTCGCCGGGCAGCGCTTTGCACGTGACCGCCACAATCCCGTCGCCGTGGTGATCGTTCAGAAAGTAGGCGAAGGTCTTCCCGCGAACCAGAAACTGCGCGTGGGAGCCACGATATTCGCGCGAAGCCTCCGGCAGCGCGAGAGCGATCTTCGTCAGCCGGACCAGCCGGGCATCCTCTTTCATAACGGCAGATTCCCATGCTTCCGGCGCGGGTTGGTGTCCACCTTGGTGGCCAGCATGCGCAGCGCGCGAATCACCTTCGCCCGCGTCTGGTGCGGCTCGATCACGTCGTCGATGAACCCGCGCTCGGCGGCGATGAACGGATTGGCGAAGCGCTCGCGAAATTCCGCAGTTTTCCTCTCGCGCGCCTCGGCCCGGTCTTCCGCCGCCGCCAGCTCACGCCGGTTGACAATCTCCACCGCGCCTTCCGCCCCCATTACGGCGATCTCCGCCGTGGGCCACGCCAGATTCACGTCCGTCCGCAGGTGTTTCGAGCCCATCACGCAATACGCGCCGCCGTACGCCTTGCGTGTGATCACGGTGATCTTGGGAACCGTCGCCTCCGCATACGCATACAGCAGTTTCGCGCCATGCCGGATCACCCCGCCGAATTCCTGGTCGGTGCCGGGCAGGAACCCCGGCACATCTTCGAAGGTCAGGATGGGAATGTTGAACGCGTCGCAGAAGCGCACGAAGCGCGCGGCCTTCACCGACGAGTTGATGTCCAGGCAGCCGGCCAGGAACGCGGGCTGGTTGGCCACCACGCCCACCGAGCGGCCGTCCATGCGCGCGAAGCCCACCACGACGTTCCGTGCAAAGTGTTCGTGCACCTCCAGAAACTCGCCGTTGTCCACCACGCGTTCGATGACGTCTTTCATGTCGTAAGGGATGTTCGATTCGGCGGGCACAATCGAATCCAGCTCCGCGTCGGCGCGGTCCGGCGGATCGCTGGTGGGGCGCACCGGCGCGTCGTCCTGGTTGTTCTGCGGCAGGTAGGCGAGCAGTTCGCGGATGGTTCGCAGGCAGTCGGCATCGTCGTGCGCCAGGAAGTGCGCGACGCCGCTGATGGTGTTGTGGGTCTCGGCGCCGCCCAGCTTTTCCTTGGTGACATCCTCGTGCGTCACCATGCGAATCACGTCCGGCCCGGTGACGAACATGTGGCTGGTGTGGTCCACCATGAAGATGAAATCGGTGAGCGCGGGGGAATACACCGCGCCGCCCGCGCACGGCCCCATGATGGCTGAAATCTGCGGAATCACGCCGCTGGCCAGCGTGTTGCGCAGGAAGATGTCCGCGTAGCCGCCCAGCGAGAGCACGCCCTCCTGAATCCGCGCGCCGCCCGAATCGTTCAGGCCGATCACGGGGGTGCCGGTCTTCAGCGCCAGGTCCATGATCTTGCAGATCTTCTGCGCGTTGGTCTCCGAGAGCGATCCGCCGAACACCGTGAAATCCTGCGCGAACACGTAGGCGGGCCGGCCGCCGATCAGCCCGGAGCCGGTGACGAAGCCGTCGCCATCCACCACCTGCGCGTCCATGCCGAACTCGCGGCAGCGATGCCGGGCCAGCTTGTCGGTCTCTTCGAACGTGCCCTCGTCGAGCAGCAGGTCGATGCGCTCGCGCGCTGTGAGCCTGCCCGCTTCGTGCTGTTTCGCGCGGCGTTCCTCGCCTCCGCCGGCCTCGGCCGCGGCGTGCCTTCTCCGCAACTCGTCCAGTTTGTCCATGCCCCGGCTTCATTGAGGGTACCGCAGTGTTGCACAGAAATGGACATGCGGTGCTCAGGCCGCATTTTTCCCTGGCGCCACACAAACGCGGCTTGACGCTGCGTGTTGGCCATGACCTTTTCGGCCACGGAACCGGATGAAAGCGGCTGGGAGCGGCGAGTGACCGAGACCGCGAGGGCGGGGCTGAGAGCCCCGCGCAGGCTTGACCACGGGCGAAAGACAAACGCCGTCCTTTTGAGGGGATAGAAAACCGTATCAGGCCTAACCCCAATAATGTTCAGTTTGCGTGGGAGGGACACGCGGCGCAAAGCCGCGTTCCTTCGGTACTGGGCAAAAACGCGGCTTGCGCCGCGTGTCCGAATTGGCGGATGAGGCCCAAAGTGAACAGTATTGGGCCTAACCCTTGCTCACGCCGGCCAGCGTCAGCGCAATCACCAGCACGCCCAGCCCGATCCGATACCACGCAAACACGCGCAGCGAGTGGTGGCGCAGGTAATCCAGCAGAAAGGCGATCACCATCATGCCCACGATCGCGCTCACCAGCGCGCCCACAATACAGGGCACGCGCATTTCCAGCGGGATGCCGCCGTAATGCTTGTGCAGATCCCAGAACGCTTTCGCGGCGGCGGCGCCGATGGCCGGCGTCGAGAGCAGGAAGGAGAAGCGCGCGGCAGCTTCACGGTCCATGTTGCGAAACAGGCCCGCAGTGATGGTGATGCCACTGCGGGACACGCCGGGCACGATGGCGAACGCCTGGGCCACGCCGATCATCCCGGCATCGCCCGGCCCCAGCGACGAGAGGTCCTTATTCCGCGCGCCCACCCCATCGGCGATCCACATCAGCACGCCGACGGCGATGAGCGTCGAGGCGATGACCCACGGACTCCGCCAGTCGCCCTCGGCATGCTTGCCAAACACCAGGCCGGCGAGGCCCACGGGAATGGTGCCGGCAATCAGAAGCCACAGCAGGCCGCGGTTGTGGGACAGTTGCCGGTCGCGCCCAAAACCGATGCCGAAGGCCTGGGCGATGATCTGCAGCCAGTCGCGGAGGAAGTACAGGATGACCGCCAGCAGCGTGCCGACGTGCAGCGCGACGTCGAAGGAAAAATCGAGGCTCGTGCCCTCCTTGAAGCCCCATCCGAACAGCCAGTGCGCCAGCGCGAGATGCGCCGTGGAGCTGACCGGAAGAAACTCGGTGAGACCCTGAATGATGGCGAGGACGACTACCTGATAGATGGGCATGAATGCTCTATGGTAACAGGCGAAACGCACGCGCAAAACCGGCGATGGAACGCTCGATCTGCTCGACGGGAATGGTGAGGGAAAGGCGAATGTAGCCGCCGCGCCCGAAACCCGCGCCGGGCACCGCGAGCACGCCCTCGGCGGTGAGCTGCCGCACGAACGCGATGTCATCGGCGATGGGTGTCTTCAGGAAGACGTAGAAAGTGCCTTCGGGGCGCGTCACGTCGTAACCGATGGCCGCCAGCGCGTCGCAAAGCAAGTCGCGCTTGTGTTGATAGCCGGCGACGTCAACGGTGGCGCCGGCGGCCTCCAGCATCACCCATTGCCAGATGGCCGGCGCGTTGATGAAGCCGAGGATGCGGTTGGTGAAGGTGCAGGCGCGGCGCAGATCGGGCCGGTCGGGCAGCCGGGGCGAGAGGGCCAGGTAGCCGATGCGCTCGCCGGAAATGCCCTGGCACTTCGACCAGGAATTGCAGATGGCGGTGGGGCCGATCAGCGACGCGACTTCCGGCTGGCGCCGTCCGTCGTACACCAGCGCCTTGTAAGGCTCGTCGCTGATCACGATGATGGGGCGCCCGGCGCGCGCCAGCACGGAATCGATGTCGCGCAGAACGTCTTCGCCGTACACGCGTCCGGTGGGGTTGTTGGGAGTGTTCAGAATGATGGCCCGCGTGCGCGCGGTGAGGGCGGTGGCGATGCGCTCGGCATCGGGAAGAAACGAGGCGTCGGTCTCCACCGCAACCATGCGGCCGGCGTGGTTGGTCACGTAGAACGGGTATTCGGAGAAGCGCGGGGTCAGCACGATCACCTCGTCGCCGGGATCGAGGATCGATTTCAGGATCACGTTGCAGGCGCCGGCCGAACCCACCGTCATGAAGACGTCTTCGGCGGCGAAATCGAGGCCCGTCTCCCGGCGCAGCTTCGCCGCGATCACCTCCCGCACCGGCGCATAACCCGCGTTCGGCATATAGCCGTGCGAACCGGGGCGGTTGGCGGCCACCACGCGCCGCAGCGTCTCCAGCACTTCCGGCGGAGGCTCCACGTCGGGGTTGCCCAGCGTGAAATCGAAGACGTTCTCCTCGCCGCGCTCGCGCTTCAGCTTCGCGCCCTCCTCGAACATGCGCCGTATCCAGGAGGCGCGCTCCAGTTGCTCGGAGATGGTGTTGGCGATGGGCATTACTCGGCCGCTTCCACGCCAAAAAGCTCTTCGCGCTCGGCCATGCCGATGCCCGCCGCCCTCAGGCGCTCCATGGCGGAGTCGGGATCGTCGAAGCGGAAAATCAGCACGGCGCGCTCCTCGCGCGCGAACGGGAAAGCGTACATATATTCAATGTTAATGGGCGTGCCTTCGAAGGCGGACAACACCCGCACCAGGCCGCCCGGGTGATCCGGCACCACCACGGCCACCACTTCCGTCGCGCGCACCAGAAAGCCGGCCTCTTCGAGCAGGTTGGCGGCCGCCTGCCAGCCGGAAACGATCAGGCGGAGGATTCCGAAGCGTTGCGTGTCGGCGAGGGACAGTGCCCGGATGTCCACACCGTTGTCCGCCAGCAGCCGGCATGGCGCGAGGATGTGGCCCGGCTTATTCTCGGCGAATATGGAGAGCTGGGTGACCTTCATGATGACCGCCGGTCGATGACTCGACGAGATTTTCCTTCACTGCGCGGAATGGTGCGAGGCTCCACCAGGGTGATGCGCGTGCGCACCTGCAGGACGCGCTCCATGGCGTCGGCAAGCTGGTCGTTCAACGTCTCCAGCGCGCCCACGGTATCGCTGAACATCCGCGCAGTCACCTCCACCTGCACTTCCATCTGGTCCAGCCCGTGCTCCCGCGTCAGGATGATCTGGTAATGCGGCATGGTGTGTTCCATCTCCAGCAGAACCGATTCGATCTGCGAGGGGAAGACATTCACGCCGCGAACGATGAGCATGTCGTCGCTACGCCGCGAGACGCGCCGCATCCGCCGCAATGTGCGGCCGCAGGGACAGGGATCGGGCATGAGGGCGGTGATGTCGCGGGTGCGGTAGCGAATCACCGGCATGGCCTGCTTGCTGAGCGCGGTCAGCACCAACTCGCCTTCGGCGCCGGGCGGCATCAGCTCGCCCGTGTCCGGGTCGATGATCTCCGGATAGAAGTGGTCTTCGAAGATGTGCAGGCCGTCCTGGCATGCGCATTCCATGGCCACTCCCGGGCCGATGATTTCGGAGAGCCCGTAAATGTCGAACGCCTTGATGCCGGCCATGGTCTCCAGGCGCGCGCGCATCGCTTCGGTCCAGGGCTCGGCGCCGAACACGCCGGCGCGCAGGGGCAGCTTGCGCAGGTCCACGCCGAGTTCGGAGGCGCGGTCCACCATGTGCAGAAAATACGACGGGGTGCAGCAGATGGCGGTCACGCCGAAGTCGCGCATCACCATGATCTGGCGGTCGGTGTTGCCGCCGGAAATGGGAATCACGGTGGCGCCCAGCCGCTCGGCCCCGTAGTGCGCGCCCAGGCCGCCCGTGAACAGCCCGTAGCCATAGGCGTTCTGGATGATGTCGCTCTCATGCAGGCCGCAGGTGGCGAAGGCGCGCTCCATCACCTGGGACCACACGTCGAGGTCGGCGCTGGTGTAAGCCACAACGATGGGCTTGCCGGTGGTGCCGCTGGAAGCGTGCAGACGCACGATGTCGCGCATGGGGCTGGCGAAAAGGCCGAAAGGATAGGTGTCGCGGAGATCCGTCTTCACGGTGAACGGCAGCCGGCCCGCGTCGGCGAGCGTGCGGATGTCTTCGGGGGCGATATCGCGCTCGTCCAGACGCGAGCGGAGCAGCGGCACGCGCTCCCAGACGCGTTCCACTACCGCGCGGAGGCGATTGAGCTGGAGCTGCTCGAGTTGCGGTCTGGGGATGTAATCGAGCGCGCTGGCAGGCTGGAAGACCGGGCCGGTGGCAGGCAGCGCCGGCGTCGCACATTTCTCCCCACGAGCAGACATGCCGTATAAACGACGAGTCTATCGAATTGCCGGGAGCAAAGCGACGGGGGGAGCGGGCGGGGTGCGACAGCCGCCAGAATGGAGGGCTCCCTTCTGCGCGAGCTCCTCAAAAAAAACGAGGGGCAGCGCCGAGACGCTGCCCACAATCGGGAGAGTTCAAATGGCACAGACTCGGGGGGCCTGAGGTGTCCGGCCCGTTCCGGCGCTGGCCCGGCTTGCAGCGATTTAGCTGCCCTGGCCGGCGGCGTTGGACATCACGACGCCGATTTTGCTGAAGATGGTGCTGATGCTGGTTGCCACGTTGGGCATGATCGCGCCAGCAGCAACGGCGACGAAGCCTGCCATCAGAGCATATTCAATGAGATCCTGACCACGGGTGTCTTTCCACACGCGGGCCAAAAGCAATAGGTTGCGCATCTTCTTCATCCGTCGTTCTCCTGGTGGTTCAATCCGTACAATGCGAGGTTAACCCGGCCGGGTCCGCGCGCCAATGCGCCTTATACCCTAAGTGGCCCGGTGGAAGCGCCCCAGAATCAGGCCCCACCCGCAGTACCAGGCGGAGGATCTTGACAAGCCGATCCAGGTGTTCTAATATGTCGTCATGCGACATGTCGCAAAGCAACCTGACACCACGGACCCGCGGCCGCTGACCGAGCCGGTCCTGTTGATCCTGACCAGCCTTGCCGCGCAGCCTCGCCACGGATACGCCCTCATGAAGGACATCGAAACGCTGAGCAACGGCCGGGTCCGCATGAGCACCGGGACGCTGTACGGGGCGCTCGGCCGGCTTCTGGAGGACGGCTGGATCGAGCGTTTCGAGCAGGCGGACACGTCCCGCGAGAAGCAGGCCTACCGGGTGACTTCGGAAGGGCTCCGCCAACTGCGGCTGGAGCTGGAGCGGATGAAGCAATTGACGCGGGCGGCGTCGAGCCGTCTGCGCATGAGGGAGGCACAGGCATGAAGCGGGTCTGGAAAGCGCTGCTGAGGCTGTATCCGCCGGCGCACCAGGAGTCGTTCGCCGCCGAGATGGAGGCGGTTTTCGATCAGGCTGCCGAAGAGCGCCGCGGGGCGGGATGGCTGTCTTTCGCCCGCTTCCTGTTTGCGGAGTTACTTGGCATGTTGGGCGGCGCCGGAGCCGCGTGGACCACGAAGAGCCGTGGCGCCATCGCCATCGGCCTGCCCGATGACGCGACCAGGATACAGACGCTCATCGAGGCAAACCTGCGGCGCATGGAACACGCCATTGCGACCCACCAGTTCGAAAAAGCCCGTTTCTTCTCGTATTACGACCTCAAGCTGCGCGAGCACATTGGCCGGCTGGAGAAGAAATAATGCCGCCGATTAACGCAGATAAACGCAGATTAAGACAAACATCTTATCCTGGACGCGCGGCCGGGTGGAATGCGACGAGCGGTCGCGGGGCGCGTTCCGAAATCCCCGTGCCAGTCCCCGTCCGGCACGTCTGGATCTTGTGCCTGCCGGCCGAGATGACGCGCAAGGACCGGGACGACATTCGCCGTGAGGCACTGGAAGCGGTTCGAGGCACGCAAATCCCCGGAGACGGCCTGATGGATGGCCCGTGTCCTCAAACGCGAGGCGGCAGAACGCGACCTCATTCGCCAGTGGGTCTGGTACGCCGAGAACGCGAGCGTCGAAGTTGCGGACCGGTTTCTCTCGGCCGCGGACGCTCGCATCGCAACCGGTGGGTCTCCCGGCAAAGCCGTTGAGCGATCCACGGCAGCCGGGATCTGGAGAAACTCCTCAGCGATTAGCGGCGGACGTAGTAGTCTGAGCATATGAAGAAGTTCCTCATCGGGCTGTTTACCGGCGTCGTTCTGTGCGGTCTGATTGTCCTGATTCTGGCGTTCTCACTGGTCCGGCTCGGATCGCGTCCGCCTTCCGTTGCCGACGGCTCCACGCTGATGATGAAGCTGGAGGGAGAAGTCCCGGAGAAAGCGCCCACCGAGGTTCCCATTCCCTTCCTCGAGTCGCAGTCGCCGCTCACGGTGGCCGATGTCTGGCTCACCCTGCGCAAAGCGGCCGCGGACCCGCGCATCCGCGCCGTGCTGTTCGAGCCCGAAAACCTCGCCATCGGCTGGGCCAGGATGCAGGAACTGCATGCGGAGCTGGAGCAGTTCCGAAAATCCGGCAAGCCGCTGGTGGCGCTGCTGCGCACGCCCGGCACGAGGGAATACTACCTCGCCACCGCCGCCGACCGGATCTACATGATGCCCGAGGACATGCTCGACCTCAAGGGCCTGCGCGTGGAGGCGATGTACTTCAAAGGGACGGCCGACAAGCTCGGCGTGCACGTCGACGTGGTCCATGCCGGCCGCTACAAGGACTTCGGCGACCCGTTCACCATGACGTCGATGACGCCGGAAACGCGCGAGGTCTACAACGACATTCTGGATCAGTTCTATTCGGACCTGACCACCACCATCGCCAGCGGGCGGCGCAAGACCCCCGGCCAGGTCCGCGACATCATCGACCACGGGCCATTCAACGGCACCGAGGCGCTGGCCGCGGGCCTCATCGACGCGACCGGGTTCGAGGACACCGTGGCCGGCGACCTGAAGAAGAGACTCAATCAAAGCGACCTGACCAGGCTGGCGCTGCGGGCCTATGCGAAAGTCCCCGCCCCGGCTGGTGTGGAGGGCCGCGCCCGCATCGCGCTGGTGGTTGGGGAAGGGGCCATCACGCGCGGCGAAGACGACCAGAGCTGGAATGGCGACGATACTGGCATCACCTCCGGCGGCTTCATCAAACTCCTGCGGGAGGTGGAAAACGACTCGTCCATCCGCGGCGCCATCCTCCGGATCGACTCGCCGGGCGGCGACGGCATCGCCTCCGACGACATCCTGCACGCGGCCCAGGAATTGAGCCGCAAAAAGCCGGTGGTGATCTCCATGGGCGATCTGGCCGCCTCGGGCGGATACTTTATCGCCATGACCGGGGACCCCATCGTGGCCTATCCCAACACGCTCACCGGCTCCATCGGCGTGGTCTTCATGAAGGTCAACCTGCACGGGTTCTACGACAAGATTGGCATCCACAAGGACGTGCTGACGCGCGGCCAGTTCGCGGGCCTCTATTCCGACTATGTGCCGCTCGCGCCCGCCGAGCAGGCCAAGCTGCGGTCGCAGGTGGATGAGTTCTACCATGCCTTCGTGACCCGCGTTTCCGCCGGACGGAAGAAGCCGTTCGAGACGATCGAGGCGCTGGCGCAGGGCCGCGTATGGCTGGGCGCGCAGGCCAGGGGGAACGGGCTCATCGACGAGATCGGCGGGCTGGACCGGGCCGTGGAGCTGGTGAAGCAGAAGGCGAAGATCGGCGCGCGGGAGAAGATCACTCTGGTGGTCTACCCGCCGCGGCGCAGCATCTTCGACCGGCTGATGAACCGCGATGAGGAGAGCCCGGCGATCTCCGGCGCGATCCGGGCGCGGGTGCGCGCGCTGTTCGGGGACCTGCCGGTGGAGGCCTTTGCCCGCGGGGGTTTCCTGAAGGTGATGCCGTACAGCATCACGGTGCGGTGAGGAGGCGGCTGGCTTACGGTTGTGGGCCGGCGTTTGCCGGGCGGGATAGTCAAGCCCACAAATGCGGCCCGGTCCGACGCATCCGGGCAATCTCCGCGTAGCCCGTGACCCGACGAGCCGTGAAGGTGTTGCGGTATCTGACATGACGTCCGAAGGCGGCTGGCCCTTCCATGGGCGAATGTTCCGATCCGGCGTTCCGCTGACTCAAGCCCAAGAGCCGGGGCTGTAATCGCGATCATGCTGCCTTGTCAGTCCCTATTGTCTCGCACAAACTGTTGCGCCGATTCGCGAAGCTCGCGTGAAAAGCCTTCAATGGCATCAAGGTAGTGCTTAACTCGCCAAGGCCGAAAGGCCGCCTTTAGGGAGTCTGCGTTGTCATTGATTCGTCGGAAATACTGATAGATCCGGATCAAAGTATTGCGAACATCTTCCGGAGCTGCCTGGATGGCTTCCTTGCCCGCAAGCGACTCAAAAGTCGTAGTCGAACAGGTAACATAATCGAAACTGTCGCACGGCTGCCCGTTCGAGGTAACTTGTTCACCGGAAATTGCGTACCTACTTGCCATGAAATGGTCAATCGCGTGTAAGTTGAACGCAAGTTCCCCAGCGAATGCCCGCATGACGTGGAGTCTAGAGGACGACACAATCGGAGGCGGCCAAGGCTCTTGAGACTCCATAGCGCTCGCCGCCGCTACCCTGACAGCGTCCCGTAACCTCGACTCCCATCCCGCTTCACGGTAGTCGTAGAGGATCACGCGAATGTGACGGAAATCGAACGGTATGTCCTCTTGCTTTCCCGACACGAGAATCGCTGGTTTGCCAATTGCGTGAGCGAGGCCGAGTTCATAGAATACGTTAGGGTTCCGACCGCTCATCTCACACAAAATGATGTCAGCCTCCATGATCGACTGCTGGATGTCCAGCATAACGGGCCGGGGAGTAAAGAGATCGTCTGCTCTTTTCACGCTGAGGCCAGCGGCTTCGAGCGCTGGCTTGAAAATGTAAGGGTAGTACGAATCGAATGGAGCAGAGAAGGGCATCAACACGAAAGCCTTTCTCATAGACGGCATTTCTCAGCCTCCCCTTTTGTGAAAGTCCTTGGTTTTAGCGCGGGCCGACCTTTGTCGGCTGTGCCGTTTGACCGGAGCAGCGTTTCTCAGATGAGTGCCGGGCGGTCATCCCGCGCCTGTCTTTGGCGGGCCAACGACTCCCGGCGGCGCACTACATAGCAGACTACCAAAATGGACGGGGTCGTCGCGCGCATCCAAAGAATAGACAAAGGGAAGCTTCTCGCCACCTTGGGGCAGATTGTCGGCCGCTCGGAGAAAGCCCCAATCGCTCCCTTGAAGTGTTAGCGGAAGTCCCCATCACGTCAACCTGCCGTACTCGCCGGCCCCCGCGCTCTCGCCCGGACCAGTCTCTGCTACGATTGCCTGTAGCGCACAGGACGCATCCGGTCCGCGGAAAGGGCAGAAGCCCACCTGTTTTGTCGCAAATCTTCGCGAATCTTCTTTCAGCCCGAAATGCGGACCACGGGCGCTTCGATGAAAGGAGTTCGCCATGTCGAACCATCCCCAAAGCGCACCGCGCGCGCTCCCCGAACGCCCCAATCTCCGCCATCTCAAGGACCAGGCCAGGGACCTGTTCAAGGCCAGCGGCGCAAAATCGCTTGCGGACGCACAGTTTCAAATCGCCCGCTCCTACGGGTTTGCAAGCTGGCCGAAGCTCAAAGCTCACGTCGATTCCCAGGAGGAAATCGGGAACCTCAAACAGGCCATCGATGCCAACAATCTCGACCGCGTCAAAGCCATGATGACCCGCAACCCGGAGCTGCACCGCGCGCCGCTCGGCTACGGCAAAGACGGGCCACTCACCTGGGTCGCGGAATGCAGAGTCCCCTGGGAGCCGCCGAGTCCGGCCCGGCTGGCGATGGCCAGGTGGATGATCGAAAACGGGTCGGACGTGCACCAGGGCGGCGACGGGCCGCTGATGCGGGCCGCGCTCGCCGGTCATCGCATCCCCATGATGGAGCTTCTGGTGTCCCACGGCGCGGATGTGAATGCCGAGTGGCACGGGTGTTTCCCCATCCTCTTCGCTCCGTGCGAGACAGTGGAGCCGGCGCCTCTCCAATGGCTGCTGGACCATGGGGCAAATCCGAACTGCGCCCGCCCGGAGCGGCGGTATCCGGGCACGGCGCTCGATCAGGCGATCGCCAGCTACTCGCGCACGCCACAACTCGGCGCCTGCATCGATGTCCTTCTCGACGCCGGCGGTATCACCAGCTACAACGTGCCCCCCGTGCTGGACCTGCTTCGTGGCCGGCTCGATGGCCTGGTGGAGCACCTCGACGCCGGCCCCGCACTGGTGAATCGGCGATTTCCCGAACTCGATTTCGGCGTTACCGGCGCGCGCCTTCTCACGCTGCGGGGAGCGACGCTGCTGCACGTGGCGGCGGAGTACGGCAACCTGGAGGCCGCTCGGATGCTGGTGGATCGCGGGGCCGGCGTCAATGCGCGCGCCACGCTGGACGAAGCCGGGGTTGGCGGCCAGACGCCCATCTTCCACGCCGCAACGCAGTATGGCGATTACGGGCTGCCGGTGGTGCAATTCCTGGTGGAGCGGGGAGCGGACCTGTCGCTGCGAGTGAGACTTCCCGGACACTATGAGCGGCCCGGCGAGGTGGTTGAATGCACGCCGCTGGGATATGCCATGCTGTTTCCAGGCACGCCAGGCCGAACCGTGGCGTTCCTGCGAGAACGAGGCGCCGTGGAGTGACACGCTGAGAGCCCAATGCCACTTACCTTTCCTCGTGGGGCAGCCCCTCGGGCTGCGGCCGGCCCTCGGCCGGCCTGTTCCTGTGACCGCGCAGGCTTGACCACGGGCGAAAGACAAACGCCGACCTTACGCGCTCTGCATCCATTCGAGTCCGCCGATCTCCAGGCATTGCTGTTCCCCAGTCCGCCGTTCCGCTGCAGTCAGCCGCAAGCTCCGGCTGCTGGGCGCCCACGGGATCCCGCACAAACTTCCCCCCACTCCCTCTCCACGCAACGCACCACCTCCCAGCAGTTTACGAGTCTGGCCGCATGAAATCGTCGCGCGCCGCAAAGAAGGTGTCCCCCGGGTCCGCCCGCGCGTGCGGAACTCCGCGTGCACCGGCGGTGTCATAGTAGACATGCCTATGCGCCGAATTGCGCCCATTCTCATCCTGCTCATCGCCACCGCGCTGGCCGCCGACCTGCCGGTGCGCGAAGTGATCCTCTACAAAAGCGGTGTTGGCTACTTCGCCCGGTCCGGCCAGCTTGCCCCCGGCGAGAGCGCCCGGCTGGACTTCAAAGCCACGGACATGAACGACGTGCTGAAGTCCCTGACCGTCGACGACGACTCCGGCACGCCCATCCGCGGCCTTCGCTACGACTCCAGCCAGCCGCTCGAACAGAAGCTGGCCGAGTTCCCGTTCACCGTGGTAAGTGGGCTACAGTTGAGCGCTTTTCTCGACTCTCTGACCGGCGCGCGCATCGAGCTCAGCTCCGCGGCGGAGACCCTGGCCGGAACCATTGTCAGCGCGCGCACAATCGACGGCAACGACAAGCAGCCCGAGCGCGAGCAACTCATCCTGCTGCTCGATTCCGCCGACCTGCGCACGGTGGATCTGGCCGCGGTCAGCTCGCTGCGTTTCCCGGACCCGAAACTGCAGGCGCAGTTGAAGGATTACCTGGCCACGGTGGCGCAATCGCGCTCGAAGGAAAAGCGCAGCGTGTACATCGACTCCTCCGACGCCAAAGCCCGCGCGGTATCGGCCAGCTACATGATCCCGCAGCCGCTGTGGAAATCGAGCTACCGGCTGCTGTTCGGCGAGAAGGGCGAGGCGACGCTCGAAGGCTGGGCCATCGTCGACAACATCACCGGTGACGACTGGACCAACGTCCGCCTCACCGTGGTCTCCGGCCGGCCGGTGTCGTTCATCAGCCGGCTGTACGAGCCGTTCTACGTGCGGCGGGCCACCGCGGACGTGAACAATGCCTGGGCACAGGCGCCGGTTGTGTACGAGGGTGAAGTGGCCAACGGCGTGGTTGGAGGCGTGCCGGGTGGCGTCGCGGGCGGTTCCATGGGCGGTGTGCTCGGTGGCATTGTCGGGTCGTCTCCGGCGGCAGCCCCGCCTCCATCGCCTCGCAAGCACGCGGCATCCCCCATGCGGATGCGCGTGGAACCCAGCACCGTCACCGCCGGCGCCGAAACCCGCGAACTCGGCGACCTGTTCGAATACCGTTTCTCGGCGCCCATCACCATCCACAAGAACGAATCCGCCATGCTGCCGTTCCTCCAGCAGAAGATCGCGGCACGCAAGCTGCTGATCTACTCCGAATCGTACGGCGAGAATCCAATGAGCGCCGCCGAGCTGACCAACAACACCGGCAAGACCCTCGACGGCGGCCCCATCACCATCTTTGAAGGCTCCGGCTACGGCGGCGAAGCGCTCATGAACACGGTCAAAAACGGCGACAAACGGCTGATCAGTTACGCCGTCGATCTGGGTACGCGCGTGGGCACGAAGGAGGACTCCGGCGACGCGCACCTCCTCGAGGTACACGCCAGCCGCGGCCTGGTCACCACCAAGAGCTCGGAACTTGCGACGAAGACCTACACCATCCGCAACGTCGACCCTCGCCCGAAGACGCTCCTCATAGAGCAGCCAATTCGGGAAGGCTACACGCCGCTCCGCCCGAAGCCGTCGGAGACCACCGCGGACGCCCGCCGGTTCGAGGTGAAGCTCGCCGCCGGCGCAACCGAGAAGGTCGCGGTGGTGGAAGAGTACGTGTTCTCGCAGTCGTTTCAGGTGGCCAGCTTCACGCCCGACGTGCTGGTGGAGTATGTCCGGCAGAAGGCTATCTCCGAGGACGGCCAAAAGCAACTCCAGCAGGTGGTGGATCAGAAGCGCCGCATCGCCGAGGCGGACGCGTCGCTCCAGCAGATGCGTTCTGAAATGGAAGAGATCTCCCGTGCGCAGGACCGCCTGCGCCAGAACATCCAAACCCTGAATTACGTCCACGGGCAACAGGACCAGGTGCAGGAGTGGTCGCGGCAACTGGCGGCGGAGGAGGTGCGCATGACCACGCTGCGCGACCAGGCGTCCGCTCTGGACAAGAAGAAAGCCGCGCTGGAGGCCGAGCTCGGCGATATGATCGGGAAGCTGGAGTTCTGAAGATGTTTCGACTCATTCCGATATTCCTGCTCGTTCCCGCTACCGCGCTGGCGGCCGACCTGCCCGTGCGCGAGGTGATCCTGTACAAGAGCGGCGTCGGCTACTTCGCCCGCTCCGGCCAGCTTGCGCCTGGCGAAGGCGCACGGCTGGATTTCAAAGCCACGGACATGAACGACGTGCTGAAGTCGCTCACCGTCGCCGACGATTCCGGCACGCCCATCCGCGGCCTGCGCTACGATTCCAGCCTGCCGCTGGAGCAGAAGCTGGCGGATTTCCCATTCGCGATTGAGGCCGGCCAGAAGTTCAGCGGCTTTCTCGACCATCTCCGCGGCGCGCGCGTGGAACTGAAGTCGGCCGCGGAGACGCTGGCCGGGACCATCGTAAGCGCGCGGCTGATCGCCGGCGACGAGAAGCAGCCCGAGCGCGAGCAGCTCATTCTGCTGCTCGATTCGGGCGACCTGCGCACGGTGGATCTGGCCGCAGTAAGCTCACTGCGCTTCGCGGACCCGAAGCTGCAGGCGCAGTTGAAGGACTATCTGGCCACTGTGGCCCAATCGCGCTCGAAGGACAAGCGCAGCGTGTACATCGACTCTGCCGATGCGAAGGCGCGCACGGTATCGGCCAGCTACATGATCCCGCAGCCGCTGTGGAAGTCCAGTTATCGTCTGCTGTTCGGCGAGAAGGGCAAGGCGACGCTGGAAGGCTGGGCGATTGTCGACAACACTACCGGTGACGACTGGACCAAAGTGCACCTGGCGGTGGTGTCCGGCCGGCCGGTCTCGTTCATCAGCAAACTCTACGAGCCGTTCTACGTGCAGCGGACTACGGCGGACGTGGAGAATGCGTACGCCCAGGCGCCGGTTCTGTATGAAGGAGGGCTGCAGACGTTCGCCAAGCTGGAAAAGCCGCCGCGTGGCATGGCTAGAATGGCTCCGCCTCCGCCACCTGCCGCGATGGGGCAACCCGGTGGTGCCATGACCGCGACATCGGACGGTGGCAATCTGCTCGATCACAGTTCGGTTGCCGTGAACACCGAGGCCCGCGAACTCGGCGACCTCTTCGAGTACCGCTTCGCCGCGCCGGTCACCATCCATAAGAACGAATCGGCCATGCTGCCCTTCCTGCAGCAGAAGATCGCCGCGCGCAAGCTGCTCATCTATTCCGAATCCTACGGTCAGAACCCGATGAGCGCGGCCGAGCTGACCAATAACACCGGCAAGACGCTCGACGGCGGCCCGATCACCGTCTTCGATGGCGCCAGTTACGGCGGCGAGGCGCTCATGAACACCGTCAAGAGCGGCGACAAACGGCTCATCAGCTACGCCGTCGACCTGGGCACCCGCGTAGGCACCGAGGAAGATTCAGGCGACGAGCACCTCCTCGAAGTCCACGCCAACCGCGGCGTCCTCACCACGAAAACCGCCCAGCGCGAGACAAAGACCTACACCATCCGCAACGTCGATCCGAAGCCAAAAACGCTGGTCATCGAGCAGCCGACCCGCAGCGGATACGAACTGCTCAGTCCGAAGGCCACCGAGACAACCGCCAACGCGCACCGGTTCGAAGTCAAGCTCGGCCCGGGTTCCACCGAGAAGTTCCAGGTGGTGGAAGAGCTGACAAGCTATCAGACGGTCATGGTAACCAGCTTCACCCCCGATCTTCTGGTCACCTACGTCTCGCAAAAGGCCATCTCCGACGCCGGCCGCAAACAGCTCCAGCAAATCGCCGACCAGAAGGCGCGCATCGCCGGCGTGGACGAGTCACTCAAACAGACCCGCTCGAAGATGGAGGATGCCACTCAGGCCGAAAGCCGCCTGCGCCAGAATATCCAGACCCTCAACAGCGTCAGCGGGCAACAGGACCAGGTGCAGACGTGGTCCCGGCAACTGGCGTCCGAGGAGGCGGAATACACGAAGCTCCGCGACCAGGCCGCCGGCCTCGACAAACAGAAGGCCGCGCTCGGTGCGGAGCTGAACGGCATGATCGCAAAACTGGAGTTCTGAAGGGCGCTGCGGCAGCGTTCTGGTCCGGCGCAGCAAAACGCGGCTGCCGCCGCGTGCCCTTCCCCGCCGTATAATCGAGGGGTAGGAAACTTTGCTCTGGAGGAGCCCGTGAAGAAACTTGCAATGGTACTCGCGCTGGGCGCGACGTTCTCGCTGGCCGCGCTGGCCGATTCGTGGACCGGAACCGTTTCCGATTCCATGTGCGGCCTGCAGCACAAGGCCGGCACCGCGGACGACAAGAAGTGCGTGGAAGGGTGCATCAAGCACCACGGCGCCTCGCCCGTTCTCGTCGTAGGCGACAAGATCTACAAGATTTCCGCCGATTCGCAGGCCAAAGTGATGGACCACCTCGGCGACAAGGTGAAGGTGGAGGGCCAGCTCGCCGGCGATACCATCACCATCACGTCGGTCTCGATATAGCCGTACCCAGCCGCGACGGTCGCTGAGCGGAGGAAACGCCTACTTCACCTTCTCGCCCTTTTCGGGCACGAAGCGGAGGCCGAGCTTTCCCGAGGGCGTCTTGTAAAAGAGCTCGAGGTTCTTGGGCTTCACCTTGCCTTCGATCTCGAAGTACAGGAGGCCCGTCACCGGCTCGGTCACTGCTTTCTCCGGCAGCGCCTTCTGACGCAGAGCAACCAGCAGCGGACTGTCCGTGTTGTCCTGCGCGTCCTTCACCTCTATCTCCGCGGAGGGTACCGAGGCGGTATTCCCCATTACCGGCCCGCCGGTAGGCATTCCCATGATGGTGCCGCCCGCACCCTGGTTCATCACCGTGGTGCTGCTCTTTCCGGTGGCCCCGTTCTTCACGATGATTGCTCCGGCGCCGGCGATCTGACTCGGCTGGAACGGCGTTGCCCGCTGGCCATCCTTGTCCGAGAGCAGCTTGAAGTCGTCCAGCCAGATCTTCACCGGATCGTCGCCCAGCGGGCGAACGGTCACCTGCACGACGATGACATTGCCCCCAAGGTCGGAGCCGGCGATGTTGGGTCCGATCGCCTGGCGGATTTCCTCCTTGTCCAGCAACAGGTTAGCGCTGATCTCGACGAAGTCGTTGGAGCTCCGCCCAATCGGATAGCGCTCGTCGGAGGCGGAAACCAGCGGCGCGCCCACAAGGAACGCGAGCGCGGGCAAAGCGGAGAGATGTCGCATACGCACGGAGTAGCCCCCTCCTCAGCATAACGGCCCCCGGGCCGCGGCGGTTACAACCAGAAGGGCCGCTGGCATTCCTCTGAGCGGACCCTAAGGGGTTTGCCTCAGCTAAAGCAGGCGCTCGAAACGGTCGATCTAACTTCTGGCGCAGGTCGTGCGCCTGGAGTGCCTGTGTCTATTCATCGTTTCGTGTTCTGCCTGTTGACTGTCACCGGTATCGCGCCGCTGTGGGCGCAGCAAAGCAACAACACGTCCATGACCATCACCACCAGCCCCTCCGGAGGGCAGTTTCTGGTGGATGGCCATCCGTACGTGTCCTCGGCGGTTTTCAGTTGGGTGGTTGGATCGAATCATGTGATCCAGGCTCTTCAGGACCCGGTCCCGGCGGGATTCGATCCCACCACCATCGCCACCAGCGCGTACCTGACCGATTACCCGCCCTGCTACCGCCGGTTCAACGGTTGGACGGACACCTCGGGCCAGGTCGGCGGGGTAGACCCGGGCTCCCTCGTAATCGAGGTTACCGCCGATCCCGCGCTGAGCCAGTTGGTGGCCGGCTACACCGAGTACTGCATGGTGTATTTGGACTTCTACGGCGACAATCCTCCGGCGTGGCCCAACGCTTGCGATTCGAATCCGCCTTTGCCGGCCGGCAGCCCGATCCCGGAGGGTATCGTCTGGGCCAACTCCGGGCTGTCGCATAAATGTTACTGGAACAACGCGGTCGAGTACGTCGTGATTCCGGATCCGATCCAGGTGGTGGTCTACGCTTCGCCGGGGTGGCTGTTCCAGCAGTGGGTTCTGCCGGACGCAACCCTGACCGGACCGGTCAATACCATTACCCTCGGCGACACGGGGTGGGTCAAGTTCACTATGGTGCCCGAGTTCGTGCAGGGCGAGCGGGTTCGCTTCCTGACCGCGCCGCCCGGTCTGCACGTGGTGGTGGACCGCGTGCCGACTCCGACCATTGAGGAACCCGGCGCCACCATTTTTTCGCGCTGCGCCGGCAATGAGATGGCGCCGCCACCGGCCGCGCCGTTTCCCTCGGCGATTCCGGGCATGTGCTATGGCGATTTCGATTTCCTGATTGGCTCCACGCATACGGTCGGGGTGCCGTCGCCCCAGATCGACGGGTCCGGGACTCGCTGGGTGTTCAGTTCGTTCACCGGCGCGGTAAACAGCGCCGGGGTGTATACGGTGCCCAGCCAGCCGGACCTGGTGACGGCCAATTTTCTCCCGGCTGCGACCATTTCGTGGATGACCATTCCTCCGGGCCTGAAGCTCACCGTGGATGGCGTCAGCACGCAATCCGGCGGCAGTTACTGGGGAGTCAACAGCACCCATACCCTCTCCGCGCCCACGCGGCAGAGAGACGCGAACAACAAGGTCTGGGATTTTCAGAACTGGTCCAACGGCGGGGGCGCAACTCAGGACTTCACCGTGCCCGCCACGGCCGTTCACGGCGGAGTACAGTTGGTCGCTACCTATGCCTACGACGCGGCTGCCAGCGCCAACAGCCTGTTGACCGTGCAAAGCTCGCCGGCCGGCCTCGCCCTGCAGGTGAACGGGCAGCCCTGCGTGACCCCCTGCACCGCCTCGGAGCCGAACGGCGCCACTGTGAATATCGCCGCTGTCCCGACGCTCCGGTCGGGACCCGGCACGGAATATCTTTTCCAGAGCTGGTCGGACATGGGCGCGCCGGACCATCAGGTGACGCTTAATACCGACACCACCGTCACCGCCAACTATTCGACCCGGTACCTGTTGACCGTTTCGGCATCGCCTGCCGGTGCGGGCACGTTCATCGTGAGCCCGTTATCGGCCGACGGATTCTACAATGCCAGCACGGCGGTGACACTCACCGAGCAGCCTGCCTCAGGTTACCGGTTCTCTCAGTGGAGCGGCGGGCTGAGCGGAACTTCGCCCACGGGGACCGTGTCCCTGCAGAGCCCGGTGCTGGTGACCGCGTATTTCCAGAAGCTGGCGGATACTCCCGGTGTTCTTGTTCAGAACGCTGCGGGCCAGACCCCGCTGCCGGTGGTCGCCTCCGGTTCGCTCGTCTCGATCTTCGGGCCGAATCTCGCCTCCGGCACCGTGGTTGGCCCCACCGACCCCCTGGCCCAGACCCTGGGCGGAGTAGTGGCGACCACCGACGGGCGCATCCTGGCGCTGATGTTCGTCTCTCCCCAGCAGATCAACGCTCTTCTGCCCTCCGGGCTGGCGCCGGGAGAGTACGACCTGATCGTGTCCTCGCTCAACAACCCGGACATCCTGACCTCGTTTACGGTGGCCCGGAACGCGCCTGGGCTGCTGACCAATCCCGTGAATAACCGGAACTACGCCCTCGCGCTGCATCAGGACGGAAGCCTGATCACGCCCTCCGCGCCGACCCTGCCGGGTGAGACCGTGACCATTCTGGGGACCGGTTTCGGACCGTTGACGCTGCCCTACATCGACGGTTTCCCGGCGCCGCAGTCGCCCCCCAACCCGCTCGTCGACCCGGTCAGCGTGGCACTGGACGGAACGGTTCTGACCCCGGTATGGGCGGGCGCCGCTCCTGGCTTTGTCGGGCTGGTGTCGGTCCAGATCGTGATTGGCAACACGGTGCCCACGGGTACCACGCTCGATCTCACGGCCACGGTCAACGGCGTATCCAGCAATACGGTGTTGCTGCCCATTCAGTGAGGTGTCGCGGCAAAAACGCGGCGGGCGCCGCGGGTCCGGCGGAACCTTGTCACAGAAGCGTCAGGCGATTTGGCGCTTGCGGCGTTTTGACCCCGCCGACTGGACGGCCAGCCGCAGACCGCAGGCGCTCAACACCGCGGCCAGGCTCTCCAGCCAGGAGGGCACTCCAATCGGCCGGGCCGTGAGTTCACAGTTGTGCGATTGACGTCAGTCGGCCAGCCGCCGGGCCGCGCTACACCCCGCGGATCACCAGCATGGTGCAATCGTCGCCGGGCGACGATCCCGCGTACGCCTGAATCCGCTCGTTGATATCCTGGATGAGGCGCTCCGGATCGGCGTCGCGCGCGCCGGCGATGGCCGCCAGCAATCGCTCCTCGCCGAATTCCGCTTCGTTGTCGATGCCCGCCTCGGTCACTCCGTCGGAGAAGGCCACCAGCGTGTCGCCGGGCTCGAGGCGCAGCGCCGCCTCCTCGCAATCCCAATTGCTCAGCAGGCCGATCACCGGCGCCGTCGAATCGAGCCGCTCCACCTGGCCGCCGGCGCGAACCAGCAGCGGCGCCGGATGCCCGCAGTTGACGTAGCGCAGCGTGCGCGAGCGGTCGTCGTAGTCGGCGAAAAACACCGTGGCGTATTGTTCCGGCGGGGTGCTGGAATGGAACAGCCGGTTGATGCCGCGCAGCAGCTCGCACCCGTCCCTCACCGTTTCGGTCTGGCTGCGAAACGCCGCCTGCAGGCTGGCCATGAGCAGCGCCGCGGCCATCCCTTTCCCGGACACGTCGGCCAGCACGAAGCCGATCGCGTCGGGCCCCAGATCCAGGAAGTCGTAGTAGTCGCCGCTCACGTCGCGCGCCGGCACGCAGCGCGCCGCGTAGCGGATGGTGCGGAGCTGTTTCACCGGCTGCGGAAACAGCTTCTCCTGCACGTGCCGCGCGATCTCGATCTCCGAACGGGCCAGCCGCTGGGCGCTGCGCCGGGCCGCCGCCTCGCGGGCCTGTTTCTCGATGGTGCCCAGCAGCCGCAGGTTGTCCCAGGGCTTCTGCACGAAATCCGTGGCGCCGCGGTGCATCGCCTCCACGGCCAGCTCGACGTTGCCCCACGCGGTCATCACCACCACCGGCGCGCAGTCCGCCCGCGCGCGCAGCTTGTCCAGCAGATCCAGACCTTCCTGCCCCGAAGTGGTGTCGCGCGCGTAATTCAGATCCATCAGGATCAGATCGAACGGCCGCGCGTCGAGAGCGCGCAGCAGAGCCTGCGGAGAATCCACGGTTTCGGCCACGTATCCGGCGCCCTTGAACAACAGCCGGAGGGCCTCGAGAATATCCGGCTGGTCGTCGCTGACCAGAACTCGCAGGCCTCCGTTCTGGGCGCGCAGGGTGGGTGTGGTCAAGGCGGCGGTCATACTCCTACTTCACACTAACGCACGCGGCGTGCCAGGGGTTCGTCGCTTCAGATGGTTAACGTTGCGCCTCGGCAGCCCGCCGCGAGTGTCCGCTATTGGGACGCTGTGTCCGGGACACACGGCGGTGGAACACGCGGCGGGGACACGCGGCGTCAGCCGCGTTCTTGCGGCACCAGGCGGGCCCGCCACTACGGGCGCCGGAACGTGTATGATACTGTACCGGGATGAGAACGCTGCAACCGGTGATCTGGGCGAAGGGCACTTTCCTGAGCCCGCAGCATCTGCAGGCACAGGACCGCTTCATCGAAAGCGTGCTGCAGTTTCGCCTCGATGCGCTCAGTTTTCGGCCATGGGGCTTCAGCCAGCTCCAGTTCAACCAGGAGCAGCTCGCCAACGGCGTGTTTGCGGTGCATCGCGCCCAGGGCATGTTTCCCGACGGCCTGCCCTTCGAGATACCCGACTCGGACCCGCCGCCGCCGGCCCGGCCCATCGCCGAATTCTTCGCGCCGGATTCGAACAGTCTGGACATTTACCTCGCCATCCCTTCCTATCGCGAAAACGGCCTCAACGTCTCCATGGCCGCGCGCGGCCTCGAAACCCGCTACCTGGCCGAGGTGGAGACCTTCCGTGACGAGAATACGAACGCCACCGAGCGTCCGGTACAAATCGCCCGCAAAAACATGCGCATTCTGGTGGAGGGCGAGAGCCGCCAGGGCAATTCCATCCTGCGCATCGGGCGCGTGCAGAAGACCGAAGCGGAGACATACCAGCTCGACCCGCACTTCGTGGCCCCGCTGCTGGACATCTCCGCCAGCGATTACCTGATCTCCATCGCCCGCCGCCTGATCGAAAACCTCTCCGCGCGCAGCAGCATGTTGTCGGGCATGCGCCGCCAGAAAAACCAGAGCCTCGCCGAGTTCACCGTCGCCGACATCGCCAACTTCTGGCTGCTCTATTCCATCAACACGCACTTTCCGCAGCTCCGCCACCTGTTCGAGACGCGCCGCGGCCATCCCGAGGAGCTGTTCGCCATCATGGCCTCGCTCGGTTCGGCGCTCACCACCTTCTCGCTCGACGTCAAGCCGCGCGACCTGCCCGTCTACGACCACGACGACCTCGGGCGCTGCTTCCACGAACTGGACGAGATGGTTCACCATCTGCTGGAAACCGTGGTGCCCAGCAACTTCGTGTCCCTGCCGCTGCGCCTGGTGCGGCCCTCCATCTATGCCGCCTCCATCACCGAAGAAAAATACCTGGAGGATACCCAGTTGTACCTGGCGGTAAACGCCGAAATGGGCGAAGCGGACATCATCACCAAATGCCCGGCGCTGATGAAGGTGTGTTCGGCGAATCACATCGAGCACCTGATTCGCCAGGCGCTGCCGGGCATGGCCCTGACCCACGTAGTCCAGCCGCCGGCGACGATTCCGGTAAAGGTGAATCACCAGTACTTCAGCCTGAGCCGGTCGGGTCTCGCGTGGGAAGCGGTGCTGCGCTCGCGCAATATCGCGGTGTATGCGCCGGCGGATTTCCCCAATCCTCAACTGGAGTTGATTGTGCTCCTGCCTGAACCGGCGACGCCGGCGGCGGGAGCGGGCTAGGAACCAGACCTGTTGCTCTTGAGAGGGAGACTCTAGCGTAGCGTATAAGCGCGGACGCCGCTCGTTCTCCTGATGGAGTTTTTGCATGGCCGTCGCACTTGAAGCGTTGAAGGCCGTTCCATACTTAGACACTGCCGAACTCGGCGATAGAACCGTTAATCTCATGCCGCTCTGGGACGGCGAACGTTGGCGCCAGTGGCTGGCGACTCCCGTCGGCCTGATGGAGATCAAGGTCGTAGACGTAATTGAGGTCGACTACGTCGCCGTCGAACCAGCCAAGGAATCCGACCTCTTCATTCCCTTTGTGCACCTAATGTGGCAACGCGGAAGTTGGCCGGAGGTTTGTCCGATGATCCGGGCGATATGCGGCGATTTTCGCAATATGGGTGTGTCCGTCGCTAAGCTGCGGTTCATCTTTGACCACAGGGGTACCCTTCCACCTCTCGCGGCCAGCAGGTTCGCGGAGACCGAATTGGAATATATCGTGATCTTGACTCGGAGCGTGTTTGATCTCTTGCAAGAGATGATCTCGATACTCTGGCGGGACCGGGTTAAACTGCTTGACGATGCCGCCGAGGCGCGGAGGCGCAGTCGCAGCTTGCCTGAAACGTTCTCGAAGCTCGTGCTCGAAGACAAGCGCGAGCTCAGAACAGCCTCCGAGATCCGGGAGCGCTTCGGATTGCCCGAACCCCTAGCCGAACGTTATGCCAGCATAGCGCCATTCTTTTCGCGGCTTCGCGACACTCGGGATGCGATCGTGCACAGCGGCTCCGAGTCGGGCCACCTCTTCGACACCGAACGTGGCTTCTGCGTCGATCCAACGACCCCGCCGTTTTCGTTTTTCGAGGAATGGCGCCAGGAACATCGCCATAACGAGAACTTGGTGTCGGTTCTGCCATGGGTCGCTCACGTGATTTTGGGCACCATTGATGCATGCAACGGTTTAGTAGACACATTCGCATCGGTAATTAAGTTCCCGCCGGAGATTGCTCCGGGGTACGGGGTGTATGTCCGGGGCCCGCACAGCGACGCGCTGCGAGAAGTTCTGCGTGTTGACACCGGCGGCGCGCCATGGTGGGGCTAGCGAGCCACTCATCTGCAGCGGCTCAAACTGCAAAGGCCGCGCGCACATTCCTGCACGCCATTCCAGTCCCGCTCGCTGACGTGGCCAATGACGCTCAACTCCGAACGGTGCATGGTGAGCACATAGGCTCTGAACCACGATTCGGCGCCAAGGCCGGCGGACTGCCAGTCCTTCAGAACGCAGTCCGAGGATGTGATTCTTCCGGGAGTCTTCGTGGTCAGGATGCCGACCAGGACGTCCGGGTGTTCGACAAGATATTCTCTGCTTGCGATCACCACAGCCGGACGGACTTTGGTTTCCATGGCGCCGGCAAGCACGCCAACCACAACATCGCCCGGGTTCAATTCGATTCCTCTGACTCCTCTGTCTCGAAACGCTTCAGTGAGGCAGACCTGAATTCCTTGAGATCCTCGTCAGACCACGAATCGGACCAGTCGATTCTCCCGTTTGGCGCGATGGTGGCGAGCCGTTCGGCCAGCGCCGAAAGCTCGGCTGCTGTGTCGGGCGCAAGACGGCGGAAGGCCGCGACCAGCGATATTTCCCGCGCGTCAAGTTGCATTTCCATGACCTCGTAATCAGTATAAGGCGGACGGATTACCGTGAGAACGATGCCCGGCTCGCCGAAGGCTCGGGCGACATCAGGGCCGGACGCACCTTCGGCCCGTTCGAAAGCGCCAGCGAGATATGATGCACATTGAGGCATACTGAGTCTATATGCCTCAATCCCAAGCGAACACGCCAGGGCGCGGCCGAAAGCCCGGTCTGAGCAAATCCACGCCGAATCGCCGGGACAAGCCCGGACCGCGGTACAGCGTCGGCCTTCCGTCCACGGTCGCTAGCGAGGTAGAACGATACGCCCGGACGGTTGACGCGAGCATGAGCAAAGCCATTGCCGCGCTCGTGCGCCTTGGTTTGGAAAGCCAGGCGAATCGAAAGCGTGAGTTCTTCAAAAGGTTGAAGGAGAACCTGGCCCACGACGATCCGGCGGAGCAGGACCGAATGGTGGACGAGTTCCGAGCCCTGATCCTTGGGCGTTGAAGAATGCCGAAGATCCAGTGGGAGCGGCTCCAGGGGAGAAGTGGGCCCACCTCCGGGACCGCGCCAGGGAACGCCAGGGTACAGCGTGTGCCACCTTGACGCCGAGAGAGCAACCGCCGCGAGGACCAACCGCTCTCGATGAAGGCTGATCGCCCAAACGTGCCGGCGACACGCCTCAGGACGCCTGCATTTCCCGGTCGCGCTGGCTCGCCACCCGAGCGTACATCGCATCGGGTGCCAAATCGATATTGCCCGGCCAGGCTACTGCGCCGGAATCGATGTACGCCTGCGCAGAGAATTTGAAGCGCACAAAAACGCAGTAATCGGTCTCCGGTATCACTTCCGATGAAGGCTGACTACTCCGAACGTACCGGCAAAACCCAGCAAGGCCTTCCCGCCCCTGCGGCGTTCCCAACAACTAAATCGAGCGAAGTGCCACATTACACAGCACTTCCGCACATCCCCACGCGGACATCGCGCCCGCCCCATGCTACCGTCAAGGCGCAATGACCATGACTACGCCGCCTCCCGGCTATCCTCATAGGGAAGGCCAACAGTGATCCTGCACGACGAAACGAACCCAATTCCTGTGTTACAGAAACGAAACACCCATGAGCAGGATCTTTCAGGCCGCTGGCTCCGCGGAGGCGCGGAACCCACGCAACTGATTGAAAACAGGTTCCACAAGAACCCAATCCCCGTGCGACCGTGCGACGAAACGAACCCAATTCCCAGGCCGGCCACCTTGCGATACTGGCATCCTACCGCTTTAACCGGCCATGCGAGCCTGGTCCCACGGCGCCGAGGCAGTAGAAGGTGCGCCGGCATCGGAACTGGGTGGTGTGCGAGCAACGGGTGGCTGCACACGAAGCCGGCGTCCTGGGCCGCGGCCCGCACGGGGACGAATCCCGCCGCATCGGTTGTCACCGCCCTTGCCCCGTGATAACGTCAGATTCAGTACAAGCATCTTGAAAGCGAGGGGCCCCGAACCATGACCCGCAATACGTACGTAATCTGTTTCCTCGTACTTACTCTTGCCGGATTGGCCGGCTGTTCCAGCCAGCCGTCCGCCAAGGCACCCGGACAAGCCGCCACCGCACCCGACAAAATCCAGGGAAAGGCTCAGGTCCTTCTCGAAGAAACCACCGCGTCAGACGTCGCTCTGAACGCCGGTGGACCTTCCGTCTACCTTATGGACGGCCTGAATCGCTACCGCCTTTTCTTCAACAAGCCCTTCCAGGTTGAACCCGGGAAGGCGTACATTGCCGAGGGCGTCTACGCCCAAAAGGCCATCGATGCGATTGGCGACCCCGACCAGGGCAAAAACGGCTATCCGCTTGAATCAAGCTGCGACCGTGTCGTGAGGGCGGCCTGGCCCGGGTTGGCCTTTGATCTGACGGATGCGTACGTCACGAGTCTGCGCGCCAGGGTGAAACGCTTTCCCGCCAGGCCCCTGTTCCTGGTGACCCGCATCCAGCCCGTTACCAGCGCCGCCGATTCCGCGAAACAGAAGAAGGGTACCGGGGCCGGGGAGAAGGAAGCGCCGGAAGTCTCCGTTCCGGCGGACAAACAGCGCGCTCTCCTGGTGGAGGGTCCCACCGCCCTGACCGCGCCCCTTTGGGACCCCGCGGGCGGAACGGCTCGCTGCAAAGTCGTCATCGACGAGGCCGGCAGCATTGCGGAGCTCGACAGCGGCGCGCAACTCTGCGAGAACGTGCCGTGGTCTCAATTCCGTTATAAGCCCACGGTAAAGGGCGGCCACCCGGTCAGAGTGGATACCGAGGTGGAAGTGCGGTTCGACCCGCGAAAGTAGGCCCGATTCGCTGAACGAAGTGACGCCCTCCCATTGGTGCGTTTGCACGTAGCACAGGCGCGGAGCCGGCTGGTGGCTCCGTGTCTCAGAGAGGAAACGTGAGCATTTCCGCCTGGTACCCGTACCGATCCGAGGCGGTGAGCCCAACTGGCGCGCCACCGCTCGTGCTGTTGCACGGCGCGGCGTCGACATCGCTCATGTGGGCTCCCAACGTTGCGGGGCTATCCGCGGACTGCCGGACATTTGCGGTCGGCCAGATCGGTGAAATCGGCCGGAGCACCTGCATGCGGCCGCTCCGCTGACGGGATCAACCTAGCAGGGTTGTCCTACGGTGGAGCGCTGACCGCTTCTCTGTGCCAAAGCCCCTGAATCGTTCGTGGCGCCGCTGGCGCGCTGGATGTTTGCGGATATGGCGAAGAAAGACCCCAAATGGCTGGACGCGACAATCGAAGAGCTGCTTATCGTGATGCGAAGCCTCCAGCCTCGTAAGGTCCCCATTCCCCCGGTGCTGTCCGGGCGGAGATCATTCCCGGCACTGGTCACGATCTGACGTTTGTGCAGGCGGACATGATCGATCGAAGGATACTTGAATCCCTCCGGCAGGAGCCTGCCGCGTCGTTCCACGCCGCAGGCGGTCACGGGCAGAACCAACTGCTTCAGTAGCTTCGAGCGCGCAGCGGCAATTGCCGGGATCCCACTGGGCAACGGCGGTGCATCCCCGGCTGAAACCGTTGCCTGGCCCCCTGCCTATATATGCCTTGACAAGCATATGCTCTATGGAGTATATAAAGAGAGTGGAATCTGTGTTCGAAATCATCGCGGAGCCCAGCCGCCGCGCGATGTTGAGCCTGCTGGCCTCGTCCCAACAGTCGGTGGGAGCGATCGAGCGTCAGCTTCGCATGCCGCAGCCGGCCGTGTCAAAGCACCTGCGGGTGCTGCGCGAGGCCGGTTTCGTGGAATCCACGGTGGACGCACAGCGCCGTCTCTACCGGCTGAGACCCGAACCACTTCAGGAGGTGGACGCCTGGCTGGCTCCGTTCCGCCGGTTCTGGTCCGCTCACGTGGATGCTCTCGAACGCCACCTCGACCGCATGGAATCCATTGACACCAACGAGAAGGCAACACCAACGAAAAGGAAGACAAGGAGAAGACGGCGCGGCCCAAACCGCGAACGTGACAAAGGAGAAACGAAATGAAAATCAAAGTGACCAGCATATACGTGGACGACCAGGACAAGGCCCTGCGCTTCTATACGGAGGTACTGGGCTTAGCGAAGAAGACCGATTTCAGTCAAGGCCCCTATCGCTGGCTGACCGTGGCTTCGCCCGAGGAGCCGGACGGCACTGAGCTGCAGTTGGCGCTGAACAACAACCCCGCGGCCAAAGCGTATCAGCACGCGATCTTTCAACAGGGCCAGCCCGCGGCCATGTTCTTCACCGACGACATCAAGGGCGACTACGAGCGGATCAAGGCCCGCGGCGCCGAGTTCACCATGCCACCCACCGGCGTGACCGCCTCGACCATTGCGATGCTCAACGACACCTGCGGCAACCTAATTCAGCTCACCCAGTTGGCACGCTATTAACGCTCAGGAGAAGAAGATGATCGAGCGCGAGCAGTACACACCGGGCCCCGCCAGCGGGGCGCAGATACGAAAGGACGGAGAGAAGTGGACGCTCATTCTCGTCAGAGAACTGCGCCACCCGCCGGAAAAAGTCTGGCGGGCGCTTACCGAGCCGGCGCATCTGCGCGAGTGGGCTCCTTTTGTGGTGGATGGGAGCCTGGGTACGGCTGGAACCACGGTGAAGCTCACCTGGGTGGGAGCGCCCGCCGCGCCGCAGGAAACAACCGTAACGCGAGCCGACGCTCCCAGAGTGCTTGAGTATAGCGATATGCGGTGGGAACTGGAAGCCTCTGGCAGCGGCACGCGCCTGACGCTGTGGCACAGCATCGATCGCCGCTTCATCGCGTGGGGCGCCGCGGGCTGGCACATTGCGCTCGATGTTCTGGATCGCCTTCTCAGCGGAGCGCCCATCGGCCGCATCGTGGGCGCCGAGACCATGAAGTTCGAGGGCTGGCAGCGATTGCGCGCCGAGTACGCAAAGCAGTTCGGCATTGAGACGCCTGGCTGGACGCCCCGGGCGGCTCAGGAATCGTGAATGAGGTGGATCGCAAATTGTACAAGGAGTTGAAACAATCACATGACCAGGCGTAGTTTTGCAGCTTTCGCATAGTGTCCTTCATGTCGTTACCGGTCTCCTTGCCAGCGGCAAAAGCGGACGGCATCACAGTCGACAAGGTGGCATCGGACCACCGCAGAGACGACGACCACTGGTGGGTAGCGCTGACCCCCTCCCTGGAGGTGGAGCTTCTATTACGCTCACCACCGCTCACGAAAACATAAAGCCCGGCGCCATGAAGCTGTACTTTGCGACCTCCGACGTTGCCGCCGCCCACGAGGAGCTCAGCTTAAAGGGCGTTAAGGTCAACGAAGTCAAAGACGACCGGTACGGCTCGGGCTCAGGCGTAAACTGGTTCAGTCTTGAGGACCCCGATGGCAATCAGGTCCTCCTGGTACAGGCAACGAGGTAAAGCAGGCCGCGACGAGTCGGCCGCTGAATCGAGAGGAGGAGAACCCATGGAATCGACGCTGCATAAGCCGGCCCTCGTGGCCGCCACCACCACCCCCAAAGCCAGGACCATCGTCTATTGGATCGCCACCGCGCTCTTCTGCCTGGAGATGGGCTTCACCGCCTGGTACATGCTATTCCACCTACCGGAGGGAGCGCAGGTGATCACCCGCCTCGGCTTCCCCAGCTACTTCCGGGTAGAGCTCGCGTGGGCCAAGCTTATCGGCGTGGTGGTGCTGCTTGCGCCGGTGCCGGCGCGGCTCAGGGAGTGGGCCTACGCCGGCTTCGCCATCAACCTCGCCTCGGCGCTCATCGCTCATCTCTCGATGGGCGATGGCCCGGACGCGTTGGCCCCGTCGACGCTCACCAGCGTGCTCTGGGCGCTCTCATACCTCTTCTGGCCCCGCCGGCAGGCCAAGCCGCCGAGCGCCTGACCGCGCGGTGCCTGCGGTTCAGGTCGCAGGAGTGCGAGGAGCCGGCGATGTTGACAACGCTGAGCCCGTCGAGTGGAGAGGCCAGCGTTGCGGATGTCGTTCACCGGGGCCACCCACTGCGAGAAGTCGCTCGAGTACGGCAGGCGGCCAGGATGACCACGTTGTTCGCTCGCATCGCGCACGGCCTGCAGGAGCGAGGCCATGTCAGCGACGCTGCAGGGGTTGCCCGCCGCCGCGTTGCCGGTGAGGCGGGATTTGACGTAACGTACCTTCGCAGACGTTCGGCAAGGCGGGCTGTGCGACCTATCCTCACGTTGACGAGACACACTGAAGTAGCGGGCTATGCCTGCTTTTTCTTCTTAGTGTTTGCACTTGAGCAGATAAGTTGTCCGTGTCGGGGTCAATACGCGTCCAGGAATCCAGAAAGTCGCGGTCGGAATGTACCGTGAAGGTCACCACATTTCCCATATTTGTGGAAGTCTGGCGCCTTTGCGGGGATTCCGCTGAAGGCGAACGCTGATTCCGAAGGGAACGCGAACGGCATTCCGGGCCGAAGGCGAAAAGTTCCCGGAGGTGAGCGACGCCGGCACTGCGATTGTGCCGCAGGTGTTCGCCTTCGTCAAGGGAAACCCGTCCGGAGCACAGCGGAGGAAGACTGCCGCTGGCGGAGAAAGGGGTGCGGGGAAAGGGGCGCAGCCCTTGTCCCCGCCCAGCGCTGGAGAGACCCCGGCGAGCGTCAGCTCGGCGGTTGCGCCGCACCGCGCTTCTTGCGCATCGAATCGCCGCGCATGTCGATGCGATGGGCGTTGTGAACCAGGCGGTCCAGGATGCCGTCGGCGGCCGTGGGGTCGCCGATCTGTTCGTGCCAGCGCGCCACGGGAAGCTGCGAAGTGAGGATGGTCGAGCGAGCCTGATAGCGGTCTTCGCAGATTTCCCAGTCGCGGCGCTCGGCTTCGGCGAGTGGCGCCATCGCCCAGTCGTCGATCACCAGCACGTCGATGCGGCCGAGGCGCGCTAACAGACCTCGCAGGCTGCCATCGGCGCGGGCGATGCTCAGATCCCGGAACAGCGCGACGGCGCGCATGTAAAGTGCCGCCGCGGCAGGCCTTCTGCGCCAGCGCGCAAGCCACGAAGCTCTTGCCGACACCGGTGGGCCCGAGCACGAAGATGTTTTCGTGTTGAGCGGCCCAGGCTTTTCCAGCATAGAGCGGTTGGTCCAAAAGAGAACCCGCCCGTGCCGGTCAACTGGCGCGGGCGGGTTTGTAAATCAGCGTGAAAGCCGATCTAGAAGATGAACTTCCCGGCGAACTGCATGGTGCGCGGATCCCAGACTGACGTCACCTGCCCGAAATTGCTGGACCCGTAGTTAGTGCCGATGCCGTTCCACTGGGTGTGATTGAACGTATTGTAGGTTTCGACGCGGAGCTCGAACCTCATGTTGTGAGCCTCATTCAGCAGGAAGCTCTTAAACAGCGAGATGTTCCAGTTGTCGCGGCCGGGACCATAGAAAGCGGCCTTCGCGAGAGTGCCCCAGTTGCCGATCGCGGGAACTGCAAAGCCCGAGGTGGAGAACCACTCGTTGATGGTCGCCGGGTAGCTGATGGACCCGGAGAAGTCCGGCCGGTTGGTCGAACCGGGGACGCCGTTGTTCCCCTCCGGGCCGGCCAGAGTGATGTTGAGCGGGAAACCGGAGACCATGGTCCCGGTGGCCGCCAGTTCCCAGCCACCGAGCGTGCCCTTCACAAGGCGGTCGCCAGTGTGCCGGAAAATGGGAAGGTCGTAAACGAAGCTGATGAGCCCGATTTGCCTCTGGTCCGCATAAGACGGGCCGTTGTCGTAAGCGCGGTTGTAGGGATTGTCGGTGTTGGTGTTATCGCCGCCAAACGACGCGGCGGGGTCAATCGATTTCCCGAAGGTGTAAGCTGCCTGGAGCGTCAGGTCCTTCCCCATCTTAAAGTGGAGGCTTGCCTGGAGTGCGTTGTAGTGCGCGTTCTCGCCCAGGTCCGATTCCTCGATTTGGCCATACCCGAGATACGGCACCACGTTGTTATACTGGAGCGTCCCGTTAATCAACTGAGGCAACAGGCCCGGGGCGGGAAGGTTGATGTTCTGCCCCGCCTGCTGGTGGAAGGCCTCGTTACCGACGTAGGACACCGTCAGCACTGTCTCGCGAGACAGTTGCTGCTGGACGCCGATGCTCCACTGATTGACTGTCTCCAGCGGATAATTCAGGTTGAGCGTGGTCAGGCCGGAAACGGTGATCGGCGCGACCGCCGTCTGGCCCGTTTGCAGGTTCAGGCCGGGATTGCTGAAAGAGACGTTGCTGAGGTTAACCGTGGAGCTGTAGGGCGGGTTGGTGGCGGCGTTGTACATGTCGTTGCCCTGGTAGCGCTCAAACATCATGCCGTAGCCACCGCGAAGAACGGTTTTGCCCCTCCCGGTCAGATCGTAGGCGAACCCGATGCGCGGGCCAAAATTCTTCCACTGATCCTTGACGAGATCCCTGGGAATCCCGTTCACTCCGCCGGCGCTCATGCCATTCGTGTAGAACAGCAGGCCCTTGAGTGCGGCGACCGGGCTCGCGGTCAGACCCGGACTATTCGGGCTGATGTTGCCGTTGGGCAGGAGGACGGCCGCGTCGGCCGGATTGTACAGGCTGGGGTAGAAATTCGCCTGCAGGTTGTTCTGCTCGTACGTGTGCGGAACACCGTCCCAGCGCAAGCCAAGGTTCAGAGTCAGGCGGGAGCTGACGCGCCAGTTGTCATTGGCCCAACCAGCCCAGGAGACATTGGCCCAATGGCCACTGGGCTGGTACGCCAGCTCGCTATAGCCGCTGGCATAGCCCAGCAGCATGTCGGCGTAACTATTGCCGGAGTAGTTGCCGTTGAAGGTGAACGAACCCTGGGTGTCGCCGAAGTACTGCTGCACCTTGGTGTACAGAGCCCAGCTTCCGCCGAACTTGAACTGGTGCGCTCCGTGCGTCCAGGAAACGTCCTCGCGAACCTGCTTGTCGTTGGCTTTATTGGTCCACGGAAAGCCGTTGATATCGTAATTCGCGATACCTGACAGATATATGCCGGGGATCCTGTTGTTCACGTTGGTGTCGGAAAACAGCCGGTTGAACGTGAAGCCGCTCGGTGCCGTCGAAAGGCCGGTAGGCGTGAGGTCGATGGAGTTGCCGTTGGCGTTGAGAGCGGTCTCGCTCAGCAGCGTCGGACTGATGGCGTAGGTGGCGTGGACCACATAGCTATAGGACGGGTTGTCGAAGGTGCTGCCAACCGTCGGTACGTTGGAACCGCTCCACTCCGAGGTCCCCGAGGTCGACACGGTGGCTTCGTTCACCCAATGCCCGAAGATCCAGAACTTGTCGGAGAACTGGTGGTCGATGCGGAGAATCTCTTCAGTGACGTCGGTGGGCAGTTTGTTGCCGCCGACGAAGTTGGTGCCGGTGCTGTTATTCGGTTTCGGGAAAATTCCGGCGCCCAGAAGAGCCACCGCGTTGGCATTGATCAGGGCCGCCGGGATGGTGTTGTTGGGGAACAAAACCGCCTTTGTCGAGTCGGGTTGTCCATTCGTGCAGCCGCTGAGCTGCAGGCCCTGGGCCTCGTATTGCGCTGCGATCGTAGGGTTAACCTGGCAGGCATAAGGGGTGTGGATAGCGCCGTTGAGCACGGCGCCGGACGACGTGGGATACTCGCTGGCCGTCGGCACCGGCTGGTTGACGTTGCCGCCCTGCAGCATCTTGCGCCATTCCTGGTTATAAAAGAAGAAGGTCTTGTTGCGGTCCTTGTTGTAAATTTTGGGGATCCAGACGGGGCCGCCCGCGTTGAAGCCGAAAGTGTTCAACCGCAACTCCGGTGAAGGCTGGCGCGCCGCGTTGTTGAAGTAGTTGCCGGCGTCGAAGTCTTCGTTCTTCACGAATTCCCAGGCGGTGCCGTGGAAATCCTTCGTTCCGGACTTAAAAACCATGGTCACCGTTCCGGCTGTGCTAAGGCCGAAATCCGGGCTGTAGTTCGAGGTGAGCGCGCGGAACTCCTCGATGGCGTCCATGGATGGCAGAACGTCCATGCCGCCCGCGCCGCCGCGGTCGAGATCTTCGCCGCCGTCGATCAGCCAGAGGTTGTGCTCCTGGCGCATGCCGTTGAAGCTCACACTGGAATTGGCGGAGGCGGATGTCGGAGTCTGGAAGTCCGGCATCTGGCTGGCGGCTCCTGGTATCAGAAGGGCCAGTGAGAATATGCTGCGGCCATTGGTGGCAATCTGGGTCACCTGCTGTCCGGTGATAACGTCGCTGAGTTCGCCGGAGTCCGTCTGGACGGCAACCGCGTTTGCCTCAACCTTGATGCTCTCCTGGGTGGTGCCGAGTTCCAGAGCAAAATCCACGCGGGTGCGATCACCGACGATCAGCACGATGTCGGTTCTCTCGATCGGCTTGAAGCCCGGCGCCTCGGCGCGGACGATGTAGTGGCCGGGGATCAGGCCGGGCTCCGCATATTGCCCGTTGTCGCTGGTGGTCAGCTTGCGGGCAACGCTGGTATCGGTATTTGTGACAGTAACTTGAACGCCGGGAACGGCGGCCCCGGATGGGTCCGTTATGGTTCCGACGATTGCTGCCTCCTGCGCTGACGCAACCATGGCGAAAGCGAGGACGAGCAGGCAGAGGATTAGAAAGCGAGACATCTTCACATGCTTCACGATTATCTCCCTGAGCTTTTGCGATCGAACACCAGCGACACACTAATAGAAAACAAGTAGGCGCCAGTGTACTGCGTAGAGTATGTAACGTGCCCTCAGGGCGGTCAACACATAACGGTTGCATGTTAAACCGTTGCATTATTGCAAGAACTAGCAAATAGGACCCTTTAGCTGCTATGTCTTAACGTCTGTTCCCAGTGATTGGCGCCAGCACCTGAGCCGGGTGGGAACGTTACCTCCCGACGTACTGCCGAGGTACGTTACCAGGGCGTGTTACACGGCTACCTCCTGTCTCTTTCTCGGCCAGGCCAGCCGTCAGCTCCACCGGAGGAATCGCCGTCTGCAGGGGCGTCACCCACGGCCAGGTGGGGCTTGCAAGCGCCGGAGTCTCCCTGAAGAATGGCTAACGCTCGTTCAGATGGTGGCTATATACTGTATTGACAATGGGCTCCAGGTCGAGTGTTCGTCTGCCGTCCGTCGCCGAATGCCGCGAGGAACTGCGAGTGGTCCTGTCATCCCGCGTCTTCCGCCAGGCTGAGAACCTCTCCCGGTTGCTTGAGTACGTTTGTGAAAAGGCGTTATTGGGCGAAGCCGGGAGCGTCACTGAGTACACCATTGCAGTGGACGTGTTCGGCAAGCCGCGCGCTTTCCGGGACAGCCGGGACTCCAGCGTGCGAGTGGACGTGCATCGGCTAAGGAAACGGCTCGCCCTTTTTTACACCCAGGAAGGCGCCAGCCACGCCCTGAGAATTGTCATTCCTCCGGGCAGCTATGTGCCGGACTTTCAGGTGTGCCAGGCTCCGCCCGTAGTGGCGTCACCGTTCAAGGAGGCTGGGAACGGTGAATCGAATGCGGCCGGCTCCGCGGTGAGCGACGGATCCGCCATTCCAAACGCCCGTGAGAAAGCCGACGCCGAACTCCCTCCACTACCTGCCGGAAGGCCTGTACGGCTGCGCCCGATTCTCGCGGTATCGGCGATTGGGCTGATTATCGTTGCCGCTGCCCTCTGGCTGGTCCTGAGGCACGATCGCGCTACGCCGCCGATAGTAGCTTTCCACGCGATTATTGCATCGGCGCCGGCGACGAATCAGGAAGTTCACATTCTGGCGGGTTTCTCGGGCGCCGCCTGGACTGATGCCGCCGGCCACCTGTGGCAGTCGGACCGGTATTTCACAGGAGGCCTGCCCCGGCCAGGGCGCAAGTTGTTGCGTTCCGCGCCGCCTGATCGCCGGCTGTTCCAGACCATGCGCGAAGCGGCCGCTGACGACCCGTCGGTGGATGGGCCGGCATTTTCGTACGACATCCCCATGCGGCCGGGAACCTATGAGCTCCGGCTCTATTTCGCCGACCCGCTGACCGAACTCCCGCCTGCGCAGGAAACAGACGACAACCAGAACACTCGCCGTTTCATCGTTTCCGCCAACGGCCGGCCGCTGCTGGAGCAGTTCGACCCGGTGGCCGACGCAGAGTACGCCGATGTCGACGTGCGCGCTTTCAAGGACATCGCTCCCGGCCCTGACGGGAAACTCCATCTGGACTTCACCGCCCAACCGCACCGTCCGTTCGTCAACGCCATTGAGCTTGTGCCATCCCGGCCGGGCCATGCCAATGCTATCCGCATCGCAGCCAGACCCTCCCCCTACACCGATCCCGGCGGAAAGACCTGGGAACCGGACAACTTCTTCGTGCGCGGGCGACAGGCTCGGCACCCGCTGTCCGAGGCAGCTCGCGACCTTCCCGAACTGCTCCGCTCGGAGCGCTATGGGAATTTCAGCTATTCCATTCCGGTACCGCCGGGATCGTACACCCTTACGCTTTACTTTGCCGAGACGCTATTTAGTCCGCTGGCGCCTTCTCTGTTCTGCCGTGGACCGGGGTGCCGGGTGTTCGACGTGAGCTGCAACGGAACCAGCTTGTTGCGTGATTTTGACATCTACCAGTCCGGCGGCGCCTTCCGCCCGGTGGTGCGGAAATTCTCCGGTCTTCGCCCCAACGGCCAGGGCAAATTACTGGTGTCTTTTTCATCCTCGATAAACTATGCCGAGGTCAGGGCCCTTGAAGTGGTTGACGAGGCTCCGTAGAACCGGTCTCGACCCAAAAAGTGGATGTTGCGAGCACGTCCTGGCTTGTGGGGCAGGCCGGACCAGGGGCGAAGCGCGAACTGACGTGGGCCTGCCTGACTTACAACCTCATGCTGTGGATCCGTGTCTGCCGGGGAGGTGAAGCTGCCGCGAGGGCTTGAAACGGAACGAGCCTGAAACAGAGCGAGCGCCCGACACCGCCCTGCGCGGGGGCAAAGGGTTTATCGCGCCCATTTTTGCCGTCGCCGTCCTTTGCTCCCGCGTACGCCCGCACATACCTCGCGAACCTCGGAAACCCGATTTCGCAGCCGGTTCCGCATTCGATGTGGCTCGATTGCCCCGGAATCGATTCCTTGTAAAGCTTCCCAGCCGCGTTCCTGCTGTGTCGCGCGCCAACTCCCCGGCTCAAGCTGAAGCCGAAGCCTCAGAAGTGCTACGTTGTTGAGATAGTGGAGCAGGAAATTCACGACGTCGTCGGGGGAGTACCGGCCGAGGTTGCAGCCGCGCCGGTGAGCGAAGCCGTCCCGGAGAGTCCGATTGCGCCGCATGTGCTGCGTCTGGGGCTGGCTATCGAGTTTCTGGTGGCGCTGATTGGCGTTACCGTCGCATGGGAGGAAATCGGCGGACAGGGTCACCTGGACCTCATGCCGTGGTACATCAAGCTGGCCATGATCGGCGGCTTTTGCTCGGCTTTCGTGCGTTTTTCGGCTGCCCTGGCGCGGCCCGGCAAGTGGCGGAACCGGCGCTCGCTGGGCTGGCTCTGCGCCGTTCTGGCGCTGGTGGCCGCCATGGGGCTGATCACGTACTACTATCACCTGCACGAGCCCCCCGACGATTCGGACACCGACGAGAACCCGAGCACTTCGGTCAGCATCCCCGGCCGGCCCGCAACAGGCGCGCATCTGTGATTCCACCGCTCTGGCGAACATGACTGATTCCGCATCAACACAGGCCCGATTCGAGAAGTGGAGCGTGCCGGAGTGTCCGTTCGCCATCGAATACCGGAACGATCTGATGCAGGAGTTGCGCGCCGCAGCCGCATACGGGCAGCAGGTGCTTACCCGGGGCGGCATGGAAGTGGGCGGGGTGCTGCTCGGCGCCCGCACAGAAGGCGGGATTTCCATCCGCGCCTGGCATCCGATTGCCTGCGAACACGCGAGCGGGCCCGCGCTGGTCCTCTCCGCACGCGACCGAGACGAGTTGAGAAGATTCCTCGATGTTGCCTCCACCCTGCCGGACTTTGCCGGTCTGGAGCCTGTCGGGTGGTTCCTGTCTCACACCCGCAGCGACATTGTGTTGCGAGAGTCCGACCTGAACCTGTACCAGGAGTTCTTTCCGGCCGCCTCAGACATCGCTCTGGTGCTCCGGCCCGGCCGTCATGGCGCCGCACGCGCGGGCTTCTTCTTCCGCGGCCTCGATGGCACAGCCCGGAGCGACAGGAGCCTGCTTGAGTTCGATATCGAGGAAGAAGGCGGGCGGGCTTCCCTCCCCGCGGAGCGGGCGCCCGCGCACCCGCTGGAGACCTTCGCGCCGCCCGAACGGCGGCACCCGGGCGCCGCGCCCGCGCCGATGGATACGGCGTCGGCATGGGTGCAGCCCAACCGCGGCGACGTTCCCAGGCTGGATCCGGTGGCCGCCTTTCCGGCAAACGGCGAAAAGGAGCCGGCCATTGCCAGGCGGCGGAGCTCGCGCTGGATCGCGCTTCCCGTGGCCGTGCTGGTGGCCATGGGATGGCTTTATATGGCGCGGAATCGCGCGCCCGAACCGGCAGAGATTCCCATCGAGACGACCGTCACCGACCGCGGTGGTCAGCTTGTCGTCGAATGGGATCACTCCCGCCCGGAGCTGCGCCGCGTTCGCGCTGGCGAGATTTCCGTCACCGACGCGGGCAACAAGGTGAACATTGCGCTGACCGCCGCGGAAGCACAGGCCGGCTCGTTCACGTGGGCGCGCAAATCCGGCGACGTTCAGGTTTCCCTTCATCTCGACGGCGCTGGGAAGCCCCTGAGCGCCTTCGCGCGCTTCCTTGGGGCACCGCCGCCTGCCCCCGGCAGGCCGGAGCGTGCGGCCGAACTCGCCGCCGAGCGCGATACCGCCGAGCTGGGCCGCCTCCGCAAGGAGAACATCGAGCTGCGTACGGAGATCGATCGCGGGAAAGCGCGGGCCGCTCAAACCGCGACAGTGATCCGCGTGCTGCGAGAGCGCGTGAACGCCGCCGAGTCAAAGAAGTAAACGGACAGCGGCGCCTGCCGAACGCGCTATTTCACGTGACGCGCGATCCAGGCCCCAATGATATCGAGGGCGGTTGGAGAAAATGTCTCCTCAATGGCGCCGTATTCGCCGACCAGACCGGTCCTGGCGGTCTGGAACAGGTGATTCAGGCCGGGCAACTTGACAATGGCGTAATCGGGGTTCCCCGCGGCCGCCAGCGCGCCGGCCAGCGCCGGCAGATTGGCGTCGGCGGGGACCTGCAGGTCCAGCCCGCCGTTCAGCCCCAGAACCGGACATCTCACCTTCCGCAGAGTCTTCGCCGGATCGCTGAGGATGATCGAGCGTAAGTCCGCGGTCATGATCGTCTTCACCTGAGAATCCTCGAAAGCCTGCGCATCGCCCAGCGCTTTGCGCTGCTCCTCCGGCAGCTTCGCCAGGTATTCGCGCAATGCCGCGTGCAGTTTCTGCTCCATCGCTTTGGGGTCGCCGCCGCCGCGAATCAACGCGAAAAGCCGGTCCTGCACGTCGTTCTCGGCCTGGATATGCTCGTCGGAAGCGCCGGCTGCATGCATCAACGCCCTGGCCTGCAATTTGAGGAGTTCCTCCCCCGGGATGGCCGGGCCTGCCAGCATGACGATAAAGGCGACGTCCGGCGAGCCGGCGGCAGCAAGCGGTGCGAGAATGCCGCCCTCACTGTGCCCGATCAGCCCGACGCTCCGCGGCAGGATGTCCTTGCGGGATCTCAGGTACTCGACGCAGGCCATCGCGTCACCCGCGAGGTCGTCCTCCGTGCTCGCCATTTTGATGCCGCTGGATTTGCCCACGCCGCGATCGTCGAATCGCAGCACGGCGGTTCCACGCCGGGTGAGAGAATCGGCGATGACCAGAAAGGGCTTGTGGCCGAACAGCGTCTCATCGCGGTCGTGAGGGCCGGAGCCGCTGAGCAGCACCACTGCCGGGAAAGGCCCCGTGCCGGCCGGAAGCGTCAATGTGCCGCCCAGCCTGACGGCGCCCTTCGTGTTGTCGACAGTGACCTCTTCCTCCTTGTACGGGTAAGGCGGTTTCGGCTGCTGAGGCCGCTTTACTGCATTGTCGGAGCCCGCTCCGCGCGTCAGCTTCAGCGGGAAGCTCATACCGCCCTGCGTGAATTTGCCATCGATCTCATTGCCGCCGGCGCTGAGCGTTCCCTGGTACGAGATGCCCGGTCCGGCAATGGTGAATGTGACCCTGTTTCCGTCCAGCCCAATGGAATCCACGGGGATGCCGAGAGCGCCCTGGTCGTAGCTGTCCAGAGTGGCCGCCAGCGTGCCCGAATCGGCGCGCGTGACGTTCAGGCCGAGCCGCAGCCTCATCATGCCCGGCTCCAGCGTGCCTCGCCATGGTCCGGAGATATCGGCTGCAAGCAGCGTTACAGCCAGGGAAAAGAGGATGGCAAGTGCGAGTTTTCGCTGCATCATGCCGCCAGTGTATGGGAGGCGGGTATTGCGATCAAGGAATAACGCGACCGGTGGCGTCGCGCGTCCCTTACTCGAACCAGGGATCGGGCTCGGGGATCGCGGCGCCATCCTTTCTCGGTGATGACGCGCCATAGTTCACGCGGGCCGCGGAGTCGTGCAGAACCGCGTTGCCGCCGCCCATCCATCCGGAGTACTCGCCCACGGTGGTGACCTCGTGCCCCATGGCGATGAGCTCGCTGCGGGCGCTCTCAAGCACGCGGCTCTCCATCTTCACCTCGCGCCCCGCGGTCTCCACGCGCGTGAATCGCGGCGCTTCCAGAGCCTGCTGGATGTTCATGCCGTGATCGGCAATGTGCGAGACGAACTGCGCGTGCGCCTGCGCCTGGTTGACGCCGCGCATGATGCCAAAGCCCACGTGCGCGCTCCCAAGCTCCATATAGCCGGGAATGATGGTGTGATACGGACGCTTGCCGGGGGCGAGCGCGTTGGGATGTGCGGGGTCCATGGAGAAGCCCGCGCCGCGCGAGTGCAGCGGGAACCCAAACCCCTCCACCACGATCCCCGTTCCCCACAGATCGGCAATGCTCTGAATCCACGAGGCGATGTTGCCGTCCTTGTCCACCACCGCGAGGTACGTGGTATTGCCGTGCGCATGCTCCGGCTCGCCGGGCCCGTACTGGCAGCGCGCGGCTGCGGGATCGATCAGCGCGGCCCGCTGTGCCGCGTAGCGTTTGTCGAGCAGGCCGCGCAGCGGAACGTCGGCCAGCCGCGGGTCCGCGTTGAACGCTTCCAAATCCTCGTAGGCCAGCTTCTGCGCCTCGATCTTACAGTGCAGAGCCATGGCGCTGCCCGGCGCGTAATCGCCCAGCGGGAAGCGCTCCATGATGTTGAGCATCTCCAGCGCGCCGGCGCCCTGGCCGTTGGGAGGGAGCTCGTACACGCGCCAGTCGCGATACACAGTGGAGATCGGCTCTACCCATTCCGGTGCGAACTCTTCGAGATCGGTAGCGGTCATGGTTCCACCCAGCCGCCGCGACGTCGCGATCAGCGCCTCGCCAATCGGGCCCGCGTAGAAGGCGTCCGCGCCCAGTTCGGCAATCAGGCCATAGGCGCGGGCCAGCTCGGGGTTACGAACGATCTCGCCCACCCGTGGCGCGCCGGCGGGCGCGGTGGCCGCAGAATCCTCCCAGTCCCCCTGAATCACCTCGGTGACCGGGAAACCGTGCTGGCAATAGTAGATGGCCGGCTGGAACAGATCGCGCCACCGGAGACGCCCGAAGCGCCGGTGCATGCTCTCCCAGCCGCGCAGACAGCCCGGAACGGTAACCGAGTGGATGCCGGAGATGCCGGCGGCGCCATGTTGCCGCAGGTATTCGAGGCTCAGGCCCCGCGGCGCCGAGCCGCTTGCGTTCAGGCCGTAAAGACACCCGCCGCCGGCATCGCGATAAAGGGCGAACAGATCGCCGCCAATGCCGCTCATCATCGGTTCCACCACGCTGAGGACGGCATTGGCCGCCACCGCCGCATCGGCGGCCGATCCGCCCCGCGCCAGAATCTGCACCCCGGCCTGCGACGCCAGCGGCTGCGAGGTGGCGGCGATGCCGCGCGTGGAGATCACCATGGACCGAGCCTGCCAGCGATCCCGCGCGGCCAGGCTAGAAGGGAAGATCATGGCGCAGGATTTGCGCGATGCGCATCTGGCTCTTGCGGTCCATCCGCTGCCATAGCGAATCCGGATCGTCGTCGAACAGAACCCGCGCGTCGGGCGTCATCACTGCCCACGCGCCAAGCTGGACTTCGTTCTCCAACTGGCCTTCTCCCCACCCGCAGTAACCGGCGTACGGGTGAAACCGCTCCGGGGCGGACGCGCCAGCCATCTTCACAATCGCGTCCGAATTCGCGGTTTCGTACACATCGCCGGTGACGAGCTGGGCTTCCTCCGGCTTCGTGCGCGAGCGGAATAGCGCCAGCAGGAGATCGGTCTGCACCGGGCCTCCTTCGTACACCAGATGCGCGCCGCCGCTTTTCAGATCGGGCAACACTCGCCCGAGCGTGGAGGCCGTGCGGCGATTGACGATCAGGCCGAAAGCGCCTTTCTCCTCGCTGTACTGCACCAGAACCACCACGGTGCGGACGAAGTTCGGGTCGCTCAGTTCCGATTTCGCCACCAGGAGCGCGCCCACGGCGAGGGTCTCGCGGCCGCCTGCGTACTGCACCGTGTGCAGGTTGCGCGCAGGTTCCCGCGTGGCCGCGAGCATGGCCATGGCGAGGGCCGGAACCCCCAGCAGAAGCCACCACCAGCCCGCTCGCCGCATATCGACCTATTGTCGCTCGTTTCCGCTCCCGAGGAATCTCAGCAACGCCGCGTTGAACTCCCCGGCGCATTCCAGTTGCGGAACATGGCCGCAGCCATCCAGCACCTTCGTCTGTGCGCCGCCGATGTCGTGAGCGAAGCGCTCGCCCGAGGCCAGCGGGGTCAACCGGTCTTCCCGGCCCCACACCACCAGCGTGGGAACCCCGATGCCGCCCAGCTTGCCGTCCAGAAAATCTTCCTGGCGCAGGATGGAATCGATGAAGCGGTCGATGGTATAGCCGTCGTTGTTGCTCATGTGCCGCGTCAGCAGCCCTTCCGCGGCGGCGTCGGTGGCCCAGGACGGGTGCGCGAAGATCAGACGCAGCACCGCCTTCGCACCCTCCACCGTGGACGGATTCAGTGCGAGCAGAGTTTCCCGGGTCGGGGGCGGGGAGAACGAATAGCCGGCGGAATCGACCAGAACCAGCTTCTCCACCCGCTCCGGATGCGCCAGGGTGAAGGCCATGGCGGTCCAGCCTCCCAGTGAGTTGCCCACCACGGTGGCTTTGCCGATGCCGGTCTTTTTGCAGAAGGCTTCGAGGAAATCCACCAGCGTCGTCACCCGGTATTCGATCAGCGGCTTGTCGGATGCGCCAAAGCCGATCTGGTCGGGAACCAGCACGTGATAGCCGGCCGCCAGCGCGGGAATCGTCGGCCCCCAGTTGTGCCAGTCGCCGCCGAGCCCATGGAGCAGGATCACGTTGGGACCGGAACCGGCCTCGATGTAGTGGATCTTCTGACCGAAGACCTCGGTCTGTTTGTCGCCTGGCGCCTGAGCCAGCACGGCCGTGGACGCCGCCAGCAACGCAATACCAACGGTGAGGATTCGCATGTTCCTTATCATGGCAGGGCAGCAAGGGTCGCGGGGCAGCGCGGTTCTCCGGCTGTGGAGTACAGTGTGAAAGGACGCGCCACGATGGAAGTTGCTCCCATTCCGCCGCTTGTTTCCGCAGAGGAATACCTGAGTTCCAGCTACCGGCCGGACCTGGAGTACGTGCGTCCTGATTGAGCGTGGCACGCCGACCATCGCGCACGGCCTTCTGCAGATGATTCTGATTCAATACCTCGCCCAGTATCGGAAGGCGCTTGGCTTTCTCCCGCTTCCCGGGGTTCGTACGCAGATCGTCGAACGTAGCCGTTATCGGATTCCCGGCAAGGTCATGGCAGCGGTCCCGTGGGCAATCATTGAGATCCTCTCACCGGACGACAGGTTGCCGGCACAACTCGATCGCTTTCGAGACTACCAGCATATCGGGGTGCGCCACGTTCTGTTGCTGGATCCGGAGCGGCTCATCGCATTCCGATTTGAAGATGGCTCGCTGCTCCAGACGCAGTTCACCTCGCTGGCGCTGCCGTCCGGCCCCCTGCCGTTCGATAGCGCGGCGCTGTTCCAGCAGCTTGTGGACGAGCAAGGCGAATAGGTTGCCACCCCCAAAAAACACGGAGCCCGATCCGAACGTGTCCGGACCGGGCCCCTTACCTGGCTTTAGCGCACCCGATGCCTATTGAAATTGAACCTGTTGCATGCGGTACCGGTTCATGATCTGGGTCATCTGGTCCTTACAACGCAGTTTCAGCTTCTTCAGCCGGTGCTCTTCCACTTCGTCTTGCGGGGTCAGCCGCGGCTTCGACTCGATCGTCTCGAGCTGCTGGTGATACTCCGAGTGCCGAGCCGCCAGTTGGCGGAACTCGTCATCGGTCTGCATCAGGTGCGCCTTCAGATCTTCCTGCATATTCTCCATCAGGCTTGTCTCCTTGCGGAATGTCCGTGTCCGGTCCTGTGTAGGGAGGAGCGGTTCGGTTGGATGGCTGAGATACATTGAGCGATTCAAACTTGACGACCGCTTACGGTCTCCTGACATTGTGACGATAACATGAACGCCTTTTCATGACAATCCCCGACTCGGGTGGGTTTTCGTAGTACGCCTGCCTTACGCCCACCTCAGTGAAACCAATGACACTGTAAAATGCCCTCGCCGCTATGTTGGATGCGCGAACCTCCAGGAAGTAGTCACCCAAATTACGGTTACACTCCGCCTCCAGCAGCGCGCGCGCGATCCCCCGCCGGCGAAACTGCGGGCCGACGGCGATGTTCAAGACTTCCCGTTCGTCGGCGGCCACGGCGCGGCACACCAGAAACCCAGCCAAGCGACCGCCTACGGTGGCCACCCAGCAATCCTGATCGAGGTAGTCGGGCACGCTCCAGTGCGCCGCCTCGGGGGAAGCGCGCTGGATTTCCGCGATGGCGGGAAGGTCGCTTTCGGCGGCTTTGCGAATGGTGGTCACGGTTACTGCACGAATTGGATGGTCCGCACCTCGCCGCTGGTCCCGGTCTTCTGGTTGGGCTTCTGGTCGTAGCTGACGTGGACCTTGCGCGCGGGCTGCTGCACTCCGCAGGCCAGCGCGCCATCGCTTCCCTCAATGGAAACCTGCGATGGATCGGTGACCAGCAGCCGGACCAGCCTGCCCTGGGCGGTGTGGATCACCAGGCGGCCCTGCTGGCCGAGGCAGTCGAATCGTTCGAACACGCCGTCCACCGACGGGCCGCTCTTCTCCAGCTCGCCGTAATCCACCGCGCCTTCCTTCGAGAACTGCCCGTCCGGGTTGAGCTTCGCATTCGCCTTCGCCTCGGCGGCATGGATCTCCGCCAGCGATGCGTCGCGAACCCGGTCGAGGTCGCGCTGGCGCTCGTCTTCTTCTTTCTTACGGGCGGCGTCCTCGGCGTCCAGACGCTCCTGTTCGGCGCGCAGGCGCTCTTCCCGCACTTTCTGTCGTTCCTCTTCGCTGCCCGCCGCTCTTTCCGCCATGGCCCAGGCGCGAGCGGCATCCGGAAACTGTTCCGCGTCGGCCGCGGATTTGGCCAGCGCCTTCCACAATGCGATTTCCCGCGGCGACGCTTCGGCCGCCTTCTTCAACCAGAAAGTGCGCCGCACCGGCCCCGGTTCGGTTTCGGAAAGGCGCACGAACGGGTCCGCCCATTTCGGGTTCAGCTCGGCGGCCTTGATCAGGTCCGCTTTCTTCTTGTCGGCCGCGGGTTCCAGCAGTCCGGCCTCGTACCAGACGCGGGCGTTTTTCGAGTTTAACTTGACGGCGTCGGCCAGGTCCTTTTGCGCCACGGCGCGATCGCCTTGTGCCAGCGCGGCCAGCCCCAGGCCCTCCGAGGCTTCCACGCCCTTCGCCTGATTGTAGAGGTCCGCTGCCCTGGGCGAACCGGCGGCGAGCAGGTAGTCCCCCATGAGCAGCTTCGCGTCGGAGGAGTCGAGCTGGGTGACTCGGAAGTCGCGGTCCGGGCTGATGGCGGCGCCGCTGAAGGTGCGCGCGGCGAAGTGGCCCGCGCCCAGATACGTGTTGAGGCGCCGTTCCAGCTCCGCCCCGTTGAAGCGGAACGCGTTGCGGCAGGCCACGTCCAGGTCGCCCCCCTGCTCCAGGTTCGACAGGAAGATGTGCATTTCACCGGCGGTGTTCTCGTCGGTCACCAGCATCTGCAGGCGCGCCCAATCGCGCGTCGGGTTGGCCACGGGCTCGCCCACGGTGATGTGCACCCCGTTGACACTGATGGTTGAGTACAGCGCCACCAGCCCGTTGTCCACGGCGTCGGGCAGCTTGTGCGTGTTCTCGTCGAGGAGGCGGCGAGTCACCTGGGCCTTCAGCGCGGGTGTCAGAAGGGTCTTTTCGTCCACGCCCACCATCCAGGCATCGCGGGCGAGCGCCGGCGCGGCCAGCGGCGCGGGGGTTCCATTGCGCCGGAAGACAAGGATGTGGATGGGCCAGACCAGTTGCGGGTCCTGTTTCGCCAGCGCCGAACCCAGTGTCCAGCGGAGCTGCTCCAGTTCGTTGAGCGCCTCGCGCGCCGGCTTGTCCCCGGCCTCCGAGAAGACCTGAAACGGGCCGGCGTGAACGGAGATCCAGTGGTCGTCCGCCAGCAACGGCGCGAGCGCCAGCAGGCAGAGAAGGACAAGACGCCGCACGATTCGATGATAGCGTGGGCTTCCGGCCAAGCGTGGCCATAGGCGCTCATCCAAGGCAAGAATCCCCTCAGGGTACCGTAACCTTGCTGGATCGTACACGTTGGCGAACGCTGGGCGACTATTCGAAAGTGGTCGCGCCCAGCAAAGCAGGATGTGCCCCTTCGAGATGGCAGACGATTAGCTCCGAGGCTTCTCGCCCACTTTGTCAGTGGGCGGAGAATCGGCCTGCCTTAGTCCGCATGTAAGATAAAAAGCATCCATTACGGCTGCCACTTCGGCATGGCGGCGGGTCCGCAATCGCCCTTGCGAGACTATTCCCCAAGCAAGCAAGTATTCCGCGATGGCTAGCACGATTAGCCCGAGCGATTCAGGCTCACCCGGCCACAAGAGACGGCCGAGCTGACCCGGCGCAGCGACTCTGAAAGGGACAATCAGACACGAACAGGCAAGAATGCCGACGAAGCGAAAGGCCCAGCGCACCCCTCGGCCGTCACTGAACTTACGGATAGTCTTTCCTTCGATGCGCCCCGGGGACAATACGACCGCGCCGACAGCGATTATCGGGAGGAGAACTAATGGGAATCTTCCAAGAACTCCACGATAGAAGACGAACGCGACGAGCATTGCCGAAGAAATCACGAGAGCGTCGAACGCTCCGGCGAGAAAGCGTACGTTGCTTTCGGCTTCCTGAATTTCCGTCGAGAGCGGACTTGAAATGCTCCCGTTTCCTGCGTACACAGCCATCTTGCAGTAGTTGAAAAAGTGCGGCGACTTGCCGACTTGGGCAAGGATCTGCTTGTGGTACGGCCAATAAAATAGGAAAACCTCTCTGGGACAATATACGCCCAACCGGACGAGAGACCAACATGGATAGGGGAACACGTCGTAGGCCCACAGATCCCCGCAAGCCTCTGGGCTCTCTGGCTGCTCGATGGGCCCGTTCCCTTTGGAAAGCTCAGGCTCCCTGGTCCCACCATGCGAAAACCACTCCCACGCCGCCTCGCCATTGGCAAAGCCCAGCAGGCGTTTCTTGACCGCCTCCAATGGAGGTTTCGCTTCCTTGCCAACCAAGCTTGCGGATAATCTGTCCGTGCGACCAGCAGCGCGTAGACTCAAGATGCTGCCCAAGGCATAACTTACGAGGAAGAACGCGAGGCCCCAGAGAGCAGCGATGATAGAGCCAGTCCCGCCGATCGGCTGTGGGAGCCTATTTATTGCCCAGAGGCCGTAAAGCACCGATAGAACGACGATCGTGCCGGGCATAGTAATTCCGACGATGCTGCGAAACCCGAGTCGGAGAGGATCCATGGGCTAAAGCCTCCTTTTCACGAAAACATGGATCGAGCGTTGCTGAGAGCGGGCTTGTAGATTTCTTCGATGTACCGTATCGAGGACGAGCGCCAAGTGAAACGCTGGCGAAACGCGTTCTCCTGAAGTTGGCGGAACCGCTCGGGCCGATCCACTGCGATGCCGACGGCGGTTCTCACCGCGTCGACGAGAGCGTCGAGGACGCTCTCCTTGGAGTCCCCGCCGAAGACGAAACCCGTACCGCCCGATTCCGTGTGGGGGATCACAGTATCGGCAAGGCCACCTGTACGGCGTACAAGAGGGGGTGTGGCCCTGGCCATCGACTCCAGTTGCGTGATTCCGCAAGGCTCGAACAGGCTCGGCATCAGGAAGACGTCGCAACCACGACTGATGAAATCTGCCTTCTGCGGGTCAAATTGGATTACCGCGGAAAAGTTTCTGGCGCCACCCCGTTCCTCGGGGACCAAACGTAGGAACGACTCGAACTCCGCCTCCCCGCTAGCAACCAGCGCCAGGTTAACACCGGGGATTTCGAGCACATGTTCCAGAACAGGGCGACCACGAAGCGGCTCTGAGAGCAGACGGATTTTCTGCTCCACTGCCCGCCCCACAAAACCCAGAAGGAAGTCTTCTGGGCGTGTGAACTCGGAGGCGACCATGGCGCGAGCCTCCTTCTTGGACTGAAGCGCAGCCCGAAATGGACCTTCGTCGGCGGGATCGGATCCATACTCGAAGCCGTTCAGTATGCCCAGAAATCGATGCGGGTAGAGCCCTTCGACGATTTCCTCCAAACCGCAACCGCCTATGAAGAAGCGATCTTCGGCAGGTGGCCTGGTCATCTCCCTCGCGTAGTTTGGGCTCACGGTGTTGGCCATGTGGGCCTTTTCGAGCCCCAAACGTAGGGCGTTCACGCAGCGCCAGCCTGGATGAGGATCGCGGAACGAATCCCCACACGCCAGCGCCAGCCTCCCCATGGTAGTGTCCGAGCGCAGAAGCCCAGACCAGAAATTTCCTTGGTATTGGACGTTGTGGACGGTGAGCACGCGAGCCTGGGGCATCTTTCGTAGATCCATCAGTCCCAGCAGATAGCCCAACGCCCAGTCGTTGACGTGGACTACGTCTGGCTGGCGACGTTCAATAAGATCGAGACACGCGGCACTAAAGTAGGAGAACCGAACGGCATCATCCCAGTAAGGTCGATCTGGTGGACTGCTGATGTACACCGGCCCGAGGAAGTGTTCGGGGCTGTCAAGAAGGAACACCGGGACGTCCCTCAACTGAGTTGAGAGCCACTGTACGCGTTGGGTCGTTCCAACGTCATCCACCACGGAAGTAATGCCGGAGGGAGAGAGCGAATTAGCGAGACTCCCAATCTTGTCGCGATAAAGGGGCGTTGCGATCTCGATCTCTACGCCCTCCCTTCGAAGAGCTGGCGGCAACTCTCCCGCCACGTCCCCAACTCCACCGACCTTCGAAAATGGCTTGCATTCCGCCGCGATAAAGAGCACGCGCATTGTTGACACCTCATCGGAGCACTCAGGGTTCTCCGCTTCCAGATGATTATATCCACGATCAGCCCATGCAAACGGAGGAATGTCCGCTCCGCCAGACCACGCAACCAAACCTGGGAGTGCTTCGGCATATCGCGGGAGATCTGTTCTGACGAGAAAACACGCTTCAGAGCGTGAGCGCGACGCAGCCGCATGCCTCTTATTCAGTTCGCAACGCCTGCGCTGGGTCCACGCGTACCGCCCGCCCCGCGGGCAGCGCCGAGGCCCCCAGTCTTCAGCGCCGCGCCTTCCTGTGCCTCGCCTCCTCCTGAATCTTCTGCCATCTCGCCATCATGTCATCCATGGCCTTCTGCATCCCCTCCGGATGCTCGGACAGTTCCAGGAACATCGCGCGCATGTCGAACGGGGCGTTGAGGAACATGCGGCGCGCACCCGGCGGCGGGGGTCCCCCCGGAGTGCCGGCCGGCGGAATCGGAGACGGAAGGCGAATGGCATACATGCTGCCGCCCGCCAGCGGCTGATGCGGATACTGCATGATCCATGCGCAATTGTGAGAATCCAGAATCATGTTGGCGGAGACGAACGCCCAGCGGCCCGCGTCGGAATCCGCCGGCGCCTGGCAGTCCCACAAACGCGCCTGGGGCACGAACGCACGGGAATCGGAGAACCCATAGATGTCCAGAGGCACATCCGCCAACCCGCGCTGCCGCGCGAACCGCTCCACGTCGGGCAGCGCCTGGTTCCAATCGACATTGGAATCGCTCATCAACCACCAGGCCGGTTGCCCCATCCCGAACGGGCTGACGTACGGGAAGTAATAAGGGTACAACCGCACGGCGGTGATCAAACAACTGGCCACCAGCACGGCGGCCACCACCGCTGCGGTCCACGCCAGCCGCCGCGCGAACCGTTCGATGAGCCGGGGCAGAGGCGCCATCAGCAGCGTCAGCAGCGCCAGCGGAATACTGAAATGCCGAATGCTGATGTCCATGGGCCCGATCAGGCAGATGCCAACGAAGACCAGCAGCGACACCCAGATGGCGCGCCAGTGCGTGGCCAGTTCAGCCGGAAGCACGGCCGCGTCGCGGTGCTTCCATCTGTGCCAAAGGGAAAGTGCCAGAGTCAACACCAGCAGGCCGAGGAAACCAGGCAACGATTTCAGAACCAGCAACACCGGGTAGAAGAACCAAACCCCGTGCGGATACGGATGGCCGAACAAGAATGACGGGCGCACGGCGGTGAGCAGCACCCACCCCAGTCCCCGCAGGAACAGCCACGGCGGCATCAGCAGACGGCCGGCCAGAGCAACCAGCGGTCCGTGGCCGGCGAACCCAGGGACGGCCAGCGGCTGGTTCCACGAGAAAACGAAATACACCACGTACACCACCACGCCCGCGAGCATCGTGGCTTTGCGCAGCGCGCGCCACCGGAGCTTGCGCCAGACGCGTGCCGGGTCCTTCTCGGCTGGCTGGTCCGCCAGCGCCCACCAGCGCGTGCTCAGCACGAACGCGAGCACGGCAGGAAACAGGATGCCGGAGGAGAACTTGGATAGCAGCGCCCCGGCCAGCGCCAGTGCGAACCAGCGGGTGTTTCGGCGGTCCGGGTTCCGCCACAACTCGCCGAGGGTCGCGAGCGTCAGGACCGTGAACAGGGCGATGGCCACGTCGGTCAGCACCAGCGGCCCGAACGCGAGGAACGCCGGCATGCTGGTGTAAGCAGCAAGGCAGAGCAGCCCGCCCCAGTCCCCGCCCAGGCGGCGTCCCAGCACGAACAGCACCCAGCCCAGCAGCACGGTGAGCAGCAGCATGGGCAGGCGCGCCCACATCAGCGTGCTTTGCGCGTCGTTCCAGCGGCCCAGGACCCAGTCGCCGAACACCCACTCGCCCATGTAGGCGGGGAAGAATTCCTTGCCGATGTTCCACTGGACGCTGGAATAGTCGGCGTGCGTGCCGCGTATCGCCAGCGCCAGGCCGGCCAGCACCTTGGCCAGCGGCGGGTGCTCGTCGTTGAGACGCAGATCCAGCTTCTGGACGTAGCTCAGGCCGGCGCCGATGTGCGCCACTTCGTCGATGGTTACGGATTCGCGCAGGGCGGCGCCGCCGGCCAGCACGAACATCATCAGCAGCAGAACCGCTGCGGCCACTACCGAGGGCCGGATATGCATGGGAGGTGTTCTGCAATGTGATACGCGACTGGACCGGGGCCTTGTTCCGTCAACCATATTGAGGTGTTTCTCACTCGCACCGCGAACGTGACCAGCAACATGCGCGTCCTACTCGCCGTTCACCGCACAGGTGGTCAGATGACCAGTTGAACCGCGGTATCATGGTACCGATGAAGGATCGAGTGTTTGGCGCGACGGAATTCAAAGCGAAATGTCTGGCCCTGCTGGACGAATTGGAAGACCAGGGCGGAACCATTACGGTGACGAAACGAGGCCGTCCCGTGGCTACGGTCCGGCCCGCGAAGAAAGCGCGCTACAAGTCGCCCCGTGGCGCCTGGGTGGGCAAGATCGAGATCGTGGGTGACATCGTCAACGAGGACACCTCCCACCTGTGGAACGTCCTCCGCGAGAGCGGCGATTAGGGAACCCATTGATGCCGCGGTTTCTTCTGGACACCCACGTCGTAGTGCGATGGCTGAGCGATCCGCGAAGACTCTCGCGGGAACAAACCCGCGTGCTGGAAGACGTGGCGCGAACCGGCGAAGCGGTCGCCTTAAGCGGCATCACCCTGCTTGAGATCGCGGTCCTCTTCAGCCGCGGGCGCCATCGTATGAGGAGCACGCCGGCCGAGCTACTGGGCATGCTGGAGGCGAGTCCGGCCTTTCAGCTTCTGCCCATAACCATCGACATCGCCACCGAAGTCGCGACCATGGGAGGTCCTCTCTCCGACCCCGCTGACCGCGCCATCGTGGCCACGGCGCGCGTTCACCGGCTGCGGCTTATCACCTCGGACCAGCGCATCGTCGCATCGCGGCTGGTGCCGGTGGTGGATTAGGTTCGCCTCACTCCGTCCGCAGCGCCACCGCCGGGTCCACCCGCACCGCGCGCCAGGCCGGCAGGGCCGACGCCAACACCCCTACCGCGAACATAGCCAAAGCCACCGCGGCGAACGCCAGCGGATCGGTAGCGCTCACCTGATACAGCAGGCTCCGCAGCACGCGCGTCACCGCCAGCGCGCCCGCGCAACCAATCAGCAAACCCACCCCCACCAGAAGCATCGCGCGGCCGGTCACCAGCCACAGCACGTTCCCGCGGGTGGCTCCGAGGGCCATGCGCAGCCCAATCTCCCGCGTCCGCCGCGCCACCCACCACGACAGCAATCCGAAAATCCCCAGAGCCGCCAACAGCAGCGCCGCGCCCGCGAAGGTGGCCAGCAGAATGGCCTGAAAGCTGCGATTCGAGACCGAGCGGGACACAAGCTGATCGATGGTCTTCACGTTGGCCACCGGCTGGTCGCGGTCCACACTGCGAATGGCATCGCGGACAGCCACCGCCAGCACCAGCGGCTCGCCCTCCGAGCGCACCACCAGCGACATCTTGCTGCGCGTATCCTGCAGGTAGCTGAGGTAAAGCGCGGGCCGCGGATCGGCGTCGAGACCGTACTGGCGGGTTACCCCCACCACGCCCACAATGGCGATCCATGGTCCGGTGCTGCCGCCGCCGATGCGAATGTGTTTGCCGAGGGGGCTCTCGCCAGGCCAGTGCGCGTTAGCGAACAACTGGTCGCACACGGCGACGCCCGGCGTGCCGCGACGGTCCGCGTCGTTCAGCCAGCGGCCCATGCGCAGGGGAACGCCGGTGACGCGCAGGTAGTCCGGGCTGGTGAAGCGCGTGGTGGCCAGCGCCAACTGGCCGATCTTCGCGACGGGCCTGTCTTCGATGACGATGAACCGCTCCGGCGCGGGCGTGAACGGCTGGTTCTCCACCATCGCCGCCGCAACCACGCCGGGTATGGCCTGCACCCGTACCAGCGCGCGTTCGAAGAACGCCGACTGCGCGCGCGCATCCGCGTACCGCGATGGCGGCAACGGGATGTCCATGGTCAGGATGCTGTGCCGGACAAAGCCCGCGTCGTTGGCGAGCACGTGCATCAGGCTGCGCACCAGCAGCATGGCCGCCGCCAGCACCACCACGGCGAAACTCAACTGAGCCACCACCAGAACCGCGCGCAGAGCATCCGAGCGCCCACCCGTGCTGGCCCGGCCAGTTTCGTTCAGCACGCTGTTGACGTCCGCGCCGGACAACCTGCGCGCGGGAGCGATGCCGAAGAGAATCCCGGTGGCCGCCGTGAGGCAGGCGGCGAACAACAGCACGCGGTAGTCAACGCCGGGGTGGGCGAGCTGCTGGAGATCGGTGGGGCTGAGGACCAGAAACAGTCGGGCTACCCATACCGATACCAGCGTCCCCAGCGCGCCCCCGCACATGGCCAGCAGCAGCGCCTCCACCAGCAACTGCCTGACAATGGCGCTGCGTCCCGCGCCCAGGGCCATGCGTATGCCCATCTCCCTGCTCCTGGACGCACCGCGGGCCAGCAGCAACCCGGCGAGGTTGGCGCAAGCGATCAGCAGCACGCAGCCGACCGCCGCCGACAGGATCCACAGCGGAGCGCTCAGGCTGCCGCGAATCTCTTCCGGCAGCGGGGCCACCCGAATCCCCATGCCCAGGTCGAGGTCGTTGGCCTTGAAGTGGGCTTGCGCCAGCGACGCCGCCTCGGCCTGGGCGTGCGTGATGGTCACGCCCGGCTGCAGCCGCGCCAGCGTATACATGCTCACCGAGCCGTAGGCCTGCTGCTCGTCCGGCGTCATCGCCAGCGGCGTCCAGAAATCCACCGGTGGATACGTCAGCTTGCTCAGGTTCACGCTCATACTGAAGCGGAATTCCGCCGGCATCACCCCGATGACGGTGTAATTCGCGCCGTCCAGCGCCACGCCGCGGCCGATCACGTTGCGGTCCCCGGCGAAGCGGCGTTGCCATAACCCGTGACTGAGCACCACCACGCGATTCGAGCCCGGCGCGTCCTCCTGTGCGGTGAACGTGCGCCCCAGCAGCGGCGGTACGCCGAGGATGGAGAAGAACGAGGCTGATGCGCGCGCGCCATCCAGGCGTTCGGGCTCGCCGGCGCCGGTGAGGTTCGCGCTAAAGAGTTTGAAACCGGCGGTTTCGACGAAGACGTGGTTGCCCCGCTGGATATCGAGGAACTCGGGGGTGAACAGCGGCAGCCGGGGAAAGCCCTTCTGTGGCCATGTGCCCCAGACCATGACAATGCGGCCGGCGTCGCGGTATGGCAACGGCTTGAGCAAAAGCGCATTCACCACGCTGAACATGGCCGCGTTCATGCCAATGCCCAGCGCGACGGTCAGAATGGCCACCGTGGCGAAGCCAGGCGTGTTCGACAGCACCCGAACGCCGTGGCGAATGTCCCGAAGGGTCCCGGACCAGTTCATAGAACGCCTCTACGTTGCTGCGGCGCGCGGAGTTCCGCAAAAACCTTGTGCAGCAGCCTTTAGTGTAGTGTCCGGCAGGTAACTGGGATGCGAAGCGGGCCTGGCCCGTGGCACCCCGAGGCTGTGGTGCAGATCGCTGTCAGCCGGTGATCTGGCTGAGGCCGCCTGCGGCGGTCGCATCCGCCAGGGTGGGGCTAAACGTACCCGCGTTCTCCATCTCCTGAATGATGGCCAACCCTGGATTCGTCGACAGTGTGGCGGCCGATTGTTGTGCGGCGCTGCCACTTGAGGAGGACGTCGAAGGTTCTGCCGAGCTGGTGTATGCCGAGATCAACTGGCTGACCAGACTGGTGAGACTCGTCCCCGCCAACGATGATGTCGAGGTGGAATTGGCGATTTGCATCACTCCGACGGCGATGTTATCCGACAGTAATCCGGTGAGATCGCCGTTCTTCTGCAACGCGGTAAGTTCCTGCTGCGCGCTCACGCCACTGGGCGGCGCCGCCGGGGTGTTCGTGGACGCCGGCGCGATCAGCGAGTTGATCAGGGCTAATTGATCGGACGAGCCCAGTCCGTTCACGGCAGAGCTCATAGAGTACTCCTTCAGATTCTCGAATCGGCAGAAATCGCTTCTTCTATATGGGAAGAAAGTACCGTTTTTCGCCTCAGGTAATTGCCGTTACGCCGGCCGATTTCGTCAATACAGGCCGGAGAATCCGGCCAGGTGGCTACTTCCCCGCTTCCAGCCGCGACGCCAGAATCTCCGGCAGGCCGGCCTGGAGGATCTTCCGTTGTGTCGCGCGGAAGTCGTAGGCAGTCCGGCGGAAGGTCACCACGCGCGCGTCGGAGTCCCACAGTATCCAGGCCGCCCGCGGGTCGTTATCGCGCGGCTGGCCCACGGAACCCGGATTGATCAGCCAGGACTGACCGGTCTCCAGCCGCAGGGTTTCGAAAGCCGCTATCGGCCGGCGGATTCGCTGCACGCCGTTCCCATCGCACAGAAACCCGCCTTGCAAATGGGTGTGGCCGAAGACCCAGATGCGGCCTCCCAGGTAGGCGCTAATCTGCGCCACGTCCATTTCCGAGACCAGGTATTCGTCTTCGTCGAGCGGAGAGCCGTGCACCAGGATGAGGCCGGCCTCCTCGACGGGCCCCTGCGGCAGCCCGCGAAGCCACTCGATGTTGGAAAGGTCCATGTGTTCCATGGTCCACAGCGCGGATAAGCGGGCCACCGGGTTGAACCACTCGAGATCCTCCAGGCCGGCGCACGCCTTATCGTGGTTGCCACGAATGACCACGTCCACGTTCTGGCGGGCCCACGCCGTCACCGCGTCGGGATCGGCGCCGTAGCCGACAATATCGCCGCAGCACAGAATCCGGTCGTAGGCGCCCTGCGCGTCGGCCACTACGGCCCCGATTGCTTCCAGGTTGGAGTGAATATCGCTGATGATCAGGTGGCGCACAAGCGTATCAGAGAAACCTCCGGGGGAGCGCCCAGGCGGACGGGCAACCCCACCGTGCCGAGGCCCGTCGAAACATATCCGGCCGAACTGTCGATCCTGTACAAGCCTCGCACATATGGAGTGAAGTAGCGCGCCGGCGAGACATTATGATGCAGGATCTCCACGCCGATCTGACCCCCATGGGTGTGCCCGCCAATGGTGAGATTCCACCCCTGTTCCGCCGCCACCGGGAAGACGTCGGGCTGGTGGGACAGCAGGACATTCAGGCATCCCGGCGCCATCAGCCGTTCGGCGCCCACCAGGTAGAGAGTGTGGAACGGCTGGTAGTCGACGCCGGCAAGGTTGAGTTGGGCGTTGCCGAAACGCAGCCGGGCCGCCTGGTGGCGGAGAAACAGGACGCCTCGCCGGGCTGCCTCGGCGGCGACATAGTCTTCCACGTCCACGTACACCTCGTGGTTTCCCATGCACCCGAAAACGCCGGCCGCGGCGCGAAGCCGCGTGATCTGCCGCAGGCAGGCGTCCAGCGGATCGCCGCGGCGCGTAATCAGGTCTCCGGTCACCAGCGCTATGTGGGCCTTTGTTTCGTTGGCCATGTCGATGGCCCGCTCCAACTGCTTCTCGCTCAGGAACGGGCTCAAGTGGATATCCGTCACCTGTACAATACGCAGCCCGTCCAGATCGTGAGGCAGACCCCGCAGCGGTACGCGGACCTCGCTGAGCCGAAAATCGGTCCGATGCAGGATTCCAAACGCCGTCACCAGCGCGGGCGTGGAAAGAACCGCAGCGCTGGCCACTCGGAACGCCTCTCGCCGGTCCTCGCGAAACGGCACGCGTCGCAGTGCGGCGCCGAGGACGGCCATCCCGATGACGCACAAACCTGTAATCAGCGCGACACCCTGTGTCCAGGTAGCAACCGCGGTGGAAAAGTAGCGGCCCACTCGGTAGAAAAGCAGCAGGTAGCCGGTGAGGTAGGCCGCCAGGCAGGCGCCGGTGACGCCATAGAGTACGACCCGCGCCCACCGTGGCCTTGCCACACGCAGGGCCCAAACCGCCAGAGTCAATTGCGAGGCGATGCAGGCCAGCAGAAAAACCAGATCGGGAAAAACATGGAAACTACGCGGCATGAAAGGTCAGACTTCGATTCTACCGTGCCCGCCGCGTGTCCTCGCTATTGGTGCACGGCCCTGACTTCATGGTGGTGACCGCGATGGGCCGCGGCCCCGCCCGCGAGCGGTCTGGCGTAGTCCGGTTACGGCCAGGATACAATTCGAGCAATGTCACTGGTTGTGGTTGGGTCGGTCGCCTATGACGCGGTGGAGACGCCGCATGGCCGCGTGGAGCGGATGCTGGGCGGAGCCGGCACGTACATCGCGCTGTCGGCGGGATATTTCACACAGACGGCGGTAGTCGCGGTAGTGGGCGAGGATTTCGCCCAGGAAGACATCGACCTGCTGGCCTCGCGCAACATCGATCTGGAGGGACTCGAACGGGTCCCCGGGAAAACCTTCTTCTGGGCGGGCGTTTATTCGGAGGACATGAACGACCGCACCACGCTGCGGACCGACCTCAACGTGTTCGCCGATTTCGACCCGAAGCTGCCCGCGCGATACCGCTCGCAGCCGTACCTGGTGCTGGGCAACATCCAGCCGGCGTTGCAGCGCGGCGTACGCGAGCAGATGAGCGGCCTGCGCCTGGTAGGCGGCGACACCATGAACTACTGGATTCGCGACTATCGCGACGAGCTGCTGGAGACCATTCGCGACTGGGATTTTCTGCTGATCAACGACAGCGAGGCGCGCATGCTGTCGGGCGAGCATAACCTTCGCCGGGCCGCGCAGGCCATCCTGGACATGGGCCCGAACACGCTGGTCATCAAACGCGGCGAGTACGGCGCCATGTTGTTCCGGCGCGATTCGTACTTCATAGTGCCGGGATACCTGCTGGAGGAGGTCTTCGACCCGACCGGCGCCGGCGACTGCTTTGCCGGCGGCTTCATCGGCTACCTGGCCGAGCGGGGCTGCGATCTGAAGAGCGGCAACGTCGACCGGGGCGACCTGAGCCGGGCGGTGATCTACGGCTCGGTGATGGGCAGCTTCTGCTGCGAAAAATTCGGCGTGGACCGCTTCCGCACGCTCACCCGCGACGACATTGAAGCACGCTTCCGCGAGTTCCGTGAGTTCACGGCGTTCTGAAACGGCGTTGGCCCTTGCCGCGCTGGCGCTGCTCAGCGCCGCGTTCGTGGTGCCGACCTGCGCCAACGGCTGGACCCTCTGGTACGGCGACGCCCAGGCGCACGTGAACATCGCGCGCCGGGTGATGGACTCGCGGACCCCGGGCATTTATCAGATTGGCACCGTGTGGCTGCCGCTGCCCCACGCGCTGATGCTGCCGCTGGTGAGGAACAACTGGCTGTGGCGCAGCGGGCTGGCCGGAGCCATCCCGGCGGCCGCATGCTTCGTCCTGGCGGGCGCATTTCTGTTCGCCACGGTGCGGCGCGTTTTCGCGAGTTCGGCGGCGGCGTGGGCCTCGCTGGCCGTGTTCGCGTTCAATCCGAACCTGCTCTACCTGCAGGCCACGCCCATGACCGAACCGATGTTCTTCGCGGCAATGGCGGCGCTGCTCTATGCCACCGTCCGCTTCGCCGAATCGGATTCCTCCGGCTGGGCGGCGGCCGCAGGCGTGGCTGGCGCGGCGGCGGCGCTCACGCGTTATGAAGGATGGTTTCTTCTGCCCTTTGCCGCGGCATTCGTCTTTGGGAGCGCGAAATCGCACGGTTTTCGCAAGGCCGCGCTGTTTTGCGCGGTCGCCTGCACCGGACCGTTGTATTGGCTCGCTCACAATCTGTATTTTTGGGGAAATGCGCTGGAGTTCTACAACGGGCCGTGGTCGGCACAAGCGATTTACCAGCGCGGCTTGCGAGCCGGGCTGCCGCGCTATCCGGGCGATCATAACTGGTCCACGGCCGCGCTGTATTTCCGCACGGCGGCCGTGAGCGTGGCCGGGCTGACCCCGTTCGTCATCGCCGTGCCGGGAGTGCTGGTGGCGGTATGGCGCCGCGCGTGGTGGCCAATATGGTTTCTTGCGCTGACGCCCCTGTTCTATCTGTGGAGCATGCATTCGGGAAGCGTGCCCCTCTACGTTCCCTCGCTGTGGCCACACTCGTTCTACAACACGCGTTATGCGCTGGCGGTGCTTCCACTGCTGGCATTTGCCGCCGGAGCCGCGGTGTTGGCGGCGCCGCGCGGCCCGCTCCGTGGTATTGCCGCGCTGATAATCGCCATGGCCGCGCTCACCCCGTGGCTGCTCCATCCCCTTCCCGACAACTGGATCTGCTGGAAGGAATCTCAGGTGAACTCCGCCGCGCGCCGGGCGTGGACCGCGGAAGCCGCCGGCGTGCTCGCGCGCGACTACCACGGCGGAGGGATTCTGGCCAGTTTCGGCGATCTCACCGGCATCTTCGCGCGCGCGGACATCCCCCTCCGGGAAACGCTGCACGAGGGCAACGTTCCCGCATGGGACGGCGCGCTGGCTCGTCCGGATCTGATGCTCCATGAAGAATGGGCCGTGGCCATGAAAGGGGACTCCGTCTTCCGGGCTATCGGCGCTTCGCCGCGCTATTCGCTGGTGCGTGCTATAAACGTGCCAGGCGCTCCCACTCTGTACATCTGGCGGCGCAACTGACATGAACATACCGTTTACCAAGGCCCATGGCGCCGGCAACGACTTTCTGCTCACGTGGACTGAGGACGCCCCCACGCGCGGTCTTCCGGACATCGCGCGAGCCATCTGCGCGCGTCACACGGGCGTAGGCGCCGACGGCTGGATGCTGGTGGACGCTGGTGAGGCCACCATCCCGGCCATCCGCCTGTTCAACGCCGACGGCAGCGAGCCGGAGTTGTCCGGCAACGGCACGCGTTGCGCAGCGGCGTTGCTGTATCACGCGGGCAAGGCCTCCGGAGACGCCGTCTGGATTCGCACCGGCGCGGGCGAAAAGGAGTTGCGGCTGCTGGAGTGGAGCGGCCCGCTCTACACCTTCGAGATGAACATGGGCCAGCCGCGCGGCGGGGAGGTTCGACAAATCCCGACCGCTCTCGGCATGGTGGAGGCCACGCTGCTGGACGTAGGCAATCCGCAGGCGGCGATCCTGGGGCCCGAGTTCCCCGCGAACTGGCGCGAGTTGGGGGCGGCGGTCGAACGCCACCCGATGTTTCCCAACCGCACCAACGTTTCCTTCCTGCGCGTGCTGGACGAGCACACCATCGACGTTGTTTTCTATGAACGCGGCGTGGGCGAGACCATGAGCTCGGGAACGGGCTCCACGGGCGCGGCGGCTGCGGCAATTCTGCGCGGCCTGGCGCGGAGCCCGGTTCGCGTCATCACCCCCGCCGGCGATCTGCAGCTTCGCTGGAACGACTCGGCCTGGCTGACCGGCCCGGCCGAAATCATTGCCACCGGAGAGTACCTGATTCGGTGAAGTACTCGTACCGTGGACTGCATCAGTCGCAATTCTCGTCATAGGCAGGATAGCGGCAGCGGGCAGGATTAGTCCGATGCGGGAATCTGCCTGGGCCTGACCCGATACGAATACCTGAGCGTGGTCTGATTTCTGCACCTACGAGCCACTCTACCCAACCCTATAGCCGCATCTCCCAGGGAAGTCGCTCTAGTACCTGAGCGCAGGACGATAGCAATACTCACCATTTATCACGGACTTAGGGCAGGCGAGCATGCGGATCGACGCGCTGGATCGCGCCGCGTCGTGCAGTCCCCCCCGCTATAGAAGATATACTCCCAACGCCGATATCGAGTGTATGATATCGCGCAATTCTTATGTGATCCCTGGTCCATCCGTTCCTCTCACGCCCGGTGCGCCCTGGGTATGGAGAATCCGACCTGAGATAAGAAAGCCATATTTCCCATATATCGCGGTGTTTGTTGGAGGCGCCAGCGTAACTTCGCGACTGGCCCGGTCTCAACAGCCAGACCGGCCCCCACCGTTCGCCCGCCACCGGCGGGCATGAGCGCTTGATGCTTGTGGCCCGCCGGGCGATGGGAACTTTCTGGCAGCTTGCGGCGCTTCACCGGAGACGACGACCGTGGAGCGCGGGGCGAAGGCTCGCCCAAACGCAGAACGTCGAGGGCTTGCAGTCATGTTGAACCGAAGCAAGATGTCGAACTTACTGAAGGTCAAGAGAGTCGCGCTCCTTTTGGGACTTTCCGTCATCGCGTGGGGAGGAGAGTCGCTGATCCTGAGCCCCGGAGTGCTGGTGAGTCTGCCAGATCCTCCCCTTGCGGCGACGCAGTCATGGCGGGTGGAGTTCCAGATGCACGATTGGTCCGTGCCCCCCGCAGGCGACTACGGCGACTACATCATCGCGCTCGGCGGGGCGGGCATCTCGGTTGCTCTCGACCCCTTCGGCAATCTGGCTGTGACGGACTGGCGAGACGTCGTGTCCCCGTCGCAGCCGTGTATTGTGTCCGTACTCGGCCGCACCAACGTCCTGGTGCGCATTCAACGCGACGCTTCCCAAATGCAGCTTTCCTGCGAGGTCTGGAACGTGGACAGCTCGGGCTATACAAGCAATGCGCTGGCCATCGGCAACTTCACCTCCTACGCCGGGCAGGGTGGGCAACTGGGCAGTGCCACTGCCCAGGCGGAGCTGGGATTCCTGCGCATCTTCAAGAGCGTGGTGCCGCAGGGATCCCGGCCTCCCACCACCGCCCAGGCCGGCGACTGGTCCGACTGGAAGCTCGACGGCAATCTGAACGACGACTCCGGAAACCAGCACAACGGGAGTGTCAGCGCGGGCCAGGCGGCCTATGCGGCCACGGCCGGCCAGCAGGTGGTGGTTCCCGTGATTGCAAGCGTCGGGGCGCCCGCCCTGCTGTCCGGCATCGCCGCCGTGCGGGCGGGCTATCCGGTCCAACTGGATGGCACTGGTAGTTACTCCATGAACGACAACAGCGACCAGGTAACCTACCAGTGGTCGCAGGCAGGAGGGCCCACCACCGTCATTTGGAACAGCCCCACCGCCGCACAACCGACGATTCAGGGCCTGATCTTCGGCTCCTACGCGTTCCAATTACTGGCCACCGATGTCGCGGGAAACACCGCGACAGTCAATCAGGCGCTCGGCGCGGTGGCGACGGACGACAAAGGGGTGGTGGTCTATCCCGACAGCCGCCTCGATGCTCTGCTCGGCCCGGCAGTGATGTTTGGCTCCAATCCCTGGGAGTGGTTCGACTACCGCAACTACGCGATGTTCCAGTACTGGGCCAGCAATTACCAGATCAACGGCGGCACGTGGAGACTGGAAACCGATCAAAGCTCCATTCAGGGCGTGCCGCGCAACGGGACCATTTATGCCAACGCCGGAGACACTAAGATTTTCGGCGTCGGAACCAACTTCACGAAGGTGTTTTGCGGAGGCCAGGTGGGGCCGGCCGTGGGCGCGCCTTATATCGTGGCCCTGCTGCCCACCGGGAATCCGAACGAAACGCCACGGCCCTATCCTCGCTGGGTGGCTTCCTGTCAGAGCGATACCGCCCTCACCATGGGCGGCGACTGGATCTGGGAACGCGATTCCGTAGCTTCTCCCGGCGTGGCATGGGGCACCTTCGGTACCTGCACGGATTGCGGAGACTGGGCCCCCACGGGCGGCCAGAATCCGTCCAATATCAACTTCTACGACAACGCGCTGGCGCATTACGCGCTGTACTATCGCAGCGGCAACGCGCAGGCGTTGAATTCAGCCCGGTGGTTGACAGATCGCTGGTACCGCTCGCCCTGGGGAGGACTCAGTGGCGTGGATCTGACGCCTCGCGACCTGGGGTACACCAGTCTGTACATACGCGCTGCCGTGGATGGGGGTAATCCGAACTACGATCTGTGGCCCAGCCTGCGGTTCGCAAACAGCATGTGCGTGACATCCATTCTCAACAGCACGGTGATCACCGATGTGCGGGAAATGTCTTATTGTCTGGCCTATGTTGCCGAACAGGCTCTTCTCGATCCGGATCCAGTCCAACAAACCAGCGCCCGCACCAATCTGGTGAGCCTTTACACCGGGCTGTACGGTCCGCAGCAGCAGCCCACCGGGAACTATATTAACGATCAACTGGAGGGTGATGCCGCACGGAATTTTTCGGTTGCCCAGGGATCCACTACCGCCACGCTGGTTTCGGGCCCTTCGTTGCCGGCTAATTACTGTGGTGACGTATTCACGAACACGGGCGCCATCTCGCTGGGCACCGACGGCGTGACGGTGAGCGGGACCGGGACCAACTTCACGGGCAGCGGCGGCATGATCATCGTTCTCCGCGGCACTCAGAATGGAAGCCCGTGGTCGATGACCGCGCAAATCGCTTCCACCCCCGCGCCTTCCGCGAACCAGTTGACGCTGGCGGACCCGTGGCGGGGAGATGCCAACTCCGTTTCGGCCACGCAGTGGATGATTTACAGCGACTCCATACTGGGGACCAGCTATTACAACATGTTCTTTGGCCAGGCCAATGCCGACGGAAGCTACCCCAACCCTCCGGTCGTGGACATGGACAACTGGTACTGGTGCACGGTGGCCGGCGGCAATACGCTGATTCTCGACAAACCCTACACCGGCGACACTTCCAATGGGAATGTTTACCGCCGCCCAACCTGGCAGAATCTCACCGGCCGGGGATCGCAGCCGTTTATGGAGGGCATTGCGGGATGGGCGCTCAATTACGCGGCACTGGCGCTGGACGGCTTTGACAACACTACCGCCGCCAACTATCGGACCGCCATGAACAACGTGGTGGACTGGATCTGGACCTACGGCCGCAGCCCCGCCACCAAGGGGTTGTTTTATGGCGTGGAGTTCTCCAATTGCACCAACCTCGCCGTTCTGCCCGTGTATAACTGTGCGCAGGACGTCTCCGCGTCGTCGAACGAGCGGGCGTATCAGCCGGAAACCAACGCGGCGTTCGCACAAAAGTACCTGAACACGAACAATTCCGTCGATCTGACACGCGGCGACGAGTATTACACGGACCAGTTTGCCCGTTCGGGTTACGCCTCTCCTTTTCCGGGCGATGGCTACTTTGCGGAGCTCATCGACCCCTGTTGCTCCACTTATAACGAGAAGGCGTATGGACAGACCTTCGGCGTCGGCCAGGGCCATCAATGGCCGGGCGCGCGGCTCGGCGGAGTCAGTCCGCCTTCGCTGGCCGCGGTTCCCGTGAACATCGATCTGGCGGGCGCCGGAGCCGCCAGTGCGCAGGTTGTGGTGACTCAGCCTAACAGCGCACAACAGAAATACAGTTGCTCCACGTCCCCCTGCACCGTTCAGGTGGATCAGCGCCAGGGCGCTCATTGGGCGCAGGTCCAGTATCTTTCCGCCAGCGGCGCGGTGATCTCCTCGGCCGCTCCGATTCTTCTTGGCCAGGCGGCGACGCCGACGGCAGCCCCCACCACCACCACCGCGGCCAACGCCACGGCCGCCTACAGCGCCAGCAGTCAGCCGGTGACCCTGTCGGCCACGGTGACCAGCACGGCGGGCACGGTGAACGCGGGCACGGTGACCTTCACGGTGCAGGGCACGACGGTGACCTCCGGCACGGTCGCCAATGGGGCGGCCAGCGCCGTCTATACGCTGCCCGCGGGCGCCGCCGGCGGTTCCTACCCGATCACGGCGGCCTACAGCGGCAGCGCGAGCTTCGCCAGCAGCACGGATTTCACCCACAGCCTGATGGTGAATGCCGGCCCGGTTGCGGCCACCACGACAACTGTAGCCAACGCTACGGTTACCTACAGCGCCAACAGTCAGACGGTGACCCTGTCGGCCACCGTGACCAGCGCGACCAGCACGATGAACGCGGGGACGGTGACCTTCACGGTGCAGAGCACGCCGGTGACTTCCGGCACGGTCACCAATGGGGCAGCCACGGCGGTCTACACCGTGCCCGCGGGCGCCGCCGCCGGCTCCTACCCGATTACGGCCGTCTACAACGCCAGCGGCAACTTCAGCGAGAGCTCGGGGACCGCCAGCCTGACAGTGAAAACAGCCCCCACCACGACCGCCGCGGCCAATGCCCTTGCCGACTACAATGCCAGCAGTCAGCCGGTGACCCTGTCGGCCACCGTGACCAGCGCGGCGGGCACGGTAAACGCGGGGACGGTGACCTTCACTGTGCAGGGCACGCCAGTGACCTCCGGCACGGTCACCAATGGGGCGGCCAGCGCCGTCTACACCCTGCCGGCCGGCGCCGCCGCCGGCTCCTATCCGATCACAGCGGCCTTCAGCGGCAGCGCGAACTTCGCCAGCAGCACGGACTCCGCACACAGCCTGACGGTGAGCGCGGGAGGCTCCGGCCTCTCCGGCTACACCTACTCGCGGGCCATCGCCATCAGTCACCTGCAGGTGCCCAACACCGACCAGAACAACTTCCCGGTGCTTATCAGCATCACCGACGCTCTGCTGAAGTCCGTGGGCAACGGCGGGCACGTGGCCAGCGCCAGCGGCTACGATCTGATCTTCACCTCGGATTCCGCTGGTAATAGCCTGTTGCCGTTTGAGCGGGAAAGCTACAACCCTACCACCGGGAGCGCCATTTTCTGGGTGCAGGTGCCGGTGCTGTCCCACAGCAGCGACACCCAGATCTACATGTTTTACGGCAACTCGGCCGGAACCGACCAATCCAACCCGTCCGGGGTTTGGGATAGCAACTACAAAGGGGTGTGGCATTTGAATGACGATACCGCGAATACCAATGTGGCGGATTCCACCTCCAATGCCCACACCGGAACGAACTATGCCAATACGGACAAGCAGACCGTAGCAGGGGAGATCGGCGGAGCGTTGAGCTATAGCAACGGCGACACCAATTTTGGCGCGTCTTCCGACTTCGATTACGCTGCGGGTAACTTCACCGTGTCGTTCTGGCTGAACTGCGCATCTTTCAATGGAGACGGCCCGCAAGGGTACGTGGGCCGGGGGCAGACCACCGGGAACGGCGGCGCGGGTCCATACGAGGGGTTTGAGATATATGACGGCACTCCCGGGTATCCGCTCTCCAGCACCAAACTGACCTTGACTTCGTGGGATGGGTACGAATATGCGAATTACACCACCACCGGCACGATATCGGCCGGCGCCTGGAACTATGTTACGTTTGTCCGGAACGGCTCCAGTTATTCGTGGTATCTGAACGGCGTTCAGGACTCCAGCGGAACCTTCAACCCGTTCCAGACTTCTTCGCAACCGTTGTATCTGATGAAGGGGATCACCTCCAGCACGTACCCGGGCGGGGATGCCGAAGAATTCCGCATGTCCAACACGGCCCGCTCCGCCGACTGGGTGAGCACCGAGTACAA
>JBEKPY010000016.1:0-88283 GCA_049520275.1 Bryobacteraceae bacterium
CGTTCGTCCAGAAGGTCCCGCACCGCGGAGAAGCGTTGCTCGACTCCAGTGAGGTTTCCCACCTCACCAGCATAGCCCAAAACATTCTCAATTGGAAATGTTATTTCCTAACAGGCCCTTAGCTACATTCGCTGGGGCCGGGGATCACTGAGATTCCAGAGGCGAGAGCTTGGCCCAAACGGACCGCCTCCGGGCGGCCGCCGATCCGCACTTTTAAAGAGGCGTTGCGCATTCCCGCTTCCACCGTGATCGCCACGCCAGGCTTCAATCCGAGACGGGTCATCTCGCGCAACGCCGCGGCATCGCGGTCGGACACGCTGCTGATCACGGCGGGGATCCCGCACGCCCATCCCGACAAGAGCACTTCCCGCCGGGGGGGGAGCGCGCCGCTTCGCTCGGGGATCGGGTGCCCGTGCGGATCGGTTTCAGGGTCCCCTAATTTTGCGGCAATCCGATCCTCCAACCGCTCCGAAATGAAGTGCTCCAGCCGCTCTGCCTCGTCGTGAACCTCGTCCCACGAGTAGTCGAGGAAATCGTGGAGAAAACGCTCCAGCAAACGGTGGTGGCGAAGAACCTCCAGCGCGCGCATCTTCCCCGTTGCCGTCAGACGCGCGCCGTGGTGCTTCTCGTATTTCACGAACGGTGGGGCGTGTGCCGCGAGCTTCTGGAGCATTCCAGTGACGGAAGCAGCCCGGACACCCAGATGCTGAGCGAGGGCGTTGCTGGTGACCCGTTCCTGTTGAGGGCCGCCCAGCTCCAGGATGGCTTTCAAATAGTCGTCTACCGATTCCGTGGTGTAGGGGCCAGTTGCTCCAGGGGGCACTAAATCATAGATTACTCTGGTCGTCGCGCGGCGGCAATGGGTTGAAGCGGTTGAAGCATCGGCGCTTGACGGAACGATGGTCATGCCGATATATTTAGGAATGCCTAAAAGTGAGGCACGCCGTCTGATCCTCCTGCTGGGGCGCTTGGCACTGCCGGTCTTCATCCTGGCGATGCGGCTTCCGCTGCTGGCGCAGGGCGAGACAACCAGCGCTATTGTCGGGTCGGTCACCGATCCGGCCGGAGCGGCAATCCCCGGCGCCACCGTGACCGTCACCAGCGCGGAAAATGGCCTCAACCGATCCGTGAAATCGGACGACTCCGGGCGGTTCAGCTTTCCGCAGCTCAAGCCCGGCATGTACTCGGTGAAAGCCGAGGCGGATCATTTTGCAGCTCAGCGGAATGACTCCGTGTCCGCGCCGCTTGGGCAAAAGCAAACGGTGGATTTCAAGCTCAGCATCGCATCGGCGAGCGAAGCGGTTCTGGTCACCGAGCAGGCGCCGCTGCTCAACCCGGAGAACCCCAATGTCGCCACAACCCTGACCGCCCGATCTCTCGAGGACCTTCCGAATCCGGGTGGCGACATGACGTATCCGCTGCAGTTCGCCGCCGGCGCTCTCATCAATACGGCGGGCAGCAGTAACGACTTCGTCGGCGGGACGAACGGCTACGGCAACGTCGAGTTCAATGGCCTGCCTTCCCTTTCCAACGGCTACATCGTCGATGGTCTGGAGAGCAACGATCCACTGACGAACCTGAACAGCGGCCTCTCGACCAATCTTGTGCTGGGGTTGAATTCGATCGCGGAGGTCACAGTCAATACGCTCTCCTATTCCGTGGATCAGGGCCGCTATGGCGCTTCTCAGGTCAACTACGTCACGAAATCGGGCGGTAACCTCTTTCACGGGAACCTGTACGAGCTCTGGAACGGATCGAGATTCAACGCGGCGGATTTCTTCACGAACGCCACGCCCGGAAACCACCAGCCACGCTCCACGGTGAATCACTTCGGGGGAAGTCTGGGAGGCCCGATCCTCCACGACAAGCTGTTCTTCTTCTTCGATTCCGAATGGGTTCGGATTGCGCTCCCCATCGTCAGCGCCACGACAGTGCCAACCACGGCATTTGAAAGCTACGTCCTCGATCAGTTGCCCCGCGGCGGTGTTGACGCCATAACGGGATCGGTTTATCAGCCGGCGCCCCAACTGGCGCCATTCTACAAGAAGCTCTTTTCCCTGTACGCCAATACCGCGGGGACTCCGCTTGCGGTACTCGGCTGTCCCTTCGACAGCGACGGGACGGCCGCGGGCGGCAATCCGCCCAATGGAAACGGGTGCGCGAACCGCCAGAGCGTTTCCCATTCCAGCGACGATCACGAGCAGGTGCAAACGGCTCGCATCGACTACAACATTGACCCGAGCAACATGGCCTGGTTCCGATTTCAGGCCGACACCGGACTGCAGGCTGCTTACACCGACCCCATTAACCCCCTGTTCGACGCTGTTTCCTCGCAACCTCTGTACTCATTCGCCACGGGCTACACGCATGTATTCACCAGCCGTCTGGTGAATTACTTCAATCCCGCGTTCTCGTGGTACGCGAGCCTGTTCGGGCCAACCGATTTACAAGAGACGCTGGCCGCGTTTCCCATCGTCCTCCAGGGCAGCGGCGCCAATGCACCGTTCACGACGCTCGGGGGGCTCGACAACACGTGGGTGCAGGGCCGGCGCGCCACGCGCTTTTTCATCAACGACAATCTGGCCTGGACGGCCGGGTCGCACGAGCTGCGCTTCGGAACGAACAGCCGGATCTTCCGCCTGAACGACTATGATTTTGGTGAAGGCACGGTCCCGCTGGTCACCTACGCGACCCTGCCGCAATTCATCTACGGCGTTGCGTCTACCGCTTCGGAAACCTTCCCGCTGGCCGATTCGCAGCCTTACAACTTCCTCAATCTGGACTTCTATGCGCAGGACACCTGGAAGGTCACGCGCACGTTGACCTGGACCTTCGGCCTCCGCGATACGTACAATTCAAATCCCCTGAATCCACACGACGCCGTGGCGCGCCTGGCCGGGTCGTTCGATTCCATTTCCCACGATGTGAATCAGCCGCTAAACCAGGCGATTCAAACGCAACAGGGGACGATCTTCGCCGCGACGCCCCTGGCAATCCTGCAGCCCAGAACCGCCATTGCCTGGCAGATCGCGCCGCACACGGTGTTGCGCAGCGGCTTTGGCCTGTTCAGCGACATCCTGCCGGGCAGCGTCGTCGATCTGGTGGGCGTGAACCCGCCGTACTCAAAGACGTTCACGGGAGGGCTGCTGGGCAACGTGGGGGGCACGGCCATTGCACCGGGCGTACCGAACAGCGCCGTCGATGCGACCGCCGCCGCAAATCAAGTGTTCAATTCGGGTTTCGCGCAGGGCGAGCTTTCCTGCGCTTCGGCGCTCGCCAACCCGAACTCCTGTCTTCCGCCGATTGCCATCACCGCGGTTCCCGAAGGCAAGCTGCACGCGCCTTATTTCATCGAGTGGAGCTTCGCCGTGGAGCACCAGGTTGGCAATACGCTCAGTCTGCGAGCTCAATATGTGGGCACGCGCGCGGTCAACCAGCCCTATGAGACGCAGGTGAACGGTTATCAAACCGTCTGCGCGGGTTGCTTTGCGCCATTCCCTTACGAGAAGCCCATCGATCCCCGCTTCGGGCCGGTAACGCAGTTGAGCACCGGAGCGAACAGCCACTACAACGGCCTCCAGTTGACAGCGGAGAAGCAGCTCGGTCACGGCCTCCAGTTCCAGACGAACTACACGTGGAGCCACTGCATGGACACGGTCTCAAACGGCGGATTCCTGCCGTTCGCCGCCGGAGCCATTCTTACGCCGCTGCCGGGCGAACTGAGCCGTCAGTACGGCCCCTGCGACTACGACGTGCGACACAATTTCACAACCCAGTACGTTTACCCGCTGCCCGGCAAATTCCAGAATCGCCTGCTGGCCCGGGCGCTGAACGGATGGCAGATCTCCGGCACCGTGTTTTGGCACAGCGGCCTGCCGTTCTCCGTCCTGAGCGCGCCTTATTCGGCCAACGGAGACGGAATCGTGCAGGGCAGCGGCCCGCAGTACGCCACCGTGGTTCCCGGCGTACCACTGTACGAGCACAATCCGATCCCTGGCGTCACCCAGCCTGGGACCATCCAGTGGCTCAACCCCGCCGCGTTTGTCTCGGCTGTCGATCCGGGCACCGGGGCTTGTGCCGGCGGCGACAACGCGCAGAACTGCCAGTTCGGCAATCTCGGCCGGAACGCGTTGCGCGGCCCGGATTTCTTCTGGAGCGATCTGTATCTGACCAGGTGGTTCCGGGTGACGGAACGCGTGAAGCTGCGCATCGACGGCCAGTTCTTCAACGTGTTCAATCACCCAAATTCTGGCCTGCCGGTTCTGACCTACGCGGGAATTCCAGGACAGCCTTCCACCCAGACCGGGTTCGGAGCGCTCAGCTTCACCACTTCGCCGCCGACCGGACTGTTAGGAGTCGGCCTGGGCGGCGACAGCTCGCCGCGCATGATCGCGTTCCAGGCGCGGCTGGAGTTCTGAGGCGGCCATGAGCGCCCGGAGCGCATCGTACACCTTGACTCCGTTGCCGGTTCTGCGGTACGAGTAGTACGCATTTCACGAAACCGGCGGCGAGCTGTACACCATCGGCCGACAGGGAGCGAGAGCGCAACATGGAACACGAGCACAGCCACGCGGCCATTCGCTTACGGCTCGCGGCGGGACCCCGCCAGAGCTATCTCAGGGATTGGGTCTATGGCGGCATCGACGGCACGGTGACGACATTCGCCATCGTCTCGGGCGTGGTTGGGGCGCGCCTGTCGCCAAGCATCATCCTGATCCTCGGTGGCGCGAATCTGATTGCCGATGGTTTCGCCATGGCGGCGGCCAACTATCTGGCAACGCGAGCGGAGCACGAGGAATTCCAGCACGCCGAAGCCGTTGAGCGCCGCCATATCGAGCTCTCTCCCGATGGTGAACGGGAAGAGGTATCCGAGATTCTGCGGGGACTCGGGCTTGTTGGCGACCTGCTCGACCAGTTCGTCGCGGCGATCACGGCGGACCGCGATCGCTGGGTGCGCCTGATGCTTCGCTTCGAATACGGGCTGCCGGCCGCGGTGCGATCGCCGTGGCGGGCCGCGGGCGCGACGTTTTCAGCTTTTCTCCTTTGCGGTCTGGTCCCGCTGGTTCCCTTCGTAGCGGGCTCGAAGAGCGCCTTTTTGGTGGCTTCTACGGTAACCAGCCTGCTCTTCGTCCTGATTGGCACGCTGAAGAGCCGATGGTCGATTCGGCCATGGTGGCATTCCGGTTTCTGGACTCTTGCGGTGGGCGGCGGCGCGGCCGCGGTAGCCTACGTGATCGGGGCCTGGCTTCGCGACCTCACCGGCTGATCCGTGGGGGCGTGATTTTGCCGCGCGTCTTTGCCGAGCGCGGACTCTCCGCTAGGAGATTCGGGTAGTGGGTCAGTTTGAAATCCGCCCCAACGAATCGGGAGTTATGCTTTAGGAAGCAAAGATGTCCGAATTAGTCCCGATCGAAATCCAGCTTTCAAAGTTTAGTACCGTGACTTGCGCACCGATGCGCCGCTCCGCTGCGGTGTTCTGGCTTCAGGGAATCACCCTCATATGGATGCTGGTCGAGTGCGGCCTGTCGCTCTATGCGGCAGCGGCGGCACATAGCCCCGCAATGCTCGCGTTCGGCTCCGATAGCCTGGTGGAGCTGTTGTCCGCGGGAGTGGTTCTTTTGCAGTTCCTGCCCCAGGTTTCCATTTCCGAACGGAACGCCGCTCGTGCTGCCGGCGCCCTGCTGTTCGCTCTTGCTCTTCTTGTCTCGGTCATGGCAATTGGTTCTTTGGCGTTGCACCTGCGCCCTGAAACAAGCCGCCTCGGTATCGGAATCACCCTGGCTGCTCTGATCGTGATGCCTGTTTTGGCTAAGCTCAAGCGCCGGGAAGCACGCCGCGGCACCAATGCCGCTCTCGCTGCCGATGCAGTGCAATCGGCCACGTGCGCTTATCTGGCCGTTATCGCCTTAGCTGGCGTGGCGATAAATGCACTTTTCCATATCGCCTGGTTTGATTCACTTGCCGCACTGGTGGCCATACCGTTGCTCCTGAAGGAAGGCCGTGCAGCCTGGCACGGTAAAGCTTGCGGTTGCTGTTGAGCCTTACCCTGTGGATTCAACTGCGGATTGATAACCAACCGCTCCCCGTGGTGCTATGTACGTTCAGGGATTTCTCACGAGCTGCGCTCATTCTGAGCCGTTCACGCCATCGCCCGCGCCCTCCGGTAATCTGATAGGGAGCACGCGATGAGGAAGAACTTCAAGGACCTGGACGAGCGGGAGATTCTCGCTCTCGCGGTTTCTCTCGAAGAAGAGGATGGCCGCATCTACGGCGAGTTCGTGGAAGGGTTGCGCGAGACCTACCCCGCCACGGCGCACCTGTTCGAAGACATGCAGGCGGAAGAGGCCGCGCACCGGCACGCGCTCATCGAGCTGTACCGGCAGCGCTTCGGCGAGCACATCCCGCTGATTCGCCGGCAGGACGTCAAGGGCTTCCTCACGCGGCGGCCGGTCTGGCTGGTGCGCCCCCTCGGCATCGACACCGTGCGCAAGCAGGCCGAGGACATGGAGATCGAGACGCGCCAGTTCTACGACCGCGCCATACAGCGGGTCACCGACGCACGCGTCCGCAAACTGCTGGGCGATTTGTCGGACGCCGAGCGCAAGCACGCCGCCGCCGCCGGGTCTCTGGGTAAGGAGTACCTCACGCCCGCGGCGCGCGAGGAGGAAGACCGCGCCGGCCGGAGGTTGTTCGTCCTGCAGATTGTGCAGCCGGGCCTGGCGGGGCTGATGGACGGCTCGGTGTCCACGCTGGCCCCGGTGTTCGCCGCGGCCTTCGCCACGCACAGCAGTTGGAACGCGTTTCTGGTGGGGCTGGCGGCGTCGGTGGGCGCGGGCATTTCCATGGGCTTTGCCGAGGCGCTGTCGGATGACGGTTCGCTCACCGGCCGCGGCCACCCGTGGATGCGCGGGCTGGTGTGCGGGCTGATGACCACCGCGGGCGGCATCGGTCACACCCTGCCCTTCCTGATCCCCAGCTTCCACGTGGCCTTCGCCACGGCGGTGGCGGTAGTGATTGCTGAACTGGCCGCGATCACGTGGATTCGCAAACGCTACATGGACACGCCGGTGTTCAGCGCGGCGATGCAGGTGGGACTGGGCGGAGCGCTGGTGTTCACCGCCGGGATTCTCATCGGCAGTTCGTAGGGTGCTGGGTTGGAAATGAGTTTCATGGCTCAGGTCCTGAAGTACTACTGGATTGCGGCGATTCGAAGTGGGGCGGGCTCGGCTGCTCGGCGGGGCAGCCTCTCCGCCCGTGGGCCCGCCTTCAGCGGGTCCAGGGCGATATGGCGGTTTTGCACGACGATCTGGTTGCTGGTCTTCGCCGTGTGTCTCCACGCCCAGACCGGCGGCTGCGAAGCCCTGCCCGCGGCGAAGCCCGAAGATATCAACGCGCTGGCCAACGCGGGTCTTGCGCTCTCGCACGCGAAGCAGTACGCCGGCGCGGCCGTCTGCTACCGCAAGGTGCTGGCCATTAATCCGAACATTCCCCAGATTCAGCTCAATCTCGGCTTGGCCGAGTTCAAGAGCGGGCATTTTCGCGAAGCGGCGGAGCCGTTCCAGACCGTGCTGAAACTCGACCCGAAGAATATGCAGGCGCGGACCCTGCTGGGCATGAGCTACTACGGCAGCCGCATGTTCAAGGAGGCCGCCGCCAATCTGGAGATGGTGCTCGCCTCCGACCCCGAAAACCCGCAGCTTCACTACTATTTCGCGCAGAGTCTGTTGTCGTCGTCCGATTTCAAGCGTGCGCTGAAGGAGTTCGAGTGGCTGGAGCGCCACGACCCCGACGCCGCCGCCACGCACGTGCTCATGGCCGAAGCGCTGGACGGCCTCGGCCGCCCCGAGGAGGCGATTCTGGAGCTGCAGTCGGCCGTCGCCAAATCGCCCGCGGAGCCCAACGTGCATTTCGCCATCGGGTACATTTACTGGGCTCAGCAGAAGGACGACGAGGCCGAGCGCGAGTTCCGCCGGGAGCTGGATCACGATCCGGTGAACGCGCAGGCGTGGGCGTGGCTGGCCGACATTCTGATCCGCCGCAACGACTTTCAGAAGGCCAGGCCGTTGCTCGACAAGGCCCTCGCCATCGACCCAACGGTCCGCATCGCGCATCTCGATCTCGGAATCGTCTTCGCGCAGGACAAGCAGTACGACCGCGCTATCGCGGCGTTCAAGGAAGCGATACGGCTCGACGATTCCAAAACCGACGCCCATTTCCGTCTGGCGCGCGTGTACCGGGAGGCGGGCAAACCGGCCGAGGCTGCCGCCGAACTGGCCATTGTCCGCCAGTTGCGCGAGCAGACGAAGGAAGACAACCTGCAGAAGGTGACCGGCCACCCGCCCGCGCTGCAGCCCGACAAGTAGGGCATGCCGCGATGCGCGCGAAGAATGCCCGTCAGCTCACAGCTTCTGAAGCCAGATGCTGCCGCCGCAGTTTCGCAGACACAAAGGCATACTGGCTTCCAGCGCACGGGCGAATTCCCTGTGAACGAAGTGGTTCCAGTAAACAATCCGAAACGAATCGCTGGCAGCGTCCGCTTTGATATCGCACACCGGTGTCGCTGTTTTGGCGCGTGGCCCCGGGAAAACTCTGAAACGCGTCCGAACGATCCGCTGGAGCGCCGGAAACCAACGGCCTGTCGCAGTGAAGTCGTTAATGCCAGGCGGGACCAGTCCCCGATCCTCGCCTCCCGGGTATGATCGAGTTGCATGCACGCCACACTCATCGACCTCAGCCACACCGTCGAGCACGGCATGGAAACCTATCCTGGCCTGCCGGGCCCGCTGATCTGCGATTATCTTACCCGCGAGCAATCTCGTTCTCATTACGCCCCCGGCACCGAGTTCCAGATTGGCCGCATCGATCTGGTGGGCAACACCGGCACGTACGTGGACGCGCCGTTCCATCGCTTCGCCCACGGCAAGGATCTGTCCCAACTCCCGCTTTCCTCCCTGGCCAATCTGACGGCCGTGGTGGTGCGCGTGCCGCCGCACGCCGGCCGGGCCATCGCCGCCGCGTCGTTCGCGGGCCTCGATGTGCGCGGCAAGGCGGTGCTGGTGCACACCGGGTGGAGCCGCCACTGGCGCACCCGGCAGTACTTCGAAGGCCATCCCTTCCTCACCGAGGATGCGGCGCTGCTGCTGCGCGACGAAGGCGCGGCGCTGGCCGGGATCGACTCGCTGAATATCGATTCCATCGACGACCCCCGCCGGCCCGTGCACACCACGCTGCTCGGCGCCGGCATCCCGGTGGCCGAGCACCTGCGCGGACTGGAGCTGCTTCCCGCCACGCCCTGCCGCTTCTTCGCCGTGCCGGTAAAGATCAGCGGCTTTGGGACGTTCCCGGTGCGGGCTTTTGCGATTGCAGACGAGGATCGTCCTTCGCGTGGCACAGGGGGCAGCTCCCGGGTTGATTGACCTCCTTGTGGCACGTCGCGCACTCGGCCATTCTCGGGAACACGGCGTCGGTCACCTTGTCGGATTCCAGCAGGCCGTGATGGCATGCCGCGCAGGTCTGGTCCTTCAGGCCAAGATGCAGCGCGTGGTTGAAATGCGCAATGGGGGGCTGTGGCGCCGGCTGCAGGTTGAGAATCGCCCGGCCGTGGCAATCGAGGCAGGCATCGGAGGAGAACGTCGCCTCTCCCGCGGCGGGTGGCCGGGTGCTCGTGGGCGCGGCCGGATGGCAGCGCACGCACGCCAGCCGCATGGTCAGATGCGTGCGATGCCCGAAATCGTACGGCTGCGCGGCCAGCGTGGAGGCAGCCGCCAGGATCACTGCGAGCGCATGACTGACTTGGCGCAGTATATCGACGATGATAGCAATCACTGGCCAGCAATAAGCCCGAACCGGGAAGGCGAGAACTTCGTATTCTGGTTCGGAGGACTCCGATGACCAGCACCAGTGTGATGCCCGCCCAATCGACCATCGACCGCATTTTCGGGACGGTGCTCGATCCGCAGACCTGGCGCAACCTCCTCTATCTGCTGCTTTCGTTCCCGCTTGGCCTGATTTACTTCGTCACCATTGTGGTGCTGCTCTCGGTGGGGGCCGGGCTGATTATCATTCTGGTTGGCATCCCTATCCTGATCCTGACCTTCGCCCTGATCCGGGCCTTCGTGGCCGGCGAGCGTCTGCTACTTCAGAAACTGCTCGACGCGGTTGTGCCCGAGCCCGCGCCGGTGCGGCGTCCGCCCGCCCTGGTGGAGCGCATGATGTCCTATCTGGGGGATGCGCACACGTGGAAGGGCCTGGTCTATCTGCTCGTGCACTTCGTTTTCGGGGTCGTTTCGTTTTCCCTGGTCATGGCTCTGATCCCGGCCAGCGTGGGGCTGCTGGCCGCGCCCCTCACCTACTCGCTGGTCCCCTTGAATGTCCTCATGACGCGCATCGACAGTTTCGATCAGGCCGTGCTGTGCTGTTCGGCCGGCGCGATTCTCGGGCTGCTGTCCCTGCACCTGCTCAACCTGTGGGCGGCCTTGTGGAAGCGCGTGGGCGTGGCCCTGTTGACGTAATTCAGTGACGCGATCGCGCGGGTTCCCGCGTTCCGCTACCGCCCGTGCCAAACACAGCGGCAGGTGAATGCGGCGCGAGACGATTCGAAGTGAGACAGGCCCGTGGGCTGCGCGGGGTTCTCCACGCTCCGCTACGGCATCCCCGACAGCAGCATCTCGAACTGCGCCGACGACGTCCAGTTTCGTGCCGGGTCCCCGCTGCGGTAGTCGGGCAAACGCCAGAGCGCCAGCGGGGAGTTTACATGCAGGAGGCCGGACTGAAAATCATACAGAATGCGAACGCGGGCGCCATGAGCGGCGCTGTCGTCGGGCGGCGTCAGCACCAGGTCGAGATAGATGGCCCGGTCGCCACCCAGCCATTGATCGTCGCTGAGTTTCTCGATGGTCATGTCCGGCAGAACGTAGCTGGCGTTCAGGCCCTGATCGCTCCAGAGCGTCAGCCGGGACATCCCGCGGAATTCGTAGCGGTCCAGCCGGTAGCCCCAGCAGGCGCCGCCGCCGCACCGTTGTCCATATCCCACCGTCTGGCGGACCAGATAGAAAAGCGACACAACGGTCACCCCGAGGACGACGATCAGGCCGGCCGTCACCGGTATGAGCTTCTTTACGTGAGGAGGGAGCCGCAAGTAACATTATGGGTGCAAGCGGAACCGCGGCGGAAAGGAGACGTCATCTAATTCGTGCTCATTAGAATCTCTTCAGGGGCCGGCCCCGGCGGGTCCGGCCGGCCGGGAGGCCGGTTGCGGGCAGGATGGCAAGCCTCACGCTTTATGGCGGCGCGGCTCGCGGCCTTTGCGCTTTTTCCTCCCTCGCGCAAAACGGACCGCGCCCGCACCGCCGGAGCCCGCGAGTCCCTTATCTTTATGGCGGTGCGGCTCGCGGCCTTTGCGCTTTTGGCCGCCTCCCTGTGCATCGGACAAACCCGCCAGCATCGCTCGAAGCCCACTTCGCCCAGCAGCGTCCAGGATCAGGCCACCTGGCCATTGTCCAGCCTGAGCGTGGTGGGCAATCACACCTGGACGCGCGAGCAGATCCTGAGGGTTGCCGGCCTGAAGGTTGGCCAGACCGTGTCGAAGCAGATCTTCGAGGCCGCCCGCGAACGGCTGCTGGCCACCGGCAATTTTCGCACCGTCGGCTACAGTTATGAGCCCAACGACCAGGCAAACGGCTATAGCGGAAAACTGGAGGTGGCCGAGGAGGATCAGCTCTACCCGGTCGGATTCGATTCCCTTCCGGCGACGGATAAGGAACTGCTCGGCGTCCTGAAAACCAGCGACCCGTTGTTCGGAGACCGCGTGCCGGCCACCGAGCCGGTGGTCCAGCGCTACGTCGGGTATCTGTCCGCCTACCTCGCCGGCAAAGGCTATCACGAGAAGATCACCGGAGCGCTGGCGGCCGAGGCCACCCCCGATCTGGTCCTCCTGTTCCGGCCGGCCATCCGGCCCAGCATCGCCCAGGTGAAGTTCACCGGAAACAAGGCGCTTCGGCAGGAGGAACTGCAGGCGGCCATCGCCAACGTGGCTGTGGGAACGGTGTACATAGCCTCGCGCTTCCAGGCGTTTCTCGAGAACAGCGTCCGGCCGGCTTACGAAACGCGCGGCTATGTGCGGGTGGCGTTCCCAAAGGTCACGGTAGAGAAAGCGACAGATGTCAACGGCGTCATCGTCACCGTTCAGGTGGAGGAGGGCCAGGTCTATAAGCTGGTGGCGGTGAAAGCGCCGGAAGCGGCGGAACTGGTCAAAATCGCCGGTTTGAAGACCGGCGAGGTTTTCGATTTCAGCCGGGTGAGTGCGGCCCAGCAGAAGATTGTGGCTACCTGGCACCGGCGCGGTTACATGCACGCCACTACGTCCGTGGACCGGCAGATCAACGACAAGGACCGCACCGTCACCCTGCTGCTCCACGTCGATTCGGGGCCTCAATACACCTTCCGTACCCTGACCATCAAAGGCCTCGATCTCCTCGCCGAGCCGGCCATTCGCAAGATGTGGGGCATGGAGGAAGGGCATCCTTACAACGTGGATTATCCCGACCGCTTCCTGAAGGTGGTCCGCGAGGAAGGCGTCCTGGACAATCTGGGCGAGACCAAGGCCGACGCCAAAGTGGACGAAGACGCTCACACGGTGGACGTTACGCTGCTCTTTAGCGGCTCCCTCTCGGAGAAGGGAAAGAAGCGCCGCGAGGGGGACCGCGAGAAGCCGCCAGACACGGACAATCCCCCGCCGGACAACCGGCCATTTCCGGAGTAACCCCCGGCGTAACTAGTTTCCAACCTAATGGAATCATATGGTTACGGCTGGACATAATCAGCACGGCTCTGCTATAATCGGGGCTATGAATTCGCTCGGTCCACGCTGACAACCGCCCGTACTTATTCGCATCAGGCAAGTCCAACTCATACCCGTTACAGTTTCTACCCGGAGAGAATCCGGCTGGAGGGAGGCTGGCGGGAAACTTTCACCAGACACGAGGAGACAATCGAGGATGAGTGTTGCCAGACAAATGGTGGTTATGGCCGGACTGCTTTCGGTCCCGATGGTTACCGCCGTCGACCGGAAGCTGCCCCCGCCGGCCCGAGATCCGGGTCCGCACGCAGACGACAGGTTGTTGAAACTGGAGAAGTTCTTTGCGGATGGGAACTGTCCGCTACGCAACGCTTCCGCCGATTTTCTGGAGGCGGCGGACCGCTACGCTCTCGATTGGAGGCTGCTGCCGAGCATCTCCATCGTCGAGTCCAGCGGAGGGAAGGTCTTTCGAAACAATAACGTGCTGGGATGGGGCTCGTGCAATCGCCGGTTTCGGTCCGTACGCGCAGGAATCCATCTGGTGGCCTCCAGGCTGGCCACCTCGACACTCTACCGGGATAAGGGCCTGGACGACGTACTGGCTACCTACAACCCAGACCCGGAGTACGTCTCCAGGGTGAAATCGGTCATGCGAAGATTAAGCTCGGCGGCTACCCGGTCTGAAACAAGGCTGAATTAGCCCTGCAACAGGTGGACGCCAAGATAGAGCCCGCCAAAGACCAGGATCGAAACCAAAATGCCAAGGCTCCAGCGGAGCACTCGCTCCCTGGAGCTGACTTCCCTTTGGTCGTCCAGCTTCATGTGCTCGTCGAGGCTCTCAAACATTGATGCACCTCCTGTGCGTACTAGGCCGGTCTACTAATGTTGCCCTGGTGCGGATGAATCCCAGCCTGAGTATAGTCTCGACTCGTGGAAAAAGCACGCGAAATAATCGCTCCGCTAACCGGAATTCTACTCAAACAACGGCTTACCGGCGCTCGCGGCCAGCGACGATTCCAAATGGGGCAGGCCCGCCCACACCCGGGTTTCGGCTCCGTAACCGTTACGGCTCGGTTACGATTCTTCGTGCTTGCAGGAGCTTACCCGGCCGCATCCGTAAGCGAGCCCTCATCAGGCCCCCGCCGCCGCTCGCGCCATGGCGGAGCGGCCACGCCGGGCCAGCAGCGGCAGAATCAGCGACACCAGCATCACCACGGCGATCACCTGGAGGGCCTGCCCATAGTGCCCGGTGCTCTGGCGCACGTGTGCAATCAGAATGGGTGAAGGAATGGCCGCCGCGCCCCAGGCCAGCAGGATCCATCCGTAGATTCCCCCCATGTATTTCGAACCGAAAAAGTCGGCGGTGAACGACGGCATGGTGCCGAAGCCGCCGCCATAACAGAGGCCGATGAGGGCCACCGCGGCGGTGAACAGCGTGGCGTCGTGCAGACGCGGCATGGTGAAGAAGATCGCCGCCTGGATGGCGAAAAGCAGGAAGTACACCGAGGCGCGGCCGATCAGGTCCGACATGAATGCCCAGAAGACGCGCCCAACCGCGTTGAAGATGGAGATGACGCCGACGATGCCGGCGGCGGAGACCGCAGTCAAACCGGCCAGTTGCTGGGCCATCGGCGACGCCTGGCTGATGATCATGATGCCCGCCGAAACGTTGAGGAACAACATCCCCCACAGCAGCCAGAAGCGCCACGTCGACATGGCCTCGCCCACCGTGTAATCCACCGTACTGGCCGCTCTGGATACCGCCGTGCGCGGCTCCCAGCCCGCCGGACGCCAGCCCTGCGGAGGATTCGCGTAGAACTGCGCCGCCGCCACCACCAGGATTAGATAGACTATGCCGAAGCTGGCAAAGGCGACCGGAATGCCCTGGGCTATGATGACGCGCGCGGCGATGGGGCTCATCACCAGCGCGCCCGCGCCGTAGCCAAACACGGCCACGCCGGTCATCAGCCCGCGGCGGTCGGGGAACCATTTGGTCAGCGTGGCCACCGGGCAGATGTAGCCCATGCCCATACCGACGCCGCCGATCGCGCCATAGCCCAGGTAAAGTCCGCCGAGCGAGTGATGGGACACCGCCCAGGCGGATACCAGAAAGCCGATGCCGTACAGAACGCCGGCCGTGGAGGCTACCAGGCGCGGTCCCACTCGATCCTGCCACAGCCCGCCAATCACCGTTCCCACGCCCAAAAATGCGATGGCGAGGGTAAACGTGAGGGAGACGTCGGTGAGCACCCAGTGTTCGGAGGCAATCAGCGGTTTGACAAACACGCTCCAGCCGTACACCGCGCCAAGACAGACCTGCATCACAACCGCGGCGATCGCGATCACCCAGCGGTTGGCAATTCGTTCGCTTGCCATCTGCACATGCTCCTGTTTCGTGAATTGGGACGTCAGGCCGTGGCGCGCGCCGCGGCTCTGCCGGTGACAATGACTTCCACAGCCGAGTTGTAGTCGGGCACTCCGCTGGGATCGAGGCGGCCGGCGGGAACGATGACGTTCACTTCGGGCCAGTGCCCCTGGAGACATCCGGGCTTGATGCGGTCGATCTTCACGCGCCCGCGAAACTCGCCCAGTTCGTTGCGTAGAAGGATGGCATCGCCATCGGCGGCGCCCAGCCGGGCGGCGTCTTCGCGCGCCATGAGGATGTCGTCGCGTTGCGCGCCATTCAGCGGATCGGCGCCGGCGAGCACCATGTTGTTGAACTGCTTGCCGCGCCGCGTGGCCAGCAGGAACCAACCGGCGGGGACGTGCTCCTCGGGCAGTTCCACCACGGAGAAGTGTGCTTTTCCGTCGGGCGTGGGGCAGCTTTCTTCCAACAGGCGCGGCCCGCCGTACTGAAACTGGTCGCCTTTCTTCGCCAGCTTTGCGATGCCCCGGTACGGCGCGCACAGGTGGTCGATTTCGTTGCGGATGTCCTGGGTGTCGCGCCAGGGGAAGGCGGTGCGCGCGCCGCCGGGATCGAACGCCTTCGCGACCAGAACGGGGATCTCCCATTCATCGCGCGTCTCGCCGGGCCGGGGGCCGGGTATCTCCGGGCTGTAGATGATGCGGCGCTCGGTGCTGGTCTCGGTTCCCCCGCCGCGCTGTTCGTAGCGCGTGCGAGTGGGCAGCAGGATCACCGTCCCGGCCGGGTCCACGAACATGGAGGGGCTGGCCACGATGTCCTGGTGGATGCGCAGGGGAAGCTTGCCCAGAGCGCGTTCCACGCGGGCGGGCTCGGGCAGGGTGCGCGCGAAATCGCCGCCGCTTTGCCACATGGCGTCCAGTTCGCCGCGCTCGGCCGCCAGCACCATCTGGGCCGCGCCCATTCCTTTCCATGCCGGAGGCTCGAAGCCCCAGGCGCCGGCCTCACCCAGCTTCCTCGCGTTTTCATCCGAGATGGCCCGGCCCATCATGTACGCCGCTGGCTGCGCGCCCATCTCCGCCCCGCCCTGTACGCCGCTGTGGCCGCGAATGGGCATCAGACCGGTGTGCGGACGTCCGATGTTGCCGCGCATCAGTTGCAGGTTCACCAGCGCGCGGACGTTGTCGCTGCCGTAGCGGTGCTGGGTGATGCCCATACTCCAGACCACGATGGCGTGGCGGGCGTTGCCAAAGGCTTCGGCAAAGCGCAGCATGTCGGCTTTGGACAAGCCCGCGCTCTCCTCCAGCGTGCGCCAGTCCCGCTCCCGCAGCCGCGCGGCAAACTCCTCCCATCCGGCGGTCCGCGCGGCGATGAAATCGTGGTCCACCCGGCCCTGGTCGAGAAGATGTTTCATCACGCCGTGGAAGAAGGCCACATCGCCGCCGGCGTGGATCTGGAAGAACTCGTCGGCGATGCGCGTGCCGAACAGCGCGCTCTCGGTGACCGAAGGAATCCAGTAGCGCTCCAGGCCCGGCTCGACGTAAGGGTTGACGACAAACACCTTCGTGCCGGCCTTTTTGGCGTAGTACAAGTACTTCATGGAAACCGGCTGGTTATTGGCGACGTTGCTGCCCACCAGCACAATCAGGTCGGCGCCAATCCAGTCCGAGTAGGAGCAGGTGGTGGCGGCCACGCCGACCGTGGCGGTGAGAGCGGCGGTGCTGGGGGCGTGGCAGATGCGCGCGCTGGTGTCGATGTGGTTGGTGCCGAAGAAGCGCGCCACCTTCTGGTGCGCGTAGTAGGCCTCGTTGGTAAGGCCGCGCGAAGTCACGTACCAGGCGAGGCGGTGCGGATCGAGGCCGCGCAGGCCGTTGGCAGCCTCCAGAAGGGCTTCTTCCCAGGAGACGCGGCGGAAGCCTTTGTCGCCTTTGCGGCGGATCATCGGATACGGCAGCCGGCCAAGCTTGCGGAGCTGCTTCTCGGTCATGCCGCGCACGGCCGCGACGTCCTCGAGCATGCTGGCGTCCATGGCCGGCATGGTGTTCAGCCGCAGCAACTGCAAGCGCAGATTGCACAGGTGGATGCCGTCCATGGTCCAGTCGTGCATGCCGCTGGTGCCCAGCGAGCAGCCGTCGCAGCAGCCGTCCCGCAGGATGCGGAAGGCGTATCCGAGATGGTCGCGGTTCTCCCAGACCACTTTGAGGATGTCCTTGTAGTGGTTGGGGTGCTGTTCGTTCAGCCCGTAGGGGACCAGACTCACGCGCCGGTTGGGCGCTCTTCGGGGAGCTTGCTCCGCCATGCAAACCTCCAGGTATGTTGGCGAATGAATATAAGATTAGACGCGCTGGGGAAGAATTATAACAGAGACGGGGGTGATCGCGCCTGCGAAGATGTTACAGCGCGGTTAATTCCGCCGAAGCGCGCCGAACCTGCCATCCGCCGCTCTGGGCCACCACGCGCCCGGCAACTCGTCGACCATGCGCCTGGCCGTATTCGGATCGCCCCGGGTCGGCCGAGAAGGTGTTGTTGGTTCCCAACGTGAACCTGCAACCGGCTTCCCTCGCCATGCGCACAAACGCGGCGCTGGGAAGGCCATAGCGATCGTTGAGTTCGATGGCGACGTTCCTCGCCGCCACCGCCCTCACCACCTTCTTTATGCGCTCCTCGGTCCACCGCTTGTCGTAGTCGGCGGCGATGGCGTCCGGCAGGAAACTGGGATTGGCGTAGATGTCGATGGGCTGGTCTTCGAGAAGTCCCACCGCACGGACCAGCGTTTCCATGAAGGCTTGCGGGTCTGCGATGACGCCAACCTCCTCGGGAATCCACAGACGCAAGCGGCGGCCGTTGTCGCCGGTCCAGGTCATCCCATTCCCGGCCTTCGGCCTGCATGCCGATGAAAACCGCCTGGCCTCTCATGCTCCCCAAAAGAAACTCCGCGCCTGCGGCATCATCCTTAATGGGGAACCCTTGCCGCAATTCGCGGCAATTCCGTGCTGAATGCCGTCGCGGCGCGATCTGGCCAGCGCCTGCTCGATGGTAAGCCCGCCCTTCAGATGTACGCGGAAATCCACTGTGGGGATGTTGCGCGGCCCACGGCCGACGATGGCGCGGAAGATCTCGTCGGCGGAGGCCCTTCGGTCGAGTCGGCCGAAGGCGCGCGCGAAGGCTTCCCGGTGATGCCCGGATGACGCAATCGTCATATCAGATCCGCGAGTGTGTTCCGCATCACAGTTCTTTCTCTTGCAATTTCAGGGCTATTGGGTGTACACTTTTCGGAATCTTTGAAAACAGCACGGCGTCACAATCCACTTCTTCGGCAATCCGGTGAGCAGTGGATCAATGCAGGCGGCGCCGAATGAAATGGACACGGTCAACAACGCGATTCGCATGAAAGCCCGTGAGGGGGCATGTATGGAAGCACAACGCATCTCAGTAGCCCTGGCAGTCCTTCTCCTTCTAAGTGCCGACTCAGGCCTTGCCGCCTCCGGAAATAACAATAGCGGCGGCAACCAGAACCAGAACACGACGCAAAACGGCAACACCACGGGAAACGGCAACGGAAATAACACGGGAAACACAAACACCAATAGCAGCCCGCCGCCGAATGGGAACGGCCAGCAAACCGGCGCACCGGGGAACAGCCCTTTCCAGGCGACGGTGTATTTCGAATCACAATCGCTCGGGTATGCCGCGATCAACCAGATTGCGGCCCAGATCGGGCACGATATCTGCTCCCCTAGCCTTGCGAATCGTCCGAGCACGGTCGTGATCTTCGATCAGACGAGCTTCGCGAACCTTCAGGTAGCCGCGGGGTTCTTCGCCCAAATGCGCATTCTTCTGGCGGCATTTAAAGCATTTCTCGACAATCCCCCGGAGACCGGCGGCAACGGCGCGCTGGCGAAACAGGTGGCTGCGCTGCAGGCGGACGTCACCCAGATCGAGAAGGCCCTGGCGGTATTGGGCGCCAAAGTCGACGCACTCCAGAAGAATCAGCCAGCGGCGCAGCCCAACGAAGCACTACAACCGAAACTGGGTATCGCTCTGACGGCAGCCGAGAGCGTCCTGTCGGCGCTTGGCCCGTACATCACCGCGAGCCGGGCGGATACGGGCTTCACTTTCGTACCCAGCGACGCGGCCATCGCTATGAGCGTTACCCACGCTGTGCAGACGAATAAGACCTGCACCGCAAAGCCGAGCGTGATCTATCCCAAAATCGCTGTCCCGAACGCCGACACGCAAATCTGGAACTCTGATAACGATGCAAGCCTTGGGGGGCTTTTGGCGCTTCTCTTCAACACGCAACGCAAGGCGGCGAAACTCATACAGACCTACGAAGATGCCTGGACAGTACAGCAGGCGAACGCGCAGCAGCCATCGGCAGTGCCGGCGCCGAACCCGGCGCCACCCGCTCCGGCGCCTGTTCCACCCGCTCCCCCGGCCGGACCTGGCGCAGTGCCAGCGCTCGCGCCCAAGGCTGGAGGCGGCGGTGGCGCGGGAGGCGCAGTTGCGCCGAACCAGGGGCAGGGGCAGGGGCAGGGCCAGGGCCAGGGCCAGGGCCAAGGCCCGGGACAGAATCCCTCACCATCGCTTTCCCCGAAGACCTATCTCGGTTCGGACTATCTGATGCTGGCAAGCGCTTCGGGGCTCCTCAACAGCTTTTTGAGCGCATACACCCAACCGGTGGGCGGCGCAACCGTTCCCGCATTTGCCCAACTCGCTCCGGCGTTGCAACTTCTCTACACGCTGGACCAGGACAACACGGCGATTCTCTTCCTGGAAGGCAGCTCCGCGGGAGGGACGCAACGCGTCACGAAGAACCTTCTCACAAACCTGTTCTGGGGAAACATCATCAGCTATAGCGGCGGAGCCGTGATCGCCTACGGCCTGATCGACGTGAAGCACGGGCACGTTTTGACATCCAACACCTACCACGTGCTTAGCCCTTACACGCACATCGATAAGCCAAAGAACGCAAAGCAACTGAACGCGGGAGACAACCTGCAGGATGTGTCCGGCGAGTACTAAGCATAGCCATGGCTTCGACAAAACTGATTCTCAGCAGCACCACCGCACTTACCGCAAAGTACGGCGCCGACCTGACGCCCATCGCCAACGCGATAGAAGCGCTTGCCGCGGCGGATGCGGCCAGGGGCATTACCAGCCTGTACGTCCCGCTCGACGACACGGCTGCGATGCAACGGATGGGAGTGGCGCCTGTCGCCAGTTCACAGGACCAGAAGCAGATCAAGGACGCCGTCGATTCACTCTACCGGACCCACAATCCGGACTACATTCTTCTGCTTGGGTCGCTTGACGTCATTCCACATCAGGATTTGGATAACCCCCTGTTTGACCCCTCAGGGAACGGACTGGATCCGGATGCGAAAATCGCCAGCGATCTGCCCTATGCCTGCGAGGAGCCATACTCCACGACGGCCGGCGGCTTCAACTCCATCACACGGGTGGTTGCACGATTACCCGATATCACCGGCGGGAGCGATCAGAGCTATCTGGCCGGCCTATTGACTACCGCCGCGGGAGCCCAAACCAGGAGCGCCGCCGATTACAAGCCGTATCTCGGCGTGTCCACACAAAGCTGGTTCGTATCCACCCAGGACAGTGTGACGCAGCTTTTCAAGGATAGCGACGCTTTGCAGATTTCGCCGAATCAGGGTCCGCAATGGACCGGCGAACAATTATCGAGCCTTATCCATTTCTTCAACTGCCACGGGAATCCCAGTCGCTCTCAGTTTTTCGGACAACTTGGCGACCTGGAGCCGGTTTCCCATGATGCGGCATTCGTCGCGGGCAAGCTTAAGGATGGCACCGTGGCGGCTATGGAGTGCTGCTATGGCGCCGATCTTTACGATCCCGGGATCGGCCAGCCTCCTATGGGCAACACTTATCTGGCTTCCGGCGCGTATGGATACCTGGGGAGTACAACCGTCTCCTATGGAGGGGAGACTTCGACCGCCTGCGCGGACATTTTATGCTGGACATTCCTGAACAACGTCTTGTCCGGCCGCAGTCTGGGGCATGCGCTCCTTCTGGCCCGCCAGACCTTCCTCCAGGCAAGCGGCTCCGCCGTGGAACCGCATAACGCCAAGGCGTTGGCGCAGTTCATTCTGCTGGGAGATCCATCGATCCAGCCGGTGACCTTCAATGGGTCGTTGGCTCCGGCCCCGGCGCCACCTGGCCCGGGCCCTGCGCTTGTCCCTAAAGCGTTGGACGTTTTGGATACGGAACGGGCGCAACGAAGGAGACAGCTTTTCACTCGCGGTCTGCAGATCGGCGCTCAGCATTCACCCGTTCATAAGAGGGCGTCGCGCCGGCGGACGCGTTCTCTGGAAAGCGCCCTGCAGTCTCTGGCCGAAGCCCGTTCCCTGAGAGATGCGCGCATCATGTCTTACTCCCCGCCACGGGAGCCGCGCGAATCCCGGCAGATCCCGGAGGAGTTGCGCCGCAGGGCCCCCTGGCCGGACGGCATCCACGCGATCTTCGGAAGATACGGGCAGACTCGGGGTGGGCAAGGCTTCGTCCGTCTGCTGATGGTGCAGACACGAAACGATCAGGTCATACAACTGAAGGAGTTGCACGCCCGGTAGTGGCGAAGCAGCGCGGTCCGAAGTGGGGCAGGTAATCCTGCCTGCAGACGCGCTTTCCAGCGGGTCTTTCCGCGCGAAAGACGGCTACAGCCGGATTCCCGCCTTCTCTGCTTTGAGTGGCACGTCCATCTTTGTTGACCCGAGCCTGCCAGTCGAGGCTCTCAGGGGTTCGCGCCGGTGAGCACGTACGCTGTGAGACGTTGTTCCCGAGGGCTCTGGTAGCTGACGAGGGGGAAATGATCGGCAAGTCGGCGTAGTCTGTCTACTCCTTCTACTCCCCTTTTTCCGTCCGGATTAGGCCCGGCCGACCGCCCGGGGTATTTCACCGATTATTTATCGAGAAAATACCCCCGCCGCTCTACTACTTCAGCGAAATCCGGGCGATGCACAGGCCGCTTGGTTCGTCAGAGGCGATGCCGCCACGGGTTGCGCTTACGACAGCGAAAGAGTGTTTCAACGGAGCTATTTATGTTCAAACGAATCCTTCACCTCTCAACCGGGGCCGACACGCCGCCGCAGAATGTCCAGCCTTCCGGTGACGCGGCGGCACAACCCGGCACTGCGGCGCCGCGGCCCGTGCAGGTTGAGCCCTTCCATGCGCCGCCAACCCCAACCCTCAACGCCAGCCGCGCCAAATCCATCGGCCCTCTGCGCACCTTTGAGGAGGTCTACAAGTCCGCGCCAGCGCAGCCGCCGCGGATGATTTACGGCATCCTGAAAGTCTCGGAAATGCTCAACAGTGCGCATCTGGCGGGCATGTCGCACGAGAGCAAGCGTTGTTCGGTGATGATGGCCATCGAAGCGGCGGGCATCCAGGTAGAGGATCTGCTGCAGGACGCCATGCTGCGCCAGCGCGCGCTGAACGATTACGAGCAGGCCGAAGAACTGCGCCTGAAAGACTTCGAGGGCGCCACGGACCGGGAAAACAACCTGCTCCAGGCGGAGGTGGAACGGCTGACCTCGCAGTATATGGCCCGCATCCAGGCGAATGTCGACGAAGTGGCGGCGGCGCAGGATCGCTTCCGCGCCTGGCAGAAGCGCAAGCAGCAGGAATTGCAGCACATCTCGGCGGCCGCGGCCATTTGCGTTCCCAAGGGCGCCGAGGCCGGCAGCAGCAGCACCAGTTACACCGCGGTGCTGGCGCGTTGCGGGGTCGAGCAAGCCGCCGCCGGGGCAAGGTAATGATCGCTGGCATTTGCATCGCAGCCGGCGCGTTGATGATCCTGTGCCTGCGGTCGGGACGGAAACAACCTCCCCTCGGGCACGACGAGATCGTTCGGCTGTCGCTGTATTCCGACAAGGTGCGCCGCGAGGAACTCCACCCGTTCGAATAGCTCTTTTCGCTGTCGGGCCCGGTGCCCGGATGGCGGGCTCCCGCCTCCGGACAACCGGGGCCCGCGGATGGAGGACTGTCGTTGGCCGCCGCCTGGCGATGCAATGTCCAGCCCGGGAGATGAAGTCATGCCAAAAACTGAACAGGTCGGTGGTCAGCGGTCGATAGGGCTGGACATAGGCACCAGCCGGATCGTGGTGGCCAGAAGCGCGGAGAAAGAGAGTCAGTGCGAGGCGCAGCTCAACGCCTTCATTACCCTCCCCTGGTCGAAACTGACGGAGCAGCTCCTCACCGGGCAGAACGTCTTTCACGAGGTGCACGGCGACGACATTGTGGTGGCCGGCAACGACGCGGAAAAGTTCGCCGAAGTTTTTCACGTGGAGACGCGCCGCCCCATGCTCGACGGCATGCTGAACCCGCACGAGCCGCACAGCCTAGCGGTGATCCGCCGGATTATTACCCGGCTGCTGGGGAAACCGGCCGCCGGCGAAATCGAGAAGGTCTTCTTCAGCGTTCCGGCGCCGGACCCGGTGCATGTCGGGAACCTCGCTTATCACGAACGGTCCTGCCGGGAAATCCTGGGCGACCTCGGTTATCAGGCCACCGCCATCAACGAAGGGCTTGCAGTGGTCTTCGCCGAGCTGGAGTCCTCCAACTACACGGGCATAGGGATCTCCTGCGGCAGCGGAATGTGCAATGTCTGTCTGGCGGTGTTGTCGGTGCCGGTCATCAGTTTCAGCATTCCCAAGGCCGGCGACTTCATCGACACGCACGCGGCCACGGCCACCGGAGAAGTGTCCCATCGCATCCGCGTCCGCAAGGAGCACTCGTTCAGCCTGAACGGTTTCAGCGGCGACCTGGTGCAGAACGCACTCAATGTTTACTACGAGGAGGTTGTCCACACCCTGCTGGATGCACTTTGCGAGAACCTCTCCGCCGCCCGGCGCCTCCCCCGGCTGGAGAGTCCGATTCCGCTGGTGTTGAGCGGCGGCACGGTGATACCCAGAGGCTTCTTTGAGTTCTTCAAGAAGGTCCTGAGCACCTGCGAGTTGCCCGTACGGCTGTCCGAGGTGCGGGTATCGGCCGAGCCGCTCAACTCCACGGCGCGGGGAGCGCTGATGGCCGCCTCGGTGAGCTGAATTGTGGATTCGGAGCGGTGCTGAGAGGCCGGCGCAGGCCGGGACCTGCCCCACGTGTTTGCAGGAAGTTACCGGTTTCCCTTAGGCCCTCTAAGGGGTTGTACCCAGAACCTTCCCTGGTACCTTGTACCGGCCCTAAGGTATTTACGCGCTACTGCCGATAGAACCCACGAGATCGGAACACAGCGGTGCGAGACCAATTCGTATGATGCTGGCGGAGGCGGGGACAAGGAACCGAGGCGGGGAACGGCGGCGGGGCCAAAGCGCGTGGTGGCGTGGATGGCGCACCCCGCGCGTGGAAGAGCTCCGCATGTCCGTGATCGAGTGGCGTGCCGAAACCATCAGGGATCCTCTGGAGAGGTTGCGATTCCTGCGGAACACGGTCGACGTCGGTGCAGTGGTGCCCCCGGCCGCCCCGGTGCGCCGGTCCCGCCGCAAAACGATTCGCGCCGGCATGGCGGTGGCCGCGCTGCTCACGATAGTTGCGTTCATGGCTTCCCCAACCTCATCCATCTCGGTGGCCGAGTACCGTGGGCAGTTCCTGATGCCTCCTCCCGCCCCGCAGCCCGCCGGCGAGGAAGCGCAGAAAGTGTGGCAGGTGGAGGTCACTCGCGACTACGAAACCTACAGCAACGGACTGCGCGTCGAGAAGGGATACCAGACCGCCGGCAACGAGCGCGTTCCTTATCCCGTGTACCGGCGCCGCGATCCGCAACTGGCCAGCTCGGAAATGCGCTCCGGTCCGGCCGGCATCGTCTACCACACCACCGAGAGTCACATGGCCCCGTTCGAGCCCGAGCAGAACGGGCAGATACGGCGGATCGAGACCTCGGTTCTCGATCTGCTTCGCCGGAACCGTTCCTATCACTACATGATCGACCGGTTCGGCCGGGTGTTTCGGATCGTTTCCGAAGGCGACGTCGCCAATCACGCCGGGCTGTCCATCTGGGCCGACGAAAGGTACGCCTACGTGAACCTGAACGCGAGCTTCCTGGGGGTATCGTTCGAAACCCAGACCCGCCGGGGCGAGGACAATCCCGAGATCAGCCCGGCGCAGATTCATTCGGCGCGCATCCTCACCGACATGCTCCGCTACAAATACGCCATCCCGGCGGGCAACTGCGTCACGCACGCGCAGGTTTCGGTGAACCCCAGCAACATGCGCATCGGTTACCACACGGACTGGGCCGGCAACTTCCCGTTTTCCGAGATTGGCCTCGGCGATAACTACGAGGAGCCGCTGGCCAGCGTATTCGCCTTCGGCTTCGACTACGACGGCGTTTTCGTGCAGTCCACCGGGCGGCGGCTCTGGCAGGGACTGCGCACTTCCGATGAGCAAGTAACACTGCAGGCGTCGGTACTGGGCATGCCGGTTCCCGCCTACAAGCGGATTCTCCGGCAACGCTATGAAAAGATCCTGGCAGCAACAAGGGCGGCAACACAGAAGGGAGAGAACAATGAAGAGTGAAAAAACAGCGAGCGGCGCGCTTGGACTGGACGTGGGTACCAGCCGCATCTGCGTGGCGCGCGAAGACGGCGGCGCGTATAAGTTCCGCACGGAACTGAACGCGTTCGTGACCATTCCCTATTCGAAGATGACCGAGAACGTCCTGAGGCGGGAGAGCGTTCCGCACACCGTGCAGGACGGCGAGCTCATCGTCCACGGCAACGAGTCCGAGAAGTTCGCGGACCTGCTCAACGTGGACATCCGGCGCACCATGACCGCCGGTCTGCTCAGCCCGTCGGAACCCGAGAGCCTCAACATGATTCGCCAGATCATCGGCAACATGGTGGGCGAGGAGGGCGGTCCGCGGAAGCTGTGCTTCACCGTTCCGGCGCCCCCCGTCGGCGCCCAGGACAGCCTCACCTATCACGAAGCCACCATCCGGCAGATTCTCACCGAGCTCGGCTACGAAGTCCGCAGCGTCAATGAGGGATTGGCGGTGATCTACTCGGAGCTGGAAAACTCCAACTACACGGGCATCGGGATCAGTTGCGGCGGAGGTCTGTGCAACGTGTGTATGGCCTACCTGTCGGTGCCGGTGCTTTCCTTCAGCATTCCGCGCGCCGGCGACTACATCGACCTGAGCGCCGCTTCGGTCACCGGCGAGCGGGCCAATCGCATTCGTCTGGTGAAGGAAGAGTCGTTCCACCTCAACGGCTTCTTCAACGACAAACTGCATCAGGTGCTGGGCGTGTATTACGACGAGATGATCCGCACCCTGGTGCAGGCCATGCGCGAAGCCTTCGCCGGCTGCAAGACGCTGCCCAGGCTGGGCCGTCCCATCCCGCTGGTGCTGAGCGGCGGCACCACGCTGCCTTCCGGCTTCCGCGAGCGGTTCGAGAAGATCCTGAAGGAAGAAAATCTTCCCGTGCCGGTTTCCGAGGTGCGGCTCGCCTCCGAACCGCTGCACGGCTCGGCCAAGGGCGCCCTGATCGCCGCTCTCACCGACCTGTAAGCGGTCCGCAGGGCGGCCTTCTCCCCTTCTGTGCCCGCCCGGTGTGGGTGGGGCGAGCGCCTCACCCACACAGACGAAAGTCCATGCCACCCGCGCCACCCCGTTGGAAAGAGGCTCAGCAATTGTCGGCCCCGCGGCCCGTCATCGGGCAGGACGAAGGTACGGTGGTTGCCAGCGGCAAGCTGCCGTGCGTGCGTCACTTCGGACCCGCGGCGCCCACCCAGGCCGATTCGACGGCCCGCGCCAGGTCCTCGGCCAGGAAGGGTTTGGAGAGGTAGCCGTCCATGCCCGCTTTGAGGCAGCGCTCGCGGTCGCTCTGCATGGCGTGCGCGGTCAGCGCGAGGATGGGGACATGTTCTCCGGTGGCTCGCTCCCGCTCGCGAATTCTCCGGGTGGCCTCCAGTCCGTCCAACTCCGGCATCTGCACATCCATCAGAATCAGGTCGAAGCGCTGGCGCTCGCTGGCGGCGACGGCTTCCCTGCCATTGGCCACCACGGTCACGGCAAACCCTCGTTTCTCCATCATGTGCGCCGCTACCTTCTGATTTACCAGGTTGTCCTCGGCCAGAAGGATTCGCAGCGGCGGCGTTGCCGGGGCCGCGGCCGGCTCGCGAGCATTCTCCGGGCCGGGCGCGCCCGCGCTTTCCGTTTCCCCGGCCACGTCGAAACGCAGCGTGACGTGGAACGCACTGCCTTTACCGGGTTCGCTTTCCACCGAAATGGCGCCTCCCATCAGGGACACCAGCCGCGCGGTGATGGTGAGGCCCAGACCGGTTCCTCCGAACCTCCGCCGGGTTGAGCCGTCGGCCTGCGCGAACGCTTCGAAGATGAGGCCCTGCTTGGCCTTTTCGATCCCGATCCCGGTGTCGCGCACGGTGAAACGGAGCGTGCAGCCGGATTGCCGTCCGCTTCCTCCCAACGGCTCTTCCCGCTCCACCTCCACGCCGATGCGGCCACGGCCGGTGAACTTGACGGAATTGCCCACCAGATTCAGGACAATCTGGCGCAGACACGAGACATCGCCCAACAACACGTCGGGAATATCGGGATGCACGTCGGAGGTGAGCGTCAACCCCTTTCGCCGGACTTCCGCCTCCACCGCTCTCAGCACCTCGTCGAGGCTCTCCCGCAACCGGAACGGTTCGCGATCGAGCTCGAACCGGCCCGCTTCGATCCTGGAAAAATCGAGGACGTCGTTGACCACGGTCAACAGACGCTCGGCGGAAATCTTCGCCGTGCTGACGTAATCGCGCTGCTCGTCCGTCAGGGCGGTGGCGAGGGCCAGTTCGGCCATGCCAATGACGCCATTCATGGGCGTGCGGATTTCGTGGCTCATGTTGGCCATGAAGTCGCTCTTGGCACGGCTCGCCGCCTGCGCCGCTTCCTTCAGGGCGGCTTCATTGCGGAGTTTTCCGCGAATAATGCGGGTCTGCTCGTGGACCTGGCGCCGCAACATGGCCACCCAGACTCCCGCTCCCAGAGTGAGCGCAAGCAGCGTTCCGACCACGGAAAGGGTGTGCCACAGCGTCCACCAGGGCGCGGCTTTAAGAACCTCGATATCGGCGGGAGAGCGGAGCAGCAGCGAGAACGAACGCGGAAAGGACAGCGATGCCGGGTCCTCGACGGACATCGAACAAATGCCGGTCACCTGCAACAGACTGCCCGCACGAAGCGCGGACGGGCGGTCCTTCCCGGTCTGGGGCAGGTGAGCGCTGAAGACGGCGCGGCCCGCCTGCAGCACCAGCATGTCCTCGGCCGGCAGCGCAATCCACTGCAGCAGCCACGCCTCCGTCCGGACCAGCTCCGCGTCGCGTCGCCCACTCAGCAACTCCTCCACGGTGACCACCGCCGGAACGGGCGGCGGGCCGGATTCGAGCTTGCGGAAGATGGCGTCATGAACCGTCGCCGCGTGGCCGCCCGGTTCGGAAAACCCCACTATGTCGAGGCGATCGCCGGCCCGCAGCCCATCACTCCGGGATGTGGTGACGCGAATTGCGCCGGAGTTGTCCTGAACAAACAACTCCCCGTTGGGTTGCCGCAGGGTCAGGACACCCTCGAGTCTCACCTGTCCGGACAGCTCGCGTTGCGACCCGAACTCCGGAAGATCCCGAATGGCTTGCACCGGACGCGCGAAGGGGTCCGCGGGAGGCGGCTGAATGAGGGCGATGTCCTCCACGCGAGGGACGAATACCTTGACTCCCTGCATCCGGCGCATCTGGTCGCCCTGGACGGAACCCGTACCACAAAAGCGGATCTTCGCTCCAGCCAGAGCGGCGGTGAGCTTGTTGCCTGGATCCTGAGCAACGTGCAACTGAATGGGATGCGACCCCGTGAGCAGGGACAGAAAGACCTGATTGCGGACCCGCACTACCGATTGGACGACACCCTCGCCCGCCACCCACTGAGCATCGTGGGCGCCCTCGAACAGGTCTTCCAGAGGCACCGCCGGACTCATGGGCAGGCGGGCAGTCCCGCCGACCCCGTGCACCGTGGCCGCGTAAACCTCTCGCGCGACCACGCTTGGGCCGGTGACGCCATCCACGTCCACCATCTGGCCGGGCTCCAGGTGAAAAGCAAAGGGGTGGTAGGCCATGTCGACATAAATGCCGCCCGTGCGGTCCTGGACAAACAACAACACCCAGTCGGGATCGAAGAACGCCACTACGCCGCGTAGATGCACCGGAAGACCGGCCTGCGCCTCATCCGGGCTGAGCGCCAGGACGCTGGCAATGGTGGTCAGGGGGCGCGGCTTCTGCGGAGTTGCATCCGCGGCGGCCCGGCGGTAGACCGCATCTTCGAGAACCGTGGACTCGCCATCGAAAGCGGGGAACCCGAGCGCCTCCACTCTTTCGCCGGGCGAAAGCGGACTGGATTGCGCCGTGCGGACGCGCAGAGTCGAGGTTGCGTCAGTGAGAAGAATCTCGGAACCGGGATGAGATGCAAGCACCGTGCCGGCCACCTTCACGCGGCGAACGTCGCTAAAAGCCGCGGCCTGCCGGAGAGCATTCAGCGGCTGGCTGGGGACCGCCCACGAGTTCGGCGGCGCCGCCCGCACCACCGACATTTCGTTCAGATTCTGGGCGTAAAACTGCACGCGCACGGGCCTCTTCGAGGCTGAGGTTGTGGTCAGCGCAACGCCGCGGATACAGACGCCGGCATCGACGAGAGCCGTCGTGTCGGCGCCTCTCGGCATCGCCACCAGCACCGTGAGGCGGCGGCCGTCGCCCGCCAGATCGATCACCGGCCGTCCAGCCGGCGACACCGAAAACGAACGCACCGTGCCACAGACCTGGACATATGTATAGTCTTCTTTCCCTGCGTCCAGGCTGGAGACGGATACCCGGGCAGCCACGGGCGTGCGCGGTGGGGCGATTTCCCGGACCGAGGGACCGATGACGGTGGGAAGGATGCCGCCTTCTCCGGTGCTGGCGTGCACGTCGAGAACCTGACCCTGGTATGCCTCGAATCTGGTGGCCGAAGTTTCCACCAGCATTCCGCCGGTGTCGTCCTGGAGAAAGAAAAACCTCCGTTCCGGGTCCCAGACCGTTACCACGCCGCGAACGTGCACCGGGAGGCCGAGGCGGGCTTCTTCCGGACTGAGCTGACGGACCTGCGCCAGGGTGGCGAGTTCCCGGCGTCCGCGCGGCCACGGGAAGACGCGGCACGCGCCGCCGGCCAGGGCCAGCGCCACAACGAGCCCCACGGAGGACTTTCGCCAGATGCGCACCCGGTGCCTCATCGATTTGACCGCAGTATGCCTCTAGAGTCTCATATCGCCCTGAAATAGAAAAAACAGAAGAGATCCCGAAAGAAAACGCCCTACTCCGCCAGCAGGTGCAGCACGATGCTGCGGCGGTGCGGCACGCGGCGATGCTCGAACAGGAAGATGCCCTGCCACGTGCCCAGCGCCAGTTGACCCTCGTGAATGGGAATGCTGAGCTGCGCGTTGGTCAGGGCCGTGCGAATGTGCGAGGTCATGTCGTCGGGGCCCTCCACGGTGTGGCGGTACTGGGGAGCGTCTTCGGGCACCAGCCGCTCGAAGAAGTCGCCCAGATCCGCCACCACGTCCGGATCGGCGTTTTCCTGAATCAGCAGGGATGCCGAAGTGTGGCGGCAGAAGACGGTCAGCAGACCCGTGCGCGTTTTCTGGCTGGCCACCCAGGAGGCCACTTCGCGGGTCAGGTCGTACAGCCCCTTGCCGCGCGTGGGAACGGTCATCTGATGAGTGGCCTGGCGCAAGCGTTACTCTACCGTCACGCTCTTGGCGAGGTTGCGTGGCTGATCGACGTCGCAGCCGCGGCGCACCGCGATGTGATAGGCGATGAGCTGCAGCGGGATGATCTCCATGATGGGCAGCAACAGCTCGCTGGTGGGGGGGATGGACACCAGATGGTCCACCATTCCGGCCGCTTCCGCGGCATCGCCCTCGCACACCACCGCCACCACGATGCCCGATCGCGCTTTCACCTCCTGGATGTTCGACAGGGTCTTTTCGTAGCGGGTCCGGCTCTCCTCGCTGTCCGGGTCGCGGGTGGCCAGCACCACCACGGGCAGCTTCTCGTCGATCAGCGCGTTGGGGCCGTGTTTCATCTCGCCTGCCGGATAGCCTTCGGCGTGAATGTAGGAAATCTCCTTCAGCTTCAGCGCGCCCTCCAGCGCGATGGGGAAGTGGATGCCGCGTCCCAGATACAGGAAATCGGTGGAGCGGAACAGGGCGCGCTCCAGCTCCTGGTATATGGCCTCGTTGCTGAGCACCGCCTCCATCTTGCCGGGCAGGCGCACCAGTTCCTGCACCAGCTTGCGCGATTCCTCCGGCGACAATTGCCCGCGCACCTGACCCAGATACATGGCCAGAATGAACAGCGCGGTGAGCTGGCAGGTGAACGCCTTGGTGGAAGCCACGCCAATCTCGGGGCCGGCGTGGGTGAGCAGCGTGCCGGCGGCTTCGCGAGTGATCATGGAGCCGGTGACGTTGCAAATGGCCAGCGTCTTGGAGCCCTTCTGCTTGGCCTCCCGCTGCGCCGCCAGCGTGTCGGCGGTTTCGCCGGATTGCGAGATCACCACGCTCAGGACCTTCTTCGAAACGATGGGGTCGCGATAGCGGAACTCGCTGCCGTAATCCACCTCCACGGGAATGCGCGCCAGCTTCTCGATCATGAACTTGCCGGCCAGCGCGGCGTGCCAACTGGTGCCGCAGGCAATGATCTTCACCGTTTCGAACTCGCCGAACTCCTTCGGGCTGATGTCCATCTCGTCGAGGAAGATGCGGCCCGATTCCTGTCCCACGCGCCCCAGCATGGTGTCGCGCACCGCCCGCGGCTGCTCGAAGATTTCCTTGAGCATGAAGTGCTTGTAGCCGCCCTTTTCGGCCATGATGGGGTCCCACAGAATGTGCGAGACCTTGCGCTTGATGGGGCGGCCCTGAAAGTCGGTAAGGTGGACTCCTTCGGGGGTCAGCACGGCCATGTCGCCGTCGTCGAGAAAGAACATGTCGCGGGTGTGGCTGAGGATGGCGGGAACGTCCGACGCCACGAAGTACTCGCCTTCGCCCAGGCCCACCACCACGGGCGGACCGGAGCGCGCGGCGATGATCTTGTTGGGGTCGGAGCTGGCGATGACGGCCAGCGCGAACACGCCGCTGAGCTGCCGCACCGCCCGGCGCACCGCCTCTTCCAGATTCCCCTCGTAATGCTTCTCGATGAGGTGGGCGATTACCTCGGTGTCCGTCTCGGTGACGAAGCGGTGGCCTTCCAGCAGCAGTTGCTCCTTCAGCGGCAGGTAGTTCTCGACGATGCCGTTGTGCACCACCACGATGTCGCCGGTGCAATCGCGATGCGGGTGGGCGTTCTCTTCGGTGGGCCGTCCGTGCGTGGCCCAGCGCGTGTGGCCGATGCCGTAGGACCCGTCCACCGGGTTAATGCGAATGGCTTCTTCGAGATTCCGCAGCTTGCCCGAGGCGCGGCGGATGGACAGATGGTTGTCGCCATTCATCACCGCCAGCCCGGCGGAATCGTAACCGCGATACTCGAGGCGCCGCAGCCCGTCGAGAATGATAGGCACCGCCTTGCGGCTGCCAATATAACCAACAATCCCGCACATACGATTAGGATAGCCAATCCGTTGGGGGGAGCGTGTATGTCGCGGCAAAGTAGGAGGTTCCGGCTCCTGCGGATCGCCGGATCCCATGGTCCGAGCAGTCTGGCCTGCCATTCTCGCACCCAGCCAGCATTCTGCATCAGTCCACCCGTCAAGGCTCCCCTGCGGCGCACCAACCCGGCGCGACCTTAACGGGACCCGGCCGCGATGCACTGAGCGATCTCCGGCCAGGAGGGATTGCGCGCGTGCAGCACGGCCCTCCATCCAGCGCTGTGATATAGTTGCATTCGGTGGGTCTCCCCATGCGGACGCCCGCAACCCCGGTACTTATTTCCATAAGAAGAGAGGCACGGCAATGAATCTTCGTCCGCTTCATGATCGCATCCTGGTCAAACGTATCGACGAGGGAGAGACGGTTCGCGGGGGCATCATCATCCCCGATTCGGCGAAGGAGAAACCGCAGCAGGCCGAGGTGGTCGCCGTGGGCAGTGGAAAGCTGCTGGACAACGGCGAGCGCGCGGCGCCGGATGTGAAGGCTGGCGACCGCATTCTGTTCGGCAAGTACTCCGGGTCGGAAACGAAGATCGACGCCGAAGAGTACCTGATCCTGCGCGAAGACGAGATTCTTGGAGTCATCGAAAAATGAAACGTATCGCAACCATGCTTGCAATCGCCCTCGCGGCGGCCGGGATTGGCGCCGCCCAGACGAAGGTCGGAATCGTGAACCTGCAGCGGGCCATCTCGGAAACGGCCGAGATCAAGAAGGCCATCGTGGACGTCACCGCAAAGTACCGGCCGCGGCAGGAGGAACTCGAGAAGCTGCAGACGGACTTGCAGAATCTGCAGCAGCAGATCGGGAGCGGGAAGCTGAGTCCGCAAGCCGAACAGCAGGCACGCTCGCAGGGCCAGTTCAAGGAACGGCAACTGCAGCGCAAGGATCAGGACCTTCGCGAGGACGTGGACCGAGAGCGCAACGACATCATCAGTCACGCCGGACAGCGCATGCAGCAGGTGATCCAGAAGATCGCCGACGAGCGCGGCCTCGATGTGGTGATTGACTCCGCGAACACGGTGTTCTTCAAGGCCAGCATGGATATTTCCGACGCGGCGGTGGCGGCGTACGATCGGGCGTATCCTGTGAAGTAGACGGTATGGGCAGTTATCTGGAAGCGTACGGCACCGGGGAAGCGCATCGCGCGCAGGTCCTGCACCGCTGGAAGATCGGCATCGTTATCGGGGTGGCCGTCCTGCTGGCGGCGGTGATTGTCTACTTCACGTTCAGGAACTACCACCAGGAGAGCATCGTCGACACCTTCCTCGGCCACTTGCGCAACGGGGAGTATCAGGACGCCTATCGCATGTGGGGCTGCACGGAAGAAACGCCGTGCCGCGAATATGCCTACCCCAAGTTTTACGACGACTGGGGTCCGCAAAGCCATCCCGCCGCACAGGTGGCGAAGCTGGGCATCGTGCAGACGTGCGGCAATGGCGTGCTGGTGCAGGTGCTTTACCCCGGCGCCGATCCGGTGGCGCTGTTCGTACGGGATGACACGGGGGCCATCGGGTTCGCGCCGTGGCTGGAATGCCCCGGCCGCCACCTGCATTTCCGAAACTGGTGGGACTCCCTCTGGCATCGTTCCTGAGATCCGCTGACGTCGCCGTGCCTTGTGGGATAGGCCCTCGCGGTCTCCGTCACTCGCCGCTCTCAGCCGTTTTCATTTAGTTCGCTGGCCGCCTCTGTCCTTCCTTCCTCCGATACAATAGCCGCATGATCCGGTTTACCCGCCGTGAACTGTTCCAGATCGCATCGTCCATTGCGCCAACACTGTGGTTCGCGCGTAGCGCGGCCGCGCAGACACCGCCCGCGCTGGAGTTACACCCCCTCGGCGACAAGCTGACCCTGCTCACCGGCGCCGGGGGCAACATCGCCATCCTGCAGGCGGAAGACGGACTGCTGCTGATCGACAGCGGTTTCCCGCAGACCGCCGAGGCGGTGGACAACCGGGCGCGTTCGGTGGGCCCGCCCAACATTCGGGTCCTCATCAACACGCATTTCCACTTCGACCACGTGGGCGGCAACGAACGGCTGGGCCGCGAAGGCGTGCGCATTATCGCGCACGAGAACGTCCTCAAGCGCCTGAGTACTCCACAGAAGAACGTCTTCCTGAACCGCGAGTTTCCGGCCATGGCGCCGGAGGGCCGTCCCGCGGAGACGTTCTCCAGCGGCGGCGAACTCAGGCACGGCAGTGAGAGGGTTCTGTACCGGCATGTGCCGCCCGCGCACACCGATGGCGATTCGACAATTCACTTTCAGAACAATAATATATACCATGCCGGCGATCTACTGTTTAACGGCATGTACCCGTTCATTGACTACTCCGCCGGCGGGTCGATTGAAGGCATGGTGGCCGCCGCCGACCAGATCATTGACGCCGTGGATGGGAAGACTCAGATCATCCCCGGCCACGGACCCATGGCTGTCCGCGACGATGTGCGTGCTTTCCGCGCCATGCTCGCCAGCGTGAACGAGCAGGTAACCGGACTCCTCCACGCCGGCAAGACACTGGAGCAGGCGCAGGCCGCCGAACCGACGAAGGCCTGGGACGAAAAGTGGGGCAAAGGCTTCCTGAAAGGCGCCGATTTCGTACGCATGTTGTACGCAGGCAAGAACGGCGGGCGCGCATGAGGATCGCTTTTGCCTTTACCGCGCTGGCCCTCGCGTTGTCGGCTCGCGCAGCGGCTCCGGAGGCGCCGAAGCTGCTGTTGGGGACCGGCGTCGTCCCCCAGCGATATCGCATCGACCTGACCCTGGTTCCCGGCGCCGACTCATTCCACGGTGTGGCCGAGATCGACGTGCGGATCGCCGGGGCCACGCCCATCATCTGGCTGAACTCCACCAACCTGAAGATCTCGTCCGCCCTGTTTCGCGCGGGCGGCAGGGACATCGTCCCGGCGCTGGCGCCCGAGCAGCACGGTTTCATCGCGTTGCAGTTCGACCATCCCGTCTCCGGAGCCGGCACGCTGCGCTTCGAGTACGACGGCATCGTGAATAAGAAAAGCAGCGCAGGCGTGTTCGCGCTCGAGGAGGACGGCGAATGGTACGTCTACAGCCAGTTCGAGACCGGCGATGCGCGCCGCGCGTTCCCGTGTTTCGACCAGCCCTCGTTCAAGGTTCCGTGGCGAATCACCCTGCATGTGCCTGCGGCCGCCAGTGCCTTCGCCAATACGCCCCAGGAAGCGGAGTCGCCCGAGAGCGGCGGCATGAAGGCGGTGCATTTCCGCGAATCGCAGCCGCTGCCGAGCTACCTGGTGGCCTTCGCCGCCGGCCGTTTCGAGACGGTGGACGCCGGGCGAGTGGGCAAAACGCCGTTGCGCGTGATCGTGCCGCGCGGTCACACCGCGGGCGCGAAATTCGCCGCCGAAGCCATTCCGCAATTGCTGGCGATCGAGGAGAAGTACTTCGGCCGGCCATATCCCTACGAGAAGCTGGACGCGCTGGTCATGCCCATCTCCAACTTCGCCATGGAGAACGCCGGGCTGATCACCTACGGGCAGGATCTGCTGCTGGCGCAGCCGGGGACCGACAGCCTCGGCCGGCAGCGCGAATGCGCCCTGGTAGCGGCCCACGAAATGGCCCACCAGTGGTTTGGCGATCTGGTGACCATGCGCTGGTGGGACGACGTCTGGCTCAACGAAGCGTTCGCCACGTGGATGGAGGAGAAGGTTGTCGGCGAGTGGAAGCCGGAGTGGCGCGCCAACGTGATCGCGGCCGAGTCGCGGCTGAAGTCCATGGGCATGGACAGCCTGGTCTCGGCGCGGCGCATCGTGCAGCCGATCGAATCGGAGAGCGACATCGCCAATGCCTTTGACACCATCACCTACGAAAAAGGCGCGGCGGTGCTGCGCATGTTCGAGTATTTCGCGGGCACCGAGCCGTTCCGGCGCGGCGTCCGGAACTACCTGAAGCGGTACGAGTGGCGGAACGCCACCACGGAGGAGTTCCTCGCGGCCGTCAGCGAGGGATCGGGCGTCAACCTGACGCCTGCATTCGACACGTTTCTCAACCAGGCGGGGGCGCCGCTGGTGACCGCCGATCTGGATTGCTCCGGCGCGAAGCCGCTCCTGCATCTCTCGCAGAAGCGTTCGTTGCCGATCAGGTCGGCCAGCCCGGCCCAGCAGACGTGGCAGATCCCGGTGGCCGTCCGCTATCGGGACGGCGGCGGCATGTACAGGCAGCGGATTCTGCTCGCGTGGCAGCATGCCGACGCGGCGCTCACCGATGCCCGGGGATGCCCCACGTGGCTGCTGGCCAACGATGAGGCCGCGGGTTACTATCGCGTGCGCTACGAGGGCGGCCTGCTGGACCGTTTGCTGGCAAACGGCGGCGGCGAGTTGAGCGTGGCTGAGCGCGTGAGCGAGCTGGGCAACGTGAATGCCCTGGTCGGGACCGGCGACGTGCCGCCCGCGCGGGCGCTGGCACTGGTCCCCGAGTTCAGCGGCGACCCCAATAGCGAGGTGGTGGAACTGGCCATGGAGACGGCCTCCACGCTGAAGGGACCGGAGGTCCCCGACGGCCTGCGCCCCAATGCCGCCCGCTACATTCGCGGCGTTTTCGCCAGGCCCGCCGAGTCGCTGGGCTGGCATTCGAAGGCGGGCGACGGCGACGAGGCGCGGCTGCTTCGCTCGAAGCTGACGCCGTTCGCCGCGGCGGAAGGGCTGGACCGGACCCTGATCGACGGCGCCGGATCGCTCGCCCGCCAGTGGCTGAAGGACCGCAGCGGCGTCGAGCCGGACATGCTGCCTGCGGTGTTGAGCGTGGCGGCGCAGTTCGGGGACCGCAGCCTGTGGGATCTCATCCACCAGCAGGCGCTGACGGAAAAGGACCCGGCCATTCGCGAACGCCTTCTGGCCGCCCTCGGCTCGTTCCGCGACCGCACCCTCGCCGAAGCTTCGCTGCGCCTGCTGCTGGCGAAGGAATTCGACACGCGCGAGGCGTTTTTCCCGCTTCTTTTCGGCCCCCTCGATCACGCCGAGACGCGGGATCTGCCGTTCGGCTTCGTGCGCGCGAATCTCGACGCGCTGGTGGCGCTACTGCCGCGCGAAGTGGACAGCGATTTCGGCTCGTACCTGCCCTTCACCGCGAATGCCTTCTGCGACGCCACGCATCGCGAGGAGGTGGACAGCTTCTTCCACGAGCGGGTCAAAGGCTTCACCGGCGGCGAGAGGACGCTGCGCAACGCGCTGGAGATCGTCGACGTGTGCATCGCCCGGAAGAAGGCGCTGGGGCCGAGCATCGCGGAGTTTCTGAAAGGGTACTGAGAGGTAACGAGGGACCCGCGGCAGAGACCGCGTTCGGCCGATTCGAACATCGGCCAAACGCGATTAGCCTCCGCCCCCTCAGGTCATTGCGCTGCTGCCGCCGCGGCAGCCGTTCCGGCTGAGGCTTCGAGCGTGGACGTATCCGTGTACTCCTGGAAACGGGTTGCTTTGCCGTTCTGGATGGTCCAGACCATAGCCCAGTGTGAAGCCGCTGTGCGGCCGGTTTGCCGCGAGCGAACGTCATAGCGCCCCAGCACCACCAGACGGTCGCCCGATGCAATGTACTCGCGCGGCTCGAAAGCGAGGAAGTCCCACTGCTCGCCGAGCGTGCGGAAAAACCCGGCCACTTCCTCTTTCCCCTGGCGCTCCCCGGCCAGCTCGGTGTTCCCCGGCGTGATCCACAGAATGTCGTCGGCAAAGGCATCGAACAGCGCCGCCATATCGCCTCGCGAGTAATCCGCGTAGGCCTTCTGAATCAGCCGAACATTGTCTTCAACGCTCATCGGTTTGTCTCCTTTGGTATTGATGCCTGCGCGCCCGGCCCGGGGCCCGGCGAGGCGATATCGGAGACCGCCATCCAGCCGCCGGTCTCCTTCCTGTAAACCGTCACGACACTGCCACTGGACGTGACGGGCCTCTTTGTACCCGGATCGGTCATGGTGAGGGTATAGGAGCCCTGCGACCAGGCCATATCGCCGGATCCGGCGACTTCGACGCGCTGGGTCTGGAATCTGACCGACAGAGCGGCGTCGTCCACCATATGTTGCAATACCGAGCGGATGGCTTCCTTTCCGCTGGCGGCGGGCAGGCCAGGCGCCATCAAGGTGGCGTCATCGGCATAGTGCGCCGCAATTCTCTCGAGATCCCTGGCTTCGAACTCGCGGTTCCACCGGGCCTCGTTGTCCCGGATCGCCTGAACCTCGGCGGCGTGTGCACCGGCATCCTGCGCCGGGATCTGGCCGGCTGCCACAATCAGCAGGCCGGCCAGATGGAGTTTCAAAAAGCGGTTCTTCATGGCGCTTCCCCTTGCCGCCTCAATAGTTGGGCAAGATGCGAGTCGCGGCCAGCGTCCCGTTGTACACGCCGTCGGGGTTGCCTGACGTGTCGAACTCGGTCAGGGTATAGGTGCCGGTGAACTTGTCCGCGTTGGTCAGGGTGATGGCTACGCTGAACATGGCTGTCCCGGTCAGGTTTCCGTTGGCGTCAAAGGTCCATGACGGGTGGGTGAGCTTGTAGCTCGTCCCGCCCGTCTGCGTCCAGACCCCCAGGCAGACGTTGCCTTCCGCCGGAGGCGTGATGTCGTTGAGCATCTCCATTCCATCGCTGTGGAAGACCTCAAAAGCCATGTCCACCACGGTGCTGCCGGACGTGTACGTGACCTGCCACAGCCCCACGACACTGGCCGGGCCATTGCGCTCCGATCGCGCGGAAGAGGGCAGCGCGTCCGGCGCGCTGGGCGGAACAACAGCTTTCAGAAACGCCGAGGGCTCCGGAAGGTAGAGGGATCTCGGCCCCATGCCCGGCACGCTGCAGGCTTTCGCGTCCGTTCCGAATGTGAGACAAATTACGGCCAGCGCGCCCAAAGCCACGCCTCCGATTCCTCTCAAATGTGTTTGGTTCATTGTGGTTCTCCTTTTTTCAGTCTGTGTGCGGCGCCGTTTTGACGCCGTGGTTGGAATTCTGCCCGAAGACGCCCGCAAAAGTCTTGACATAGCGTGTAAAACCTTCCAGGATCTTCTAAAAGCATGCCGGGCGAAACCTGATGCCACCGGAAACAAAGGACTTCTACGATTTCGGCCCGTACCGTGCGGATACCGTCCGAAGACTGTTGCTTCGCGACGGCCAGCCGGTCCCCCTGACCTCGAAGGCTTTCGACACCCTGGAGGTACTGATTCGCCACCGGGATCGGGTGCTCGAGAAGGAGGAACTTCTCAAAACGATCTGGCCGAACAGCTTCGTGGAAGAGGCCAATCTGGCCCAGAACGTCTCCACGCTGCGGAAGGCGCTGTGCGAGCTGCCGGGCGAACACCGCTATATCGCCACCGTGCCCGGGCGCGGCTATCGGTTCGTTGGCCAGGTGCAAACCTCCACGGATGTGGAGAGCAAGGCTGCTGAGAAGCCCGCCGCCGCCCGCCTGCTCAAGATCGGGTTTGTCCTGGCGGCTCTCGTCGCCCTCGTGCTGGCAGCCGTGTGGGTTTGGTGGACGCGAAGGGCGGGTGGCGCCATCCGCGCGCCATCGCTCGCGGTCCTTCCGTTTCGCCAGTTAACCCCGCGGCCAGGCGAAGAGTATCTCGGCGTGGGCCTTGCCGATGCGGTGATCACGCGGCTGAGCAACGTTCGGGAACTGGTGGTGCGCCCCACCGGCGCCGTTCTGCGATACGCGAGTGCGGCGACGGATCCGCTGACCGCCGGCCGCGACCTCAGGGTGGAAGAGATCCTCAGTGGCAGCATCCAGCAGGCCAGCGACCGCATCCGCGTCACGGTGCAACTGCTTCATGTGGAAGACGGACGGCCGCTGTGGGCCGAGACCTTCGATGAAACGCCCGCGGGCCTGTTCGACGTCGAGGACTCGGTTTCCTCGAAGGTGACCGAGAAGATGGCGCTCCGGCTCGGGGGAACCGAAAAGCGGCAACTGGCACGCCACTACACCGAAAACGTGGAAGCCTGGCGGAACTACCTGCAGGGCCGCTATTCCGAATTCCGGTTTACGCGCGAGGGGATGGGAAAGGCCATCGAGTACTTTAACCACGCCATCGCGCTGGACCCCGGATATGCGGTCGCCTGGGCGGGGCTGGCCGACGCCTACACCACCGCGTCCGACTGGGTGCTACCTCCGCGCGAAGCCCTTCCCAAAGCCGAGGCCGCCGCCCGCAAGGCCCTGAGCTTCGACCCCAACCTGGCCGAGGCCCATGGATCGCTGGCCCACGCGCTCATGCACGAGTGGCGGCTGGCGGAGGCGGGAGCCGAGTTTCATCGGGCGCTGTCGCTCAACCCGAACAACACCTCCATCTACTTCGCGTATGCCGAATACCTGACGGCCATCGACCGGAATGACGAGGCCGTCACGGAGCTGAAAAAAGCGCTGCAACTGGACCCGTTGTCGCCGGCGATGCTGGCGATGGTCAATTGGCCTCTTTACCTGAAAGGCGACTACCTGGGCGGTCTGGAGGCCGGGAACACGGCCATCAAGGTGGATCCGGATTTCTGGATGCCGTATATGGATAACGGCTACAATCTGCTGGCGCTCGAGCGCTATCCGGAGGCGGTCGCGCAGTTTGAAAAAGCGCGCGCGTTGAATCCGGATTCGACCATCAATTTATCGGGACTGGGAGCGACGTACGCCCGGTCGGGCCGGCGAAACGAGGCCATGGCGGTTCTGGCGGAGTTGGATGCCATGTCGAAGCGGCAATACGTCGCGCCCGTCGATATCGCCAACGTCTACGCGGCGCTGGGGGACCGCGATCGGGCGATGGACTATCTCAAGCGCGGCTACGAAGAGCAATCGGAAATGATGCTGTTCCTGCAGCTCTATGGGAAATATGCCGGGCTCAGCGGCGATCCGCGCTTTCAGGAGCTGCGCCGGCGGGTGCGGGCGGGGGGTAGCGCGCGTTAGCGGCGTGTGGACCCGCTCGCAGTCTTGTCGCTCGCGCGCCAAGACACTCGCCTTCAATCTGAGCGCCAACCAACGGCGCCTCGCCGCTCACTCGCTGCCCGACGCCGCTTCGTTCGGCTGCCACAACACCTCGGAAACGCCCAGCGCGTGATTGGCCCAGCGGCTCCAGACGAACAGCGCGTCGCTGAGCCGATTCAGGTAGCGCACCGCTTCCGGGGGCACTTGTTCCTCCCGCGCGGCGGCCACCAGCAGGCGCTCGGCGCGGCGGCACACCGTGCGGGCGATGTGCAGATCGCAGTTGACCCGCGACCCGCCGGGCAGCACGAAGGACCGCAGCGGCGGCAGATCGGCGTTGGCCGCGTCGATGTCCCGTTCCAACTGCGCGATGTCCGCGTCGGTGATGCGCGCCTGCTTCGGATGCACGTCTTCCGGGAGCGTCGCGAGTATCGAGCCGAGGTTGAACAGCTCGTGCTGCACCCGGCGCAGCGGGCGCGCCAGCGTGAACAGCGCCGGCTCGGCTTCGGCGGAAAGGCAGGCCGCGCCCACGAAGGCGTTCAGCTCGTCGACGGCGCCGTAGGCTTCAATCCGCCGGGCGTCCTTGGGCACCGCCTGGCCGCCGGCCAGCCGCGTGGAGCCACCGTCGCCCGTTCGCGTGTAGATGCGGTTGAGCGCAAGGCGCGGTTCGTCGAATTTCGATTCGGACATGCCGTTCTATGCTCGCATTGCTATGTTACTCTCGAACCTGAACCATGTCCACGGAAGAAGAACTGCAGGAGCACGCGGAACACGCGCACAATCCCTTTGACAAAAAAGTGGCCGCGTCTATGGCGGTGATCGCGGCCGCGCTGGCCGTGGTGTCGGTGCTTGGCCACTTCTGCACCACCGAAGAGCTGATGTCCCAGCAGAAGGCGTCCGATCAGTGGGCGTACTATCAGGCCAAGTCCATCCGGCGCTACGAGTCGGGCTTCGTCGCCGACATCCTCGCCGCCGTCAAGGCGCCCGACGCGGCGCAGAAGTACAAAGCTAACGTCGCGAAATATGAGAGCGACGGCAAGGAGATCTCGGAGAAGGCCACGGAGTTCGAACACGAGCGCGATCTGCGCCATCGTCAGGCCCTGCGGCTGGATATCGGCGAGGTCTTCCTCGAAATTGCCATCGTGCTCGCTTCCCTGGCCATCCTGTCCAAGCGTCCGTACCTCTGGTGGGGCGGCCTCGGCTCAGGCCTCGCCGGCGCCGCGATTGCGCTGACCACGGTTCTGTTGCGGTGATTCTGAAGGCCGCCGGGGGCAGCGTGGCCCGCCGGGCGCGGATCGCCTTTTTCGATTTCGATGGGACCGTCTCGCTCATCCGCGCCGGCTGGATGGACATCATGATGCGCCCAATGCTGGCGGCCCTGGCGGCGTTGCGCACCGGCGAGAGCGAGGCCGAGCTGCGCGCCGTCCTGGAGGACTTCATCTGGCGGTTCACCGGCCAGGACACCATCTGGCAGACCCGCTCTTTCGCCGCGGCCGTGCGCGAACGCGGCGGGCCGGAGTTGGACGCCGCCGAGTACAAAGACCGCTTCCTCACAGCGCTGGGCGAGCTAACCACCGCACGCATGGAGGAAATCCGCACTGGGGCGGCGAAGCCGGACAAGTACCTGGTGCCGGGCACGCGGGCGCTGCTGGAGGCGTTGCGCGCGCGGGGCGTCACGCTGATCCTCGCCAGCGGCACCGACGATCCCGAGTTGCAGTACGAGGCCCGGCTGCTGGACGTGGCGCGCTACTTCGATGGGGGCGTGTACGGCGCCCAGCCCGATCCCGATTTCTCCAAGGAGGGTCTCCTTCGCGGCGTCATCGAGCGGGGACACGGCGCCGGCGAGGAACTGATTGGCTTTGGCGACGGCAACGTCGAGATCAGCCTGACCCTGGAGGCGGGCGGCCTCGCCGTCGGTCGGGCCACCGATGAAGGCGACTGCCTGACCATCAATGAATGGAAGTGCGCCCGGCTGCGGCAGGCCGGCGCGCAGGTGATCGTCCCCAACTATCTGGACCGCGAGGAGCTGCTGGCGGCGATCCTGGCGGAGTGAGGCAGCACCGGCTCGACTGATCGCCACCAGTACATTGACGGGACAGTGCACCCTGAGCGCGCCAACTCATCGCTGCGGCCGCGGCGCTATCCGCAACAGATCCCCCGCCGCTCCCGTCCGGCGTGAGTCATTTCCCCTCCCGGCGTCGCTTCGCTATGTGACAAGGTACATCTGACGACTCGACACCCCTGGAGATCTCCGCTCCTGCCGTCTGCGCTGCTCCGCCGGCAGGCCGTCCTCAGCTATACAGGAACCCCGGGCGCCATCGCCTGAGCACTTTCGTCGGCGACCGCGCGGACTTGCCAGCCAGCATAGTTGTCAAAGGAAGAGTCAAATGAAACTGTTTTCTAACATCCGCGCGCTACCGCTTGTTAAATCCCTCTCTATGGCCTCTTGTTTCCTGGCCGCCGCCTGCGCGCTCCAGGCCCAAAGCTACACGTCGCGGGTCAATTTCGGAGCCAGGCTGGAGCCGCAGGGAGCCCTGATGCATGGGGCTGGCCAGAGCCCGGACGCGTTCGCTGCATACTGGGGCGTCATGCCGGCGGGCAACCAGCCCGTGGTCTACATGTACTATATCGACCTGGCAGGCCTCCCCTCAAACTGGTCCGACGACCTCAAAACACAACTAATGGCCTATCCGAACAGCTTCATCATTCCGCAGGTAGGTTTGACCATGAGCCACGGCGTGGGGACGGGCGGACCCTATGAGGTGCAGGTGGCCGCGGGCGCCTACGATCAGCAAATCGCCAACCTGGTGACCGGGCTCCAGCGGCTCGCGACGCCGGTTTATCTTCGCATCGGCTATGAGTTCAACGGGGTCCTGTGGAACGGCTACAAGCCAGCAACCTATCAACAGGCGTTTATCCGCGTGACCAACGCGATCCGCGCCGCGAATCTGGAAGTCGCCACCGTATGGGACGCGTCGGCCGACGCGGCGGACTCGGGAGTCACGGACTATTTCGATTACTATCCCGGCGACCAATACGTCGACTGGTTCGGCATGAACATGTACGGAACGAGTATGTTCGACCAGGACCCCGCTCTGACCCCCTTCTTCGCGCAAGCCGTCGCGCGGCAGAAGCCGGTCATGCTGGCGGAGGAGAGCCCCCGCTATGTCGGCGCGCAGGACGGCGCCACCAGTTGGAGCGGCTGGTTCGCCCCCTTCTTCAGTTTCCTCGAAACCACTCCCGTGGTGAAGCAGTTCGACTACATCGACTGGAACTGGGCCAATTACCCGCAGTGGTCCACCTGGGGCGACGCCCGTCTGGAGACCGCTGCCGCCACTTATGTCCGCAGCCTGTACATAGCTCAACTTGCGAATCCGGTTATGCTGAACGCGGGTTCCGAAACGGCGTTTCGCAAACTGCTCGGGTACAACAACTCGACCCCTCCGCCGGCGGTGACCGACCTCAGCGCGGCCGCGGCGCCCGGGGGCATCGAGCTCACCTGGACACCGGTGCAGGATCCATCCGGAATCGCACGATACTACATTTATCGCAACAACACCTTCCTGAGCTTCTGGCTCGGCTCGGGATTCGTGGACACCACCGCGGCACTTGGCACGGAATACTCCTACACGGTCGCCGCCATGGATCGCGCGGGTAATCTCAGCGCGCTCTCCAATGCGGCGGTGATAACCGCCACTACCCTCGAGACGCTCCAGAACAGCGGCTTCGAAGATGGTCTGGCGAACTGGCAGGTGCAAGCTCTCTCCTCGGCCGTGGGCAACGTGGTAGCGGACACGACAAACCCGATTGATGGCTCCGTCTCCGCGGAACTGACTGTATCGCACTCGACGGGCACCAACTGGGACCTGACGTTTTACCAGCCGTTTAATATCACGCAGGGGCTCACCTACACCATCAGCTTCATGGCGCGAGCCAGCGCGCCGCTCAGCCTGCCGGTGGTCATTCAGGAGGCGGCCAGCCCGAACAAGGTTTACCTGTGGAACGCGGCGGCGGTGGGGACAAGCGCGAGCAAGTTCGAGTACTTCTTCGTCGCGCCAGCCTCGGGAGTGGTCAACATGGCCTTTTATTTCGGGAATATCAACCCCAATACCCTTTGGCTGGATGACGTCCTGGTGCAGGAATCGCAGCAGCAGCTTTTGAACGGCAACTTCGAGGATGGTCTGACTGGCTGGTGGTTCAACGCTGTCTCCCCGGCCGTGGGCAACGCGGTGGCGGACACCACGAAACCGATTGACGGGTCCGCCTCGGCGCGCCTGACGGTAACGAATTCAACGGGCACGGACTGGAACCTGCAGCTTGGCCAGGCGTTCACTATGGTGCAGGGGCTCACCTACACGTTGAGCTTCGCGGCGCGAGCCAGCGCGCCGGTCAGCCTGCCGGTTTTCATTCAGGAGGCAGGCGGCGCGTATACGCTCTACTTGAACCCGGAGCCACCGCCGGCAGTGGCCACAACCGCGCACACTTTTGAATACTCGTTCGTGGCGCCAGTCTCCGGAATCGTCGACCTGGTCTTTGATTTCGGGAATATCGACACCACTACCGTCTGGGTGGATGACGTCTCGGTGATCGAATCGAACCCGGCGATGTTCGCCGACGTGCCGTCGAGCGCCACGTACTTCGACGCGGCGAACCTGATGTTCCAGGCGGGCGTGACCACCGGCTGCCAGCAATCCAGCAACCCCTCGACCCGCCTCTATTGCCCGGACGACAACGTCACCCGTCAGGAGATGGCCGCGTTCATCGTGCGCGCGGTCACCGGCACCACCACTCCGGCAATCTACAACACAACTCCCTATTTCAACGATGTGCCGGCTTCGAATTCCTTCTTCCCGCACATTCAGAAAATGATGGAGCTGGGCATTACCAGCGGCTGCTCGCAAAGTCCCCCGCTGTTTTGTCCCACCGACACGATCCCGCGCTGGGAGATGGCCATGTTCATGATTCGCGCGCGGCTGATGCTGCATGGGGCCAGTTTCAATCCGCAGTCCTCGACGCCATACTTCACGGATGTGCCAACGAACGTGGAAGGCAACGGGATGCCGTTCCCGTTCATACAGCGGTCATCGGAAGAACACATCACCAACGGCTGCGGGGGTGGCCTGTACTGTCCGGACGAGTTGGTGACACGCGGACAGATGGCCTCGTTCATCATGCGCGGGTTGTTCAACGAGACCATGGCTCTGCCGATGAGTGCACCGGCATCACTGTTGGCAGTGACTCCGAACGCGGTGGCGGCGACCGTGGGCAGTAAGATCGCGGTGACCATCACGGGATCCAACACGAGCTTCAAAAGCGGCGACACGGTGACGGTCCCCAGCGGCATGCTCACGGTGAGCAACGTGGTGGTGAATTCGGCCACCTCGATCACGGCGACGCTGACGATGAACTCGGCCACGGCCGGGCCACAGGCGCTGGTGGTGACCAGCGGAGGCCAGAATCTCACGCTGCCGCTGGCCATCAAAGTGGGGACTTACTGATCGCGGGCTGTTGTTCGGGGGAGCGGCTGCGACTTTCGGGCCGCTCCCCGTCTTCTGAACTGGTGACCTCTCAGGCGCATCAGGACGTGACTCAGTCGCAAAGCCTGGATATGATAATGGCTGTAGCAACCGCATCAAATGGACCAGGGCATGGAGACTGGGCCTGTCGCCGTTGGCGACATTACCCAGTTGTTGCGCCAGTGGAGCGACGGGCGTGACGAAGCCTTTCGCGAACTGCTGCCGCTTGCCTACAACCGCTTGCGGCTCATGGCCAGCGCCCGTATGCGCTGTGAGCGGCCCGATCACACCCTGCAACCGACCGCGCTGGTCGGGGAACTGTATTTGCGGCTTGCCGGAGCGAGGCTGGCGGGCTGGAAAGACCGGGAGCATTTTTATAGTTTTTGCGCGCGGGCGATGCGCTGGATCCTCACCGACCACGCCAAAGCGCGCTCTCGCGAGAAGCGCCGAATCGAACCGCTGCTGCCGCTAACGGAGGACATCCGATGGCTCGGAGAACGGGAGCAGGATGCCTTCGATCTGGACCGGGCGCTGTCGCGGCTCGAAGAAATCGATGCCCGCAAGGCGAAGATTCTCGAGTTGCGCGTCTACCTGGGCTGCACGGCCGAAGAAACCGCCGACATCCTCAGTCTTTCCAAGGCCACCGTGGACCGCGATATGAGACTGGCTTGCGCCTGGCTTTGCCGCGAGCTGCGGCCGGAAAAGTAGCGCTTGCGGGCCCCGGCGGCGAACCCCAGCCAGTTGGAGGGCACTAACATGGATGCACTCTGGCAGCGCGTGGAGGAGTTGTTTCATTCCGCGCTGCAACAACCGGAATCCGAGCGGGAGGCGTGGCTCGCTTCGCAAACCGGATTCGATCCGGCGGTTCGAGCGGAGGTCCGGTCTCTTCTGGCCGCGGACCGCCGGCATGGCGAGCTTAGCGCGCGCGCCCGGACAACTGGGCCAGAGGCCGGCGCCGGGGACCATCCCGAGGTTGAGCTGCCGGGGCCCGGGAAGCGCTTCGGTCCTTATCGGACGGAACGGCTGTTGGGTTGCGGCGGCATGGGTGCGGTGTATTTGGCGCGGCGCGCCGATGGGCAGTTCGATCAGATCGTCGCGCTCAAAGTGATGGCCTCGCATCTCGCCGGCGAGGAATTCGTGCGCGGATTCCGCAACGAGCGGCAGTTGCTGGCCGCCCTCGCCCATCCCAACATCACTCGCCTGCTGGATGGCGGTGTAGCCTCCAGCGGCGACCCTTACCTGGTGATGGAATACGTTGATGGCCAGCCGCTGGATCGGTACTGCGCCGAGCGCAAACTGTCCGTGGAGGCGCGGATCCGCTTGTTCCTGCAGGTATGCGAGGCCGTGGAGTTTGCGCACCGCAACCTGATTATTCACGGCGATCTGAAACCCGCCAACATTCTGGTGACCGCGGACGGCACGGTCAAGCTGCTCGATTTTGGCACCGCCAAACTGTTGCGCGATCCGGACGGGAAGGTGACTCAGTTCGCTTTGCTGACCCCGCGTTATGCGAGTCCGGAGCAGCTTCGCGCCGACCTCGTGAACACCCTGAGCGATGTCTTTTCTCTGGGTGTGATCCTGTACGAAATGCTGACCGGCGCCTGGCCGTTTGGCGATCCAAAGTCCACGGCGGACGCGGTGGATCGAGTGCTGCATGGACGCGGGGCTGATGCGCCGGCGCAGGCCGTGTCGGAAAACGCGGCGGCGGAGCGGTCGGCGAGCCGGGAGCGTCTGCGGCGCCAGCTCGAGGGAGATCTGTCCACCATCGTGCTCAAGATGCTGGAGAGCGAACCGGCCCGACGCTACGGGTCCGTGCGCGAGGTGAAGGAGGATCTGGAGCGTCTTCGCCAGGGCCGGCCCGTGCACGCGCGGCCGCACACGGCCCTGTATGCCGCGCGCAAGTTCGCGGCCCGTAACTGGCTCGCGGTATCGGCAACGAGCCTGTCCGTGGTTGCGCTGTCCACACTGACCATCGTCAGTGTCTATGAGTCGGCGCAGGCGCGCGACCAGGCCGCGCGCGCCCAGCGGGTCACCGAGTTCGCAAAACGCACGTTCCTTTCCGCCACCTCGTTCTGGGACAGCCCTCTGCATGGCAAGCACGATGCCATCCAGTTCAGCGACATTCTGGACAACGCCTCCGACCGGGTCAGCATTGAACTTCGCGACGATCCCGAGGCGGAGGCCGACATGCGCGGCACGCTGGGTTCCACCTATGCCATCCTTGGTGAACCGGCTAAAGGGGAACGGCAACTCCTTCTGGGGATCCAAACGCTCCGGCGGATTCCTGGTGGCTCGCCGCTGCTTGCGGCCGAGCTCCAATGGGGCCTGTGCAATGCCCGCAACTTTCAGGGTCGCTACGCCGAGGCGCTGGCCGCATGCCGCAAAGCCGTGGCGATTTATCGCGCAACTGACCGCAGCCTCCTCGGCAGCGCGCTTCACGACACCGCCTTCATGGCGGTAAACGCGGGCGAACCTCTGCCGGAGGCCGAAATAATGTACCGCGAGACGCTGCGATTCCCCCGCGCCAACAAGCCCACGTATGAGGCAATGATGAACAGCCGGATTGGGATGCTACGCCTTCGCCAGGGCGACCTTGCGGAGGGCGAGCGCCTGCTGCGGGAGGCCGAGCCGGCGCTGCGCGGTAACGGCGACCCACTCATCGAAATTGTCCCCGTTCTTTACGCCCGCGCGTTTGCCGAGGATGTGCGGGGCCATTATCCGGAGGCCGTCCGACTGATGTCGGAGGCGTTCGACCTGGTGGCGCGCAGACGGGCAGCGTTTATGGGGCCCGATGAGCTGACGGTGCAACTGGCCGCCTACGAGGCCCTGGCCGGAAACCGGGGAGCGCTCTCCCGTTTGCGCGGCGTCGAGGGGCGCCTGCCGTCCGTCGCGGCGGTAGGCCGCATCCGGCATGATCTGTTTGCCGGAATTGTGGAAGCCCGCTGTGGATCGAAGGCCGTGGCCGAACAACACCTGCGCTCGGCTCTCGCCACCCAGGAAAAGGAGATGAGCCGTCAGCCGGATCTGAGCGTCGAGATTTACGTTCGCCTGATGGAATTGTTGCGCGCCACGGGAAGAGACAAGGAGGCCGCGGTAACCGCGCGCCGTGGCCTGCGCGCCGCCGCGCTCGCTTATGGCAGCTACTTCGCTGGACATCCCTTCGTGATGGAGTTGCAGAAGAGTCTTCAGTGAGGATCAGCGCGACTGGTCCAACACAGCCAGGATGGCCCCCATGGCCCATTCGAAGGGAGGGAGATCACGCGTAACGACGAGCCAGACCGTCTCAAAGTCGACTTCAAAGTAGTCGTGCACCAGGACGTTTCGCATGCCGGCTATCGATGGCCAGTTGATCTCGGGATGTCGCCGTTTATGCGGCTCGTCGATCCGCTGGGTCGACTCGCAGAGTACCTGAAGGTTGCGAACGATGGCGTCCTGGAGTGTTCGCGAAGCAAAGACGGTATCCCGGCCGGGTGCCGACTTCACAATGGCACGGCTTCCCGCAGAACGGCGTCACGGATCAGAGGACTCAACGAGCGTCGAATCACCACCTGTACACGCCGGCCCAGGAGTTGCTCGAGTTCAGCGATCAGGCTCCCCGGAAACCATGGCGTGGTATCACCGGTGACGTCTACCAGGAGGTCCACATCGCTTTCCGGCGTGTCTTCTCCGCGAGCCACCGAGCCGAACAGCAGGACATTGCCCGCGCCGTGGAAGGCGGCAACCCGCAGGATTTCGTCGCGACGTTCTCTTACGCGCTGACCCGCGCCCATTCATCCTCATTCTATCGTCAGGCCAGCGGCGCAGGCCGTGGCCCCCCGCGCCTTACACGAACCGGCCTTCGTCCACCCGCAGGAACTTCATGCCGCAGCGAGCGGCCAGTTCGGCGTCCTTGTCGGAATCGCCGATCATCAGCGACCCGGCGAGGTCAATGTCCCACTTTTCCCGCGCCTGTTCCACCATGCCGGTCTTCGGCTTGCGGCATGCGCACTCGTCGCGGTCGTGCGGGCAGTAGAAGACGTCGTCGACGCGGGCGCCCAGAGCGGCCAGCTCCGCCACCATATTGGCGTGGATCTCCTCCACGTCCTCGCGGCGCATCAGGCCGCGGGCAATGCCCCGCTGGTTGGTGACCACGATCACCGGCATGTCCAGCGTATTGAACAGCCGAATCCAGCCGGCGATGGTGGGGACCAGGCGGAACTCGCTCCAGCCGCGGACATAATCGCCCGGCGGCGGTTTCATGTTTACCACCCCATCGCGGTCGAGGAAGACGGCCCGGCGGCTCATGTCCGAAGTATAGTCTTCGCTCGCAGACGGGTTAAAGAAAACACCGTTCCTGCCGATTCAGTAGATAGCAGAACATGTGGGAACGTAGCACGGCCACGGGGCTGTTCTCGGTCACGCACCGGACGTGTGGCATCGATTTTCTGGATGCGCAACACGTGGAGCTGCTGGCTTTCGCCGACGAGCTCCACCGCGCGATGGTCGCCGGCAAAGCCTCTGGTATCATCGCCGATTTTCTCGATCGCCTGGCGGTCGCCCTCGACGACCAACTGGCCACCGAGGAGCAGGTGATGATTGTGTCCGACTATCCCGAACTGGACGCGCACTCGCGCAGCCACGAGGCGGCACGCGCGAAGCTGAAGGACCTGGTCCGCGCATTCCACGCCGGATCTCTTCCCATCGCCTACGACACCATGCACTTCATGCGCGACTGGGTTCACACGCACGTGCCCGTGGACGATGGCCGGTTCGCCGATTTCCTGCTGAACCGCCGCAGCGACATGTTCGTCCGCAAGGGCCGCTGGAGATCCGGTGAGATGTTCTTTCTCGACGAGCAGCCCCCGGTCGACAGCCCGTTGGTCGCGCCACGGAACGGGAACTGATATTCTTTCCTCTGGCCAGACCATGACTGGAACCAGAAGCCTTCCTTTTCCGAACCTGCGCAAACCGGAACCCCCGATCCGCCACCCAGGGACGGGCGGCGCTGCGAGCCCCGCGCAGGCTGAGGGCCCAATGCCACTTGACTTTTCACCGGAGGCGCCGTGCGAAACGTTGTGGGGCAGCCCCCCGGACCCGCTGTTCGGCGGCGGCCGCCAACCGACGCTCTGCCCCGCCGATTCTGTACAGGTGCCCGTTGGTGGAGAGGCCAAGCGGCATCGGGCTGAGAGCCTGCCCCACGTCGAATCATGGGCAGAGGTCCTGCGAGGCCTGTTCAGGAACACGTGCAAGACGGACCGCGACCGCACCGCCCGAACCTTTGCGCTCCTGATTGCCGCGGCGTTCGCGGCGGGCATTGCCTCCGCTCAGCCCTCTCAGGCGGTGTTGCCGGAGGACCAGCGGACCCAGTGGTTCGAGGACGCCCGGTTCGGCCTGTTCATCCACTGGGGCGGGTACTCCGTGATCGGCCGCAACGAGTGGGCGCGCGAGTTGTTTCATATTCCGCAAGCTGAATACGACACGTACGTGCGCCGCTTCAATCCCGTTCATTACGATCCGGCCGCGTGGGTGAAGCTGGCGAAGAACGCGGGCGCGCGCTACATGGTGATCACCTCGAAGCACCACGAGGGTTTCGCCATGTTCCGCAGCCGCGTGAGCGACTACGGAATCGTCATGACCCCGTACCAGGGCGATCCGCTGAAAATGCTCGCCGACGCCGCGAAGCGCAACGACATGCGCCTCGGCTTCTACTACTCGATCATGGACTGGCATCATCCCGACTACCTGCCGAAACGGGCGTGGGAGCCGGCGGCGAATCCGAATGCCCGCCCCAGTCTCGACCGCTACATCGACGATTTCGCGAAGAAGCAGATTCGGGAGCTGCTCACCGGCTATGGCGACGTCGCGGTGATGTGGTTCGACGGCCAGTGGGAGCACAGCAGCGCGGAGATGCATTCCGACGAGATCTACGAGATGATCCGCAGCCTGCAGCCGAACACGCTGATCAACGATCGCCTGTTTAATGGCGCGTCCCGGCATCACGGCGACTTTGGCACCCCCGAGCAGTTCGTTCCGGCCACCGGCGTTACCGACGCGGCGGGCCACCACATTCTGTGGGAAGCCTGCGCCACCATCAACACCGATAGCTGGGGGTACAACAAGTACGAGACCGAGTTCAAGAGCTCGCGCGATCTGATTCGGATGCTCATCGAGGTGGCCAGCAAGGGCGGCAACCTGCTGCTGAACGTCGGGCCCATGCCGGACGGCCGCATTCAGGACGAGTTTGTGACGCGCCTGAACGCCATGGGGGCGTGGATGAAGGAGAACGGCGCGGCCATCTACGGGACCAGGGCCAGCCCGTTCCCCCGGCTGCCCTTCTTCGGCCGGGCCACGCAGAAAGGCAACGTGGTCTACCTGCACGTGTTTCAATGGCCGGCGGACGGAAAGCTGCGCGTTCCCGGCCTGCGCAATCTCATTCACTCAGCAAGGCTGCTGGCGGACCCGGATTCCGCGCTTGCGGTGCGCCGCGGCGAGAACGAGATCGTCATTTCGCTTCCCAAGGACCCGCCCGACGAGGTGGCCAGCGTAGTCGCACTGACCCTTGACGGCGCGCCCGATCCGCTGCCGTGGAGCCTGCAGCCGGATGAACGGGGCGTCATCACGCTGGGCATGGAATCGGCGGAGATCGAAAGCAATCTGGGGCAGCGCGCGAAGAAGGAGAACGTGCTGGGCCACGTGTTCCTGACCAACTGGACGCGGACGGCCGACGTCCCTTCGTGGATCGTTCACGTGCCCGTCGACGGACTGTACAACGTGCGGCTTACCTACGCCGCGGGCCGGCAGCAGGCCGGGGCGGAGTTCACTCTGGAAACCGGCTCCAGCAGCGTCTCGGGGAAGGTGGAGAACACCGGGGGCGATTACGTCTTCAAGCCGGTGGGCATCGGGCAGATCGAGTTGAAAGCGGGCGAGCGGACGGTGCGCGTGAAGCGTAGCGGGCGCGATGGCGCCGAACCGATGAAGCTGGAACGGGTGGTCTTCACGCCGGCCGCGTAATGGCTTCGAGGCTGGACATTCTCGCCGGGGAGATCGCGCGCTGCACGCGGTGCCCGCGTCTGGTGGCATATCGCGAGCGTGTGGCGCGCGAGAAGCGCCGCAGGTACCGCGACGAGGACTACTGGGGACGGCCGGTGCCGGGATTTGGCGATCCCGCCGCGCGCATCCTCATCCTGGGCCTCGCTCCCGGGGCGCACGGCTCCAATCGCACCGGCCGCATGTTCACCGGCGATCGCTCGGGCGACTTTCTGTACGGGACGCTCCATTCAGCCGGCCTCGCTTCGCAGCCGGAGAGCGTGCGCCGGGGCGATGGCCTCCTGTTGCGCGACGTGTTCATCAGCGCGGCGTGCCGTTGCGCGCCCCCCGTCAACAAGCCAACGCCCGAGGAGATTCGCAATTGCCGCCCCTGGCTGGAGCGCGAACTGGCATTGCTGGAGCGGGTGCGCGTGGTGGTGGCGCTGGGGCGTATCGCCTTCGGCGATTACCTGACTCTGCTCCACGACGAAGGCCGCATCCAGCGCCGTTCGGCGTTCGTGTTCGGCCACAATCGGGTGCACCAGACCGGTCCGGACCTGCCCTGGCTGATCAGTTCCTACCATCCCAGCCAGCAGAACACGCAAACCGGGAAACTGACGCCGGCCATGTTCCGCGAGGTGTTTGTGGAGGCGCTGCGGCTGGCCGATTCCTTTCCCGGCCGATAAGAACAGCAGCATGCGCCCGGAAGCCGCGGAGGACGGTACAATTCCTGTGAGCGCACCACGGCTTCTCTTTGGCCAGGTGCAGCCGGGGAAAACAACATTGCGTAAGGCGAAGGCGAACGGCCACGAGTTGCAAAACGTGCTCTTCCCCGAAACCCGCGTGAAGAGGAGCAGGCGGGCTGCGCCATCGCTTCCCGGCGAAGACAACACGCCGGAGGGGCTGCGGGCGCTTCTGGCCGCGAATCGTCACTACCGGGAAGTCGCATGGCCGGAGCCATACAACTGCACGACGCACCGCCTGCACCTGGGTGACGCCCGGGACCTGTCGTGGCTGCCGGACGCCTCGGTGCACTTGGTGGTCACCTCGCCTCCGTACTGGACTTTGAAGGAATACGCGCGCGGCAACGAAGACCAGATGGGACACTTCGAGGACTATGAGCATTTCCTCGATGAGCTGGACCGAGCGTGGCGCGAGTGCGCCCGCGTGCTGGTTGGCGGCGGCCGGATCTGTTGCGTCGTCGGGGACGTCTGCATCCCTCGGAAGAGGGAAGGCCGGCACTACCTCGTTCCGCTGCATTCCGATATTCAGGTGCGCGCTCGCCGGCTCGGCCTGGATTGTCTGCAGCCTATTCTGTGGCACAAGATCGCCAATGGGGCCACCGAGGTCGCCGGCAATGGCGCCGGTTTCTACGGCAAACCCTACCAGCCCGGCGCAATCATCAAGAACGACGTCGAATACATTCTGTTCCTTCGCAAGGGCGGCGAATACCGTTCGGTTCCGGCGATACAAAAAGCTCTCTCCATGCTCACGCGGGAAGAGATGAGGGACTGGCAGCGCTCCATCTGGACGGACCTGCGCGGCGCGTCTACCCGGGACGGACATCCCGCCCCGTATCCCGTCGAGCTGGCCAGCCGGCTCATCCGGCTCTTCTCGTTCGCCGGCGACACGGTTCTCGACCCATTTGCGGGCACCGGCTCGACGTCGCAGGCTGCTATCATGGCAGGCAGAAATTCGATCGCCAACGAAATCGAAGCTGCTTATGTCGAAATTGCCAGGCAGCGAATCGCAAAAGCCGCCCGGCAGCCTCGTCTCGCGGGCGCCATCGAAGCCCGAGTCATAGTTGACGAAAACGCCCGCACAACACGAGTACCGGCTGCTCACGGAATTCCGGCGGCTGTTTGAAGGCAGGGTCTACAAGCACAGAGCCTCCAATCAGGGCGACTTCGTGGCGATGCATCTCTTCGAAGACCTGATGGAGGTCAATCGTTCTGCGAAGCTGCGGGAAGCCATCATCGACCGGCGAGACCGCGTTCTCAATGTCCAGAACAAACGGCGCGGCGTTGAAGCACGGCGCGGCGATGGAACCCTTGGCGAGATCATTCCCGGTGAGACCGCGATATCGGACCCGGGCTATCTGGTGTGTCGAGGGCCGATTGCCACCGTGGAGATCGGCATCGAGATGAAGGTGCTGGCCAAGGCCATGATCAAGCAGATCGACCGCGTGATCAACGATCTTCGCAATCAGGTGGTCCAGTTCAAACGCGGTGGCGGGAACCCGATTTGCGTGGCCGTTGTCGGCGTCAATCATGCCGACAGTGTCGTTGGATACGAAGGGGATCGGCCATTTCCGACCACCGGCAAGGCTGGGTTTCTGCACCCGTGCCAGGAGGCGCCAGAAGCAGAGCGGCGCCTACGGGCTGAGGCGGCCCCGGAATACGACGAGTTTCTGGTTTTGCGATTCAAGGCCACGAACGCACCGCCCTGGCCGTTTAAGTGGGTCGATTTCAGGGAGACGCGCCTCGATTACGCGGCGGCCCTTGCCCGCATCGGCGCCACCTATCAGCAGCGATACTGAGGCGATTCCTGCGCCAGGGCGCACGCCCCTCTCAGCTCGCCAGCGCCCGTTGCACAGCGTCCGGGTCCCGATCGATAACAATCAGGTACGCCCGAACCGCACTATCCGGCCGCGCTCGCCCCTGTTCCCATTCCTGCAGTGTCCGGCCGCTGAACCCATAGCGGCTCGCAAATTCTGCCTGAGACATCCCGGCCTTTTCCCGAATCGCCCGCACGTCGATCGCGTCCGGCACGTCAACGACACGCGTCCGGAGTTTGATCTCGCCGCGCATGTGCGCGATGCCCTCAGAGAGTCCGCTGATAATCAAATCGCCAAGCGAGGGCCCCTTACGGGCCGAGACACTCTTCGAAGTCCCTGACGAGCCTCTGGGCTTTCCTTTTCTGGTCATTAGTCAAATTCTCCTGCACGTTCTTCGCGTAAGCCGCGAGCAGAAGCGCCACGCCATTCCGGACCGTGACCAGCGCACTTTTCGGACGCCGTCGGTTCCTGGAATCACTCACGGGATACGCTGCCGGGTTGGAAGCGATGGCGAATTCCAGCTCGCCCAGTTCGTCCGCCGTCAACAGATCAGTAACCGCGGCATCGAACTGCTTTGTCGCAACCAGCGTGGCCTTCACGATTTAAGTATACGGGATTCACGTAGCCGTTGCAGATGGATCAACAGTAATTGCGGGGCGCTCGCCTCTCAGGCCAAACTCCCTCTAAACCGTGCCCCTCCCATGCGATATGTACTGCGAGAGGCATCCGGTGTTCGAAGACGATCCTTATCACGCGTACCTGGATAACAACGTAGCCACCGGCGACCCGGTCGGGCTGGTCACGGCTCTCTACGAAGGAGCCATCAAGGCCGTGCAGCAGGCGCGGCATTGTCTGGAGACCGGGGACATCTGGGGACGTTCCAAGGCGATCTCCAAAGCCGTCGATATTCTGACCGAGCTGATCCTGTCGCTCGATCACGAAAAGGGCAAGGACCTGAGCGCGCGCCTCAAGGAGCTGTACGGCTACATGCAGCACCGGCTGCTCACCGCGCACGCCAGCCAGGAGGACCAGCCGATGGCCGAGGTCGTCGCGCTGCTCACGAATCTGCTGGATGGCTGGTACCAGGTTGCCGAGAAGCTTGCGCGGGAAGCGAGCGACGCCGCACGCGAGACCACACGCGGCAGGGCAGCCTCCTCGCGGGACGAGCGAACGGATGCTCCGTCCATGCCCTACGGCTACGACTTCGCGGCGGTGGGAGCCGGGTCCGAAGTCTTCACCTTCTGATTCGCGCTGTCCTTCGCCAGCCCGGTTTCGATCAGGTGCGACAACCCCAGTCCGCCCTGCATGGCAATGGCCTGAGCGAACTGCGTCTGCGCCATGTCCATGGCCGAGTCCCCGCCGGCATCGTCGTCGTCATCGCCGCCGGCGGAGGAGTCCTTGGCGGCCTCGCGGATCGATTTCAGCATCTCGCCAATCAGCAGCGCCTCGAATTGCTGGGCCACGCTGTGCAGCTTCTCGGGGCTGGGCGCCCCGTCAGCCGCCTGCGGCCGAGTCATTCCGCCAGCTCCGGCGACGGCGGCGATGCCTGCGCTACTCATGCCCGCGCCTCCCTGCATCGCGACGGTGGAGCAGGCTTCTCCACTAACGGACACCTGTACACAATCCGTGGGGCAGCCCCTCGGGCTGCGGCCGGCCCTCGGCCGGACTGTTCCTGTGAATAGATGCCTGATTCTGCCAGTGAAGAGCGGGCCCGGGGGACCCGCGCAGACCGGGGCTCTGCCCCACAACGTCCCGGATGGCCCCACATTCCTTCGCAGGAGCCCGCAGGACCCGGACGCACCACACCAGCGGCCACTAGATCACCTCCAGTTGCGCGTCCAGTGCGCCCGCGGCGCGCAGGTTCTCCAGGATGGCGATCACGTCCCGCGTGGTCGATCCAATCGCCGCCAGCGCCTTCACCAGCTCCTCCACGGTGGCACCCTGCTTCAAGACCACGTTGCGCGCTTTTTCGTCCTTCACCGTCGTGGTGGTCTGGGGGATCACCTCGGTGGTCCCGGTGCGCGAGAATGGCGCGGGCTGCGACACGTCGAAAGTGGTCTGAATCACCACGCTGAGATTGCCGTGCAGCACCGCCACGGGCGCAATGCGCACATCCTTGCCCAGCACGATGGTGCCGGTGCGCTCGTTGACCACCACGCGCGCGGGGCGATCGGGCTCTACCGTGAGTTTCTCCAGTTCGGCGATGAATTCGGTCGATTGTTTGGCGTATTCGCCGGGCAGCGTCACGGATACAAGAGCGGAGTTGTCGGCATGCGCGATGGGAGCGACAAAGCGCCGGTTCACCGCCTCGGCGATGCGCGCCGATGTGGTGAAGTCCGCTTCCCTCAGTTGCAGGCGCACGGTGTTGCCCAGCGGCAGTGACGGCGCGGCCTTCTCCACGGAAACGCCGTTCGGAATGCGCCCCACGGTGGGATGATTCACGGTTTGCACGCTCTGGGTGCGGCCGGCCACGAAGCCCCCGGTGACCACCTGGCCCTGGGCCGTCGCGTATACCTGTCCGTTGATGCCGCGCAGAGTTGTCAGCACCAGCAGCCCGCCCTGCAGGTTGGATGCGTCGCCCATGGCCCCCACGGTGGCATCGATGGTCACGCCCGGTTGCGCGAAGGGCGGCAGAGTGGCCGTCACCATCACCGCGGCCGTGTTCTTGACGGTCATCAGAGACGGAGACACACTCACCCCCATCTGCAGCAGCAGGTTGCTCAGGCTCTGGACGGGGAACACGGTCTGCTGGCGGTCGCCGGTGCCGGCAAGGCCCACCACCAGGCCGTATCCGAGAAGCTGATTGCTGCGCACGCCTTCGATGGAGACCAGGTCCTTGAGACGAACGTTCTCTCCTTCACCGGCTGCAAAGGAAAGAAGCGGCGCCAGCAACGCGACGAGGATTCGTTTCATGGGAGACCTTCTAAAACGGCAGCAGGCCGAGCAGAATCCGGTACAGGATGTTCGGACGCCGCACCGCGTCATTCACCACTCCCTTGCCGTCGATCTTCACTTCCAGCTCGCCCACGCTGGAAGACTGCACCACATTCGCATTGGACAGATCCGCCGGCCGCACCACGCCGCGCACCGTCACCACCTGGTGTTCCGAATTCACGCCGATGGCCTTGCTGCCCTCCACCACCAGGTAGCCGTTGGGGAGCACATCGATCACGCGCGCCGTCAGTGTGGCGGACAGCGTGGTCTGGCGGCTGGTAGTGCCCTCGCCATCGAGGCTGGTATTGCTTGAGGCACCCAGCAGGTTGGCCAGCTTGCTGGTGGCGGGCAGCGCTTTCATAAGCTGGGTGATGGACGAATTGGCCGCGGACGCGCGGGAGGTCTTGGTTTCTCCGGTGGAAACAGCCGAAGCCGATTCGTTTACCAGGATTGTGACGATGTCGTCCACGTGGCGCGCGCGAACGTCGGCGCCTAGGTCGGCCAGAGCAGACGCGCCCGGCCACAGCGAACCCGGGTCGTCCTGCGCAAGGGAGGCCGCCCGTTTGTGCGCCTGCTCCACGTACACATCGAGAGGCGATGTCCCCGCCGGCTGATCTTTTTTCTTCTTCGTCGACGGCGCCGCCGCCAGCACCAGCACGAACACTGTCGCCAGACACAATGAGCGCTTCATGATTTCTGATCCTTCGCGATGAGCCCGGCGGCAACGCCGGGAACCACCGAAACTTTGCCTTTGTCCTCCACCCGGGCGCGGAACTTCCTGCCGCTGGTGGTATTGCGCACCATGATCGTTGCCCCGCGGTTACCCGATTCCTCCGCTACGCCGGCCGTGCGGATCAGCGCGCCGGCGCCATTCACCACCACTTCCACGGTGTCGCCGCGGACCACGTCCTTCGGGGGTTCCAGCAGATTCTCGAATAGCTGGTCTCCGGCGGCGATGGGCCGCCGCGGCAGCATGCCGATGGCCGCTTTCGCATCGGTGAGGGCGGACACGGCCGGCAGCGGGCCTTCGTACGGCTCCTCGCGCACGTCGCCCGCGCCGATCGGTTCCTCGGCGTGCAACGGGTTCACCGCCACCACGCGGGTTCCTTTCACCGCGATCAGTACCCTGGCCCAGATGTTGAACCGGCGGTTGCCGGCATAGGAAACATAGCCTCGCCACAATACCGGCGCGGCCGACCGGACGCTGGCGCCGGCCAGCGGGAATACCAGTTCGCCCGCGGGCGCGGCCATACGGCCGTGGTCCACCATCTCGATTTGCACGTCGCGGCCCGCCAGAGCCTTCTTCATCGCGGCGATCATCTCGGCGGGCTCGGGCACGGCCAACGTCCACGCGAAGCAGACATCCTGAGATACGGCGCCCTCCAGATGATTCGTTTTCGCCAGCCGCTGCAATTCGGCGGCGTGGAACATGCGCTGCCATCCCGGCGCGGGAGAGTACCCGATGGCCAGATCCGGCGGCAGGGAGGCGAACAGAGGAACGGCCGCCGCCAGATCCCGTGCGTAGATGTGGTCCGAGTTGATGGAATGGCAGCCCGCCGCGGGCAGAACCGCCGCGAACAGAAGCGTGAGGATCATTGCGTTAGCTGGTTTACCTGCTGGTACATCTCATCGGCGGCCTTCACCACCCGCGAATTCGCCTCGTAGGCGCGCTGGCTCTGGATCAGGTTGACGAACTCTTCCACCACGCTGACGTTCGATTGCTCGGTGTAGCCCTGCAACAGCGTGCCCAGACCTTCCGCTCCGCCGGGATTGCCCACCTGCGCGTCGCCGGATGCTTCTGTCGGCTGATAGAGCGTCGAACCCAGACTGTTCAACCCGGCTGGATTCTGAAACGTGGCCAGTTGAATCTGCCCGGCCTTTTGCGCGGCCGTCTGATTCGGCAACGTATAGCTGACCGTGCCGTCCTGGGCGACGGTGATGCTCTGCGCCGTGGCCGGAATGGTAATCGTCGGCTCCAGCAGATCGCCGCTCGCGTCCACCATGTTGCCGCTGCTGTTGAGCTGGAAGGTACCGGCGCGAGTGTAGGCGATGCCGCCGTCGGGGCGTTGAATCTGGAAGAAGCCATTGCCCTGAATCACCAGGTCCAGGGGATTGTCCGTCTCCGTGAAGTTCCCCTGCGTGAAGATGATCTCGTTCGACGCCGCCCGCGTTCCCAGGCCGATCTGGAGGCCCGCCGGAACGATGGTCTGCTGGCCGGCCGAAGCTCCCGGCTGGATCATGTTCTGATACATCAGATCCTGAAACTGCGCCCGGCGCATCTTGTAGCCGTTCGTGCTGGCGTTGGCCAGATTGTTGGCGATGTTGTCGACGTTCGTTTCCTGCGCGTTCATGCCGCTGGCGGCGCTGTACAGAGCTCGAATCATTCTCTTCTTCTCCTTTTACGAGCCGACTTTGGCGACCTGTTCAATCGCCTCCCGATTCATCTCCGAACCAATCTTGATGGCCCTCTGCAGCATGTCGAATTGCCGCAGCAGCGAAACCAGACGAACCGAGCCCTGGGCGCCCCCGGCGTTCGACGCTTCCAGCTTTCCCTGGTTCACGTGGGCGTCGTCGGCTGGCCCCGCGCCGGCCTGCGTGTTGGCGGCGCTGAAGTAGGTCGAGCCCACCTTGGCCAGCGCCTGTGGATTCTTGAAGTCCGTCAGTTCGAGTTGCCCGAGGTCCGAGCCGTCCTGGCTGATCTCCCCATCCGGGTTGATCTGCAGCGGGCTGTTCGACTGCACCTGCAGAGTCAGTCCGTTGGTGAGCCGCACCGGATAGCCGTCGGCGGTAACCAGCACTCCCGTGGGCGATAGTTGAAAGCTCCCGTTGCGCGTGTACAGCGGGCTTCCGTTCGGTCCGTTCACGGAGAAGAAACCGGATCCGCTGAGGGCCAGGTCGGTGGAGTTGCCGGTGTTCTGCAGCAGGCCCTGTTTGAAGTCGATCCACGGCCCCTCCACCACCGGAGAGGCGCCGGTGGTCGGGTCGGCGGAATCGGCCAGCTCCGGCGCGATATAGGTGCTGTAGAATTCGCGGTCCGCTTTGTATCCTCCGGTGGAGGTGTTGGCAAGATTGTTGGCCACCATGTCGAGCGAGTCCATGTGCGCCTGCAATCCGCTGGCGGCGATGGCGGTGAGCGGGTCCATGATGCACCGCGATTAAATGCAAGCTGGAGACCGCGCCCGCAAAAAGCGTGAAATGCGCGTCTGGCCTTGCGATATGAACGGTGGAAGCCGAATGGCGGGCGCGATATTCGTACGCGCGAACGTCGAGATTTCGAGTCTTCGGCATTGCGCACTCGGATTTTTGACGGTCGGGTGCTGTGTCTCCACTGGGATCTCCCCTGAATTGAGCGAATCCCCGCTGGCCGGAAGTTTGCACACTACAGCCGCGTGATTCCGGCACCAGCCTGCAGCGCGCCCCCCGCCTTTCCCGCTGCCGCCCTGCCGCGAAGCTCCGCCAGCTCCAGCTCTCCGTACGGCAGTTCCCCTCAGCCGAGTTCGTTCGCCGCGCTGCTCCATCAGGCCAGCGACGACGCCGGCGCCGACGCCGGCGCCGACGCGGATAGTTCGGGGAAGGATGCCCTCGAAAAGCCAGGGACGTGCGGCGACAGCCGCGCCTCCTGGATCTTCTCATCCGGTTCGGTGGCCGAAACGGCCATGTCCAACACGCAGGACCAGGACAAGAGCGTGAAGCAACCTGCCCTTGCGGCGCCCAGCCCCGCACCCGTCCCGGTGGCGCCCAAAACCGTGACCACCATTGCCGTCTTTCTGACGGGGAGCGGTACGGCAGGTAAACCCGAGAAGAGCACGGGCCCGGTGGAGGACGATGACGCCAGACCGAAATCATCGTCACAACTCCAGCCGCCGCCCTCCCAACCACAGGCAAGCGATTCCATGCCTGCCCCGGCGGTGCAACAGACGGTAGCGCCCGCTGCCGGTTTTCTGGCGTGGAGCAGCACGACAGGTAGATCCGAGAAAAGCACAGGCCCGGCGGAAGACAACGCCAACGCCGCGCCCGCCGATGAGACGAAGCCCGATGCCACCGCCAGCACGGCCGGCGCCACGCTTCTCATGCAGGCCATTGCCGGCCTGGGCATTCCCCAGTTCACGCCACCTCTCCTGGGACCACAGGCCTCGCAACAGCCGGCCCCGGAACGACAGCACGCGAACAAGCAGGCCGGGGAGCCCGACAGGCGGGTTGACGCTCCCGTGGGAGTGGCCGCGCCCGCCGCCGGGCTGGCGACGTCCACGAGCGCGCCGGCAATCGCCGCGGCGGACGACGCCAGCCTATCCTTATCTCTAAACACGGACGGTTCCGGAACCGGCGGCAACGCTGGGACACTCCTTCCCACAACACCTTCCGAAGGCGACGGAAAGGCCCCACTGTCCTCGGGCCAGCTCGCTTTCGCCGCGCGTCTTAGCGCCGACACACCCAGCGCACAACCATCGGCACAGGTCCAGGCACAGGCGACCCATCCCCAGGCCGCACCGGCCAGTTCGCCCGCCCCGGAGAGCGACGCGATTCAACCGCCGGCGGCCGTGGTCCCGGTTGGACAGTCCGGGCCCGAACAATCCGGAGAACGTGCTCAGAAGTCCGACGATCAGGCGTTGTCGGCTCCATCCGCAGCCGCCGGACAAGCCGGCGCCCTGCGATCCGACGCGGCACACACGCTCGCTCAACCGGCCGACATACGGTCCGCCGATGTCGACCAGACTCCCGCGGCGGGCGCTAACGCCACCGCGGTGCGCGATGTCCGGCTGCAGGTTGCCGGGAACGACAACCAGCGCGTTGACGTTCGCGTGATGGACCGCGGCGGCGAACTGAGAGTCAGCGTGCGCGCCGACGATCCGTCGCTGGTCCGGTCGTTGCAGGACAACGTAGCCGATTTGTCCAGCCGTCTCGATCAAGCGCGTTTTCGATCGGAAGTGTGGACGCCGCGTGCCGAAGCGGTCTCACAGACGGATTCGGCCAGCACCAACGGCCGTACTTTCTCCAACCGCGGCGAGGCCTTCGGCCGGGACGGTCAGGGCCAGCAGCAAAACGGAAGGCAACAGCAGCAGCCCTCGTGGGTGGACGATTTCGACGAAAACCCGGCGGGGCGCAATTCAGGGGGTACACCACAATGGCAGCCATAGCATCCGCGTTACCGAGCACGGCGGCCGCCGCGTCGTCGTCGTCCAGCAGCGCGTCTTCGGTGGCCGGTTTAGCCGCCAGTGACTCGCTGGCCAACGAGCAGACGTTCCTGCAGCTTCTGGTGGCGCAGCTCAAGAATCAGGATCCGTCGAATCCGATGGATGGCACGCAGTTTGTGACGCAATTGGCCGAGTTCAGCCAACTGGAGCAGCAGCTCGCGATGCGCCAGGATCTCGACAAGATGGCGGGCTCCATCACCACGGCCGCGGCGTCCAACGGGAGTTCCGGCAACAGCGGCAGCGACTAAACGCAGCCAGTTCAGGAGGTTAATATGGGAGTATTCAGCGCATTCTCCGTCGCCCTTTCGGCGTTACAGGCGGAATCGTCCGCCATCAATACTACCGGCAATAATCTGGCCAACATCAACACCACCGGGTTCAAGGGCAGCAACGTGGATTTCCTGGATATGGTGAGCCAGGCCATCGGGAATGGGGCCTCGAGCCAGGGACTCGGCGTGGCCACGCCGCTCAACATTCAGCAATTCACGCAGGGTTCCATCCAAACCAGCAGCAGCGGAACCGATTGCGCCATTCAGGGCAACGGGTTCTTCGTCGTGCAGAACGCCAGTGGCCAGCAATTGTACACCCGCGACGGCTCATTCACGATTAACGCCAACGGCACGCTGCAAACACAGACCGGCGAGGACGTGCAAGGGTGGACCGCGACCTCCACGGGTCTGAACACCAACGGCTCCATCGGCAACATCGTGGTGCCGTCCGGCACGCCCCTCCCGCCGGTAGCCACTCAGAACGCCACCCTGAACCTCAACCTGGACGCGGACGCCACCGCCGACCCCACGTCGACGTTTTCACAACCGATCCAGGTGTACGATTCCCTCGGCGAGGCGCACACGCTGACCGCCACGTTCGTGAAGTCGGGCGCAAACGCCTGGACCGAAACCGTGACCATTCCCGGAGCGGACGTGGGAGCCGCCACTCCACAAACGGTCGGGACCGCGACTCTCACCTTCGACCCGGCCACCGGGCTGCTGAAGTCGCCGGCGGCGGGAGCCCCGGTCGCGCTCACCATCACCGGGCTCACCGATGGAGCGACGTTCCCCAAGGCAATCAATTTGAAACTGTATAACAGCGACGGAACGCAGGCCATCACGCAGTACGCGGAGGCTTCTGCCCTGTCATCGTCCACCCAGGATGGCAGCGCGGCGGCGTCCATGACTTCCGTCGCCATCACCACCGGCGGCCAAATCACGGCTACGTTCTCCGACGGCCAGACGAAGGTGGAAGGACAGATCGCTCTGGCCAACATCGTAAACCCCGGCACTCTCCAGAACGTCGGCAACAACGAGTTCATGGTGACCAGCAACACTTCCGCGCCGGCCATCGGAACGGCGCAAACCGGCGGCCGCGGGCAGATTATGGGCAGCTCGCTGGAAGCGTCCAACGTGGACATGGCCACGCAGTTCACCAACCTGATTGTGTATCAGCGCGGTTACGAGGCCGCCACCAAGGTGATCAGCACCGCCGACACCATGTCGCAGGATCTGCTGAACCTCATTCAAGGCTGACCCGGAGCTGACCGATGACGCCAGTGGAAGAGCTCGGGGATCTTGCCGGCGTGCCGCTCGAGGTGGAAGCGGTGCTGGACCGCCGCGTGTTCACGGTGAGCGACATTCTCGAGCTCGAACCCGGCAGCCTGATCCGCATGGATCGCTCGGCGGGCGAAAACATCGACCTCTACGTCGGCGGCTCGCACGTCGCCTTCGGCGAGGTGGTGGTGATGGAGAACATGATGTGCGTCCGCGTGACGGATTTCCGCGACCGCGAATGACGCGCCTCAAATACCGGGAGAATAAAGAGCATGGGTTACGAAAACGTTCTTGCCGTCTTCCTGGTATTGGGGCTGCTGATTGTGGCTTTGTGGTTCCTGCGCCGAAAAGGGCTCGCAAAGATGAACTTCGCTGTGGGCGGACGCCGCGCCGCCGCCGGGCGAATCCAGGTGGTGGACCGCAAAGCGCTCACCGCCAGCCATTCTCTGCACCTGGTGCGCGTCGAGGATCGCCTGATCCTCATCGGCATCTCCCCCGGAAGCTGTCAGGCGCTGCACACTTTTGTGGCGGAGCCGGAAATCCCGGAGCCGCCGGGGAGTAATGGATGAATCTGTTTTTCGGCCCGATCCTCGCCTTTGCGGCAGCGCCGCCGGCCGGCGGGCTGCTCAATTCCATCGGCGTCACCGCCGGCAACAGCGGCCACGGCGTCACCCTCAGCGTGCCCATGCAGATCGCGCTGGGGCTCACGCTGCTGACCATTCTTCCCGCGGCGGTGATGTGCATCACGCCGTTCCTGCGCATCATCGTGGTGCTGCACTTTCTCCGGCAGGCTTTGGGAACGCAGACCGCTCCCTCCAATCAGGTGCTCCTCGGGCTGGGGCTTTTCCTGGCCATGCTGATCATTCAGCCGGTGGCCTCCGACATCTACACGCAGGCCTGGGAACCGCTGGAAAAAGGTGAGATCACCGCCGATCAGGCCTTTGACCAGGGCGCCGTCCCCCTGCGCAAATTCATGGTCCGCTTCGCCCGCGAAAAGGACATCCGCCTGTTCGTCGAGATTTCGAAAGAGCCGCCGCCGCGCAACCCGGCCGATATCAGCCTGAAAGTCCTGATTCCCGCCTACATCCTCTCCGAGCTGAAGGCCGGCTTTCAGATTGGGGCGGTGCTCTACCTTCCGTTCCTGGTAATCGATCTGGTGGTGGCCTCGGTGACGCTGTCCCTCGGCATGATGCAGTTGCCCCCGGTCATGGTTTCCGCGCCGTTCAAGATCCTGCTGTTCGTGCTGGTGGACGGATGGAATCTGGTGGTCGGTTCCCTGATGAAGAGCTTTTACTAATGACTCCGCAAATGGCCGTTCATATAATTGGCGAGGCCATGATGGCGGCCTTCTGGCTGGCCGCGCCGCTGCTCATTGTCGGCTTCGCGGTGGGGGTGTTCATCAACCTCATCCAGATCGCCACTTCCATGCAGGACACGGTGTTCAGCACCGTGCCGCGTCTGGCCGCGTTTCTCTTCGGCTTCCTGCTCCTGATGCCCTGGATGCTTCACCGCGCCACCAGTTACGCCTTCGCCATCTTCAGCGATCTGGCCCGGTATGCACGCTGATCTGACCCTATCGGCATCCACGTTGTTCGCATTTTTGCTGGTGCTGGGCCGTCTGGTGGGCACGTTTTCGTTCGTCCCGTTTCCCGGCGCGCAGGCCGGCCCCGGCGTCGCGCGCGTGGTGCTCGCGATGGCCTGCACCATCGCCCTTTTCCCGCGCTGGCCGGTGGTGGATGTGACTTCCGCCGGTCCGGCGCTGATGATCCTCTGGCTGCTTTCGGAGGCGGCCCTGGGAGTCGCCATCGGATTGCTGGTGAGTTTCGTCGGGGAAGCGCTCACCGTGGGCGCGCAGATGCTGAGCCTGCAGGCTGGCTACGGATACGCTTCGGTGGTGGATCCCAACACCCAGGCCGATTCGGGAATCCTCTCCATGATCGCTCAGATCACCGCCGGCCTGCTGTTCTTCGCCACCGGGCTGGACCGCCGCGTCATCCTCGCTTTCGCTCTGAGTCTCGACCGCTACCCCCCGGGCAGCTTCAGCCTTGGCCGGGGCATGGCCGAAAGCGTGATTCAGGTCGGTTCGAACATCTTCTCGGTCGGTCTGCGCCTGGCCTTCCCGGTGATCGGCCTGCTGCTGATGACCGACGTCGCGCTGTCGCTGCTGGGACGCATCAACGCGCAATTGCAACTGGTGCAGCAGGCGTTCTCCGCCAAGATGCTGCTAACGCTGCTGGCGCTCTCGGCCATCCTGATCGTGGTTCCCTCGCTCTACGAGGCTTTTGCGGCGCAGGTGTTCGATGTCATTCGCGACCATTTCCTCCGCTGACTCATGGTGTCCTGGATTATGGACACGCGGCGTCAGCCGCGTTTATCCGGGAGCTCGACCAAATCCAGTCCTCCGGACAGGAGCACAAGCCAGCCTTCACCGGATTGTTTTCTATATAGCGAATGATTCGCTGTTCCTCGGCTCTGTCTCGAATCCACCGGTCGAAGTAGTCCCGCGCCCAGAACTCGCCCTTCCGGTTCAGCCGCTGGTTGGCCTCCTTAGCACTGCAAGCCTTGATCCTCGTGACTGCCCGAGCCAGATCCCCGTACGGGTGCAGAACCATGTGAACGTGGTTCGGCATCAGCACCCAGGCGCCGAGATCATATTGCCCGGCGGCCTTTCCGTTGAGCAGGACCTTTACGACAGCTTCAGCGACATCCGGGCTCTGCAGCCACCGCGGACCCGTCGCTACCGCATCAAGCAGACGGTCGGCCGTCACGAACTTCGCGCCATGGCTGGTCCATTGATTTGCGACCTTACTAACTGGAAGCGAACCAGCCAGACGCCATGTGAGGAAGTACGCTGCGCCGTCCCGCTGCCAGTGCGGCAGTTTGCGATGGAATCCCGGCACGCAAACATGGTGGCTTCAACCATCGGGATTCTCCGTCGGAGAACGCGGCTGACGCCGCGTGTCCAGTTCGGCATCACGGACACGCGGCTGACGCCGCGTGTCCGGTTGAAACACCATGGCTGGCGATAACTCCAGCAAAACCGAGAAGCCCACCCCACAACGCCTCAAAAAGGCGCGCGAGCAGGGCCAGTTCCTCTCCGCCCGCGAATTCGTCTCGGCCCTGCAGTTTGTCGCGCTGCTCATCATCCTGGCCAACTGGCTTCCCGGTTGGGAGGCGCGGATCGAGCTGTCCACGCGAACCCTCTTCCAGCGGGCCTTCGGAGGCGACATCGGCCCCGAAGAGTGGCCGGTGTTGATCCGCACGCTGTTCATTGACACGCTGATTCCCATCGCCGAGGCCGGCGGTCTGCTGCTGGTGTTCACTCTCGGCCTGCAGCTCGGCCTGACCAAATTCGGCTTCAGCCTGAACCGGCTCGCCCCCAAGTTCGACCGCTTCAATCCGGTTAGGCGCCTCAGCGAGCTGCCGAAGCAGAACCTGTGGTCGTTGATCGAGGCGGTCATGCTGATCGCCGTCGTCGGTTTGTCGGTGCAGTCCATCGCCCGAGACAACGTGGGGACGTTCATGCGCCTCCCCCTGCAGAGCGTGCACGTGGCCACGGCGCAGGTGTCCGAAGCCCTACAGAACGTGCTGTGGAAGGCCGCCGGCGTCTTCGTGGCGTTCGGCGCAGTGGACCTGTTCCGGCAGTACCGCAAGCACATGTCCGGTCTGCGCATGAGCAAACAGGAGGTGCGCGACGACATGAAGCGGCAGGAAGGCGACCCCTACATCAAAGCGCGCGTACGCCGTCTGCGCCGCGCCCTGCTGCGCCGGCAGATGATGAAAGAGGTTCCCAAAGCCACCGCCGTTCTGGTCAATCCCACCCACTACGCCGTGGCCATCCGCTACGAAATGGACACCATGGCCTGCCCCATGGTCGTGGCCAAGGGGCGCAACTGGCTGGCTCTGCGGATTCGCCAGATCGCCACCGAACACCAGGTCCCCATCGTCGAAAACCCGCCGCTGGCGCGCGCTCTCTATCAGGCCGCCGACGTCGGCCAGGCCATCCCGCAGGAGTTCTATCGGGCCATCGCGGAAATCCTCGCCTACGTCTACCGCCTGATGGGCCATAAAGTGCCTGCGTAATTGGGAATCATGTCCACGCAGTCGCGGGCCCTCCCCGCCTCCGGAAGCGAAGGAATCTTCGGCAGCAAGCTGACCATGGCGCATATCAGCGAGCTGGCCGTGCCCATTGCCGTGCTCGGCATCGTGGTGGCGCTCATCACGCCCATGCCGCCGTTCATGCTGGACATCCTCATCGTGCTCGACATCACCATGTCGGTCATCGTCCTGATGGTGGCCATGTACATTCTGAAGCCGGTGGATTTCAGCGTCTTCCCGACGACGCTGTTGTTGCTTACGTTATTCCGGCTCTCCCTGAACGTGAGTTCGGCGCGCCTGATTCTGTTGAATGGAAACACCGGCACCAGCGCGGCCGGGCGGGTGATCGAGTCCTTCGGCAACTTCGTCGTGGGCGGGAACTACATCATCGGCGCGGTGATCTTCCTGGTACTGATCGCCATCCAGTACGTGGTCATCAATCACGGCGCGGTGCGCATCTCGGAAGTGGCCGCCCGCTTCACTTTGGACGCTCTTCCCGGCAAACAGATGTCCATCGACGCGGACCTCAACGCCGGCCTGATCAACGAATCCGAAGCCCGCCAGCGGCGCAAACAACTGGCCAGCGAAGCGGAGTTCTACGGGGCCATGGACGGCGCCTCCCGCTTCACCCAGCGCGACGCCCTCGCCTCCATTCTGATCACCGGCATCAACATCATCGCCGGGTTTCTGATCGGCGTGTTCCAGCACGACATGGAGCTGCGGCACGCCATCCAGACCTACACCGTGCTGACCATCGGCGACGGCCTGGTCACGGTGATCCCGGCCCTGATGATCTCGGTGTCGGGGGGCCTCATCGTGACCCGCGCCAGTTCCGACGCCCGCGTCGGGGTGGAGTTCCAGAAGCAGTTGTTCGGCAGGACGCAGCCGTTGTTCCTGTCCAGCGGCGTGCTCATTGCTCTCGCGGCGTTCCCGGGCCTGCCCACCATCCCCTTCCTCATCATGGGCGGCGGGCTGGGCGCGGTGGCCTTCCTGAAGCGTCAAAAATCTGACGCTGCCGTTAAGCAACAGACGCTCGCGGCGCCGGCCACCGCCAAAGAGAACCTCGAAACCATGCTTCGGGTGGAGCCGGTTTCCATCGAAGTGGGCCTTGGCCTGGCCGGTCTGGTGGCCGGAGGAACCAACTCGCCGCTGCTGCAGAGGGTGGCGGGGATTCGCAAGCAACTGGTCACCAGTCTGGGCTACCTGCTCCCTCCGGTGCGGGTTACCGACAACCTGTCGCTGCGCTCCCGCGAATACGTGATCCTGCTGAAAGGAACCGAGCTGTCGCGCTACGAGCTGCTGCCCGGCAGCGAGTTGGCCATTCCTACCGCGAAAGCCGACAAGTCCTTTCAGGGCCAGCATACGAAAGAGCCCGCGTTCGGCCTGCCCGCCCTGTGGGTTCCCTCCGATCGCGTGGACGCCGCGCGCACGGCCGGCTACACCGTGGTGGACGCCGTCAACATCCTCGGCACGCACTTCTCGGAAACCATTCGCCGTCACGCGCACGAGCTGCTGTCCCGCCAGGACACCAAGGCGTTCTGCGACCGGGTGGCCCAGGACAACCCTAAGGTGGTGGAGGATCTGGTCCCGAAGTTGCTCTCACTCGCCGTAGTTCAGCGAGTACTGCAGAACCTGCTGCGCGAGCGGGTTTCGATTCGCGATGGCGTTTCGATTCTCGAAGCGCTCGGGGAAGCGGCGCCGGCCAGCAAGAATCCGGTGCTGCTTACCGAGTACGTGCGGCAGTCCATTCGGAGGACGGTCGTGAAACCATACCTGAACCAGAAAGGCGAGCTGCCCGCCTGGCTGCTGGATGCCGCGGTGGAGCAGATGGTGGAAGGCGCCGTTCAGCATACCGAGCAGAACAGCGTCCTGGCGCTCTCCCCGCAGGTGGTTCGCGACATCCTCAACCGCATCGAGCGCAAGGTGGAGAAGCCCGAAATGCCCGTTGCCGTCATCACCAGCTCCGGTGCGCGCCACTTTCTCCGCCAGATTGTCGAACCCTCGCTCGGCAACCTGTTCTTCCTCTCGCACAACGAGGTGCCGGCCGGCGTCAGGGTGCTTTCGCTGGGGGTAATCTGAGGCTCTCATGAGAATCAAGTCCTACTTCGCGGAATCGGTGGAAGAGGCCATGGACAAGGCCCGTACCGAGCTGGGCTCCGAAGCCATGCTCATGAACTCCAAAGCCACCGAGCCCGAGTTCCGCCACCTGGGCCGCTATGAAGTGGTCTTCGGGCTGGCCTTCGCCGACGCCGGCCCCGCCGGGTCGCAGACGTCCCCGGCTCTCCCCGCCCCCAACGGCCGGCCGGATACTCTGGCCCAGGAGATCGCCGATCTGCGCCGGCAGATCGAGACGGTTCGGCGTTCCATGTCCCGGCAGAGCTTCCACATGCGCTGGACCGCTCCGGGCGCCGCTCCCGAGCTGGGCGGATTGTACCTGCGCCTGCTCAACGCCGACTTCAGCGACGAGTGCGCGCACGAGCTGGTGCAGGCGGTGGAGACGCGAGTCAATAGCGGGCGCGCCGCCAATACCGCCAATGCCGCCATTCCCCTGGAAACACTGGAGCGCGCCATCGCCAGCGAGATGGCCTCGCGTTTCGAAACCGCCCCCGGTCTGGGAGTCCCCGGAGCGGACCGGCGGGTGACCGCGCTGGTGGGGCCGCCCGGGGCCGGCAAGACCACCACCATCGTCAAGCTCGCGCTGAAGTACGGGCTCACCAGCCGCCGGCCCCTGCAGATCCTGTCCACCGACACCTGCCGGGTGGCCGCCTCCGAGCAGTTGCGCGCCTACGCCTCCATCATTGGCATCGCCTTCCAGACCGTGGAGACGATGGCCGGCCTGGCCCAGGCGCTGGAGGAGGCCAGCGGCAAGGATCTGGTGCTGATCGATACGCCCGGGTTCGGACCCGCCGACACCGACGAGGCGGCCGAGCTGGCCCTGTTCCTCTCGCGCCACCGTTTGATCGAAGTGCAACTGGTGATGCCCGCGACCCTGCGGGCGGCGGCTCTGGCGCGAGTCGTCGAGCGGTTTTCCATGTTTCAACCGGCCCGGCTCCTGTTCACCAATCTCGATGACGGGGAAGCCTGCGGCGGCATCGTGGAGCAGGCCATCCGCACCGGGTTGCCGCTCTCTTATCTTGGTTGCGGTCAGCAGATTCCCGAGGACCTCATGGAGGCTTCGAAGGACCGGCTGATCCGAAAGGTGTTCGAAGGATGGCAGGAGCCAGCGCAGACAGCAGCCTGAGGAGTCACCCGGAGCCGGATATGTTTGGTTACGCCACTCAGACCGAACGATCTCCCGAGGACCGCGAACGGCTCATCCTGGAGCACATGTCCCAGGTGAACTGGATCGCCTCGCGAATCCAGGAGAAGTTGCCGCCGAACATTCAGATCGAGGACCTCATCTCCGCCGGCATCATCGGCCTGATCGCCGCCATCGACAATTTCGATCCCGGTCACAACGCTACCCTGAGGACCTATGCCGAATACAAGATCCGCGGCGCCATTCTGGACAGCATCCGCGGACTCGACGGCATTCCCACGCACAAACGCAAGCGCGTGAAAGTGCTGGAGGCGGCCATTGCCAGCGCCGAACAGCGCTTCAAGCGCGCCCCCAACGAGGAAGAGATCGCCGCCGAGCTGGGCGTATCGGTGGCCGAATACCAGCAATGGCTGGTGGATCTGCGCGGCGTTTCCCTGGGCAGTCTGGACATCGTCGAGGACGGCGAGGAGATCAGCCTTCTGAAGTTCATTTCGGGCGACGAGCAGGAATCGCCCGCGCGCATTCTGGAGCGCTCCGAGCTGGAGCGCGTGATCATGGAGGGCATCGGCAAAATGCCCGAAAACGAGCGCACCGTGCTCAGCCTCTACTACAAGGAAGAGCTGAATCTGCGCGAGATCGCGCCCATTATGAACCTTCACGTCACGCGCGTGTCGCAGTTGCGCCTGCAGGGAATCCTGCGGCTGCGTGCGTACATCGAGAAGAAGTGGCCAAGCCGGAAGGGAATCTACTAACGCCATGACCGGTCCCGAACGAACGCAGCTTGCCGCCGAACTCGCGCGCGAATGGAGTTCGCGCTTGCGCGCCGCCGTGGAAATGATGGCGCAACAGCCGCTCACGGTGACCGATTCGCCGGCCCATGCGGAGGCGGTGGAGCGAGCCGGCGAACTGCCGTCGCTGGCGTACTCCTTCAGTCACGCGGCGCACGCCCCGTTGCGCGTTTCCACCCCGCCGGAAACCAGCGCGGGGGTATCCAAGATCGTTCTCTCCGCCAGCGGCATCGAGGAATTCGACGAAGGTCTGCTGCGGGAGACCTGGCAGGAAATCCTGGCGCAGGCGGCCAGCGGGCTGGCCCAGCATGCCGGGATGCGCATCGGAACCACGGTGAGCTGCGGCAACGCCACGGAGACCTCCGGACCGCTCCCCGAGGGCATGGTCTCCAGCGCTACCCTGTCTATCGCGGGAACTCAGTTTGCTCCGTTGTTCATCAGCTTCCCCGCCGCCTTTTTGGATGCCCTCTCGCCGGAACACCAGAACGGCGGCGCGGAATCCGCCCGGGACACCGGAATCGCTTCTGCCGAAGAACAGGGTCGCGGCTCCCTGCCCCCCACGCTGGATCTGTTGCTCGACGTCGAAATGCCGGTGAGTGTGTCCTTCGGCCGGACTTTTCTCCCGGTGCGCGAGGTCCTGAAACTGGCCACCGGCTCCATCATCGAGTTGGACCGGCCGGTGAATCAGTACGTCGAGGTGGTGGTCAACAACTGCGTGATCGCCCGTGGGGAGGTGGTGGTGATTGAGGGGAACTACGGGGTTCGCATCCACGAAATCATCAGCCGGGGCGACCGCATGGCCCTGCAGCATCTGACCACCATGAACCCCTATCTGCCAACGAGGATCAGCGCATGAGCGTCTTCGAGCAGGTTCTGCTCAGCCCCGGGCTCCCTTACGTGGTACTGGCCGCGGGGCTGATCGCGTGCATCGTATTGTTTCTGTCGCTGAAGCTGGAGCTGCGCCGTCAGTCCGGCTTATCCCGCGGCAGGAATCGTTTGGAAGAGACCGTGGACGGCTTGAGCGCGGCCTTCGAACAGATCCGGGTGCGTCTGGAGGAAACAACCCAACCGCCGCCGGTTTCACCGGTCTGGTCTGGCAACCCCTCCGTTAATCTCAATCGCCGCGGTCAGGTGCTGCGCCTGTTCCGGCGGGGCGATACCCCCCGGCAGATCGCGTCGACGCTGGGCATGCGGCAGGGCGAGGTGGACCTGATTATCAAAGTTCACCAGATGGTACTGGGCAGCACGGGCGGCGGAAAGGCGCCAGATTCGCTCTAAAACCGGTGGGCGGCCCGCGATATGGCTATATGAGCCCCTATAACGACAGAGGCGACCGAACATGAGAATCGACCCGAGTGGCAGCGGCAGCATCGACAGCGCGCAGAATACCCAACAGACGCAGACCGTTAACGGACCGCCGTCCGGACAGCGCAGTCAAACCGCAATTGACCAGGATCAGGTAGACCTGTCCGGGGCCAGCAGCCTGGTGGCGCTTTCCACGGGGATGGTGTCCGCCAGCCGGCAGGCGAAGATCAACGGCCTGACCGTGCAGGTGCAGAGCGGGCAGTACAGGGTGGACGCGGGCCAGGTTGCCCGCGCCATGGTAAACAGCATGCTGAGGGCGTAACGGTCGCCAGGTGGGCCAGGCCCGTGGCCTGCGCGGGGCTCTCAGCCCCGCCCCTTGCGAGGCGGGATTACCGCCGCTGCGACGTGATTGCAGCCGCTTACCAGGCCGCGAACGTCAGAGCGCGGAAGCCAGGGTAGTTACGAGCAGGAACATGGCCAGGGAACAGATTCTACAATCTTTGGAAAGCGCGGACGAGAGTCTTCGCCGCGCCATCGCGCAACTGGTGGAAATGCGTTTCGGCGTGCCACAGTGCGGCGGCGCGCTCCACAATGCCGCGGAAAACCTCCGGTTCGCGGTGGCCGGCATGGTTCCGGAGACCGAGAGAGACGCGCTCAAACCGGTTGTGCAACGTATTCGGGCTCACGCCGTGCGCGTGCAGGCGTTGCTCGACTCGGCAGCGGCTTTCTACTGCGGCTGGGTCTCCGCCGTTCCCGCCGGCCCGGAAACTTACGCGGCGGATGGGCGGCTCCTGCACAACGGAGGCGGCGGCCGGCTGATGCTGAACGCCTGAGCGAAACGAGCATTCCATGGGAAACCTCCTCTCCTCTTTGAACCTGGCGTCCAACGCCATGGACGTGATCGAACAGGCCGTCGGAGTGGTCCAGAACAACGTGACCAACGCGTCCACGCCTGGCTACGTGCTCCAGACCCCGACTATGGTGGCCTCGCCCTTCGACCCGCAAACTGGCGTCACCGGCGGGGTGCAGTTCGGCCCCGTGCAGAGCGCCCGGAACCAGTTTGCCGAAGAGGCGGTGCGTTACCAGAACTCCCTGCTCGGCACGGCCACCCAGGCGGCCTCCAGCCTCGATTCCCTGCAGCAGAACTTCGACGTTTCCGGTACCAGCGGCATCCCGGCGGCCCTGAGCAATCTGTATTCGGCCTTTTCCTCCTGGAGCGCCACGTCCACCGACAGTTCCGCGCAGCAGCAGGTGATCACGGCGGCGCAACAGGTTGCGCAGGCGTTTAACGACACCGCCTCCAGCGTGTCGCAGCTTGCCGCCGCCACCCACCAGCAGCTCCAAAGCACGGTGACCCAGATCAACCAGCTTTCCGGGGAGATCCAGAAGATCAACGTGCAGATACGCAACGGCGGGTCCGGCGACGCCGGTCTGGACGCCCAGTTGAACACCGACCTCGAGAGCCTGTCGAATCTCACCAGCATCAACGTGCAGTATCAGAGCGACGGGACGGTGGACGTGCTGATGGGCGGACAGACGCCGCTGGTGATGGGCGCCACGCAGAACCAGCTCAGCGTGGGTTTCACCACGCCGGCCAACGCCGCCAACCCGGACGCGCCGCCGGCGGCAGCCATCACCACGGCGGATGGACAGGACGTCACCGGCACGGTGAGCCAGGGCACTCTGGCCGGACTGCTGACGTTCAGCAACACCACGCTGGCGGGCATTCTCGGCGATGCGCAGAATGCGGGAAGCCTCAATCAACTGGCCCAGGCGTTCGCCAACCAGGTGAACAGTCTGGTGACGCCGGCCTCGGGCATCCCCCTGTTCACGACGTCCGGCGGCGCCACCTCCGCCGCGCAGACGCTGGCGGTGAACCCGAACATGACCGCGGCGCAACTGGTGGCCTCGTCATCGGCCTCCAGCAACGGAACCGCCGATCAGCTCGCGCAGTTGGGCAGCGCCACGGATCCCACGCTGGGGATGGGCTATACCGACTTCTACGCAAACATCGCCTCGGACATCGGGACGCAGGAATCCACCGCCGCGGCCAGCCAGACCACGCAGCAGGATCTGCTCAGCCAGGCGCAGAACACGCGCTCGCAGGTTTCGGGCATTTCGCTGAACCAGGAAGCCGCCCAACTGATCCAGTTTCAGCAGGCCTACGAGGCCTCGGCGCAAACGGTGACCACCATCAACAACATGCTGACGGCCCTTCTGGACATGACGAATGGGGTGGCCTGAAAGGCCAGGGAGCTAACCAATGCTAAAAGGAATTGGCGCAAACAACGATGCCTTCGTGGCGAACCTGAACCGCATCGAGAACCAGATCACTCTGACCACTCAGCAGGTCAGCTCCGGAGTGAGCGTCAACCAGGCTTCCGACGACCCCTCCGCGGTGGAGCCCATTCTGAGCGCGCAGGCCGAAATCAGCCGGGTCACCCAGGTCCGGACCAACCTGAATACGGCCAGAGCCGTGGCCGGCACCGCCGATAGCGCGCTGCAAACCGCCAATAGCGTGATCGATCAACTGGACACCATCGCCGCCCAGGGAGCAAGCAGTACGGCGAGCGCGGACTCGCGCACGGAATTGGCGCAGCAGGTGCAGCAACTCGAACAGCAGCTTGTCTCCATCGCCGACACCTCGGTGCAGGGCAACTACATCTTCGGCGGCGATAACCCGGCCACCGCGCCGTATACATTCGACGGGACCAACCCCCCGGTGGCCGGGGTTGCCAATCCCACCAATACCGGCGTCATTCGCGACGCCAACGGGAATTCCATCGTTCCTATCCCCACCGCGCAACAGATCTTCGACTCGTCATCGGGCAGCGTCTTCCAGGCGGTGGATTCGCTTCGCGCGGCCCTCCAGAGCAACGATCAGCCGGGCGTGGCCACCTCGGCCGCCGCGCTGAATACGGCCGCGACGCAGTTGAATCTCGGCGCCGAGTCGGTTGGCGCCGCCGAGGATTGGATCAACAACGCATCCACCAACGCCGCGCAGCGCCTGACTACCTTACAGACACAGTTGAGTGGACTGCGCGACACCGACATCACGGCGGCCGCGTCCCAGCTCACGCTGGACCAGACCGCTTACGAGGCGGCCATTTCGGCGCAGGCGAGCCTGCCCACCAAGACTTTGTTCAGCTACCTTGGGTGACCATTGGGAACGCGGAATAATTCAGTGCCAATTGAGCGAAAACCCGGTCTTCGTTCCTCGATACGGATCTCAGGAGCCCTTCGAGAGATGAGCGCCGCACAATACGCCGGGCGAATCCTGGATGCGTGGAACCACGCCGATTACGGCCAGTTCGAGGCTGAGCTGGAGCGGGCGGCCGCACGCTGCCGCATGGATCGCCCGCTGTCGGTTCTCGAAGACGAGCGCCGCGAGCTGCTGGAAAGCGTGGTCGGCAGCCTGCGCCGGTTGCGCGGCGAGGACGGGGACTGGCAGGTTCAGCGAATGACAACGCCCATGGACTTACTGCGCCATCTGCGCCATGCCGGAGCGCGCTGAGTGGGTGGGACACGCGGCTGGCCCGCGTGTCTCTCACCGCCCCAATGACCTAACGCACAACCGGCGCGTCCACCATTGCCGCCCGCTTCTTTCCAGTGTTTACGACATGTCCGCTGAACTGGCGGCGCCCGTTCAGGACCACATCGAGCGAATGACGGACCGGCAGGTCGAAGGCCAGCACGTCGCCAGCCTGCAGCGCCAGCAGGTCGCGGGCCTGGATGTTCTGCACCGGCAGCCGCACATCGATCTCCACCCTCGAGGGCTTGATCAACTCCAGCACGCGGCTCTGCTCCGCGGCCGTCGATTCGGACTTGCGCACCGACCATTGCTGGTCGAACTTCTGGCGCATCATCTTGATCATCAGCGAGGGCATGGCGATGTTCATCAGTCCCGCGCTCTCGCCGATGCGCATTTCGATGCCGACGGCGACCACCGCTTCGTTCGGCGCCATCACCTGCAGGAACTGCGGCTCGGTATCCACCGATTGAATGGTGAAGTCGATGTTGGTGACGGTCTTCCACGCCTCCCGGAGGTCGTGCAACACGATCCGCAGCAGCCCGTCCATAAGGTTCTGCTCGATCTCGGTCACTTCGCGCTGAATGTTGGTGGAGACCTTGCCGGCGCCGCCCAGAAGGATTTCGAGAATGGGGAAGACCAGGGTGGGGTTGATCTCCAGCACAGCGTTGCCTTCGAAGGGCCGCAGGCCGAGGGAAGCCATGCAGGTGGGAGAAGGCAGGCCTTCCAGAAACTCCGCGTAGGACAACTGCTCCACGCTGACCAGATTCACCACCAGGTAGGTGCGCAGATAGGCGGACAGACTGGAGACGATACTGCGGACGAAGTTCTCGTGCAGCAGATAGATGGCGCGGAGCTGCGACTTGGCGATGCGGTCCGGCCGGCGGAAGTCGAAGACGTTGACCTTCTGGCGGGGCGCTTCGCCGGGAGCTTCCGGCTGCGAGCTCTGGAATACCGCATCGATTTCCTGCTGCGAGAGTTGTCTTTTCACGGCGTTCCCCCGTTGATGTGCAATCAGCAGGCCAGGCGGATGAAGCCGGTCGCGTTTGCCGCCCGGGAATGGCGCATGAGGTGCTGTAGACAACTGCGGCGCGCCGGCGTCCAGCCGGCCTCGGCCAGGCATTCATGATTCGTCTGACGCGATTAAACCGGGTCCCGCTGGTGGTCAACTCCGACCTGATCGAGCACATTGAAACCACGCCCGATACCGTCATCGCGCTCACCACGGGGCAGAAATTCATGGTTCTGGAAACGCCGGATCAGGTAGTGGATCGCGTGGTGGCCTTCCGCCGGGCGATTCACGTCGCTGCGCCGAAAACATTGGAAAACACGAGAGAGGCGGACGCCGAAGCGGTGGCCGCCGGCTTCCCGGATAACGAATGGCCGAAAAACCAGTAGCGACCCCGCCCCCGGCGAAGGGCAAGCCCGAAGCGGGGGGAAAACCCGGGGCAAAAGGAAAACCCGCGGCAAAGGCGGAGGCTGGGGCGAAGTCCGGCTCGCACGGAAAGCCCGATTTTGCCACCATCGGCGGTCTAGTCGTGGCCTTCATGGGTATCCTGGGCGGCCTGTTGCTGGAAGGGGGCAAATTCAGCGACGTGCGCCAGTTCACCGCCGCCATGATCGTGCTGGGGGGCACCTTCGGGGCGGTCATGATCACCACGCCTTTGCCACTTCTGTTCGCCGCCGTCAAAAAATTGCCAGTGATCTTCTGGGATAGCGGAGTTTCCAGCAGTCATGTCGTCGAGGAGATCCTCGGCTTCGCCACGCGCGCCCGGAAGAACGGCATCGTCTCGCTGGAGGCGGACATCGACAAGATCGGCGACCCCTTCCTGCAAAAGGCGCTGTCGCTGGCGGTTGACGGCACGGACCTGCAGGATCTGCGGCGCATGATGGATCTGGAGCTGCACCTCGAAGAGCAGCGGGGAGAATCCGAGGCCAAAGTCTTCGAATGCGCCGGAGGGTACTCTCCCACCATCGGCATCATCGGCGCGGTGCTCGGCCTCATCCAGGTAATGAAGCATCTGGAGAACATCGACGAGGTCGGCAGGGGCATCGCGGTGGCTTTTGTCGCCACCGTGTACGGCCTGGTTGTGGCTAACATCGTCATGCTGCCCACGGCCAGCAAGCTCAAGGCCCGGTTGCAGGATTCGGTCCGCACCAAGGAGATGATGCTGGAAGGCGTCTGCAGCATCGCCGAGGGACTGAATCCCAAGCTGATCCGCAGCAAGCTCGAAGCCTACCTGCGCGAAGAGATCGAGGCGGACGCGAAGAAGAAGAAAAGCGAAAAGCCGGCGGCAGCGGCGAAAGCGCCAGCCGCGCCCGGCGCAGCGGCAAAAGGCGGCGCGGGCACTCCCGTGGGAGCTGCCGCCACGGCCACACGCTGAGGGGACATGCGCAAGAAGAAACAACCCGCGCCCGAGAACCACGAGCGCTGGCTGGTCTCATATTCCGACTTCATCACGCTCCTGTTTGCGTTCTTCGTGGTGATGTTCGCTTCCTCCCAGGCCGACAAAGGGCGAGCCAAAGCGGTTTCCGAGGCCGTGACAAAGGCGCTGGAGGACGGCAAAATGCCCACCATAGCCGCGATCCTCGGCGGCACCGTATACGACAAAGGTAAGGGCAACGACGCGATGAAGGGGCCCGTGGTGAAGGCCGGGGATCCCAAGGCCGAGGAGCCGGCGAAAAAATTCAGCGAACTGGCGCCGGCCATGGAAACGCTGGCGGTCGACCTGCAAGCCGAGATCCGCAAGGGACAGTTGCAGATCACGCTCGAACCGCGCGGCCTGGTCATCAGCCTGAAGGAGGCCGCGTTCTTCGACTCCGGGGACGATGCCATCCGGCCCTCGTCGTACCCGATCATCGCCAAGCTTGCCACCGTCATCCTCAAACTGAACAACCCGCTGCGCCTCGAGGGACATACCGATTCGATCCCCATCAACACGCCCCGATTCCGCAGCAACTGGGAACTCTCGGCGGCGCGCAGCATCGCCATGCTGGAGCTGCTGGGCACGAAGTTCAGCGTCCAGCACGACCGCATGGCCATCGTCGGGTACGCCGACACCATGCCGGTGGATTCCAACGCCACCGAGGATGGACGCGCCCGCAACCGCCGCGTCGACATTGTCATCGTCAGCCCCGCGGGCATGAGCGCGGAGCCCGTGCCGGTCGCCCAGCCGAACGCGCCCACTACAGCCCCCGCGACAATCGCCCCCCCGACAACCGGCAAGGAACCACAGAAAGGGACCAGAGGACATGCCTGAGTGCCGTACCAAGTACTTCGACAACATGGAATACACCGAGGACGGCGTCATCCGCCTGCCGAACGGATTGCCCGGGTTCGAGCAGGAGCGTGAATTCGTGCTCATCGATCAGCCGGTGAATCGGCCTCTCGTGTTTGTTCAGAGCCTGCGCACGCCCAATCTCTGTTTCGTGGCCCTGCCGGTTCTCTCGGTGGACGCGGCCTATCGGCTTTCCGTCTCCGCCGAGGATCTGGAGGCTATTGGATTCGATCCAGCCAGGCAGCCCTCCATCGGCAGGGACGTGGCCTGCCTCGCCCTCCTCTCCTTCGGCGAGGACCGGCTGATGACCGCCAACCTGCTTTCGCCCCTGGTGATCAACCTGAGTACCTGCGTTGCCGTGCAGGCCATCCAGACAGGGTGCAATTACAGCCACCGGCATCCGCTTCTGGCCGAAGAACCGGAGCCGGTATGCTCGTAGTCCGGCGGCGGCAGGGTGAATCGGTTCTGATCGGTGAGGATATCGAGGTGGTGGTCCTCGAGGCGGGCGCGAATCGGGTGAAGCTGGGCATCCTGGCGCCGCGGGCGATCCTGGTGTTCCGCAAGGAGCTGGAGCTGACGCGGGAACAGAATCGCGTGGCCGCGGCCGCCGATGCCGTGGCGCTGTCGCGGCTGGCCAGCGCTCTGGACAGCCTTGGCCGACAACGAGAATCCGAAAAACACAATGTTTAGCCTCTGCGAAATCCTCCCGCAGCCCCACCCTTCCATTCACATCGTGGACGTCGGGGCGATGGCCATCCCGGGGATGCTCCCCGAGTACGACCCGCTGCTGAAGTCGGGGGTGGCGCGCGTGACCGGGTTTGAACCAGTGGAGGAGGAATGCCGTAAGCTGAACGAAACCAGCGGGCCACACCACCGCTTCCTGCCCTACGCAGTGGGCGACGGAACTACCAGGACGTTCCACCAGTGCAATGCCAGCATGACCAGCTCTCTGTATAGTCCGAATACAGCCTTGCTGGATCGTTTCCAGAATCTCGGCGAGCTTACTCGAGTGGTCAAGAAGTCTCCCCTCAGGACAAACCGCATGGACGATCTGCCCGAGATTCGCGATATGGACCTCCTGAAACTGGACGTTCAGGGAGCGGAATGCGACGTTCTGGAAGGCGCGCGGCGCGCTCTTGCTTCGGCCCTGGTAGTTCAAACGGAGGTCGAGTTCGTGCCGCTATACGTCGGCCAGCCGTTGTTCGCGGAAGTGGATCAGGCACTGCGACGCAATGGCTTCTGCTTTCATCGTTTCGCGGGCATCGCCGGACGGACCTTCAAGCCGATGATCGCCAGCAACGACGTGAACGCCATGCTCAGCCAGATGCTGTGGGGCGATGCCATCTATGTGCGCGACTGGATGCATTGGGAAGCGCTGAGCGAAGAGCAGTTGTTGAAGCTCGCTCTCATCGTGCACGATGTCTACTCTTCTTTCGATCTTTGCATGATCGCTCTCGCTCAGTTCGACCGGCACAACGGAAGCGCCCTGTGCGGGCGGTATCTGGAGCGACTGATGGGAAATGGGGCGCCGGGATCGTCGACCTGCTAACGGAGACATGGTGAAAAAACACGCTCATCACGCTGTAGCGATTGCCGGAAGCGACCGCCTCGCGCAGCGTCTGAACGAAGCTGTCGCGTGCCTGCGCAAAGGCGACGATTCCCGCGCGGAGCGCCTGCTGGAGCGGACGGTGAGCGAGTATCCGGCCAACGCGCTGGTGCTCACCGCCTGGGGGCAATTCCTGAAGGACCACCGCAGGTACGTGGAGGCCGTGCCGGTGATGCGGCGCGCAGCGCTGCTGATGCCGGATAGCGCCCTGCTTTGGTGCAGCCTGGGGGCCGCTTGTCAGGACAACGAGGATGTGGCGGGAGCGCTGGATGCCTATCGCCAGGCCATGGCCATCGATCCGCAGCGCTGGGAAGTGTATCAAAACCTCGGGTGCCTGCTGGAAACTCAAAAGGACTATGAGCAGGCGGAGCGCTTTTACCGGCTTTGTACCCAGCTCAAGCCGGATTGCGCGGCGGCATGGACCGGCCTTGGCCGCGTGTGTGCGGCACTGAGCAATCTGGGAGACTCCGCCGCCGCGTATCTGGAAGCGTTGCGTCTGGAGCCCACCGCGGAAATCTACTGTGACCTGGCTCGAACCCAGCTCATGCGCAACCGCTTCGACGCGGCCATCGACTCCGCCCGGAAGGCCATCCAGCTTAACCCGCGGCTGGCGGCGGCGTATTGCCACATCGGCATGGCTCTGGTCAAGCTGGAAGCCCCGTTTGAGGCGAGACAGGAGTTCGAGGCCGCTTTGGCGGCCGATCCCAACTGCGTGGAGGCGATGTCTGGAATGGCGGGAGTCGCCTCGCAGTTGTGCCAGAGGGAAGAGTCCGTCGCCTGGTACGTGCGCGCCATGGAGCGCGACCCGGGACGCCGGGATACCCACTCCGGGTTGCTGTTCACGCTCGCCGTCAACTGCGCCGCGTCGCACCAGGAGCTTCTTGAAGCGCACCAGGGGTGGGCGCAGATGCACGGCGCGGGGGTGCGCGCATTCCGCCACTCCCCGGAGCATGAAGATGCGGAGCGCAAACTGCGCATTGGATTCGTGTCCGGCGATCTGATGGACCATCCCGTCCGGTTCTTCATCGCCCCCATCCTGCGCGGGCTGGACCGGAAGCAGTTCACGGTGGTTTGCTACGCCAACTCGCCGCACAGCGATTCCGCCACCGTGCAGCTCCGGGCGCTGGCGGACGGATGGTGCGAGTGCGCCGCCATGAACGACGGCCACCTGGCGCAGCGCATTCGCAACGACCGCATCGACATTCTGGTGGATCTCTCCGGACACACCCTCGGCAACCGCCTGCTGGCGTTCCTGCTTAAACCCGCCCCCGTGCAGGTCACCTATCTCGGCTACCCCGACACCACCGGCCTCCCGACTATGGACTACTGGATCACGGACTGGGTGGTCCATCCGCCGGACACGCGGCACCTGACCAGCGAACGCATCTGGCGCCTGCCGCGCTGCTGGGTCATCTATGAGCCGCCCGCCAACGCTCCCGAGGTGGCCGAGCGCGACAACAGTGGACCAGTTACCTTCGTCACCTTCAACGCGCTGCAGAAACTGGGCCCGGAGTCGATCGCGCTGTGGGCGCGGGTGCTGGCCGCTCTTCCGGACTCGAGGCTGCTGGTGAAGGCCCGCGGCATGAACGGCGCCGGGGATATTGCCATCATTTCGGAACGTCTGGCGGGTGCCGGCGTGGCCCGGGAGCGGGTGACGGTCAGAGGCCGGGCAGCCTCCCGGAGCGAACACCTGGCGCTGTACGCCGGGACCGATATTGCCCTGGACACCACCCCATACTCCGGTGGAACCACCACTGCGGAGGCGCTGTGGATGGGTGTCCCGGTGGTGACCCTGCCGGGCGAGCGCATGATCAGCAGAATGACCGCCAGCATGCTGAACGCGGTGGGTCTCGACGAGCTCATCGCCAGGGACGCTGATGACTTCGTGCGTATCGCCAGGGAGCTGGCCCAGGACGCGCCGCGGCGGTCCCGGTTGCGGCGGGAACTGCGTCCGCGTCTGGCGGCCTCGCCCCTCTGCGACGGCGCGGGGCTGGCGCAAGAGATCGGGGGCGCCTTCCGTCAGATGTGGGCGAACTGGTGCAACTCGTTAGAAAAAGGAGGCGCAACGTGATCCGCTGGGGCGTGCATTCATCGGTGATCATCGACATTCAGGGAGAGTTCACGATCCCGGCCACCACCGTGCTCGAGCCCGGCTGCATTCTGTACGGCGGCAAGCGCTCGGTCTTTCGTTTCGGCGAGGAGAACACCGTCTATCCGTCCTGTGTGTTCCGACTGGATCGCGGGAGCATCGTCACCGGCAAGCGGGTGTCGTTCGGTCCGGGCTGTTTGATCTATGAGACGCGCGCGGGCCTGCGGATTGGCGACTGCACGCTCATCGCCGCCGGCGTGGCCATCTGCGGCGTGAACCACGGATTCGCCGATCTCGACCTGCCCATGCGGGACCAGAAGACCGAGGAGTTGCCGATCGAGATCGGAGCCGACGTGTGGATTGGGATGGGGGCCATCATTCTTCCGGGGGCGAAGATCGGGGACGGCTGCGTCATTGGCGCCGGCTCGGTGGTTCGGGGGACGGTGGAACCGTATACGGTCGGCTACGGGGTGCCGTTGCGGCCGAGGAAATCGCGCAGGCTGGACCGCGGGGGCGTCGGGCTTCCGGCCCTTCCGGGTTTGATTCCACTTGCCGCGGCGATGAGGGAGCAGCCGGCGAGGAGGGAACAGGAGGCCGGGTTCCCGGCGGGAGTCACTTGCGCGGGTTGACGTCCGGGCTCAGGCTGGAATTGGGTTCGTTCTGTAGCACAGGATCGCAGCCGGTTTGAAGCGGCCAACTCGGGGACGGGCAGGAAGGGGAAACTCCACCTGAACGGGGGTTGAGACGACCCGGAGACCAGATGGGGACTCCCCAGTTTCCACTGCGCTTCCACTTGCCTCGAGTGTGCGGGCGGCCTGGAGCTGTTTCAGGGCGCGGTAGTAGGATCGCTCGGCGGCCGCGGCGTAGCGCTGCAGGGTTTTGAAGGGACCGGCGGTGTTGCCGATCAACGCGGCGGCGAGCACGGCGTCGGCATCGGCAGGGTCCGCGGCTGCGACCATCTGCTCGACCACGGCGGTTTCGAGACGGCGGATGCGGGCGAGACGCCAGCGCGACTGGGCCATTTCCTCGACCAGAAACCGCTCGTGCGTGGTGGCAGGGGCGAAGGCGCCGTGGTACTCGGCGATCAATTCGTCGAACTCCTGCTGGTTCTCGTTGGGAAGAACGCGGAAACCAGCGGAGAGGGCGTGCCTGGTGGCGTTGGCGCTGGAGGGGACATTTCCGCGGTTCGCGAAGGTTCGTGCTTCAGTAGCCATGACGCCCCGACGGTACCACGGGGTGGGCGGGTATCGGGGCGGCGATGTGTGGAAGTGGTTGTGTAATGTCGCGGTTGGAGTGGTGCAGATTGGTGTGATCGCTGGCCGGGGGTCTGTCCCACTATCCGGGTGCACTACCGTAGTACCCTGTCGGTCCCGAGATCATTTCGGAGGGACGGAGAAAAAAGGTTAGAATTCCGCGGCCGGCGTCACGAAATAGGCTATGACGGCCGAGCAGAGCAAAGGCCGCCCGGCAGGGACGCCGGGTATCTCAAATATAGGGACGTAGACAAAATGATTTCGATTCAAACAAACGTGACCTCGCTGCAGGCGCAGCAGGATCTGAACGTCAACGACGCGTTTCAGAACAATACGATTCAGCAGTTGTCGTCCGGCTACCGCATCAACAGTAGCGCGGACGACGCCGCCGGTCTGGCTGTCGCCAACCAGTACAACAGTGACACGGTGGAACTGCAGCAGGGCGTGCGCAACGCCAATGACGGTATGAGCCAGTTGCAGATTGTCGACGGCGGCCTGAGCAACATCTCCAACATGTTGAACCGCATGAAGACGCTGGCCACCGAATCGGCCACCACCACCTTCACCGGCAACCGCACCACGCTGAACAA
>JBEKPY010000017.1:0-83954 GCA_049520275.1 Bryobacteraceae bacterium
CTGATGAAGGGGATCACCTCCAGCACGTACCCGGGCGGGGATGCCGAAGAATTCCGCATGTCCAACACGGCCCGCTCCGCCGACTGGGTGAGCACCGAGTACAACAACCAGAGCAGCCCGGCGACGTTTTACAGAGTGGGCGCGGAAAGCACAAGCACCGGCTCGGCCACCTCCGTCCCCACCACGACCACGGGGGCCAATGCCACGGCTACCTACAGTGCCAACAGTCAGACGGTGACCCTGTCGGCCACCGTGACCAGCACGGCGGCCACGGTGAATGTGGGGACGGTGACCTTCACGGTGCAGGGCACGCCGGTGACTTCCGGCACGGTCACCAATGGGGCAGCCACGGCGGTCTACACCGTGCCCGCGGGCACCGCCGCCGGCTCCTACCCGATTACGGCCGTCTACAACGCCAGCGGCAGTTTCAGCGAAAGCTCGGGTACTGCCAGCCTCACGGTGCGTGCAGCCTCCACGAGGACCACTGCGGCCAATGCTATTGCCGACTGCAGCGCCAGCAGTCAGCCGGTGACCCTGTCGGCCACCGTGACCAGCGCGGCGGGAACGGTGAACGCGGGGACGGTAACCTTCACGGTGCAGGGCACGCCGGTGACCTCCGGCACGGTCACCAATGGGGCGGCCAGCGCCGTCTACACCCTGCCGGCCGGCACCGCCGCCGGTTCCTACCCGGTCACGGCTGCTTACAGCGGCAGCGCGAACTTCGCCAGCAGCACGGACTCCACGCACAGCCTGACGGTGAGCGCGGGAGGCTCCGGCCTCTCCGGTTACGGCTACTCGCGGGCCATCACCATCAGTCACCTGAAGGTGCCCAACACCCACCAGAACAACTTCCCGGTGCTGATCAACATCACCGACGCTGTGTTGAAATCAGTGGGCAACGGCGGGCACGTGGTTAGCGCCAGCGGCTACGATCTGATCTTCACCGCGGACGGAGCCGGGAGTAGACTGTTGCCGTTTGAGCGCGAAAGCTACAACCCCACCACCGGGAGCGCCATCTTTTGGGTGCAGGTGCCGGTGCTGTCTCACAGCAGCGACACCCAGATCTACATGTTTTACGGCAACCCGGCCGCAACGGATCAATCCAACCCGTCCGGGGTTTGGGATAGCAACTACAAAGGGGTGTGGCATTTGAACGACGATGCCGCGAATACCAATGTGGCGGATTCCACCTCCAATGCCCACACCGGAACGAACTATGCCGATACAGACAAGCGGACGGTAGCCGGGGAGATCGGCGGGGCTTTGAGCTATAGCAACGGCGACACCGATTTTGGCGCGTCTTCCGACTTCGATTACGCTGCGAGTAACTTCACCGTATCGTTCTGGCTGAATTGTCCATACTTCAATGGAGACGGCCCGCAAGGGTACGTGGGCCGGGGGCAGACCACCGGCAACGGCATGGCGGGTCCTTACGAGGGGTTTGAGATATACGACGCCACCTCCGGGTATCCGCTCTCCACAACCAAACTTACGTTCACTTCGTGGAGTGGGTACGAATATGCGAATTACACCACCACCGGCGCCATATCGGCCGGCGCCTGGAACTACATCACGTTTGTCCGGAACGGCTCCAGTTATTCGTGGTATCTGAACGGCGTTCAGGACTCCAGTGGAACTTTCAACCCATTCCAGACGTCCTGGCAACCCTTGTATCTGATGAAGGGAATCACCTCCAGCTCGTTCCCGGGCGGGAATGCCGAAGAGTTCCGCATGTCCAACACGGCCCGTTCCGCCGACTGGGTGACCACCGAGTACAACAACCAGAGCAGCCCGGCAACCTTTTACAGCATCGGGCCGGAACAATAGGTTGGCCCGAACCCGAGATTGAGACGGCAGGCACGATCATCCCCTCTCCGGAGGGAGTCTCAGGAGTCGCACATGGCCCGTGTCCACTGCCGAAGCGAGGGTTCTATTCGTGGCGCAGCGTCTGCACCGGATCGATGCGCGTGGCCCGGCGCGCCGGCAGCCAGCTCGCCAGCACCGCCACCACCAGCATGATGACGGAAACCGCCGCCAGCATGAGAGGATTCGTGGCGTTGACGCCGTACAAGAGCGAAGCCAGCAGGCGCGAGAGCATGAGCGAACCGCAAATGCCGAAGGCCACGCCGGCGATGGCCAGGGTCAGCCCGCGGCGGACCACCATCCGCTGCACGTCTCCGGGCATCGCGCCAATGGCCATGCGGATGCCGATCTCCCTCGTCTGCTGCACCACCGCCTGCGAGATCACGCCGTAGAGGCCCACCGCGGCCAGAATCACCGCCAGCAGCGCAAACCCGCCCAGCAAAACGGCGCGGAAACGCGGTCCCTCGGCCGGCTTGTAAACCTGCTCCTCCATGGTGCGCGCCCGATAGACCGCGAGATTCGGATCGATGTCGCGTATGCCCGAGCGCACATCGGCAAGCAGCCGGTGTGGATCGGGGTATCGTAACGCGTCGGCGCGGGCAATCACGTGCAGGAACACCGAGTACATTGGCTCAGCCTGATGGAGGGGCACAAACGCCATCGCAGCGGTCTCCCACTCCATGTCGTTGAAGATGCTGATGCGCCTGGTACTGCCCACAATTCCAACAATCTTCATCCACGCGGTGTGGTCGGAAGGCTCTCCGAACGCGATGCGCTGGCCGATCGGGTCTTCGCCGCCGAAGTAGCGCCTGGCCAGTTCCTGGTTGACCACGGCGACTTTCTCGCCCTGCTCGGCGTCCCGCTCATCCGGGTACCGGCCACGCAACAGCGGCACTCCAAGGATGTGAAAATACGCCGAAGTGATGAACTCCCCGTCGATCATCACGTAAGCGGAGGGCGACGCCGGCATCGGTCTGCCCTCCACCAGCAGGATTTCGCGGACCGCGCTGCAGGTGAAAGCCGGCTCGACGCCGGGCAGCCTGCGCAGGCGATCCAGGATGCGTTCCAGCAACGCCAGACGCTGCTCGGGTTTCGAGTAGACTCTCTCCGGGAAATCCACCGCCATTCTGACTACATGGTCCGTTCGGAAACCCAGAGGCTCCGTGCGCAGGCGGACAAAGCTCTCAATCACCAGGCCGGCGGCGGCCAGCAGCATCAACGAGAGCGCCACTTCGGTGACCACCAGAAGGCTGCGGGCACGCTGGCTGCGCAGGCCCCGGGACGATCTCCCACTTTCCCTCAGCACGCCGGTCAGATCCAATAGCGAGGCCTTGAACGCGGGCAGGAATCCGAAGACGATCCCGGTCCCCAGCGCCAGCGATACCGTGAACAGCAGCACCGGCAGGTCCACGCGGACATCCGCGCCGGCCGGAAGCGGAAATGGCGCGGCCCGGCGGAACCAGTACAACCCGCCCCAGGCCAGGATCGCGCCCAGCGCCGTTCCTGTCGTGGACAGAAGCAGGCTCTCGGTGAGCATGTGACGCATCATCCTCCAGCGCCCGCACCCGAGCGCGGCCCGCAGCGCAATCTCCTTCTGGCGTTCGGAGGCCCTGCCGAGCATCAGGCTGGCCACATTGGCGCACGCGATCAGCAGTACGAACAGCACGGCGGCAAACAGCGTCAGCAGCGCGGGCCTGAGATCCCCCTCCATGGCGTCGAGGTCTTCCTGCAACGGGGTCACCGAGACGCCGGCATCGGTGATGAACTCCGGTTCGGTCGCTTCGAGCGCCCGCCGGATTCGCAACAGGTCGCTCCGCGCCGCGGCGGTGGTGACACGGGGGCGCATCCGCCCGAACAGAACGAACCCGTGCATCAGCGGCGTACAAAGACGGTAGTACTCGCAGGAGGGCGTGAACAGCGTCCAGAGGATGGCCCGTGGCGGCTGAAACTGAAACCCCGGCGGCATCACGCCGATGATGGTGTGCGCCGTCCCGTCCAGAATCAGGCTGCGTCCGAGGACGTCTTCGGCGCCCCCGAGTTGCGTCTTCCAGAAGGCGTCGCTGATGACCACGCCAGCGGGACCCTTCATGTCCCGCGCGTCAAATAACCGGCCGCGCGCCGCCGATACCCCGAGCGTGGCGAAAAAATCGAGTGTAACGATTTCGCCGGTTATCTTTTGCGCGTCGGAAATGCCCGTCCAACTGTATTCCCACACGCGATAACCGGCGAGAGACTCGAAACTCCGATTGTGGCTTCGCCACGCTCCCAGATCGCGCGGCGAGATGGGCACCTTCGGATCGAAAGTCTTCGCGCTCTCCCAGATGGCCACCAGCCGGGCGGGCTCGCGAAAGGGCAACGGACGAAGCAGGACCGCATTCGTAATGCTGAAAATCGCGGTGTTCGCGCCTGCGCCTAGCGCCAGCACCAGCAGCGCGGCCGCGGTGAAACCCGGGCTTCTGGCGAAACCGCGCACCGCGTACCGAATATCCTGGGAAAGCGCACCGATCACCATGCGTGAAGTAACAGATTACACGAAATCGGCGTCCGATAAACAGGCGGTCTTCGGTAGTGGGTCAGTTTGCCTCTTGGGCAGGATTGTTACCTGTGCATTCTCCCGATCGCAAACCATGGGCCTTTCGGGGCAGGATCGCGCGCCGGCCCCTCCGCCCGCCGCCTCCTTGAAACGGTTATCCTGTCCAGAGGTCTAACCCTCGGTGACCATATGTTCAAACACCTTGCAGTGACGACAATAGTTGCAACGGCCTTGCTCATTGGCCAGAACGAACCACCCAGCCCGGCTCCGAACCCCACTTCCACTCCGGCTCCGCCATCGGACCAGGCGGAAGACATGGGCGCGGTCTTCAAGGTTGAGGTGGTAGCGCGAACGGCGCAGGCAGTGAACTACCTCCATCGCGGCGGGTCCACAAAAATCGATTTCAAAGGTACGGTGCTCATGCCCGCGGGCAAGGGCGACGCGACGGTGGAAAGCGAAAAAGGCGACATCCGGGTCTCCGCGACCTTCCACAACCTGGTGGCGCCGCAGACCTTCGGTCCGGAGTACCTGACCTACGTTCTGTGGGCCATTTCGCCGGATGGCCGCGCTCTCCCGCTCGGCGAGCTCACCCTGAGCCAATGGGGCATGGGGTCCGAGAGCAGCATCAAAACAACCAGCGATATTCAAACCTTCGGCATGATTGTCACGGCCGAACCCTACTACGCGGTCACCCAGCCCAGCGATGTCGTGGTCATGGAGAACGAGGTCCGCCCGGACACCCGCGGCGTGATCGAGGCCATCGAGGCGAAGTACGAGCTGCTCCCGCGCGGCGCGTATACGATGAAGGGGCATGCGCCCGGCTTCGTACCGGTGGACGTGGGGAAGAAACTGCCGCGCGAGCTGCTGGAAGCCGAGAACGCGCTGCAGATCGCGAAGGTGGCCGCCGCCGATCAATACGCGCCGGACAGCTACCAGAAGGCTGACGCGGCCCTGCAGCAGGCGGAGAGGTACCAGGTACAGAAGCCTGGCCAGAAGCCGGTGATCACCATGGCCCGCGAGGCGGCCGTGCGCGCCGAAGACGCCCGCGTGATCGCCGTTCGCCGGCAGATCGCCGAGCGCCAGGAGCAGGAACGCCAGGCGGCCGCGGCCCGGGAGAAGGAAGCGCGTGACAAAGCCGAGGCCGAAGCGCAGCAGCGCGCGAAGGCGGAAGCCGAAACCCGTGCGGAGGCCGAGCGACGCGCGCGGGCGGAAGCGGACAGTCTGGCCGCCGAGAAGGCGAGGGCCGCGGCGCAGGCCGCCGCTCAGGAAGCGGATCGCCAGCGGGCCGCGGCGGAACAGGCGAAAGCGGCGTCGGAACAAGCCAGGGCCGAAGCCGATGCCGCGCGCCAGCAACTCGCCGTGGAAGCCGACAAGGCTCGTCAATCCGCCGCGGAGGCAGACCGTCTGCGCCAGAAGGCCGAACAGGACCAGGCGCAACTCCGCCAGCAGTTGCTCGATCAATTCAACCAGGTGCTGCAGACTCGCGACACCGCCCGCGGTCTGATCGTCAACATGTCCGACGTGCTGTTCGCAACCGGCCGCTGGGACCTGAAGCCGGGTACGCGGGAAAAACTGGCGCGGTTGTCGGGCATCATCGTCTCGCATCCCGGATTGCGGCTGCAGGTGGAGGGCTACACCGACGACGTAGGTTCGGACGCGATGAATCAGCGCCTCTCCGAGCACCGCGCCGATACGGTCCGCGATTTTCTGGTCTCTCAGGGCATCAGCGACGCCAACGTCACCGCGCAGGGCTTTGGCAAAACCAGTTTCGTGGCCGACAATCGCACCGCCGCAGGCAGGCAACAGAACCGGCGCGTCGAGCTGGTGGTGTCGGGAGAAATCATCGGCACGAACATCAACGCCATTCGCACGCAGCCGGCCGCGCCAGCCCAGCCGTAACGGCCACGCCCCTGCTCATCCACGCACGAGCAGGGGCGCAGAAGCCGCCTAAGCCGCCAGTGGTCACCGCTTGTTAGAACTTGTAGTCGGTCGGCTTGATGCCCTTCAGCCGCAGATACACGATCAACTGGCCGCGATGGTGCGTGGTGTGGTTCCACGCCAGCATCAGCACTTCGTGGCCGGACATGGACTGGCCCTCCATCTTATAAGACTTCTGAATCTCCTCGTCGGTCAGCTTCGCCAGTTCGGCATTGGTCCAGTCGAACGAAGCGCGGACGAACTTGATCACGGTGTCCTTGTCGAGGCTGGTGGGTTTGGCGTCGGCGAACTTGTCGCCGGTGAGCATCGAAACAAAGTAGCTATTGGCCTGCGCGATGTGCACCAGTTGCTCGGCGAAACTCATCTCCTCGGGCACGGGCTTGAAGCCATAGGATTCCGCCGGCATCTGCTCGGCAATGGCCATGGTATAGTCTCCGGCGGTCTTCCAGTGTTTCGCGAAAACATCGGAATGAGCCGGCGCGGGCGCATCGGCGGCGAACGCGGACACGGCGAACACCGCGCATACTGCAGCAATCATCAAACTTCGCATAGATCTCCTTTGGGACGGCGAGGGTACTGCATTACAGGAATAGCGCGAGTGGTGCTCCCGGCGCAAGCGCGAACTGTGGCGCTCGCGTCTGTGGCGCTCGCGTCGCGTGAGGTGTCCGGCGCCTCTGATAGACTGAAGAACCGGCGAAAGGCTCGCGGATTTTGACCCTCACCAAGTACGTCCTCCTGCTGGTAGCGACGTTCCCCGGCATTTACTATCTGCTCGCTCTCTACAGCTCGTGGCGATTCTTCCGCACCGCGAACCGGACGAAGCCGAAACCCGGATTCACTCCACCGGTGAGCAATCTGCAGCCGATTCGCGGCCTCGACCACGAGGCCTACGAAAACTTCGCCAGCCTGTGCCGGCAGGACTACCCGGACTACGAACTGCTGTTCTGCGTCGGCTCCACTGACGATCCCGCCGTTCCGGTGATCGAGAAGCTGGCGCGCGATTTTCCGGAGCGGCGGATCCGGCTGTTCCACGACGCCGGCGTCATCGGCGTGAATGACAAAGTGAACAAACTCGTGCGCCTGGTGAGCGAAGCGCGGAACGAGGTTCTGGTCATGAACGACAGCGACGTTCGCGTGGACCCTGGCTATCTGCGCACCGTGGTTGCGCCCCTGCAGGACCCGAACGTCGGCGCGGTCACCTGTTTCTACGCCTCCACCGAAGACAAAACGTTCGCCGAGAATCTGCAATCGGTCGGGATGATGGCCGATTTCTTCGCCGGCCTTCTCGTCTCGCAGCAGTTGGAGGGCGTGCGGTTCGCCCTGGGGACAACCATCGCCACCACGCGCACCCGTCTGGCCGAATTCGGAGGGTACGAGAGCCTGGCGAACGGACCCGGCGACGACTTCCTGGTGGGCAGACTCATTGCCGAGCACGGCCACGAGGTGAAGCTGCTGCCATACAGCGTGCTGGCGGTTTCCGACTACGCGTCGTTTGGCCAGCTTGTGCACAAGCGGCTGCGGTGGATGGTGGTGATGCGTCACCTGCGGCCCTGGGGGCACTTCGGACTTATCTCCACGCACGGGCTGCCGTGGTGTCTGGCGGCCATCGCTCTCTACCCCTCGCCTCTGGCGGCCTGCGCGTGGCTGGGCGGGTACCTCTCGTTGCGCGTGGCTATGATGTGGACCATCGGCATCCACGGCCTGCGGCAGCCCGGCCTTTGGAAGAGGATGGCACTGATCCCGCTGTGGGACGCGTTCGCGTTCCTGATCTGGCTGGCAAGCTTCACGCGCCGCAGTCTGCGCTGGCGCGACGGTGAGTATTATATCCGCGACGGACAGCTTGTTCCCGTTTCCGCTCCGGACAAAATCCCTACGACGTAGCCGTGACCGCGACCGCCGGCTGGTTCTGTCGCCGATTGGCCGCCAGCCGCCAGTCCACCTGCGGCAACAGGACCGACGGGTCGATTCTCTGGCGATACTTCACGGCGATGTTGATCAGCGAATCCAGCAGCGAGTCAGACAGCAGGTGCGGCTCCAGGCCAAGGTCCACCAGCTTGGAATGCTTCGCGTTGTAGTAGTGGTCCTGCGATTCGACGCGTGGATTCGGCAGGTGGTCGACCCTCACCGTCAGCCCCAGCTTGTGCGCTTCCCTCTGCACCATGGCGGCCAGGTCCAGCACGGAGAACTGCTCGGTGAACTGATTGAACACCCGGCACTCGCCCGGGGAGGCAGGGTACAGGCAGGCCAGCTCGATGCATCGCACGGTGTCGCGAATATCCAGAAATCCCCGCGTTTGTCCGCCGCGGCCGTAGACGGTGAGCGGGTGCCCCAGCGCCGCCTGGACGCAGAAGCGATTGAGCACCGTGCCGAACACCTCGTCGTAATCGAAGCGATTGACCAGAGCCCCGTCGAGGGCCGTCTCGTCGGTGATGGTTCCGTATACCACGCCCTGATTGAGATCGGTGGCGCGGAGCCCCCAGATCCTGCAGGCGAACATGATGTTGTGACTGTCGTGCACCTTGGAGAGATGGTAGAAGGACCCGGCCTGCTTGGGGAATGGCAGAACGTCCTTCCGTCCGTTGTGCTCGATGGCGATGTAGCCCTCTTCGATATCGATGTTCGGCGTGCCGTACTCGCCCATGGTCCCCAGCTTCACCAGGTGGCATTCCGGGCGAAACTCGCGCAGCGCGAACAGAAGATTCAGAGTCCCCGCGACGTTGTTGATCTGCGTGAACACGGCGTGCTTGCGGTCGATCATCGAATAGGGGGCGGAGCGCTGCTCGGCGAAATGGACCACCGCGTCCGGCTCGAAGCCGCGGATCGCCGACGAGAGGAAATCGTAGTCGTTCACGTCGCCAACGAACAGCTCGATGACGTTGCCGGTCAGCGCATGCCAGGTTCGAATCCGCTCCGACAACGGGCGGATGGGCGTCAGGGTCTCGACGCCGAGCTCATGATCCCATTGACGCCGCGAGAAGTTGTCGATGATGGCCACCGAGTGTCCGCGCTTCGACAAATGCAGGGCCGTCGCCCAACCGCAGTAACCATCTCCACCGAGAACGACAATCTTCATGGTGCCCACTGGCTGCTCCTGTCCATGTACGTTTACGCCATCCCCACTGCGGACGGCGGGTTGTGCCACCTCTTGATTATCGAATACCGTAACGAAGGCCGCGTGACTGCTGACACTTCCTTACGGTGGTGCCCTGGCAGACACTACCGCGCCACCAGCACGATGCCGCCGCAGACAAGGATGGCGCCCGCGGCGCGGCGAAAGGCCAGACGCTCCCCCAGCACGAACTTCGCCAGAACAGTTTCCAGTGCGAAGCTCGCGGCCGAGGCGGGCACCGCGAAACTGAGCGGCTCGGTCCGCACCAAAGCGAGAAAAGCGAAAAACGAGACGGCCATGCAGAGGATGGAAACGATCAGGTTCCAGCGCGTTGCGATCAGCTTCAGCACGCGCCCCATACCCGGCGCGCCCGCGTCTCCCTCCAACTTCATTTCACGGCTCTGCAGTAAATCGCCCAGCACCGCGGAAACGACAACGACACTCAGCCAGACCCACCTCATCGCCGGCCACCCGCCTGCTTTGTGATCCGCGGGCTGGAGGCGACAAACGCCGTGCCCAGCGAAATCATCACCACGCCCAGCCATCGCCACACACTCACCTGCTCGTGAAGAACCACCCTGCCCAGCAGCGTCGACAGCACGTATCCGGAGGCGGTCACCGGCAGCACGAAACTGAGGTCGGCCACGCTGAGCAGAGACATGCGCGCCAGCAGCCAGACGATCTGCATCACAATTCCGAGAGCCACCAGCGGGTCCACCATGGCGCGGAGAAAAAGCAGCGGGTTCATCGCGAGCGTCCGCGGCAACTGCTGCATGCCCCACGCCAGAAACAGGTTGCTGAGCGGCTTCAGCAGAGTGACCAGCACAATCAGGCGCCAGGCGACGGCACTCCCGCCTTCCTGGAGCGCCGTCTTATGCCGCGTGCTGATCGCAGACACCCATGCCAGCCCACCGTAGGATAGCATTGCTCTCCGCGTGAGGCAGGCGCACGGCGGTCCCGAAGTGGTTGCCGGCGGGATTAACGACCGCACTTGCCGTACGAACGCATACTAATACCACCTCCGGCGATCCGAGACCGGAGCGCTATCCGCCCGCCGGCAGCGCATGATTGGTGAGCAGCATCTTGCCGCCGCTGCGCGCCACCACCGTAAGCAAGCCGCTTCCGGCCAGTTTTTCCAGCCGTGGCCGCGCCGTTTCCGCGGCGACGATGTAATATCGTTCGCTTTCCCGCCATAAATCCGCAAATTGCGCATCGTCGATGAAAACCGGCGGCGCGCCCGGCGCATAAGAACCATAAATCAGGTTATTGGTGCGGCCGTTCAGCAACAGCGCCGTGCGGCCGGTATAGAAAAACACCGACGAGAACGTGTAGTAATGATGATCCACGATCAGCCTCCCGTCAGGCGACCGCAGCAGCGCCTCCGCCAGGGGCCGTGACGAGAGATACGGATCGAACACCACCAGGGCCAGCCGCGCCGCATGGATGAACAGCACCATCATCACGGTGATCGCCAGGAAAACGCGCTTTCCCCCCGTCCGCAGGGTTCCCACCGCGCCGACAAGGAACGCGCAGCCCGCCACCACCAGCGGCAGGCGCAGGTACGCGAACGCGGGAAGGGTGAGGTCCTTGATGTGGTCCAGAGAGAGCGTGTACGTGCCGGGGCGCGTATACAGGGCGTTGAAGATGTCCCCCGGCGTCGGGTAGTCCCACACGGTGATGGCCAGTGCAAACGCGGCGACACCGGCACAGGCGGCGATCACCGACAGCAGCCGCGTGCCCCGGCGAATCCAGGCCCCACCCGCCGCCATGGCCGACCCCAGCAGTAGCGCCAGCGCCGGATAACAGGGCATCGAGTAGTATTCCTGAGTGGTCGAAAACGTGAAGAAAACCAGCACGAAACCGGCCCAGCAGAGCGCCAGCAGCCGGGTCTGGCCGGCGCGATCCACCGGCCGGAAGGACAGTTTGCCAACCGCCGGAAAGTACACGCTCCACGGAAACAACCACAGCAGATGGAACAGCCAGAACAAGACCACCGGAACCGTGTTGTAGTCGCGCGGGTAACGAAGATTCAGAAAGCGCAGAAGCTGCTCGTTGATGAAGAAGAACCAGAGGAACCCGTGATACTCGCCGGGGGCGCTGTGCATGGTGAAATCGAGCAGCGGTGGATTCCCGATGGCTGCCAGAATATGCCATGGCGCGGCGATCGCCAGCACGATCAGAATGCCGCTGAATGGACGCAGTCTCCGCCACGCCCGCGCGGAAAACAGTTGCCGCGTGATGCCCAGATAAATGAGCGCCGCGGCCATCGGGAACAGCGCCCCCACCAGGCTCTTCAGAAGGAGGCCGAGCCCCAGACTGGCGGCCATGGCCCCCGCCCACAAGCGCGGATGGGCCTCGCCCTCGTCCAGCGCCCGAAGAAACGCCCACATCGCCAGCGCCGTTGTGGCGGTGAGCATCACGTCGGGAATCTGAATCCGAGTGAAAAGGAAAAGGCCCACGCACGTCCCGAGGCAAACCCCGGCAAACACGCCCGCGCGCTTTCCGAACGCCCACGCGCCGAACAGCGCCGTCAGCAGGCAAAGAGCGATCGCCGAGAGCGCAACCGGCAGCCGCGCCACCCAGTCGCTCGCGCCCAGAACCCGGTAACAGCCGGCGATGGCCCAGTAGATGAGTGGCGCTTTCTCCAGATAGGCCACGCCATCCAGACGGGCGGTCACCCAATCGCCGGAAGCCAGCATGTTCCGCGCAATCTGCGCCTGCACGGCATCCACGTCGTCCATCAGCGAGGGCGGTGAGACGATGCAGCCAAGGTACACCGCAACAGCGGGAATCAGGACGGCCAGGTACCAGTAGAAACGGGCACGCGTAGCAGATCGGCCATGGGAACCGCGTTCGTCTGTATTTTCCATTTCCTCATCCAAAGGAACAGGATCATCAATCCCCAAAGGTGGTAGCCGAGATTGGCGCGGCGGGAAAGGTGGTCCCGCAGGTACGCGTCAATCGCGCCGTGCTGGAACAGCCCGGGGTGAGTGGCGGCTCCTTCCGTCAGGGTCGCCTCCAGCAGCGGCCGCAGCGGACCGCGCAACCATTCGTGGGCGGGAATGTCGAATCCTATCTTCCTGTGCCCGAGAACCGGTTGTGGCAGGCGGTCTTTCATCAGCGACCGCAGAACCAGCTTCAGGCGGGAACCGCGGATTTTGAGCCCCTCCGGCAGCGACGCCGCGAATTCAACGATGCGGTGATCGAGGAACGGCGGACGGATCTCCACCGAATGAGCCATGCTCATGCGGTCCACCTTGGCCAGAATGTCGTCGGGAAGATAGTATTTCTGATCGAACCAGAGATACGCGGCGGTGCGATCGCCGGCCCGGGCGAGTTCTCCGAGTACCGTGGCCATCGCGCGTGGAAGCTTCTCCTTCACGAGGCCGCGCTTCTGCCGGTCCGAGAACGTTCCGTTCCAGAACACGTGGGCCTGTTCGGGCCGCATCTGACAACCCGCCAGAAACCGTTTGAGCTTGTATTCGAAACCGATCTTCTCGTCGGAGACCGGCCACATGCGGGCGGCTCCGGCGGCCAGCTTCAGGAGGGGCGAGGGCACCAGGCGCATCCGCCGCGCCAGGGTGTTCGCGCGGTAGGTCTCGTAACCTCCGAACAGCTCATCGGCGCCCTCTCCGCTGAGCGCCACCGTCGCGGTCCGGCGGGTCAGTTGTGACAGAAACCAGACCGGCAGCGCGCCGGCGTCGCCATTCGGTTCGTCGGCGTAGCTGGCAAACTGCTCGATGGCGCCGCGCAGATCGAGATCGGTGTTCAGGTCGAGCTGCTGGTGGCGCGTGCCGTACTGCGACGCCAGCCGGGCGATGTTGTCCGTCTCGTCGAAACTGCGCCCGCGAAACGAGATGGAGAACGTCCGCAGGGGAGAGCTCGATTGCGCTGCCGCGTAATGGAGGATGGTGGAAGAATCGATTCCTCCACTCAGCCAGAGGCCCAGGGGGACGTCCGAGAGCAGATGTTCGCCCACGGCGCTCCGGAGCAGCGAGTCGAGCTGTTCTCGGGCTTCCTCCGGACGAATCGGCGTCGCCTCGCCGAAAGGCAGTTGCCAATACGCCTCGGAACGGACTTCGCCGGCCCGCCACTCCAACCAGTGTCCGGGGCGCAGCTTCTGGATGCCTTCCACCAGCGTCCACGGAGCGGGGACGTAGTTGAGCGAGAGCCAGCAGTCCAGCGCCGCCGGATCGAGGCGCCGGTCGATTTCCGGGTGAACGAAAATCGTCTTCAGCTCGGACCCGAAGTAGATCTCGTGCCCGCGCCGGGCGATGTAGAGCGGCTTGATGCCCATGCGGTCGCGAGCCAGAACCAGACGCCCCTGCGCCTCGTCCCAGAGCCCGACGGCGAACATGCCGCGCAAGCGCGAAAAACAGTCCGTGTCCCACTGGAGAAACGCGCGCAGCACCGTTTCCGTGTCCCCGCGCGATTGGAAGGCGTGCCCCAGTCCCTCCAGCTCGGCGCGCAGTTCCGCGTGGTTGTACACCTCGCCGTTGAAGACGATCACCGTGCCCGTGTCCGCGTCGGTCATCGGCTGGTCGCCGGTTTCGAGATCGATGATCTTCAGGCGCGCGGCGCCCAGCGATACGAGCCCGGACTCGAAGACCGCCTGGCGGTCGGGTCCGCGATGCGCCAGCGACTCCACCGCGCTCCGGATGCGGCCGGCATCGGGCACACGCGTTCTATGAGTAAATCCGACAATCCCACACACAACTGGTTTCTCCAGCTTCCGCACGCAGGGATAACAGACCCGCGCGACAAAGCGAGGATGTCTGATGATCCTTCCAACTTTATCACGAGGCGAAACCGCGGCCGATCTCCCCTGGACGGGCCGCGGGCCGGTGAGGTTGCGGGCAGGGCAGCGGCGGGCAGGGGGGCTTCCGTTGGCGGCCGCGTGGCAATATAATAGCGCACGAAAGGAACCTGACGAATGAGAATAATGTTTCTGACCCTGGCCGCTCTCATGTCTACCGGACTCATCGTCGCCGCACCCCAAACCGTTGACGATTCCATGCAGAGTCTGAAAGACGCCGTCTCCAGAAAGGACGTGGCGCAAGTAAAGACGCTGGCGATCCAGACGATCGAGGCCGCCAAAAAGGTCACATCCGGCCCCGCTCCCGAGACCGAAATCGACAAGGAGCAGGCCAACGAGGCCAAAGAGGCCCAGTCCTACGCCGAGTACGCGCTGTATAGCACGGCAATCGAGGCGGACACCGGCGTAAGGCTGGATCTGTTCGCTACCCTGGAGCAGGAGAGCCCCACCAGCAAGTATCTGAACGACGGGTATGCTTACTACTTCGCGGCGCTGACCCAGACGGGAGACGCAGCGAAGATCCCGGCCATCGCCGATAAGGCCATCAAGAACCTGCCCGCCAGCCCGGATGTGCTGTCCGAACTAATGACGCTGGCGGCGCAGAAGCAACAGAACGACAGGGCGGTGTCCTACGCACAGCGCCTCATCGCCGCGCTCGCCAAGCGGAGCAAGTCCGATGTCATTCCGGATGCCGAATGGCAGAAAAAGAAGAACGGGATGCTGGGCAGCGCGCACCTGGCAAGCGGAGTGGTTTACGCCGCGCAGACGCACTACTACCGCGCCGATCAGGAGCTCCGGGCGGCACTGCCGCTGGTGAAGGGCGACGATACCCAGACCGCCACTGCCCTGTTTTACCTGGGGGTGGCCGACTACCAGCTCGGCTCCACCGGCCTGGACAAGTCGAAGGTCCTGGAGGCTGCGCGGTTCAGCCAGCAGTGCGCCGCAATCAAGAGCCAGTACCAGGAACAGGCCGCGCACAACGCTCAAGCCATGAAGGCCTACGCCACCGGCATGCGCTAGAGGGAGTCCACCGGACTCATCGTCGCCACACCATGCGCCAGTCTCCCGCTGCGACCCTCCGAGAAGATCGCCAGATCTTGCAGATTAGGGGAGCAGGCTCAGATATGTATGGTAGTGGGTCAGGTTGGGCCTTCGCCCTCCTGACGCCGACCTAACCGATATGCATTAGGGGGGTTCCCCGCCCGGCGCGAAGGGTGGATTACACTCCGGGCAGTGCTCCGCTCTCGCCATCCCGCCCGCCGATTTCTGGCAAAAGCACACCTCGGCGACCGGTCGATCAGCTGCGTTATGATTGGGGGACAATGACGGTTTGCATCGGCGCACTCGCGCGGAAGTGCATAATCCTAGGCTTCGACAAGATGGTGTCCGGCGAGGGAATTTCTTCCGAGACGGAGTACAAGTTTCACCCTCTGACCGAGCAGCTCGTATGCCTATACGCGGGATCACCGGCCAGGGCGGCGGAGTTGGGTCTGATCTATCGGGAATCCTTAGCAAAGGCCGAGTTGACGCCGGTGAACGTGATCGAGCATCTTCGTGAAGGCTTGGGAATGTTCAAGAGGAGACTTGCGGAATCCTACACGCGCCAGCAGTTGGGCATGCCATACGCCGAGTTTCTGAAGAACGGATTGGCTTGGCTCGGACGGGAAGAGTTCCGCATTAACGTCGACGCCGTAAAGCGGCTGCCTCTTGGGATAGACCTCATCATTGCGGGATTCCTGGGAGACTTCCCAGTGCTGTGCGAGTGGCGGGAGTCAACTGGAAAAGATCTCGAATGGTGTACTAACTTCGCGGTGATCGGGAGCGGTGCTTACACTGCCGAGCCATCCCTTCACTTGCGCGAGCACACCCGAAACACTGATCGTGATCGAGCGTTGTATCACGTATTCGAGGCCAAGAAAACGGCAGAACAAGACCCAGCCGTGGGCGAGGAGACGCACCTCTTTGTGCTTAGTCCTCCATCGCCACCAGCCAAAAAGGTGACGCTGGAGTACGTCAGCGAGACGGGTTTTGGCCACCTCGCGAAGTTATGGGAGAGGCACAGGCCGCGACCGCTAAAGCGGTGGCCCGACTTCCCGGAGCACAGTGTCCTCGTGGCACAGTACGATGCGCCGCCCCTCTGCTTAGCCAGCTAAATCAACTACGTTCGTGGACTTGCATTCGCCTGTGCGCGGGTGTACGTTTGGGCTTGATGAAACGCAAAGTACTGGCCTTTGCCGTGTTCGCACTGCAATGTGCCGCCGCTCAACATAAGGACACGACAACTTTGAGAGTCACGGCGCTGGCCTACCGGGCAATTCCCCACGAAAGGACCAGCACCTACCAGACTCCGGGGCAGAGCAGCACTTCTTGTTACGGAAGCGGAACCTACACCGGCTATTCCAGCACGGCGATTGTTAACTGCTCGACGGTGACAACGCCACCAACAGTACAATCCGTAACCATCCGATCAATAGAGGTCTTCAATCAGGTGGAGGCTGGAGGAATGGTTTACACAGTTCGCTGCACGGCCCACTGGGCTGGGAGCAACTGTTCATGGCTGACCCCCGGCGACGTCTTCGATGCCGAGATCAAGGGCACGACGATGTGGATCACGGCACGCAAGGGCGGAAACATGGGCAAGGAGATTCGCCCGAAGTTCCAACTCTTGGACATGCGGCCAGTACCGGGAGCGAACGGCGTCCAACCAAGATACTAAGCATTCCGCGTCGCGCAGGTGCTGGAGGCGATGCGATTCAGCCAGCAGTGCGCCGCCATCAAGAGCCAGTATCAGGAACAGGCCGCGCACAACGCGCAGGCCATGAAGGCGTACGCCGTCGGCATGCACTAGCGTCATGTCTGGGCCAGCGACGGTGGGGCAGGCCCTCGGCCTGCGGCGGTCTCTCGGGCCGCCATGGCGGGACTGAGAGTCCCGCGCAGCCTGAGAGGCTGCCCCACAAACGTGTCAAGGATTACGCGAGACAGGACACCAGAGGGAGCAGTAGAGGCGATCGGGGGAGCGAGGGGAAACCTTTACTCCCCCTTGACCATATTGGCCACGCGCGGGACGCACCCGATCTCGAAGAAGTCGCGCGCGCTCTCGCTCACTGAGGCCGCGATTTCCTGCAGCAGCGACAGGTACATCATGCGTTCTTCGAAGGTCGCATCGCCGCTACGCATCATGGCGATCACCCGGCGTATCAGGGAAGCCCGTTTGTCGAACGTGTCCGCGATCCCCTCGATATTCTGATTCAGAAACTCGATGGCGGCGTTTTCGGCCTGCTCGAGCTCGCGCGGGGTCCACGAACCGAAGTCTGGTGTTTCCGGCATTTGGTTTGCGGCGGCATTCACGCCAACGCTGCACTTAAAGTTCCTGCGCCGGCCGCTTCGTCTCACAATTCCTCGCGGCCGGCGCCATCCCCCCGAGGCCCCTCCCTGACAGCGGCGCGGAACCGGGCCGCGCGCGTCAGCAAGCCGTAGCGCAGCGCGTTTCTCAACAAGCTCCTCAACTACAATCAAGGTTGATTCAACTGACCTCCGCCGGCAAACGGTTCGGGCCCAAACTGCTGTTCAACGACCTCAACTGGCTGGTGACCCCGCGCGACCGGGTCGGCCTGGTGGGCGCGAACGGAACCGGCAAGTCAACACTGCTCAAGGTGTTAGCCGGAATCGACACGCTCGACTACGGCTCCCTGCAGCGTATGAAGGGCATCAGCGCCGGATACCTGCCCCAGGAGGGCCTCGACCTTTCCGGCCGCACCGTCTTCGCCGAGTGCATGACCGTCTTCGCCACCCTGCGCGACATGGAGGTGGAGATGGAGGCGCTCACCCACCGTATGCCCGACTTGGACCCCTCGTCCGAGGAATACCGCCAGGTTTCCGAGCGCTACCACGCCCTCGAGAACGAGTTTAGTGCGCGCGACGGCTATGCCATCGAAGCCCAGGTGGGCACCGTGCTCAGCGGCCTGGGTTTTCCCCGCGCCGATTGGACCCGCCGCACGGAAGAGTTCTCCGGCGGCTGGCAGATGCGTATCGCGCTGGCGAAACTGCTGCTGGAGAAGCCCAATTTGCTGCTGCTCGACGAGCCCACCAACCACCTCGACCTCGAGGCCAGGAACTGGCTGGAAGATTACCTGACCTCTTACCCGAACGCCTTCGTGCTGGTTTCGCACGACCGCTACTTCCTGGATGTCACCGTGGAGAAGATCGTCGAAATCTGGAACCGGGCCGTCCAGTTCTATCCCGGCAACTACGAGCAGTACCTGACGCGCAAGGCCGAACGGCTGGCGCAACTGGAGGCGGCTCAGCGCAACCAGCAGGAACGAATCCAGCAGCTCGAGGCTTTCATCAACCGCTTTCGCTATCAGGCCACCAAAGCAAAGCAGGTCCAGAGCCGCATCAAGGAACTGGAGAAGATCGAGCGCATCGAGCTGCCGCCCGCGGAGAAGACCATCCATTTCTCCTTCCCGCAGCCGAAGCCGAGCGGCCGCATCGTCGCCGAGTTCCACAACGTGTCGAAAAGCTACGGCGACAAGCACGTGTTCGGCGGCGTCGATTTCACCATCGAGCGCGGGGACCGCATCGCGCTGGTGGGCGTGAATGGCGCCGGCAAGTCCACCCTGATCAAACTGCTGGCCGGAACAGAGCCGTTGACCTCCGGCTCATACAAGCTGGGTCATAACGCCGAGCCGGACTACTTTGCCCAGGATCAGTACAAGGAGCTCGACCCGGGCTCGCGAATTCTCGACGACCTCGGCTCGGTGAACAGCCGTTCCACCCAGACGGAGCTGCGCAACCTGCTGGGCTGTTTCCTGTTCAGCGAGGACGACGTGTTCAAGCCCATCGGCGTGCTCTCGGGCGGCGAGCGCAACCGCTACGCGCTGGCCCGCATGCTGCTGCAACCGTCCAATTTCCTCCTGCTCGACGAGCCCACCAATCACCTCGACATGCGCGCCAAGGACGTGCTGCTGGAGTCGCTGGAGGAGTTCAGCGGCACGGTGGTCTTCGTTTCGCACGACCGCTACTTCATCGACAAGCTGGCCACGCGCGTCTTCGAAATCGGCGGCGGCGAGGTGCGCGTGTATCCGGGCAACTACGAGGACTACCTGTGGCGGAAGGAGGGTGGCACGGTGGATCTGGCCGGCCTGGTAGCGGAAGCAGTGCCCGAACCCGAGCCGTTGGATGCCGGCCCGAAATCGAAGCGCCTGAACCCGCTCAAGCTCCGCCAGATGGAGGATCGCGCCGGCGAGATCGAACGGGAGTTGGCGCGCCGCGAAGCGGAGATCGCCGCCGCCGAACAGGAGCTGGGGCACTTCGTCAGCGTGGAAGAGACGGTCCGCCAGACGAAGCTGATCGAGCAGCGGCGCGCGGAGATCGAAGCGCTCATGGGCGAGTGGGAGCAGTTGAGCGCGGCCATCGACACGAGCCGGTAGCGAGAGGGACGCGCGACGCCAGTCGCGTTCTGAGCACTCCTGCGAAGGCTGTATGCTAACAGGGAAGAGGGTCCGCAATGCCTGCCAGGAAAATCCCGACTACTCGCGACATCTATCAGCTCAAAATCACGCTGCTGGGCACGAGACCGCCCATCTGGCGCCGGGTGCTGGTGCCCGCCGATCTGACGCTGGCGCAGATCCACGACGTTCTTCAGGTGGCCATGGGGTGGGAGGACTGCCACTTGCACGAGTTCCGCATCGGCCGCCAGAGGTTTGGCGCTCCCGATCCCGAGGAAGACTCCCTCGACGAAGGGAAGGTGCGGCTTTCCGATGTGCTCAAGAGAGCCGGCGCCAAGGCGGAGTACACCTACGACTTCGGCGACGGCTGGGAGCACAGCATTGTCGTGGAGAAGGTGCTCACGCCGGAACCGGGAGTTGCATATCCAGTCTGCACCGCCGGCAAACGTCGTGGTCCACCCGAGGATTGCGGCGGCCCGTACGGCTACTATGAACTCGTCGAAGCCGTGCGCGATCCCAAACACGAACGGCATGAGGAAATGCGGGATTGGGTGGACGACGATTTCGACCCGGAGGCGTTCTCGATTGATGACGTCAACCAGAGGCTCGCGCCACCGCAACGCCGCCGGGCAAAGAAATCAGGAGCCACAAACTAAACGCGATTGGCGTCGCGTGTCCGGGCGCTACGGAACCGCCGTCCGAACCACCGCATCAAATGCCGGCTTGGGCTGGCCGCTACGGTCGAACAACAGGGGATAGCTCGTGCGCCCTTTCACCGGCCAGTTGTTGCGCCAGGAATCCCCATCCGTGACGCCCCAGAAAGTCACCCGCACGACGACGTCCCGGTGCTTTACGAATACCGCGAACAGGCCGGCGTACCGCTCCGCCAATGCTTTCTGGACGGAGTCGGGCAGGCCGTCGGCGTACGGGTTCAGCTCCGCCCGCGCCTGGACACTGAGCGTGACCTCGGCGCCCTGCTTTCGCGTGGCCGGGGGCAGCACATCCATGTCCAGCTCCGTGATCGCCACCTTCACGCCCAGCCTGGCGAAGGCAGTAATGGTCGCGTCCTCGTCCTCGGCGGAAGGCCACTTAAGATTGTCGTGCCCCTGCAGCCCGACGCAGGTGACCGGCACGCCTTGCGCCTTGAGCCCCCGGATTAACTCGATCGCTCCGTTGCGCTTGGCCTCGTTCTCGAGCGAGTAGTCGTTGTAGTTTAACATCGCCTCGGGGTCGGCCTCATGCGCGAACTGAAACGCTTTCGCGATGTAGTCCGGGCCGATGATCTTCAGCCACGGCGACTGGCGCAGAGTTCCGTCCTCGTCGAGCGCCTCGTTCACCACATCCCAGCTTTGTATGCGGCCCTTGTAGCGGCCCACCACGGTGTGGATGTGATCGCGCATGCGGTTCAGCAGAGTGTCGCGGTCCACGAGGTTGCCTTTGTCGTCCCGGAAGACCCACGCCGGCGTCTGGCTGTGCCACACCAGTGTGTGGCCGACGATAAACATGTGGTTCTTCTCGCCAAAGGCGACGTAGCGATCCGCGGGTTCGAAATTGAAGCGGTCCGGCGCGGGGTGGATCCGCTCCCACTTCAGGTCGTTCTCCGGAGAGATCGAGTCGAACTGCGCTTTGACCAGCGCGGCGTCGCGAGCGTCCTCCCCGGTAAACACGGCCGCGTTGAGCGCCGCCCCAATCGGGAACGAGCCTTTGAAAGCATCCTTCAAAGTCGCCGGCGAAGACGCCTGTGCCGCCAGCGCCGCCATGACCAGCAGGAAACCACTCTTCATACCGCGAACCGCTTTCGCCGATCGGCCAGTTCTTCCGAGATCGTCTGATTCTTCACCCGCGTAATTGGGTAGAACAGCAGGCAAACCGCCGTGGCAAAGAACGCCAGCCCCGAGTACACGCTGGCCGTCAACAGGATGCCGTGGAGAGACTCCGGCGTCTGCGGCTTGTTCGATACGTAACCGTATGCCTCGAACAGCCACCCCGAGATCCAGCCGCCGAGCGCCAGCCCGGCCCACAGCGCAAACACAACCGCCGCGGTCACGGTGCCAGTGGCGCGGCGGCCGGTCTTCCATTCGCCGTAATCGGCCACGTCGGCGATCATCGACCACAGGATCGGGCAGGACCATCCGAACGCAAACTGGCGGAGCACTTCGAGAACAAAGATCGGCGCCGTCGCGCTTGCCGGCACAAGTATCAGGGCTGAATTGAAAACACCTGCCAACACCATGCTCAGGATGAACAGATTGCGTTTGCCCATCATTCTGGACAGCTTCGTGGAGACCGTGACCCCAACCAGGAGCGACGTTAACCCAAATCCGTTGAACCAACTGAAGAGAGCGGTGTTCCCCGCGTTGTACTTGAAAAATGGCAGCATGACGCCGCTGCGCATGGCGATCGCCGCGAAGTAGCACAGCGTCGCCAGGAACAGCGCGATCCACGGCCCGTTCCCGACGAGATCCGCCAGGTCCTGCGTCATCGAGCTCTTCTGGCTTGGGTCCGGCTGAATCCTTTCCTTAGTGGACGCGAACGCGATCAGAAACATCACCACGCACAGCGCGGCGAACAGACCCAGGGTCCACTGGTAGCCCTTCGCGCTGTTGCCGTGGCCGAAGAAGATCACCATGGGAACGGCCAGGCTCTGCACCACGAATCCCACTGAGTTGGCGAACATCTGGCGCCAGGAGGCGATGCTGGTGCGCTCGTCCGGGTCGCTGGTCATGACGCCCATCAGCGAAGCGTAGGGCACGTTGTTCACTGTGTAAATCAGGCGCAGCAGGAGGTACGTGGTGTAGGCATAAATGACTTTGTTGCCTGGGCTCAGGTTCGGCGTGGTGAAGGTGAGCACCATGATGATGCCGAAGGGAATCGCCGTCCACAGCAGCCACGGGCGGAACTTGCCCCAGCGCGTATTGGTATGATCGGCGATCACGCCCATCACCGGGTTGAAGCAGGCCGCCACCAGGCCCACCACCCCAAACAACGTTCCCGCCTGGGCCGCCGTCAGCCCGAACGTATCGGTGTAAAAACTGAGCTGCAGCGCCAGCAGGGTCTGGAAGATAAAGTTGGCTGCGGCATCGCCCAGGCTGTAGCCGACCTTCTCTTTGATGGAGATTCGTTCCACGATATTTGCCATAAAAGCCTCTTTTATCCGGCCACGCGCAGAACGACCTTCTGCAGGTCGGCATCGCGCGAGGACGTGCCCACCATGATCTCGAAGTCGCCGGGCTCCACAACATACTTCATGTTTACGTCGTAGAACGCGAGCGAGTCCGGCGTGATCTCAAATTCGACGGTCACGGTCCCACCCGGTTCGATGCTCACCTTGCAGAATCCCTTCAGTTCCTTAATGGGCCGGGTTACCGAGCTCACCAGGTCGCGGACGTACATCTGGACTACTTCGGTGCCCGCGCGCGCGCCGGTGTTAGTCACATCGGCAAGGACGCGGGTGGAACCGTCCCGGCCGATCTTCTTCTTCGCCAGCCGCACGTTCCCGACGGCGAAAGTCGTATAACTCAGGCCGTAACCGAATGCGTAGAGCGGCGATGCCTCGTCGAACAGGTAACCCCGGCGCGCGGACGGCTTGTAGTTATAGAACGCGGGCAGGTGGCCGGCCGAACGCGGAATGCTGATGGGCAATTTGCCGCCGGGATTGCAGTCGCCGAACAGAACATCGGCGACGGCCCGGCCCGTCTCCTGGCCCAGATACCAGCATTCGAAAATCACCGGCACATTCTGGCTGACGTAGTTGATGGAGAGCGGACGGCCATTGAAGAGGAACACCACCACGGGCTTGCCGAGGGCGAGCATCGCCTTCACCAGCTCTTCCTGCCTGCCGATCAGGTCCAGACTCGTCCGGTCGCCCATGTGATTCAGGCCCCACGCCTCGCGCGAGGTCTGCTCGTTGCCGCCGATGGCCAGCACGATCACATCCGCCTTCTTCGCCACCCTGACCGCTTCCGCAATCTGTTTGCGATCCTCGGCCGGATCGCTGGCCACCACCTCGTCCTGGTTCCACGAGCCGCCAATAGTGATCCGGCAGCCTTCGCTGTAAAGCACTTTCACGCGATTGCCAACCTTCTCCTTTATTCCGTCGAGCACCGTGACGTTGTTCTTCGGCACGCCGCTGTAGCCGCCCAGCAGACTGCGATTCGCGTTCGGCCCGATGACGGCGATGGAACGAATTTCATCCGGATTCAGCGGCGCCAGATTGTTCTCGTTCTTCAGCAGCGTGATGGTTTCGCGCGCGGCCAGCAACGCGAGCTCGCGATGAGCGTCGCAGCCCACCACGCGCTCGGCTTCGTCCGGGTCGGTGTAAGGATCGTCGAAAAGCCCCAGCTTGAATTTCCAGAAGAGCATCGGGGCCACCAGCTCGTTGAGCTGCGATTCCTTCAACCTGCCTTTCCGAACCAGTTCCACCAGGTGCAGATAGCAGTCCGGGTCGGGCAGTTCGATATTAATGCCGGCCTCCACCGCGAGGGCGCACGATTCCTTCTTGTCCTGCGCCACGAAGTGGCCGTGGGTGTCGGGACGGTAGCCCAGTTCCCAGATCGCGTAGTAGTCCGACACGACGAAGCCTTTGAACCCCCACTCCTTGCGCAGCACGTCGCGCATCAGCCACTTGTTGGCGTGAGAGGGCACCCCGTCCAGCTCGTTGTAGGAAGCCATGACGCTGATGGCCCCGCCTTTGTCCAGCGCTTCCCGGAAGGTGTAAAAGAACGTCTCCCGCAGCACGCGCAGGGAGACGTTCGCCGGCGCGCAGTTCATGCCCGATTCCGGCTGGCCGTGCCCGGCGAAATGCTTCAACGTGGCCATCACGCGCCGCTTGTCGTGGAACGTCGCGTCGCCCTGGAAGCCGCGCACCGCCGCGATGCCCATCCGGGAGACCAGGTACGGATCTTCGCCGTAGGTTTCCTCCACGCGTCCCCAGCGCGGGTCCCTGGCCACGTCCACCACCGGCGTCAGTGCCTGATGCGTTCCCCGCGACCGCGCCTCGGCGGCGGTCATGGTGAACAGCGATTCCACCAGATCGGGATCGAACGTGGCAGCCAGACCAATGGGTTGCGGGAAGCTGGTGCCGCCAGGGGCCGCATGGCCGTGCAGACACTCTTCGTGAAAAACCACCGGAATTCCCAGACGGCTGTTCTCCAGGAAGAATCTCTGGATGGCGTTGGTGAGTTCCGCCATGCCGCGTGCGTCTTTGCCTCCTCCGGCGTCGCTGGGGCGGCCCACCTGGCCGATTCCATGTCCACTCCTGAAAGCGGATTTGGCCTTCTGCGGGTCGAAGTTGCCGCCGTCATCCACCAGCGTTTTGGCCTTTGTTTGCCAGACGCACAGCATCTGCGCCGCTTTCTCTTCCAGCGTCATCCGAGCCAGAAGGTCTTTCACCCGCTTCGCTGCTGGCAAGGCGGAATCCTTGTAAGCTGGTGCGCTCGCTCGTTTGCTCACGGGCTTCCTGACGGGGGACCGCTTCTTCATGGACTCTTTCCTCTTCATCGGCGTGGTGTTATTCAGGACCTGGGATCCGGTTCTGCCGTGAACACTGCTGACGGCGCGTCACGGGATAGTTGTTGTGGCCTCGAACTTAAACGGATTGTAGCCCAAACCACAAAGTGAATCCACTGCGCCCTATTAGATCAGAGTCGGCTCGATTGCGGCTGCGGTGTGTTCGCCATCGTTGTCCCACACGAACAAAGCCGTTGCCATGTTCGGCGGCGCTGCTTTTCCAATGACATATGTGGCCCTGTCGAGAGCATGGGGCCGCTTGTCAATCGGCCGTCCGCCAAACCCCGGGCCTGCCAACCTCGCGCCGCCGGCAACCGGAAACGGGTGGTGATCCGTCCAACCCGAGGGGACCATCCCCGGTTCACTTTTCAGAAGTGTATTCTCCCGAAAAAGGAAACCAGGCACGCCCAGGCTACTGTATCCTCAACAACGAGTTGGACTACCGGCCATGGTAGTGAACTTGCTCAGCACCGGGTGTAAGAGTACGTCCAGAGTATTGCTCGCCCCTGTTCCGGCGGACGGTATCGGACCGTGAACGAGCTGAAGCGACAATTCGTGAGCGCCCTGTTAGTCCTCCTCACGGTGGCTGCGGTGAGTTGCGCGGTTATTAATTTTCAACAGCAGAGCTTGTACCATCTGCCCGAAGACGGCGCTGTCTGGGTAGAACGCGAGGTGGCCGGCGAGCATGCCGTGGTGGCGCTGGCGATTCGTCCGGGCGGCCCCGCCGAGCAGGCGGGTATAAAAGCCGGGGATGCCATCCTGAGCATCAACGGCCATAAGATCACGCGATTCGTCCACGTGGCTCAGGCGCTGGCGCTGGTCGGTGTCTGGCAAAAGGCGGACTACTCGCTGCGGCGCGGTGGGATCGATTTTCCGGCGACGGTGATCGTTGGCGCCCGGGTGGTCGATTCCGCGGTCTACTATCAGTACGTCGTCGGTCTGGCATTCCTTCTGGTCGGACTGTTCGTGTACTTCCGGCGCGGCAACGCCACCCATGCGACGCATTTCTTCATTCTCTGTCTGGCTTCGTTTGTCCTCTCCACGTTTCACTACACCGGCAAGCTGAACTACTTCGATCAGGCGATATTCTGGGGCAACGTGGTGGCCGGCCTGTTCGCGCCAGCCGTCTTCCTGCATTTCTGTCTGGTGTTTCCGGAGCGCCGGAAATGGCTGCGCGGGCATGGACGCAGCCTTGTGCTCTACCTGCCTGCGGTGCTGCTGCTCGCGGTCTACGTGCTGGTGGCCCAGGGGATGCTTCGAGTGGCCGTGCCGCTGATCGAGGTGCGCTGGTTTCTGGACCGCGTCTGGCTGCTGTACCTCAGTGTGTCCTATCTGGCCGGCGCCACGGCGCTGTCACTGGAGTACCGCCGCGCCGAGGACCCCGTGCTGAGACGCCAGTTGACGTACATGCGCAACGGGACGGTGCTGGGAGTTCTGCCGTTTACGCTTTTGTACGTGCTTCCGTACCTGCTGGGCGCGCTCCCCGGGCACTACCAGAAGATGGCCATTCTGTCGCTCGTGCTGATTCCGGTCACGTGGGCCTATGCGGTGCTGCGCTATCGGCTGATGGACGTGGATATCATTTTCCAGCAGGGCTACGTCTACACCCTGGCCACGTTGTGCGTTCTGGCCGTTTTCTACGGCCTCATCTTCTCCTTTGTCCGGCCGGAGACGCTCAGCGCGGCCCCCATCGTCGGGCTCATTCTGTTCGCCACCTTCATCTTCCAGCCGATTCGCGACTGGCTGCAGGAGCAGCTCGATCGCTACGTCTTCTACAAGGGCCGCTACGACTACCGGCGCAATTTGATCGCGTTCGCTCGCGAGCTGACGTCGGAAACGGACCTGGACGCGATGATGGCCGCCCTGGGCGACCGCCTGGTGCATACGCTTCCCATCCAGCACGTCGCCTTCTTTGTGGACGACGACGGGAACGACCGCTTCGCCCTGCGCACCATCGTCGGCGCGCGCCACGAGCGGCTGCCCCGCCCGGGCGACTCCACCCTGGACCTGAGCTTCCTCCCGGCCCACCCCGACAAGCCCTACCTGTTTTTCGAACGCACCCACCATCTGCTTGATGCCGTCTCGCATACGTTGCCGCGCCGGGTCCGGGCCACCATCGCCGACCTCGACCTGACCTACTATTTCGCCTGCACCGCGCGCGGACGCACCATCGCCTGGCTGGGCATCAGCCGGACCGAGAAGAACGACTTTCTATCCAGCGACGACGTGGATCTGCTCATCACTCTGTCGGGCTACGTCGGCATAGCCATCGAGAACGCGCGGCTGTACCACACTCTGCAGCGCAAGGCGGAGGAGTACGAGCGCCTCAAGGATTTCAGCGAGAACATCGTGGAATCCATCAACGTGGGCATCCTCGCCGTGGATCTCGAAGACCGGGTAGGAAGCTGGAACACGCAGATCGAGCGTCTGACCGGCGTCCCGCGCGACATGGCCATCGGCCGCCTGCTCCGCGATCTGTTCCCGGCGGAACTGTGCGAGGAGTTCGACGACGCCCGCGGAGAGACCGGCATTCACAACATTTACAAGTTTGCGTTCCACCCGAAATCGCTGGGGCCGGCGCTGCATGGACACGGCAATGGGAATGGCGCGGCGGAAGACCCGCCGGCGCCCCGCGAGGCCATTCTGAATCTGGCTATCGCTCCGCTGGTGTCCAAGGATCTCCAACAGATCGGCCGTCTGATCATCTTCGACGACATCACCGACCGCGACGAGCTGGAGCGCCGCCTGGTGCAGGCGGACAAGCTGAGCTCCATCGGGCTGCTCGCCGCCGGCGTGGCCCACGAAGTGAACACCCCGCTGGCGGTAATATCCACCTACGCGCAGATGCTGGCCAAACAGATTTCCGACAACAGCACCCAGTCGAAGCTGCTGGACAAGATCGCCCGGCAGACCTTCCGCGCCAGCGAGATCGTCAACTCGCTGTTGAACTTCTCCCGCACCTCCACCACGGAGCTGACGGAGCTGGACCTGAACCGTCTCATCCGCGAGACTGCCGGGCTCATCGAACACCAGCTCAGCAACGTCTCCATCCGCGCCGAGTTCGATTTCGAGGAGCCTCTGCCGCCCATCAAGGGCAATGCGGGCAAGCTGCAACAGGTCTTCCTGAATCTCTTCCTCAACGCCCGCGACGCCATGGAACGCGGCGGCGCGTTGTCCGTCAAAACCTGGAGCGACGAGGCCTCCGTCTACGCCGAAGTCAGGGATACGGGCCAGGGCATTTCCCCCGAGCATCTTTCCCGCATCTACGACCCGTTCTTCACCACCAAAGGGGCGCGCAAGGGTACCGGGCTGGGGCTTTCGGTCTCCTACGGGATTGTGCGCGAGCATGGTGGCGAGATCGAGGTGGAGAGCCAGCCCGGAGCGGGTACTCGCTTCCAGCTCGGATTCCCGTTAGCGCGAAAACCGGTTCATGTCTGAAAAACTACCTCCCGACGTACCGGCCACGGATCTGTCGAAGGGACGAATTCTGGTGGTCGACGACGAAGCGGACATTCGGGAGAGTCTGGAAACTCTTCTGGATATGGAAGGCTATTCGGTGGATCTGGCCCAGAATGCCACCGAGGGCCTCCGCAAGATGGAGTCCGGCCACTACGATCTGGTCCTGCTCGATCTGATGATGCCGGACCGTTCCGGAATGGAGGTGCTCAAGGAGGTTCGCGAGCGCGACGCCGAGACGCCCATCATCATGATTACGGCGTACGGCTCGGTGGAGGTGGCGGTCAACGCGCTCAAGGCCGGCGCCAGCTACTATTTCTCCAAGCCCTGGGACAACGAGAAACTGCTGATCGAAGTGGATCAGATGATCGCGCGCACCCGGCTGGAGCACGAAAACGTACAACTCAAGCGCGCTCTGAAGCAGCGCTACAGCTTTCCCAACATCGTGGGACGGAGCGACCGCATGCTGCGCATCCTCGACCTGGTCAGCCAGGTGGCGCCCAGCCGCGCCACGGTCCTGATCACCGGGGAAACCGGGACGGGCAAGGAACTCATCGCCAAGGCGATTCACGCCAACTCGGCCCGCGCCGACCAGATCTTCGTACCGGTAAACACCGGCTCGGGCACCCCCGATCTGCTCGAATCGGCTTTGTTCGGTCACGTGAAGGGCTCGTTTACCGGAGCCATCGCCTCGCGCAAGGGCTATTTCGAGACCGCCAACAAGGGCACCATCTTCTTCGACGAGATCGGAACCATCGGCCAGGAAACGCAGGCCAAGCTGCTGCGGGTGATCCAGGAGCGCGAGTTCATGCCGGTGGGCTCGGCGGAGGTCATCCGGGTGGACGTCCGCATCATCGCCGCCACCAACGCGGACCTGCGCAAGATGGTGGAAGACGGGCGCTTCCGCGAGGATCTGTACTATCGTCTCAACGTCATCAATATCAACCTCCCCCCTTTGCGCGAGCGCAAGGAGGACATCCCGCGTCTGGTGGAGTACTTCTTTGTCAGGTACTGCCGCGAGAACGAGAAGTTCCTCGACAGCGACTCCCGCAGTCAGTTGCGCTTCGACGCCGACGCCATGCAGTTGCTGATGGACTACAACTGGCCCGGCAACGTCCGCGAGCTGGAGAACGCCGTGGAGCGCGCCGTGGTGCTGGCCTCCTCCCCCAGCGTGCCGGCCGACGTGCTTCCCGATTCGATTCTGCAGGCCAGCGGCATGCGCATTCGCCAGGACGCCTTCGGTTCGCTGCCGCCCGACGCTTCGCTGTTCGAGATGAACGCCGACTTCGAGCGCCGGAAGATTGTCGAGACGCTCGAGGCCGTCAACGGCAGCCAGACCGAGGCCGCCGAGCGCCTGCGCATCCCGTTATCCACTCTCAATCAAAAAATTAAGCGGCTCGGTATAGACCCCAAGCGCAAGGGGTGATACAGGCCACATCCGGGGCCCCACCGCTGGCACTCGGAGCGAAATAGTAATATCCCTTACTGTGTGTCGGGTTGACACAGGTGTGCCACTTCGGTTAACTTAAAGTTTCGTTAATAAGAAAGAGACATTCATACCCGGCGGGCGACTGGTGTTTCGGGAGCCTCAGCAAGTTGCACCGGGCCTTTCATCCCAGGGAGGTTCATGGAGCTCAAGCCATATTTCGTCGTTGTCCTCGCCCACTCGCTGCACGGCCGCCTCCGCCGTATTCACGTTCCCCATCACGCCATCTACGCCATCCTCGTACTTGCCATGGTCGGTCTGTTCACCGTGGTTGGGTGCGTGGCGAGTTACGGGCGGATGGTCTGGAAGGTGTCCCGCTACAACTCGCTTCGCGCGGAAGTCGATTCGTTGCGCACGCGTTACCGGGAACTACAGAAGGTTACTAACCAGAAAAACGAGCAACTGGCCACGCTGGAACTGTTCGCGAGCGAGGTTTCGGTGCGCTACGGCTTGAACGACAAACCTGCCGGTCCCGGCGAGGACGGCGCTGATCTGACCCCGAATTACCATGAGACGCTGGCCGAGTACGACTTTCTGAAGGTGGCCACCTTCTCCCGTGGCTTCAACCAGTACGCCCGGCTGTGGCAGGTGAACACCAGGCCCAGTCTCTGGCCGCTGCTCGGCCGGATCATGAGCCCCTACGGCGGCCGCCAGGATCCGTTCTCCGGTGAGGGAGCCACGCATACAGGTGTGGACATCTCGGCCCAGGTTGGAACGCCGGTGAAAGCCGCCGCCGATGGGATTGTCACCCACGCGGAGTGGGTCGGCGCCTATGGTCGTATGGTGATAATTGACCACGGCAATGGCCTGCAGACCCGGTATGCGCACCTCTCACGGTTCGACGTGGTGCCTGGGCAGGAGATTCGCCGCGGCGACGTGATCGCGTTGAGCGGGAGCAGTGGCCGCACCACCGGTCCGCACCTCCACTATGAGGTCCGTCTGCAGGGCACGCCGGTCAATCCGTACCCCTATCTGGCCAAGTCGGAGGTGAGCCTGCCCAGCCCGGCCCACAAGGATTTCCTGTTCTGAGCCGTTCTCCGCGACACCCGGCGACAGCCGCATCTTTGCGCGGCCAGGCGAGTGCGCGGTTGGCCGCTGCACATTCTTCGTTCCTTTCCGGCACGAGGACTTTAGTCGGGGTACAATACCATTAGTCATAGCCGGTGACTACGAATAGTTGGAAGTGCTAGAATCCCAATGAGCAATCGCTGCAACCCGGCGGAAGTTTCCGCGTCTACATAGTGGAGCACTCCGGGAAACCGGAACGGGAAGGTGGATTGCTTAAAGAGCAGAGTATGACCTCTCCAGAACAGCCCGAGGGAATGGAGTCGCAGCGGATTCCCCATCCTGAAGCGTCGAGCGAGATCGATCCCCTCGACCGGCTTCTGATCGACTTTGAGAAGCCCTGGTACAAGTCCCTGTACGAGGACATCAGGGAACTGATTCACCCGCCCAGGCTGCCCCCCCTCGTGGTAACCTCCCAGCCGGTTCCGGTCAAGGACATCTGGGGCTTTTACGGGGGACAGGAGAAGAAGGCGGGCAGCATGTCACTGGCCGTCCACGTGGCGGTGGTCGCGCTCATCTTCACGGTCGGCTCCATCCCCTCGGTCCAGAACGCGGCGAAACAGGCGGTAGTCCTGATCGCTCCCAACCTCGCTCCGTATCAGCCCGACATGGCGTTGAAAAAGGACTCGATGCAGGGTGGCGGCGGCGGCGGCAACCGGTCTCCCCTTCCGGCCAGCAGAGGCAAGCTTCCCAGAATCTCCGACAAGCAGTTCGTACCGCCCTCGGCCGTGGTGCTCAACGAGCATCCCAAGCTGGTGATGGACCCCACCATCATCGCCCAGCCTGACGCAAAACTGCCGCAGATTCAGGCCGACAACTACGGCGACCCACTGTCGAAGTACGGGGTCCTCTCCAATGGCACCGGCGCCGGTGGTGGTATCGGCAGCGGCTACGGTGGTGGTGTAGGCTCCGGGCGTGGCGGAGGTTTCGGCCCCGGTTCGGGCGGGAACGCGGGCGGCGGCGTGTATCGCATCGGCGGCGGCGTTTCCCAGCCGGTTCCTATTTACAGGCCCGATCCCGATTACTCCGAAGAAGCGCGCAAGGCCAAGTACCAGGGCACGGTGATCCTGGCCATCGTAGTGGACGAGAAAGGCAATCCGCGCGATGTGCGCGTGCTGAAGCCGCTCGGCCTGGGGCTGGACCAGAAGGCCATCGAGGCAGTGGAGAAGTGGCGCTTCCGTCCGGGCATGAAAGACGGCCATCCGGTGAAGGTGATGGCCCAGATTGAAGTCAACTTCCGCCTGTTGTAAGACCAGGACGTGGGCGATGCCGCGTCTCTGCGGGGTCCAGCGAGTACGCAGTGGTAATCCGTCGTGCCGTGTTTGGCGTAGTCCGTCCCCTTGACGTCCTGATGAATTGTCGAACTGGTGACAACCGAACAACAGCTCCGCGAAAAGCTGCGCAAGATCACCGCACTATTCGAGGGAGCCGCGACCTCGGGCGAGCGCCAGGCTGCGGCGGCTGCGATGGAGCGCCTCCGGCAGGCGCTCGATGCCGCGGTCAAAACGCAACCTCTGCCCGAGACAAAGTTCTCCATGGCGGATCAATGGCAGAGACGCCTGTTTACCGCACTTTGCCGGAGATACGGGCTCGAACCGTATCGCTATAAGGGTCAGCGTTACACCACCATCGTGGTGCGCGCGCCGCGGTCCTTCGTGCACAACACCCTCTGGCCGGAATACCTGGAGTTGCAGGAGGCCCTGCACTCCTACCTCAGCGAAGCTACGGAGCGCATTATTCGCGAGGAAGTTTGCCGGGATGCGGGTGAAGCGACGGAACGGGCGGGCTGAGGGCAACCCGGCGCGATCTGCACCCACCTCAGGCTCGGCGAGTCAGTCTCGGGCCGCAACCCGTTCCCCTTCCCGCACAGTCCGTCCCGAAAACGAACACCCCGGCCCCCGTCCTCTGGAACAAAACGACCCTAATCCAAATTCCATCAATATGTTACGGGCAAAACCAAATGGTCCGGGAGTTGCCCATTCCGAGATGAACTTATATGGACGTTCCTCGTGGAAAAGAAGTCGCTCGCCGGCGCGTCGCACGGCGAATTGTCTGGGGCGTGGTTACCGCCATTGCCATCGCCGCCATCTGCGTGTTCCTGTGGCGGTTGAAGCCGGCGGCGCCTTCGGTGGAAATGTCCACGCTCTGGCCGGATACGGTGCGCCGCGGGGAGATGTTGCGGCAGGTGCGCGGTCTGGGCACGCTGGTGCCCGAGGACGTACTCTGGATTCAGGCCCAGTTCGACGGCCACGTCGACAAGATCCTCAAACTGCCGGGCAGCAACGTCTCGGCCAACGATGTGATCATCGTGCTCAGCAACCCGGACATGGAGCTCGCCTCCTCCAACGCGGAATGGGCGCTGAAAGCCGCCGAGGCGAACTACCGCGACCTGAAAGTGCGCCTCGAAACCTCGCAACTGGCGCAGAAATCCACCACCGAACAGATTCATTCGGACTACCAGCAGGCGGCGCTTTCGGCGGATCGCGACCAGCAGTTGACGAAGCTCGGCCTCAAATCGGAGCTGGAGACCAAGCTCTCGGTGGCCAAAGCGGCCGAGCTGAACAACAGCTACGAGCTTTCTAAGCAGCAGCTCGATATCAGCGGCCAGTCGATTGAAGCGCAACTCGCCGCGCAGCAGGTCCAGGTGGAACAGCTTCGGGCGGCCTGGGAGCTGAAAAAGAAGCAGGTGCAGCAGTTGACCATCCGCGCGGGCGTGGACGGCGTGCTGACCCAGCTTGGGACCTCGGCGGCGATGCTGGAGGTTGGCCAGAGGGTGGCGCCCGGAGGCATCCTGGCCAAGGTGGTGGAGCCCTCCAAGCTGAAGGCCACGTTGAAGATTCCGGAAACCCAGGCCAAGGACGTGGCCATCGGCCAGGTGGCCTCCATCGACACGCGCAACGGGATCGCCGACGGGCACGTCTCGCGCATTGACCCGGCGGTGACCAACGGCACCGTGGATGTCGACGTCCGGCTGGACGGTAAGCTGCCGGACGGCGCGCGGCCCGACCTCAGCGTCGACGGCACCATCGAGATCGAGCGCCTGGCGGATGTGATGTTTGTCGGCCGGCCGGTCATCGGCCAGGCCAATCAGAAGATCGGGCTGTTCAAGATAGATCCGGACGGCAAGGGAGCGACACGTGTTACCGTGTCGCTGGGACGGAGCTCGGTGAACACCATCGAGGTAGTCGATGGTTTGCAGGTGGGCGATCGGGTGATTCTCTCCGACATGTCCGCCTGGGATGCCTACAACCGCATCCGGCTGAACTGACAGGAACTATTGTCTGGCGGGAACGTAGTATATCTTTACCAGGAGACGAGAATGGCAAACGGCAACGGCGATGCTCTGATTCACCTCGATGGCGTAACCAAAGTGTTCGTCACCGACGAGGTGGAAACCCATGCGCTCGCGGGGATCCACATGGAGATCAAAAAGGGAGAATACATCTCGATCGCGGGGCCTTCCGGCTGCGGGAAATCGACGCTTCTCGCCATCCTCGGTCTCCTCGACTCACCCACCGACGGCACCTACACTCTGAACGGCCGGCCGGTGCAGAGCCTGAAGATGTCCGAGCGCGCGCGCATCCGCAACCGCGAGATCGGGTTCATCTTCCAGGCGTTCAATCTTATCGGCGATCTGAACGTCTACGAGAACGTGGAACTGCCGCTCACTTACCGCGGCATGCCCGGCGCCGAACGCAAGAAGCGCGTGCAGGATGCGCTGGAGCGCGTGGGCATGTTGCACCGCGTGAAGCATTATCCGTCGCAGCTCTCCGGCGGCCAACAGCAGCGCGTGGCCGTCGCCCGCGCCCTCGGCGGAGACCCCTCTATTCTGCTGGCCGACGAGCCTACCGGCAACCTCGATTCAGCCAACGGCGAAGCGGTGATGGACCTGCTTCGCGAACTGCACCGCGGCGGCGCCACTATCTGCATCGTGACCCACGACCCGCGGTATGCGCGCTACGCAGACCGTTCCATTCACCTGTTCGACGGACGAATTGTGGAGGAACAAGCCAGTATAAATACAGGAGTGGTGTGATGCCCCGGAATGTGGATGCCGTCGCATTGTTCTTCATTGTCGTGATCGTGCTGGCGTCGGGCTATTTCATGGATCACGGGCCGTGGTGTATGGCCAACGGCCTGCGGATCGGCGTCATCAACGAGCACGGCTTTATGGTTGTGGCGCCGCCGGTTCCCCGGCCCCCGGCCCCGCCTGCGATGCCCGCGCCGCCAAAGATGCCGGCGATGCCGGATATGGTCAGGCTGCCGGCCATGCCGCAGCTTCCGCGGTTCTGAGCCGCGACGGTCACGGAGCGGTCCCGCGACCACGCGTGGTATTAGTGTCTCCGCGGGAAGCATAAGATAGGAATCGAACAACATGATCCAGCTTCGCAACGTCGAAAAGTACTTCGAGCACGGGCCGACGAAGACGTTCGTCCTCCGGCGCATCAACCTGGACGTCCGTGAGGGCGACTTCATCTCCGTCATGGGCCCCTCCGGCGCCGGCAAGAGCACGCTGCTGCACCTGCTCGGCATGCACGACAGCGCGTGGACCGGCGAATACTACCTGCTCGATCATCCCGTCCACAAGATGGCCAGGAAGGACCGGATGGAGCTGTACAAGAAGTACTTCGGCTTCGTATTCCAGAGCTACCACCTGCTCGATTCCCTCACCGTCTACGAGAACCTCGAAATCCCGCTCTCCTACCGGAACATCAAGAAATCCGAGCGCGACAGCATCGTCTGCGACATCCTCGATAAGTTCCAGATCGTCGGCAAGAAGGACCTGTTCCCCAACCAGCTCTCCGGCGGCCAGCAGCAACTGGTGGCCGTGGCCCGCGCCATGATCGCCAGCCCCAAGGTGATCCTCGCCGACGAGCCCACCGGCAATCTCCACTCCAGCCAGGGCAAGGAGATCATGGAGATGTTCAAGCGCCTGAACGACGAAGGAACCACCATCATTCAGGTGACCCACAACGAGAAGAACGCGGAGTACGGCCAGCGCATCATCAATCTCGCGGATGGCTGGATCACCGACATCAAAGAAAAAGCGCCGGCCACCAGCGCATAGCCGGTCCGGCGGGCTTCGCGCCAAGTCCTCGCGGCCCTGCCGCAAACCCTCGGCTTGGGCTGGAGGCTATTCCAGCTCCCGGTCGAGCTCGCGCTTCAGATCCTCGCGCCCCATCACGTCCAGGGTGACGCTGGCGTTCTCGCCATCCTTCACTTCGACGGCCTTGCCCAGGCTGGCGATCGCGTGGAAACCGGCCATACTGTTGAGCAGCGGCCAGGGCTGCGCGCATTCGATAGCGTTCACCACGTACTCGCCGGGCGCCGCGGTGATCGTGAGCGGGCTCTGCAGGGCCTGGCTCATAGGCGGGTTCGAGCCCGGGCCCGGCTCGGGGATTCCTTTGGGGAGCAGGAAGACCCACGCTGGGCGATCCGCCTGCAAACCCGACAGAGACACCTGCAGCGCCACTTGTTTGACGCTGATCACGACATGAAGCGAACCGCCGGCGCCAGCACCGATGTCAATTGCGCGCGGGGACACCTCGTGTCCGCCGAACGTGACCGACTGTATGCTGTTCACCGGACCCATCACCTGTAACTGGTAGCGTCCCGGAATCACGCCCTCAATCGTAAAGCGCCCGTCGGCGCCACTCTGCGCGTGCGGAAACGGGCCACCGCGCGACGAATCCAGTGGCGTCAGGAATACCATGCCGGGCGGTCCGGACGGTCCGCTTGCGGGGGCGTTCCCACTCTCCACCTCCAGGTCTCCGCTGAGGGTCATCGCGGCCGTCAATGGCAAGTTCACCAGTTCGGGCGGCGTATCCCCCACCTCCACTGGCGTCTCGCCATGCCAGCGGCTCTCTCCCTGCTGGAAGTCGGCAATTGCCACATAGGAACCCGGAACGACGCCAGCGGCGCGCCATGTCCCGCCGTTGTTCATCCTGCCAACCCGGTACTGCGCCGCCTGGGCCATGGCCGGGTCGCGCGGCATCAGGCGCACCGACACGTTTCGCAGGTCGAGGCCCGGGTTGTCCGGCACAAGAGCGATCGGCACGGAGAACGCGTTGGTGGTCTTCAGGCGAAAATCGACGCCGCGAACTTCCTCGCCGCCATGCACCGCGACGGTGGATGCACCCGATCCCGTGGCCGCGCCGCCATACAGCCCCGGGACCCAGGCCCACAGCGGGGTTAGGGGATCGCCGTGCTCCATGAACCCGTGCGGGGCGGCCAGCGTCTGGTAACAATGCTGGTACACGACGTAGCGGCCCGCGGGCAGATTGGGGATGCGATACTCGCCGTGGTCATCCGTCTGAGTCTGGCCACCGCCGCGCTGCTGCCAGGAAGCGCCCCCGAGGGAGCTCGCGTCCTGCGCGCCGACGGTACAGTTCGGGGCGGGATCTCCGTTCTCGTCCGTCAGCCGGCCGCTGATGGCGCCGGTTGGCGGCAGGCGCAGTTCCACGCCGCTCTTGTGCTGATCGGCGGTGACGGTCACCTGTTTCTGGTTGTCGCCCAGCATCATGGCACGGTTCTGATCGAAGCCTTCCTTCGTAGCGTTCACCGTGTATGTGCCGGCCGGAAGCTTGTGGAATGCGAAGCTGCCTGAAGCGTCCGTCACCGCCATCGGCTGCTTCCCTGGGACCGGTCCGAAGAGGCTCACCTGGGCCTTCTTCACCGGTTCGTTGGTTGCGTCATTCACCACCGTGCCCTCAATGGACGACGTCCCCGTAGTGGGTGGCGCCGTTTGCGCGGCCGCCAGCGCGGCGGCCAACACGGGAAACAGCACTCGGAACGTCATTGTTCAGCTCCAACTGGCGCGGCCGGCAGCACCTCGAGATCGAGGTTGATCCGTTCGCCTTCGTGCACCTCCACCGGCTTGCCCAACGGGTCGATGCGTGCCATAAAATCGGGGTCGCGCGTCGAATCCCTCCCCAGATGATCGAAGGCAAACACCTTGTAGGAGCCCGGCGTGATGCCGCCGATTTCATACTTGCCGTCTTCGTCGGCAGGACGCATCATGAAAAAACTCTCGACGTGGCTGAACTTGCCCGCCGGCGCCAGCAGGACCACGGCGCGCGGACTGCCGGTCAGGCCGGCCATGGCGGGATCGGCCGCGGTGGGATCGGCTCTGGTCCCCTCCGGCACTTTCGCCGTGCCCGTCACCACGCCGCCTCGGGTGCTGACCACGACGTGGAGTGGCGCGCTCGTGGACGGGGTAATGGTCATATCCTCGGTGAGCACATCCCGGTCGCCCAGCCTCATCGCTTTGACGTAGCCGCCCTTGGGGATCGGTTGCACGCCGATGTCCCACACCCCGGACGTGACTGCGGCAAACGCGAACGCACCGTCGGCGTCCACCGGTGCACTGAGCCGGCTGCGCCTGAACGAAGTGATGTCACCGGGGATGAGGGTGATCCGATATTGCGTGAGATTGCCGGCCCCCGGCCCCTGCACTTCGAGGCGGCCCGTCAGCCGCACCCCTTTCTGGAGATGGAGCACCACCTCCTGCGGTCCGGGCTGGAGATCCACCTCGTCCACGCCGCGGTACTGGTCGTCATCCTGCAGCATGGTGATGGCAGTGTAACGGCCGGGAGCGAGCCCGGTCATGGCAAACTTCTGGTCGTTGCTCCCGAAGCTGCTCGTGGCGGGTATGGCCAGCTCTTCGTCCTGAGGCACGAAGCTCATCTGGACGCCGCGTCCAGCTACGCCGTCGGGCACCTCCACGTGGCCGCTTACGCTGGCGGCAGCCGTGGTGGTCATCTGCAGCACGATGTCCTGAACATCGGCCCCGGCTTTCACCTCGACGGGCCGGGCCTCCTGAAGCCGCGTGGCGTTCGGATACCAGACCCGTCCGAATACCAGGTCCGGTATGGGTTCTCCGAGCGTGACCTGGGGATGTATCTCCATCGTTTGTGTGAATTGAGCCGTAGCGGACAGGAAGTAGCGCCCGGGCGCAATCCCGTGAATACGAAACTCGCCACGCTCATTCGACGCGGCGCCGTTGCGGTAAGCCGGCGTCCTGCGGCCGCGCGCCCAGGTGGATACCAGGAGCCGGACATTGACGTGGGGCAGCGGGTCGCCGTTCTGGTCCAGAACGACACCGGAGATTGCGCCGAGCGGACGCATGCGCAGCTCGATACCCTGCCGAACCTCCCCGGAACCCAGGGTGAGGATGCCCGGATAGTGATCCGGGGTGGGTGCGCCAACGCCCTGATAGCGGAATTCACCCGCGCGCAGATAGTAACGGCCCGGCGGCACGGCGTTGAATTGGAAGGCTCCATTCGCATCGGTATAGACGGCCGCTTCCATCGGTTTTGCGCCCGTGGTGGACAAGGTAACCAGCGCCATATGGACCGGCTTGCCGGTGGAATCGTTCAGCACCACGCCGCCGACCGAAGCATCCTCGGCAAGGAGCGCCGCCGGCAGAACTGCCAGGCAGACGGGAAGAATGCGCCTCGGGAAACGCATCACCCTACCATTTTGCACCCGCGGCGCGCGCCTGTCGCCACGCGCCCCGTCCGGGTAGGAAATCTCCGGCAAGCGCAACTCCCGGTTTCATTATGGTTCCTACATAGAGAAACCCCGGCAAATCCTGCACGTCAGTGGGGCTGAGGGCATCATAGTGGCATCAGACGTCCGGCACCCCGCTGCTGTCCAACTGAGCGGCCAGACCATCATCAACGAACTGATCCGGAACATGGAGCTGGGGCAGTTCGAAATGGCCTACAGCGTTCTTCTGCCCTGCGTGTTCGACGTCTATCTTCACCCCGACGACCACGCGCGGCTGGCGGGGGTTATTCCGTTGATTGTGGAGGATGCCCAGCGGGCGCTGGGCGCGCGGGTGAGCGAGCTGAACCGCACGCGAGGGGGCTTTTCCTTCGGACGGACAAAGAAGCCGGTGAAGGAATACCGGATCGCGTCCACGGCGTGGATTGTGGATTTCCATCCCGATACGGAGGCAACCGTGCCGGCGGGCGACGTGGAGATCCACTCCGAGTTGAACGAGACGGCGCAGCCGGAGTATCGGGGGACGAAGACCACGCTGCTGGGGCGGGAGCCGTCGGTGACCTCACGGCGCGTCCCGGCCCCGAACCAGGGGACGCCAGCGCGTCCCGGCCAGATCGCGTTCGCCGAGATTCGCTACGAAGACGATTCCGGTCCCCAGGTGTACCTAGTGACGCAGAATCAGGTCCGCGTGGGGCGCGGCGGCGACGATGCGCTGATGGACGTGGCGCTGTATACCGGCGACGAGGTTTCGCGGGAGCATCTGCTGTTGCGCCGGGATGCCGCCACCGGCCAGTTTCTGATTACCGACTGCAGCACTAACGGCACCTGGGTGAACGGGCGGCGGCTGAAGAAGGGTTTGGAGGAAGTGTTGCCGGAGCGGGCCGAGATCGGCGTGGCGGAAGTGCTGAACCTTGTTTTCGAGGCCAAGAGATGAGCGTTCCGGCGGCCGGCAACGTGTGTTTCGTGTTGTTCTTTCTGGCGGTGACCGTGGGGTTGATGTGGGCGAACCGAAAGCGGTGAGTACGGGAACCATGGCAGCGCGTGGCAAAAATGGCCGTGGGGCCAATTCGGGGCCGCCGGGCGGGAGTGCGCGATGAGCACCGTGGTGACGTGGCGATCGGCGACGGCGAGCGACCCCGGGCTGCGGCGCGATCGCAACGAGGATCGGGTCTGGGCGGACGATGCGCGGGGCGCCTGGCTGGTGGTGGACGGGCTGGGCGGGCATCCGGCCGGGGATCGCGCGGCGGAGATTGCCATCCAGACGATTCCGAAGGAGCTGGCGGAGGCCGGCGGAGGGGTGGAGGAACGCGTGCGCCAGGCCATTACCGCGGCCAACAACCGCATCTACGAGGCGGCGCAGGCGGATCCGGAATGCCACGGCATGGCCTGCGTGTTGACGCTGGCGGTTCTGGAAGGACAGCGCATCACGGTTGGCCATGTGGGCGATTCGCGCTTGTACCTGGTGTGGAATGGCGTGGTGCGGAAGATCACGCCAGACCATTCGCCGGTGGGCGTGAAGGAGGATCGCGGCGAGATCAGCGAGCTGGACGCGATGCGCCATCCCCGCCGCAACGAAGTCTTCCGCGATGCGGGCACGCGGTGGCGCACGCCGGAGGAGGAAGGCTTCATCGAGGTGCGGGGGTTCCTGTTCCACGCCGATGCGGCGATGCTGCTGTGCACGGACGGATTGAGCGATGCGCTGACGTCCGCCGAGATTGGCGCAATTGTCGACGAGTACGACGGCGATGCCGCGCGCACGGCGGCGAAGCTGGTGGAGGCCGCCAACGGCGCCGGCGGCGTGGACAACATCAGCGTGGTGTTCGTGGCCGGTCCGGAATTCGTCGGCTCGGCTTCGCCGCGCATGGCGGAGGCACGCGCGCGCCACGCCATCACGCGTCCGCTGGGGCGCGGATGGGCGCGGCTGTGGTGGCGGCGCTTCCCGTGGCTTCTGGCCGGCCTTGCCGCGGGGATGGGGAGCTGGGCGGCGCTGGAGCGCGTGACGCCCATTCCACGGCCGCCCGCACCGCACGTCATTCCAGCCAGTCCGGAGACGCTGACGAAGGCGCTCGGCGCCGCGCACGCCGGCGATACCATCCAACTTGCGCCGGGGCACTATCGAGCGCCGGTCCGCGTGCCCAATGGCGTGGCGCTGGCGGGTCCGAAGACCGGCGACGCGGTGATCGACGGCGCCCCGGCGAGCGTCGCGCCCGAAACGAAGCAGTGAGGTACATGTGTCCGCTGTCCTGGCCGTGAAGAAGTTCGGGAAGTACGAGATCATCCGCAAGCTGGGCCGCAGCATGACCGACGTGTATCTGGCGCTGGACGAATCGTGCGGCCGGCAGGTGGTGCTCAAGATCGTGGAGCGCAGCGACGACCCGGCCACCGAGGCGCTGCTCGAAGCCGAGCGGCGCGGGGCCGCGATTCAACAGCAGATCCACGCGCTGGACAAGCGGATCCTGGAGGTGTATGAGTTCGGCGAGCGGGAGAACTGCTTCTTCGTGGCCATGGAATACTGCGAGGGGCGCAGCCTGGCGGAGATTCTGCAGGAGGAGACGCGAATCGATGCCGAGCGCGCGGCGCGCTACGCGGTGGAGGTTTCGAGCCAGCTCAACACGCTGCACTCGTTTCTGGTGGAGATCGACGGACGCAAGCGGGCCATCGTGCATGGCGATATCAAGCCTTCCAATATTCAGATCGCCGCCAGCGGCGAGGCGCGGCTGCTGGATTTCGGCATCGCCAAAACCATTACATTCACGCACAATCTGACCAATCACAATCTGGGCAGCCCGGCGTACTGCTCGCCGGAGCGTTTGAAGAGCGCGCAGGTGGACCCCGGCGCGGATTTGTGGGCGCTGGGGGTGACGCTGTACGAGCTGGTGTGCGGGCTGCCGCCGTATCAGGCGCAGACCACGCGAAAGCTGGAGACGCTGATCCAGTCGCGGCGGCCGCCGCGGGCGCTGCCGGAATCGTGCCCGGCGCCCCTGAAGGCGATCGTCACGAAAGCGCTGGCGGCTGATCCGGCGCGCCGCTATCCCACGGCGGTGGCGCTGGAAAGCGATCTGCGGGCGTTTCTGCAGCATCGGCGCACGTCCGCGGAGACGGAGCGGCTGCCGTCGTGGGATTCCAACGCGACCATCGAGAAAAGGGGCGAAAAGAAAGGGCCAGCCGCGCGCACGGATCGCCGCCAGCGGGTGATTCAGTTTGTGCACGAGGCCAACCGCACCATCTGGGCGCTGGCCGCGGGTCTGATTGCCGGACTGATGGTGCTGATTCCGCCGGCTTATCTGTACCGGTTCTGGAACGAGAGCGCTCCTTTGCGCGACGGAGGGGACTACACGCAACGCCCCGCGGCGGACATCGCGGCGGACTGGCAGTTCTACCGCGCGCTGGAAAAACAGAACGCGTTCGTCGAACGCCTTTTGCCTATTGACTGGGTGCGCGGGCCGTTTCGCGCGCGCCTGCTGGCCACGGCTGACGCGGTGATCGACGGGTACCGCAACAGTTCCGATCCGGTGCTGGACCACTTCGAATGGGAGAAGGCGCAGCTTGCGCTGGGGCATGCGCTGGAGTTGAACCCGGGGGGACGAAAGGCGCAGAGCCGCCAGGCGCTGTGCGACGGTTATGTCCTGCTGGTGCGAAACGGCCCAGCCGCGGCGGCGAACGCGCAGGCGGACTTCGAACGGGCGGCGCGGCTGGATGCGTCCGCTCCCGATCCGCACCTGGCGCTGGCGCGGGTGGAGGTGTACGGGCTGCACAACGCCGGGCAGGCCGCGGCGGAGTTTCTGGAGGCGGAACGGCGAGGTTATCACGCCGGTCCGCGGGAGACCCAGGAGCAGGCCGACGCATGGCTGTACCGGGCCGAGCAGGAACTGAAGCGCGCGCGGCAACTGGGGAAAACGGATGGGAAGGCCAGGCGCCGCCTGCGGCTGTTGGCCGAGCGCGACTTCCACCGTGCGCGCAGCCTGTACGAGCCGGTGTCGGATTTCGCCGGAGTGAACGAGAACCTGCAGAGAATCGATCGCGATCTCGACGCCGAGCGGGAATGGGAGCGGCGGCAGGCAGCGGCGCGGGCGCACAAGAAGCCAGTGAGGCGCCGTGGATGGCGGTAACAAAGAGCTGGGAGCAGCAGGTTCGCGCGGATATCGCGCAGGTGGTGGCCGCGAGGCGGAAAGACCGTCGCGTGCGCGGATTCTGGCTGCTGGCGACGTCGCTGGCGGCTGCCGCGGGTTTGGCGCTGGTGTTCTTCGCAAAGACACAGGATTTCCCCGACCAGCAGGCGCGCCTCAATCGCGGTGAGTTGCTGAACCTGAATACAGAGCCGGACGCCCAGCGGCTGCTGCCATTCCTGGCGGACTGGCGCGACGCGGAGGAACGGCAACTGGCCGCGGAGAAGGTGGCCGATTTCCTCCACGGCTCGGGACCGCTGCCCAACGTGGGAGCGCTGGCGCGGCTGCGGATGACGCGCAATGAGCTGGAGAGCGATTCGCGCTGGAGTTCGCTGAAGGCGCGGCTGGACGAACACCCGGGCCGTGCCAGCGTGGCGCTGCTGGCGGTGGCGAAGCTGAAGCCGTTGCTGGTGGTGCGCACGCCGGCCCAGTTTCGCCGCCAGTATGTGGAGTGGATGGGCGCGTACTTCGCGGCGTTTCTGGTGGTGTGGCTGGTGTGGCGATGGCGCGGATTCGCGGGCGATCCTTCGCTGCTGCCGGCGCTGCAGTTGCTGACGGCGATGGGCCTGATCCTCGCTGTCAGCCTGAAAGATCCACTGCGCGACACGCTGGAGTTCCGTAAGTTCGCCTGGGGCGTGGCCGCTGGTTGTCTGCTGCTGTTGCTTCCGCTGCTGCGTCCGTTCGCCTCGCGCGATTACTCAAAGCTGGTGTACACGCCGTTGCTGGCCGCGTTCGCGCTGTTCGCGCTGCTGCTGCGTTTTGGGTCGGGTCCTACGGGAAGCGACGCCAGGGTGAACCTGGGTCCGTTCCAACCGGTGGAGGTGATCAAGGTTCTGCTGGTGTTCTTCATGGCGGGCTATTTCGCGAGGCGCTGGGAATGGCTGCGCGAGCTGCGGGAGACGCGGGTGCCGAAGGCGTTGCGCTGGCTGCGGCTGCCCCGCTTCGCCCACGCGCTGCCGGTGATGTGCGCGGTGGCCGGCGCGCTTTCCATATTCTTCTGGCTGAAAGATCTGGGCCCGGCGCTGGTCATCGGCTTCCTGTTCCTCACCATGTTCGCGGTGGCGCGCGGCAAGGCGGGGCTGGCGCTGGCCGGAGTAGTGGTGCTGGTGGCGGGCGTGGCCATCGGCTATCATTACCGCACGCCGCAGACGGTGGTGCAGCGCATCGAGATGTGGCAATCGCCATGGGACAACGAGGTGCGCGGCGGCGATCAACTGGCGCACTCGCTGTGGGCCTTCGCCACCGGCGGACCGCTCGGTTCGGGACCCGGCTGGGGCGATCCGGGCATGATCCCGGCAGGCCACACCGACCTGGTGCTTTCGGCCATCGGCGAGGAGTGGGGCTTTGTGGGCGTAGCCACGGTGGGTCTGCTGTTTGTGTGGCTGGTGGGCCGCCTGTTGCGGCTGGCGCTGCGCTCGGCCAACGACTACGCGTTTTTTCTGGCGCTGGGGTTCGCCACGCTGATCGCTCTGGAGATGCTGTTGATTTCCGGAGGCGTGCTGGGGGCCATTCCGCTTTCCGGCGTGGTGTCGCCGTTTCTGAGCTCGGGCAATACAGCCATGCTGGCGAATTTCCTGATCTTCGCGCTGGCGCTGGCGTTGTGCGGGCGAAACCCGGCTGAGGGCAGGGAAGGCGGCGCCGGGCCGTTCCGCAAGCCGGTGCGAATCCTCGGCGTGGTGCTGGTGCTGGCGGCGGGCGCGCTGCTGGCGAAGGCGGCGTCCATCCAGATGTTCCACGACACGGAGCTGATCGCGCGCGAGAGCTACGTAATCGAGGACGACGGGCACAAGCGGCCGCAGCGCAATCCGCGGCTCACTTCGCTCGCGCGCGAGCTGACCCGCGGAACCATTTACGACCGCAACGGCCTGCCGCTCGCCACCAGCGCGTGGAGCGAACTGGAGAGCCATCGCGCGGAGTACGAGAAGCTGGGCATCTCCATTGAGGCGGCGTGCTCGCGGCTGGACGATCGCTGTTATCCGCTGGGGCCGGCGCTGGCGCAATTCCTTGGCGATGTGCGCACCGGGGAGAACTTCCACGCGACGAACGCGTCGCTGGTGGAGCACGACGCAAACATCACGCTGCAGGGCTTTGCCGATTACCGCGATCTGGCCGCGATGGTGCGCTATCGGCATCAACCGGGCAACGCGGCCGTCGCGCGTTTGCGCGGGCGCGACCGCAGTGTGCACACCACCATCGACGCGCGGCTGGAGATGCGCGCGGCCGAAATCCTGAGCCGGCGCCTGGCCGCGGCCGGGAAGAACGACGGCGCCCTGGCCGTGCTGAACCCGCAGACCGGCGACATGCTGGCGCTGGTCAGCGTGCCCTACGAATCGCTGGACCGGGCGCGCTACGGGCTGTATCCGCCGGGTTCGACGTTCAAGCTGGTGACCGCGATTGCGGCGCTGCGCGTGGATCCGAAATCGAAGGACGCCAGCTTTCACTGCGCGCGCCTGCGCGATGGGCGGGCAGGCACGATGATTCCGGGATGGAACCGCCCGGTGCGCGACGACGTGGGCGACGCGGCGCACGGAACTCTGACCATGGCGCGCGCGATTCAGGTTTCCTGCAATGCGTATTTCGCGCAACTGGGCGTTTATCGCGTCGGCGCGCAGGCGCTGCACGATACCGCGGCGCTGATGGGCATCTCCACGGGCGAGCTGCCGGAGCTGAAAAAGATGCTGCCGTTTGCAGCCTATGGGCAGGGTCCGGTGGTGATTTCGCCGTTCAAGATGGCGCGAGTGGCGGCCACCATCGCGGACGGCGGGGAGATGCCGGAAGGGCGCTGGATACTGGACGCGGCGAACTCGCGGCGAGCGGCTCCGTCGCCGATTCTCCCGGCGGAGGAGGCGAACTTCCTGGCCGGCGCGATGCGTGCGGTGGTGACCGGTGGTACGGCGCGCCACGCAATGGCGGGTTTGGACGTGGCCGTGGCGGGGAAGACGGGAACCGCTCAGGTGGAGGAAGGCCTGCCGCACTCCTGGTTCGCCGGGTTCGCTCCGGCGGACGCGCCCGCGGACCAGCGCATCGCGTTCGCGGTGGTGGTGGAGCACGGCGGCTACGGCGCGCAGACGGCCGCGCCGATCGCCAGAGAGCTGGTGGAAGCGGCTCGGGATCTGGGGATCATCCGGGCTGGCACGGAGGGCGGAAAGTGACGAACTGGATGGAGAAACTGGGGCGCGCGATTTTCGAGGCGCCGTTTTGCGGGGAACAGCTTGTGCGGGACGCGCCGGGGATGGCCGAAATCCGCGTGGCCGTGCTGGACGAGGCGCGCGCGCGTACGCACCGCGTGGCCGGACGGGAGGTTTTCCCGTACAACGTGGTCAAGCTGCTGGTGCGTGGCGTGGGTGAGGAGCAGGCCGGCGTGTTCCGCGGCGCGTTCTTCCGGCAACTGCTGGAGCAGGAACTGCGCGAGGGCCTGGGGCGCGTGCGCGTGCGCTTTCCCGCGGATCTGCATATCGAAGTGCAGACCACTGCGGAGCTACCCGGAACTGACCAGCAGTGGCTGGCAGTGCAGGTGGAATCGCGAGAGGCGCCGCCCGCGCCCGTGGCGGCGGGGCGAACCGGGCGTCTGGTGGTGGTGCGCGGCCAGGCCAGCCAGCCGGAAGTGCTGATGGAGAAGGCGCGCACGAACATCGGCCGGCCGGTGGAGGTGTTCAAGGAAGACGGCCCGTCGCGCGTGAACGACCTGGCCTTCACCGCGGATTCGGAGATTAACCGCACCGTGTCCCGCGAGCACGCGCACGTGCTGTTTCACAAGCAGTCGGGCGAGTATCGGATTTACAACGATCGCTATGCCAAGGGCGGCAACTGCGGCCTGTGGATCATGCGCGACGGCCTGAGCCAGGAAGTGCATCGCACGGCGCGGGGCGCGCGGCTGGAGCACGGGGACGAGATTCACCTGGGCTCGGCGGTGCTGCGGTTTCAGTTGGACGGTCCGCTGCGCGAGGGGTGACGGCCGGCGGTTCGCCGATGGACGCGCGGCGACAGCCGCGTTCTTTCCCTCGTTCCGGGCATGGATGCAGTGACCGTGCGGCGCGGGGTTGAGTACGCCAGCGGGATCTGTACTATCCTCCCGGAGCGAAGCCCTGCTCCCCGCGTGGCGATTGTGCTCGGATACCCCGACGTGGGGGTCATCACGCCGCTTGGCTGCCAATTCCGCGAAATGGGGATGGCCGTTTCGTGGGGACAACTGTTCCCGGCCACGGGAATGGTGGGCATCGTCTACGAAACGCGGGATCCGGCGAGGGGATTGACGGGACGCGGATCGGCCCGTGGGCCGGTTCCGGAAATGTGCCGGTGGCGTTATCGGCTTTGATGGACGGCAAAGTACGCTGCGGCGTGCTCTGCTACGGGTTCATGCTGGACCTGGATGGGGCCACCGGCGTGGCCGACGCGGCTGTCCGGTATCGCTTCGCCAACCCGGCGGCGGAGCGGCGCGTTGAGGATCTGCCTGCGCAGACGGCGCTGTTCATCGCGCGCGCGGGCCGGGACCAGTCTGCGGGCGTGAACGAATCGATCGACGGCTTCGCGGCGGCGGCGCTGCGGTGCAACCTGCCGGTGACGCTGGTGAATCATGCCAAGGGTCCGCATGGGTTCGACCTGCTGGATGACAGCGCGGCGTCGCGCGAGGCGATCCAGGGGATGCTGCGCTGCTGCGGGCGAAGTTGGAGGCGGCTCCGGCGCGCCGTGACCTTTCTACTGGTCGATGAGCACCCAGCGGCTGTTGCGGCGGATCCAGTATCCGCCCGATTCCAGTTCCCGGCCGCGCCGGCCGGTCTGCTCGTCGATCTTTGCCGAGGTGATTTGGATGGGCGGATGGCCGTCCTCGCCAGACACCACCATCAGACGGTCGCCGTAGAAACTCTCCACCTTGAGTTTGACGTCGGCTGGGAGCGGATCCACCCTGACCGTTTTCAGCCATTGCTGCATCTCCCGCATGTTGTCGTCGAAGTTCCCCAGAGCCGGCCCCATCACCGGGCTCATGTCATCGAACATCGGCCGCAGACTGGCGGTAAGGCTCTTCATGTCGTGGTCCGCATACGCCTTGTGCAGCGCTCGCACGGCTTCGAGCACGTCCCGCTTGTCGCCACGCCATGGCTCCCCCTCCTGAAAAGCCCAGTGCGGAACGTTGCGCAAAACCAGGTTGTGAGTGATGGCGCCGGCGCCTTTGATGGTTTGTTGGAACAGGGGCGGCTTGTCCAGGTCCGCGGGAGAACCGGTGGTTACGATGATGCGGCATTCGGTCTCGATCTGGTAACCCGGCTTGCCCGGCCGCACTTCGATGGTGAGCACATTAGCCCCGTTTTGAGCCCACCGCGCCAGCGTTCCTATGCTGTCGGTCACCACATCGCCCTCCTTCGCCCCGGAGGAATCAAGGTGGGTGACGGGCACGCCATTGAGTTTGACCACTCCCACCGCCCGATTATGCAAGACCATAACGACCAATTTCTGGGCGTCGAGAGCGGTTTCCTGCGTTTGCGCCACAGCCAAGGTTGCCGCCGTTCCTGAAAGCAATAGACAGCATGTTAGTCCGAAGAATCGAGTGCGCCGCACACACCACCTCCACATTTGAACCGGGATCTCGGTTTTGAGTTCTCAGAACCGCCATCATTCTACACCCGCCCTGTTTTGCGCGCGTTGCCTGGACTGGGCGTGGCCCACTTCCAACTGAACCGGACGGGCCAGCGAGCTGACCTCCGGATCGTAGTACTCGTATACTCGCGACGCGAAGGTACGTGCGCGAATCGGATACTTCGCTCGCAATCGAAACGACACCGTAAGAGTGCCGCCTGGAGCAATTGAATCGAAGTAGAGGATGGCCTGCGTCGCGGTCAGACTGAACTTCTCCAGCCGCCCACTCGTCCGGCCCGCGCTTTTCTCCTGCCAGGTTTGCAGATCTTCACTGAGCAGATCGAATCCCGGCGGGATTCCCAGATCCACCATCACCATGTTTGCGTTTTTGGCGAGGTTATTCCGGACCGTCGCGGTAGCGGTGGCAATATCGTCCTGCGCCAGATGCGTGCGATCGTAGCTCACATCGATCGACAACGCTTCGCTCGCGGGCTTCTCATCCCATGGCAGGAAGTATCGCCCAGCCACCTGATACGCCAGACTGCCCTCGCCGGCAAACCGAATCTCCACGAGATTGGCCGATTGCAGGTCGAGTCCCTTGAAGACGAACTGATGGAGGAGGTCGTTGTTGTCCGCGGTTAGATCGAGCCTGGCAGCGCTCTTACCGTTCAATACGATTTCGACTGGGCCTTTTGCAGTCGCACCGCCCTTCGCGGTGGAGAGCAATAGCGCCCGGAGAGCCATAATGGTGGCTTGCGTAGTTCCCCATGTGCCAGAGGCATCCTTGTTTGCGACGATGTAGTTGATCGCTTTGGCTGCAGCCGGGGAATTGCCGCCCCACTTGAGAAGCGCCTGCACGGCCAGGCCGGTTGTTTCCACTGCGGCACTGGCGCCCGTCGCATAGACGCCGGTCTCTTCCGCGTTCCACCACACCTTGTCGCCCTGCTCCGTTCGTGAATCCAGAAGCATTTGCATCGCGCGGTCAGTGAGCCCGCGGTCCCCGGCGAAATCCGTCGCGAAATTGGCCAGAACTGCCAGCGTGTAGACATCCGGCCGGGGGCTGGAGTCGGCGCTGAGATGCGTCGCAATGAACTGTTTGGCCTTTTCGACCGCGGGCCCCTGGTAGCCCGTGTTCTCGAGCGACCAGGCGACGTAGGCCGTGATGCGCAGGACGTCCGTGTTGTACCGGTTGGTGGCGCCTTCGTTGATGAACGCGGCGTCCGGTTCCCAGCTTCCGTCGGCCTGCTGCTGGCCGACCAGCCATTGCTGCGTCCGCTCGATAATCTTCGGATCCACATCGTGGACCTTCGACATATCGAAGAACTCCATCAGACCGTAGGAGGTCAGGATCTTATTTGCCGGCGCGCTGCCAAACCAGGAGAATCCGCCGCCATTCACTTCGAAGGTGAGGAGGCGTTGATATCCGTTCGCGATGTAGCCCTCGGCCTTTGCATGAACCTCGGGCGTAAGCTTCTTCGTGCGCTTCATGTAGTCAAGCGCCAGTACGTTGGGGTAAGTGCTGGAGGAAGTCTGCTCAAAGCAGCCATACGGCATGCGCAGCAGACTGTCCATGCCTTCGATCACCTGGCTTAGCGGACCAGGATAAAGCCGCACGAAAATCGCGTTGGCGTCGACGATGGAGGTTGACGGGAAATCGAGCTGGTGCTGGACCGCGGTATCCACACGCCCGTTGAACACAACGCTCTGTTCGCGGCCATTTGGAACCACTTCGATCTCTCGCACAACGATGTCCGCGCGCCTGGCCGTGCCGTCCATTTGAGCGCTGAGCGTGAGCTTGAATTTGCCGATCCGCTTCGCCGCAATCGTGAATTGCGATCCGCCAACCCGGCCGGAATCCACTGCCAGGCTCTTGTCAGGCGTGTCGTCAACCAGCGAAAACCAGTCTTCCGGCTGCAGCCGCAGGCTGACATCGCCGCGCGAGCCGGAGTAGTTATAGACGGCGACCGGAATGGAAACCTGGTCGCCCTCGGTGAGTGTCACTGGCAGGTCCAGGTCGACAAAGAAGTCCTGGAAGACCTTGAGACTTGAGGTTCCACTGCCAAGCGTGCCGTGGGTGGTCGAGGCGAGCATCGCCATACGCCAGGTGGTGATGCTATCTGCGACTGGAATTGTGATAGTCGCACGGCCATCGCGGTCCGTGATGATCTCCGGAGCGATGTAGAGCGCTTCGGGAAACCAGGAGCGCACGTGTGCCTCGGCCGGCGGGGGTGGCGCGGCCGCTGCCACGCCCGGCATGATCCTGACCAACTGTGAAGCATCGCGTCCTGCCACCGAGATTTGCGAGATCATGTGCTGGTTCAGCGTGGCGCCGGTCTGCCCGGTGTCGGCAGCCACAACGACGTCATTCGCCGACACCACCGCCACTTCCGACATTGTTCCGCCCACCTGCAGGGCGATGTTCTGAATGGTCACGCTGGTACGCCGGGGTAGTGGGATGCTCCGCTCTTCCCAGGTGGTGAATCCGGCGGCGGAAATCGTCAGCGCATACGTGGCCGGCGGAACCGCCTGAAAGCGGAAGAAGCCGCTGCCGTTGGACACCGTCTCCAGGGTGGTCCGGGTTGCTTCGTTCTCCAGCAGGACCTTCGCGCCGGGAACCACCGCGCCGGTAACGTCGGTGATCGTGCCCGAGATCTCAGCCAGGCCATTGAACGGTCCGCGGTCGTGCCGTATATCGAGTCGGGCCTGGCCTGAGCCGCTGACGCGGGGCACCGTGCACTGACGAACCTCCAGAAACTGGACCATGTCGTCGCCGGTGTAGAATTGCCCGTCGGGACCTGCACTGCGCAACGTGAAGTATCCTGCGTCCCGTGTCCAGCGCGTAGCCTCGATGCGAATGTCGTTGCCCCAGGCATCGAGAAGTTTCAGCCTGCCCGAGCCCCGCTGGTTTGCAATCAGCGTGGTAAGGTCGCACGTGTCCGAATGCTTCCCATAGACTCGTGTCAGCGTATCGGCCAGTTGTTCGATCTGCGCTCGGAATTGCTTCGCGTAGCGCGCGGCGTATTCGGAATACTTCGACTGTGAAACATCCCGCCCGAACTGCACCTCCGCCTTGTTGTCGTGCAGCAGTTCCGTGGCAGCGAACAGGGCGCGAGCCGCGCGATCCCGCTGGCCCGATTGTGGTAAGTCCGCGGATGAAATCGCCTCGGGCAAGCCGACCGAATGGACCTCATAGCGCGGCTTCATGGCTTCCTGTTCCAGGTAGAAGAACACCTTCGCGAATCCTGGCTGTTTCTCCGCCAGCGCGAAGACGGCTTCGTCGACAATCTGCAGGCCCATCGCCGCCTGCACTCCTTCGCCCCTCGTATTGGTGACGCGAAACCCGATGCGAGCCTCGCCGCCGGGCTTGTAGACCGCAGAATCCAGCGCCGTCTCGATCCTGAGTTCATCCGCGGGCTCCACGAAGACCAGCCGGCGATCGCCCACGGGGCGACCGTCGCGTCCGAACAGGTAGGCGTTGAATTCGAGGGTGCCCGCAAGCTCCGGCGTGGCCGTAAAATCGAAATCGGCCTGGCCATTCACAATGTCCAGGTCGCGCGTGGCCACGGTCTGCCCGTCCTTGACCACATCCACGTAGGCGCTGCCGCTCTGCCTCGTAGAGAAGACCTGTAGCCGCACACGCTCTCCCGCGTGGTATATGGCGCGTTCGGTGCGCAGGAGAATCTGATCCGCTCCCGAACGGGATTCCAGCGGGACCGAACTCGACGCTTGATTGCCCGCCTGGTCGCGGGCCTCAACCTGCAACGTCACGGATCCCGCGCTTCCGCGCAATCGAACTACGGCAACTCCACCCGCATCCGTGGCTGCGGTCTGATCCACGTTTCCTGGAGCATGAATCCGTATGTTGGTTTGCGCCGGCGTCCCGTCCGGATACGAAGTCAGAACGAAGATCTGGTTTTCGAGGCCCGGAACAAGCGTGCCGCTCTCGGGCACCGCTGTAATCAGCAGAGGCGAATCGCTGACGGTGATCGGCTCACCACGCGTCTCGCTATGGCCGGCGGCGTCCTTCACCGTCGCCTCGATGAGCACGCGCGCCGCGCCCTGGTTCAGCGGATGCCCGGCGAAGTAGCTGGGCAGGTGGATGTCGAACTGAAAAGCGCCGCCGGCATCGGTCTTTCCCTGTGATGTGCCAGCGTCGAACGCGGCGACGTCCATGGCCGATGCCTTGACCCTCACCTCCGCCCGATCCACAGCCTTGCCGAAAAAGTAGTTGGCCTGCACCGTTCCCGTCACGTGGCCGCCGGGCCGGTAGCCTCGTTTGGCGGCGACGTTCTTCTCGAAGTCGACGGAGACCTTGAACTTCGGCAACACGTAGCGCTCAACCTGCAACGCGAGTTCGCTCTTGTTCTGTGTGGCTCCTTCAGCCCCGTCCATCAACGCCCGCAGATGATACGTGCCCAGACTGACTTCGTCGGCCAGACCGAATTCCGCCGATGCGATACCGTACATATCGGTCTGCGTGACTTTTCTGAATGCCTTGTTGCCGCGCGAATCCTCCAATTCGAAGGTCAGCTTGCGGCCGGCGGTGGCCTCATGATTGGAGCGGTCGAGCGCCAGCGCACGCACGTGAATCGTCTGGCTGGGTTGGTAGACTGGCTTCTCGGTGGTGAGGAGAATGCGGACTTTATTGTCAAGGCGAATGGCTTCGGTGTACTCGGCCGATCCCATCGCGGTATCGACGGCGTAGCGCAGTGAGCAATTCCCGACGACACCAGCAGGGAAGCGGAATTGCGCTTCGGTGGTGCCGCGCTGGTTCAACCCTCCCGTGTAGAGTAGCTGGGTCTTTCCGGGCGCCATCAACTCGATTTGTACCGATCCGCCGTACGGGATCGCCTCGTTATTCCGGTCGGTGACAATCAGCCGCACGGCGGCCGCCCCTCCGCTGAGGTACGATTGCTGGCCGAGGACGTGAACTACTGGATTACGGAGGACCTGCGAAATCGACACAGTCCCATGCACGGCGGCGGTGCTCTGGTCTTTGTAAGTGAACTGGTAACGCAGGCGATGCCATACGAGGTCCTCGGCGGCGAGCGTCCTCGGAAGTTGCAGATCCTGGTTCCACACTGCTCGCCCCGCGGCGACTTCGATCTGCCGATTGAAGAGTGCCACGATGGTGTCTTCAGGATCGAGGACCTCGACGATCAGCCTCCCAACACCGGCACGTGCTGCATCGTAAGGAATGGAGACACGCAGGTTGCCACGCGTGTATGAGGCAACAACCGAATCGCTGTTTGCCGGCTGGGCGTGCGGGAAGGACGCCAGCGGTGCAAGACAGGCCAGAACAGCCACAGGCGCCAGAAGAAAGACAGACTTGTAGCCCTGAAGTATCGTCATAGCGAACCTCCACAAATCCGCGTCGTCAGCGATGCAGGAGCTTGCTGAGCGCTCTATAGCTGAGAATGAGGGTCGCTACGAATCTTGCAGGAAAAATCCCGGCTTTCTCTGGGCGTGAGCTCAGTGCTGGATGGGAGCTGGATTCCAGTGAGTGCCGTCCGGGCTGACCCAGACTGATCCGGAGTCCGTCGTAAGCTGAAACACCGGCCGGCCGGCCGCGCGATCCTTTTCGGTCACGACAGCGAGGCGAACAACTTTCCCCTGCCACACCGGTTCAACGGTCTTCCACTTCTTGCCTGCGTTCCGGCTCAGCAGGAGTGCGCCAGAGGAATTCACCCTGAGCATGCGTTTGCCCACGGTGGCGGTGGTGAGCGGAGGGGGGGGCTCGGCAGCCTTTTTGCTCGGAGCGCTGGCAGGGGCCGTGCCCGGCGTGATCCCGATCGGCTCAGCGGCGTCGCGGCCCGCCAGCGAGAGCTGCGAAATCATGTGTTGGTTCAGCGTGGTGCTGGCCTGCCCGCTGTCAGTCGACGCAACCACGTCATTTGCCGCCACCACGGCGACTTCCTCACTCGTTTGGCCCGCCCGCAGAACGATGTTCGGAATGGTCAGCCTGGCCTCCTCGGCGAGCGGGATGCTCCGCTCTTCCCAGGTAGTGAAACCGGCGGCCGACACCGTCAACGTGTAGGAAGCCGGCGGAACTCCCTCGAAGCTGAAGACGCCGCTGGCGTTGGACGCCGTGTCACGAGTGGTCAGTGTAGCTTCGTCTTTCAGAACCACCGTGGCGTTGGGGACCACTGCATTCGAACTGTCGGTGACCATGCCGGTCAGTTTGGAAGTACGAGCAATGTCCACTTTGAGAGATCCGCCGCCCTCAACGGAGCGCAATTCCTCACGTCCAGGCACGGCCGGCGCGTCTGCATGCACCCTGGATTCACCCTCCTGCCCCGTCTGCGATGTCGACGACTGGGGAGGAGGTGACGGTGGACGCGATTCAAGGGCCATTTGCGCTGCGCTGGCGGAATCCGACTCGCGCGGAACGCGGGGTCGAGCGGAAGAAGCCACGTGCGAAGTGTCCGCGCCGCTCGGGAGCATTGCAGAAGGAGCCTGCTGCTGGCGGTTCACGCGCGCAATCACATGCCGGGCCGGGGCGGGAGGGTTGTGGAACAGGTACAGGAACATGACAACCGCAAGGGCGCAGGCAGCGAGCGCACCGCTCAGGACGGGGATCGGCGTAAGCCAACGTTGCCAAACGCGAGTCGGGCTCGGTTCAGCTACAGCAGGCGGAGGCTGTTGCGCGAGAAAAACGGCTTCACGGCATTGCGGACAAGCCGCAAAATGCGCGAGACACTCGACGCGCTCGTGCTCGGGTAGAACGCCTTCTAGAAAGGCGCTGAGCGAATCTGCGTCGGGGTGAGAACCGGGATGGAGTTGTCTCGTCATGCTTGTTCCAGCTCCGCGGATCCTCCCTGTTGAAGGAATGCAGCAGGTGACGAAGCTTGCAGCAGGCTACGAAGATTAATGTTCAGGTCGCGCGGATCGGTACCCAGCGCCTCTTCCGCGGCCGGCCTGCTCAAGCCGGATTTCTGGAGATTCGCGAGAAGCCCTTTGCGGAGACTCGAAGTCAAACGTTTGATTCTGCGGCTCATCGTCGACTCATGCACACGCAAAACCTGGGCGATCTCAGCCAGCGTACGCCGATCCAGAAACCAGGCAGAAAGAAGGAACCGCTCCTCCGCTGTCAGCGAGAGCAGTGTGGCGGCCAGGGAGTCTCCAAGACGCGAGAGTACATTCGCCGAGGGCGTTGGCGCTGGAGACGCCGCCGGCAGATCTTCAACTGCCAGGGGAACCTCGCGACTCGTGCGGCGATGTTGGCCGGCGTTCCGCTGAGCGAGTGTCGCGCGCAGGAATCCCATCAGCGATCCGCGTCCGGAGTAGGAAGTAAGCGGCGAACGGCGCTGTCCGTCCCTCTCGGTGAGGCCGAACATTTCGGAGTAAAGCGAATCGGCCAATTCGCTTCCGCTCGTTGCCGATCTGGTGATGCCGATTGCCGCCTGGGTCAGCGGCTCCCGATATCGCGACAGAAACCGCTGCCAGGCAACCCCACGACCAAGGGCGCAGGCCTGCGCCAGGGCCAGGTCCCGCAACTGAAGAGCACGCCAGAAAGCGCCCACCTGGACGCGATTCGCGTGCACACCGGGAGCCAGCCCATAGTTGCACTTAATACCGATGGCCAGAAGCGCTCCCGCCAGTTCATGCTTCGTGAGACCAACCGACTCTGCATCCGCCGCCCGGTAGAGCTCCTCAATCGTGAGGCTGGACAGCTCCGCTAACTGCGATTCAGGTTCGGCAATGGCGCTCGGCTCTCGCACCCGCCCGTCAATGGCAGAGGAGACTGCCACGTCGCTGAATTCCCCGGATTGTGGCGGCGCGGAATCCACGTTCTCACAGTACATCAGTCTGATGAGACCCTGGAATTCCTTGCTCTACGCGCTGGGCCATGACGCCGCTCCCTGCGGAGCGCAGGCGCCGTTCGCCTCACGCCACTCTAGCGAAGCTCGGCCAGCACCGCGTCGGTCATATCGGCCGTGCCGCTGGCGCCGCCCAGGTCCGGCGTCCGTACCTTCCCTGCGGCCAGCACGGTGGCCACCGCACGTTCCACTTCGTGCGCCGCGTCCGCCAGTCCCAGATGTTCCAGCATCATTGCCGCGCTCAGAATGGCCGCCAACGGATTCACGACTCCCTTTCCAGCGATATCCGGAGCCGAGCCATGCACCGGCTCGAACATTGAGGGGAATCGTCGCGACGGGTCCAGATTGGCGCTCGCCGCCAGCCCCATACTCCCCACCAGAATCGCCGAGATGTCGCTCAGAATATCGCCGAACAGATTCGACGCCACCACCACGTCGAAGCTCTCCGGCCGCCGGATAAAGCTCATCGCCGCCGCATCCACCAGCAGCGACTCGGTGACGATGTCCGGGTACTCTGTTGCCACCGCTTCGAACGTGCGGTCCCACAGCACCATCCCGTAGCCCTGCGCGTTCGACTTCGTGATGGAAGTCAGGCGCCGCTTCCGGTTACGCTTTCGCGCCAGCTCGAACGCGTAGCGCACCACACGTTCGATGCCGCGGCGAGTGAATACCGCGGTCTGGATGGCCACTTCCTCCGCTTGCTGCGCGTACACGAACCCGCCCACCTGCGCGTACTCGCCCTCGGTGTTCTCTCTCACAATGACCATGTCGATGTCGCCGCCCTTCCGCCCCGCCAGGGGCGAAGGAACGCCCGGATACAGGTACGCCGGCCGGACATTCGCGTACTGGTCGAAAGCGCGGCGAATGGGCAGCAGCAGCCCGTTCAGGGTCGTGTGATCGGGAATGTCGGGATGCCCCACGGCGCCCAGATAAATGGCGTCACACGGCCGCAACAGGTCCAGCGCCCCGGCCGGCATCATCGCCCCATGACGAAAGAAGTGCTCCGAGCCCCAGTCGAACTCGCGAAAAGCGAACGCTGCCTCGTGCAGTCGCGCCACGCATTCCAGGACGCGCCGGCCCTCCGGTACCACCTCCCGACCAACTCCATCTCCCGCAATGACCGCGATCGTGTACGTCTTCACGCCCGGCTCCTTTCACGTGGTACTCGGCGCTCGCGCCGACGGCGCCGGGTGGTGTCCATTTTCGCAGATAAGCCGTCTGTGATCGCGATGATCGCTGCCTACTCTCTCCGCGCGCAGGCGGGCTCAGTATTGGTTACAGAATCTGCATCCTGAAGACACACCTTTTGCCGCCGCGCAAGATCGATTCTTCGAGCGTCGCTTCCACCGGCCGCCCCACTACGGCTGAGTACGCCTCTTTCTGCCATCCAAGCGTACAATCGCAGAAACTGGGCGGTGTCACGTTCTGCCGGACCAGGGGGCACGTGCACGTCGGCGACTTGTCCACCACCCGGATGGTGCCCCTGGCGGCGTCATACTCCGCACTCTCCACCCACTTTCCCCGGATGTCGTTCAAGAAACCCTCGATATCGCCCTTGTACTTGTCCGTCAGATCGCGATATTCGCGAGCATGCTCGCGTCCCTGACTCTCCCAGATCTTCTTCAGTACCGTTCCATCCACGTTCTCATTCAAAATCCTGACCAGCCCGGCAAAGCGCCTCTGGACGAAATCGAGTTTCCACTTCAGGCTTTCGAGCTCCGGGTTGGCGGAATCGGCCAGGGCTGTCTGCGGCGACAGAAAGGCAACTGCTCCGCAGGAACACATACCCGCCGTACAGCACTTCATGAACTCGCTTCGCGTCATGATCTACTCCACTGTCCATTCATGAATGCCGGCCGACCATTCCGGCTGCTCCGCCACTTCGAGCCGCACACCGCTGGTCACCACCGGCGCGAACGTCACTTTGTTGAACCGGTCCTGCTCGGTGGCATAGGGTTCGTGGTTGGCCACCGGCTTCCATTGATCGCCGTCGCGGTACAGAATCCGCCACGATTTCGGCGTGCTGCAATCGGGGTTGAGGTGGCCGCGGTTGTCGATCCAGAAGACCGCCGTGGAAGAAACCCGGGCCGGCTTCGCGAAGTCGTATTCCACCCAGTCGGTGGTTCCCTGGTGAGGGGTCCAGTCGAAATCGGCGAACGGATTCCGGTCCCAGGAATGCAGCGGGACTTCCCCATCCTGGACGGCCCGCGCGATCTTCGTCACCGAGGAGGTGACCGTGCTGCCGGAGGCGATGGTCGGCAGCGGCAGCGGCCGGGCGGCCGACTCGGTTTCCGGAAGCCAGACCAGCATCTCGCCCGGACCGCGATGGGCCCAGGCGTAATAGGGAATGGCCACAAAGCGCTGCTCCCTGCGAATTACCCCGCCCTGGGCCGCGGAGACCAAACTCACATCCAAGCCGGTGATCCGGACCACGCCGTTCAGCAGCTCCGGACGGAACTCGGCCTTCAGCGCGGCGTTGCGAGGCAGCATCAGGTTGCGAACGTGGCCGTCCGGGGTATCCGGCCATTCCGCGCAAAACACGATGGGCCCGCGCTGCAAGGCCACCCGCCCGCGGTCGGCTTCCACCGCCGGGTTGGCCACCACGCGGCGAACCGGCATGGGCAGGTACAGCTCGATGGTGTCGCCCGCCTTCCAGTTACGGTCGAGGGCCACATAGCCCTTGTCGGGACGGACCGGAACCGGCTTCCCGTTGACTTTCAGAACCACGGGCTCGTCGTTGCGGTCCTCGAAGCGGTACAGATCGGTGGGCACGGCCTCGTTGCGCGCCCAGCCGGGGATGCGCACGTGGATGGTGAAATCGCCGCTTTGCTGAGGTGTGACCGTCATCTTCACGGCGCCGTCCCAGGGATAGCGGGTCTGCTGGACCAGCCTGACGCTGTTGTGATCCATGTGGATGTCAGCGGTGCTATCGACGAACAGATTGACGTAGAGGTGCGCGCCCTGCTGCGCATAGACGTAGCCCGGCACCGACGCCAGGAAGCGGGTGAGGTTCCCCGGACAGCACGGGCAACCGAACCACGGGCTGCGCGCATGCTGGCCGGTGGATTCCAGCGGATTCGGATAGAAGAAGGCCTTGCCGTTGAGCGCCACGCCGGAGATCAGGCCGTTGTAGAGCGTCCGCTCCATCACGTCGATGTAGCGTGCGTCGGCGTGCAGCAGAAACAGCCGGAGATTCCAGTAATCGTTGCCGATGGCGGCGCAGGTCTCGTTGTAGGCGGTGAGGTTGGGCAACTCGTAGTCTTTGCCGAAAGCCTCTCCTTCGGCGGTGGCGCCGATGCCGCCGGTGATATAGAGCTTCTTCGCGGCCACATTGTCCCACAGACGATCAATGGCGTGGATGTACTGCACGTCGCCGGTGAGCGCGGCAACGTCGGCGATGCCCGAATACATGTAGGTAGCGCGCACCGCGTGACCCACGGCCTCGGTCTGCTCGACGATAGGAAGGTGGGCCTGATTGTAAGGCTGGCCGCCCCCGCGCGAATCGAGCAGGAACTTGGCGAGATTCAGATAACGGGCGTCGCCGCTGGTGCGGTACAACTTTACCAGGCCCATTTCGGCGATCTGGTGCCCGGGCCAGATCACCTGCTTGCCCGGACCGAAGGTGTTGTCCAGCAGATTCGCGGTCCGCAGGGCGATGTCCAGCAATTGCCGTTTGCCAGTGGCCTGATAATAAGCCACCGCCGCCTCATAGAGATGCCCGAGGTTATACAGCTCGTGGCTCAGCACTTCCTCCTGTTCCCAGCGCCTCGTGCCCGACCAGATATGCGGATGCACGGGATCGATGGTTCGCGTCGTGTACAGGTAGCCGTCCGGCTCCTGGGCCGCGCCGATTTTGACGATCAGGCTGTCGACATACGCCTCCAGTTTGGGATCGGGGACGACACTGAGGGTGTAGGATGCGCCCTCGATCACCTTGTACACGTCGGTGTCGAGGAAGGGGAACTCGGGAGCGGTTTTGTCCTTCAGCGTTTCTCCGCGCAGAACGGCGGCTGCGCGCTCGAAGTTGTACATGCGCCCCGTTTCTTCGCATTTCCGGAAGGCGAAAGGAATGGTGACGGTGCGGTTGGTTTCGATGCGCGGCAGCCAGAAGGCATCGTGGAAGTGCACCGCCGTGAACGGGACTGGTTTGACCGGATAGTCCCGGGAAAGGGGTGCTGCCGCGTTGGCGTCCGCTTGCGGCCAGGCCCTCAACTCGAGGGGTGTCTCCAGCAGGGTCAGCGCCCCGCCAAGGACCAGGAGAGCTCGGAAGAATTTCATAGTATCGGCTCGAAGGCGGGGCTCACTACCAACTCATGACGCAAGGTTTGCGGCACCCGCTCACCAACCCTGCCCGGAAGATCTCGTGGGACCTCAATCGATTTATAGACGAAAATCGAGGCCAAGTCAACACAAAAACGAAAGCGCTTCCAACCGCCGATTGCAAGTGCAATATGCAGTGTTCTAACGCGATACCCGGAGATCTTCATCGGACGGTTTGGCAGTTTCACGGAAGGGCTGCCAAACACGGCACGGAGGCTTCGGCGTTGCCTGTGCCTACACCGCGGTCGGCCGGTCCGGTGGAGTCCCGCACGATGAACTCCGGATCGATCATGATGCAGCGCCCCGCCGGGCGGGCCGCATCGGGGTCCGCGCACAGGCATTCGAACGCGATGGCGCCGATGCGGTCCCGGGGAATGTGCACGGTGGTCAGCGCCGGCGAGCAGAACTGCGACAGCCTGATGTTGTCAAAACCGGTGACCGAGACGTCCTGCGGCGCGCGCAGGCCGCACGTCCTGAGTTCGCACAGAACGCCAACCGCCATGAAGTCGTTGACGCACACGATCGCGGTCGGTTGGAACCCCGAATCCAGCAGATCGCGGGCCGCCTGGCGTCCTCCTTCGAGGCTGTCGGAACCGGCGATGGTCCGGAACTCCACGGGCGGCGCGTAGCGCCTGACAATCTCCTCGAACGTCTTCTGCCGTCGGTGCGCGGCGCGGGCAAAGCACATTGGAATCGCTTCCTGGTACTGTATATTTGATGCGTGGGGATGCGTTTCTGCGTGGTGGCCCTGTGCCTCGGCACGGCCGTCGCGGCCAAAACGCCGATGGCAGTCAGTGACTTCGTCGGCATGGTCACCTCCGCGCTCGCGGTGGATCGCGACGACGAAAGGATCGCCAACGCGCTCGAATCCGTTCGTCTCAGCGAGTGCCTCTCGGACTCGACCATCGGGATGCTGCGGAGAATGGGTGCGGGCCCGGCCACGGTTCGCCAGCTTCAGGCGCTCGCGAGAAAATCCCGCGCACTCCCATCACCGCCCCAGGAGCCAATTGGCATCACCCCTGAACCGTCCGCGAGTGAGCGGGAGGCGATGCTCGACGCCATGCTGCGGTACGCCTCCGGATATCTCGCCAGTCTGCCGGACTTCATTTGCACGCGCGAGGCCCGGCAGTTCCGTGCGGACGTCAACGCCGCCGGGCTTCCCACCTCACTACCATGGTCCAACAGGGGCGGCAGCGGCGCGGCGTACCCATTCAATCACTGGAATGCCGTGCGTTCGTATACGGTGGAGGCGGCGTATGCCGGGGGCGCCGACCACTACAAACTGACGCTCGTGGACGGCAGGCCCGCAAAGAGGTCTTTCGATGAGCTCCGGCAGAAAGTGTCCGTGGGCGAGTTCGCCGGCGGGTTGAAGGAGGTCTTCGCATCCGGCGCGAGTTTCGAGTGGGACCGCTGGGAAGTGACGGGCGGAAAGCGTCCGGCGTTATTCGCTTACTACGCCGATCTCGCACATTCGACGTACTGGCTGTGCTGCCCGGCTTTGAAAACCGCCCATCGAGGGTTTGTCTATGCCGATCCGGAAAGCGGCGCCGTGCGGCGAATCATCATCAACGCGGCGGACCTGCCGAAAGGCTCTCAGATTACGGGCACCGCGCTTGTGCTGGACTACGACGAGGTGACTGTTGGCGATCGCGGTTACCTGTTGCCCAGGAGCTCGGCCGCCTGCAGCCGCACCCGAGCGCTCGAATCGCGCGAAGACATCGACTATCGCAACTACCGCAAGTACCGCAAGTTCGGCGCCGACGCCACCGTGGCGTTTCCCTCCGCCGACCAGCCCCAGCCATAACGGGGCACGCGGCGATTTTGAATTCTCGAGCGCGACCCATGCTTTTTCGCCCGCCGACCGGCGGGAATCACTGAACTTCTACCGTGCGGGACAGAGCCGTCATATGGCGATCTTCCGAATCGGTCACTACCGCGCGAATCCGATAGATTCCCGGTTTCAGATGGAAAGTCACGTCCACGTCCAGCCCGGCTTTGAATAAGCGCGGCAATTGCTCGTCAAGGACATTTGCCCTGGCCCGCCTCAGTTGCGCGACGAGCAGATTCTCTTTTTGATCGAAAACCGCAAACACGAAGGTCACGGTATTGAGGTTGTGCTCTCCGTCTTTGTGGAAATGAAGGGACCTGGCATCCAGGTGGGCGGACAAAGAAAGCTCGCGTGTTTCGCTCTGCCCCGCGGAGGGCTTCGTGCTTGTTGTCAGCGCCATGGGGAGCTGCCGGAACTCCGCGCGGGAAAGAGTCGCTTCCCGAACCTGCTCCTGCGCCTGAGCCACGACATCGGGAGCTTCTGTTTCTTTGGCTTCCGCCGCAGGTCCAGCCTCATTCGTGGGCGCGAAATAACCGTGGCGTGCCTGGATGGTAAAGCCCTTCTGCTTCTCGGCCAGCGTGACCTTCAACGCGTGGAACTTACCGTCCTGCTTAATGTCTTTGGGAGCAAAGGCCAAAATGTAATATACGGGGGATCCCTCCAGTGCGGCGAATCCCGCCTTCAGGTCGTTGTCGTTGTGAAAGAACTCTCCGCCAGTGTCCTGGGCAACGTCCGCCAGCACGCCGGCGGCGACGAACTCCCGCTCCGAGTCCATGCGGCGCGCGGCGCCGAGCATGGCTGAATTTGTCGCAGGGATGTAACTTCGTGATGCGTCGAACTCGCGCATAAGGACCACCAGGCCCTTGGGGTCGAGCGAACTGATGACCACCTGCGAGCGCAGCGCACGGTCGATGATCCGGTCCAACTGAAGCTGCTCGCTCTGCCACATGAAGCCAGGGGACACCAGAATCACTGTGCGCCGGCCGGGCATTTGCGAGGTATACTTCACCACATGCTCGAGTCTTTGCAAGTTAAGGTGCGCTAGTATCTGCGCCTGATTCACGATGTTTTGCGCCATTATTCGAATCGTGGCGCTGGCGCCGCTCGCTAACCCTGGGTTCGCTGACACCGGCTTCCCTGACCCAGGGCCGCCACCATTTTGAATTGAAGGCATCTGGACACTGCCGCTATCGCAGTGCTGTGCTTCATCAATCGCCGTTTTCCAGGCATCGGTATTCTGGTCGGCGTTTTCCGTGATTTCCAGCGCCTGATAGTCGGACAGGTCGGGACAATCATGGATCCGGGTTGGAGCGCGTGGATTCGCACGAAGCTTGAGCAGAGCCTCGTGGATCTGCTTCGGGCCGGAGGTAAAATCGGACAACATTTGTTCCGAGGTGAAGATGGCCACCCGGTCGCACGGCTGGAGATTTGCAGAAAGGTACCGATCAGCCGCATCGCGCGCCTGGATCAAGTCGGTATCGGATGTATTCAAATCGTCGAAGTACAACGCTGTGAATCTCCCGGGCATAGCGGGAGGCGGCGGGGTTTCCTGCTTCGGGGCGGGAACCGCAGCCGGACCAGAAGGTGGCACCACCGGCGCCGCTGAAGTCTCTTCCTCAAACTGCGTTATGGATTGCTCCTTGTCTTGATCGAAGAGCTTGAAATCCGCCTTATGCAGGCCGGCGACCGGCTTGCCTTGCGCATCGCGCACTACCACCCGCACCACGACCAGCTTGCTGGCTGCTTTCAAATGGAATGGGGCTTCGTTCGAGTTCGCCGTTTGGCCATGCGCTCTCAGCGTGCCGCACAGTAATGCGAAAACCGCCAATGCCGTAACAGTCACCGGACACCGCGATCTTAGAATGCTGAGGCCGGGCATGGGAGATGGCATGAGATGCGACATGTGCGCTGGCTCCTGATTACCGTCACGGGATTCGGATCGCGCCGTTCTCGCTGGCCATCAGATGGCCTTCGGCATCGCGCACCACCAGGCGGATGCGATAACTCCCCGGCCTTACATCGAAGCTGGAGGTGACCTTGATCGCGGGCGGCGGCTGGAGCGCGCCTGTAGTCTCGTCGGGCGGGAGCACCTGCACCGTTTTTTGCCAGCCGGTGACAAAGTTCCCGGCGTTGTCGAACAGGGCCAGCACCAACGTCAGATCGTTCCTGTTGCGCCCGTCGTCCGCGCGATGCAGCCACTCCTTAAGGTCCACTCGGGCCTGCACCTGGAGCTTCGCCTCCGTGTCGCTGGGCCTGGAGAACTCGGTGTGCAGCTCCATCGGCAGTTCGTGGACCTCCTCCCGCGAGGAGAGCGCGCTGTCAATTTCTTCCTTCGCCACCGGCCGTTCGCTCTCCCGGTCCTTCTGAGCGAAATATCCGTGCCGCGCCTGCAGGCTCAGTCTTCCGGCAGATTTCAGTTTTACCTTCAGCGGGTGGAAGCTCCCGTCCAGTTTCAGGTCTTCCGGCGCGAAGCCGAGCATGTAGACGTACTCGGGCGCAGTAGCCAGCCGCCGGAAGCCGCTGTCGAAATCGTTGGTGTTCCTGATCAACGTCCCAGCGGTTCCCGCGGCCATCTCCGCCAGTACGCCCGAACGGACCACTGCGTCGGTTTGCTGGTATTGCGCCAGCAGTCCCGCCTGCTCGTTCGCGCCATTCTCCTCATTCGAGTCGTTCTCCTCTTCGATGCCGCCGGCCGGGTTGACCGTATACAGGCCGCGCGCGTCCAGAGAACTAATGATTACGCTGGAGCGGGTCGCGCGGTCCACCACGTCGAGTTCGTCCTCTCGCAGATCCTCCGGCACCAGGAACCCGGGCGAAGCGAGAATGATGATTCGCCGGCCGGGCATCACCGAGATGCGGCGTACCGCGCCCCTGAGGAGCAGCAAGGAAATGCGGCTTTCGTGCTGGCCTTGCGAGAGAACCAGCCTTGCCGCGTCCATGGCCCTGGCGCGAGCGATCCCGATGGCTCGCGGATGCAGGCGCATGCAATCCATGGCCTCCGCTGTGACCGCCTCCAATGCCTGCTGGTCGCCCTTGTTCCGGATCAGGTCTGCCACGTAATAACTCACGTCCGGGCAGCCCTGTGCTCCGAACCCGGGGAGTGGGTGTGGCCGCAATTTGAGCAGAGCGGCATGCAGCATCGCGCGGTCGCCGGTGAAATCGGCCATGCCCTGCCCTGACGTAGTGAAAATCGCCGCGCGGTCGGCGGGCGGCAGCGCGTCGATGTTCCGGCCGGCGGCATCCCGCACCCGCGCGAGGTCCGCGAAATTCAGATGGACGTCGTCAAACAAGTAGGCGATGGAGCTCTCGGGCGCCGTGGCCGGCTGCTTGTCCTTCCGGCTGCTACCGGCGTTCCCGCTCGCCGCAGGATTCGCCACCTGACCGCCGGCCTTTTCCACGGTGAACTTCGTGATCTCCTGCCGCTTGCCTTTGTCGAAGAGCTGGAAATCGTCCCTCGTCAGGTTCCCAACGGCTTTTCCCTTCGGATCGCGGACCACCACTGGGACCATCACCAAATGCACCCCAGCCTTGAAGGTGACAGCGTCGTCGCCGGTCCGCGCAGCCACCTGGCCAGTGGCCGGGAGGAAGAAAATGACTGAGAACAAGGAAGTCGCCTGCTTGCTTGCGCTCCGCAAAAGCCCGCTACGAAGGTCCATCTTCACCTCGTCATAGCAGCACTGGAACTGCAACCGGGGTCACGCGCGTGGCGGCGCCGGCGGGCGCGGTGGAGTCGCGCACGATGAATTCCGGATCGATCACGACGCAGCGCCCCGCGGGTGAACCGGGGTCGGAGCACAGGCATTCGAACGCGATGGCTCCGATCCGGTCCCGGGGAATGTGAACGGTGGTCAGCGCCGGGGAGCAGAACTGCGACAGCCTGATATTGTCAAAACCGGTGACCGAGACGTCCTGCGGCACGCGCAGGCCGCACGTCCTGAGTTCGCACAGAACGCCGACCGCCATGAAGTCGTTGACGCACACGATCGCAGTCGGTTGGAACCCCGAATCCAGCAGATCGCGGGCCGCCTGGCGTCCTCCTTCGAGGCTGTCGGAACCGGCGATGGTCCGGAACTCCACGGGCGGCGCGTAGCGGCTGACCGTCTGCTCGAATGTCTTTTGCCGCTCGCCAATGGGACCGAGGCCCGCGTGGTGGCCGATGAAGGCCATCCGGGCGTGCCCCAGGGTGTGCAGGAATTCCACCACCTTCTCGATCCCCCGGCGGTAGTTGACACCGATGTTGGTGATATTGCCGACGGCGGTTCCGACGTCGTAGAAGACCGTGGGAATGGCCGCGTCCCGGAGCAACTGGATGAGGCTGGGGTCCATCTCCGACACCACTACGGCGAGTCCGGCGACGCGGCGGCCGATCATCAGCCGAATATTCGAAACCAGCCGTTCCGGCTCGTACCCGGTGTTGGCCACGAGGACCTCATAGCCGGCGCCGAGAGCGGCCGCTTCCAGGCTTTCGAAGATATCGAAGAAGAACGGGTTGGCGAGATTGGAGACGATGGCTCCCAGCGTGCGGCTGCGCCCACCGGCCAGCGAGCGGGCGTGCAGATTCGGATGATACTTCAGCTCGGCGACGGCTCTCATCACCCGGCCGCGCGTGGAATTCTTCACGGGCCCGGTGTTATTCAGGACGCGCGAAACGGTGGAGGTGGAAACCCGCGCTCGCCGGGCAACTTCCCGAAGATTCATGACCCGATCACTCCATCGTGCCGGAGGCGTGGGTTTAGCGGGCCGCACAACCCACTCCCCGACGGTTGTGCCCCGGCCAGAGAGCCGCGCGCGTCAACGGGCGGCGGCAAAGCGCATTTCCTTGCCCGCCTTGTCGCCAGGCAGTCGAACAAGGAGGCCGCGCATCGCGGTTCGATGCGCGGCCCGGGCAAAGCACACGATGACGTCCAGTAATCGCTGTGGAGTTGCCCTGAGATCAGAAGGTGATCTTGGCGCCCACCTGCATCCAGCGTGGGAGCTGTTGCCCCGTCGCTTCCCCAAACCTGGAATCCTCGGGATTGGTGTCCATGCTGGTCAGGTTGGCTCGGTTGAAGATGTTGTAGAACTCGAACCGCAACTGCAGGTTGACCCTTTCCCAGATGCGGGTGTCTTTGTATACGGCAACATCCGTCTCCGCGAAGTTGGGCCCGCGGAAACCCTGGCTCTTCTCGCTGCCCTCGGAGCCGAAGGCCGGATTCGTGAATTGTCCGGCGGTGAAAATCCCGTGCAGGAAATCCTGGCGGGAGGTTCCCTGCGCGTAACCGGTCGCGTTCGGGTAATCCAGGTTGTCGCCGTCGGCGTTGTAGTCTCCGCTGCCAGCGGCGTAGCCGATGTAGTGGCCGGTGGCATCCATCAGGTAGGCGGGCCCATTCGTGTTTATCACAGTGAGAGGATAGCCGCTCTGGTAGATGCTGACGCCGCTGAGTCCCCAGCCGCCGGTCACCTGGCCAATGGCGCCCTTGCCGTGATTGAGGCCCTGCAGCGAATAGTTGAAGGAGAGCGAAAAGCGGTTCGGCACATCCCACGGAGAGGGTCCGTAGTACTGCCCCGGGTTCTGCGACGAGGGATAGTATCCCGCGTCGTCCTTCGACGAGGAACGGGTGTAGGAGGCGTCGAAGAAGCCCCGCGAGAACTTACCGCGGAAGTCGAAGACCAGGCTCTCGTAGTTACCGTAACGGTTGTTGTCCGCGTAAAGAATCCCGCCAAAGCTGTGGTTCAGCCGGGTCGGAGCGTAAACACCGTTGCTGTCGTTGGCAATGATATCGCCGGCGAAGGAGTTGATATCGACGCCGTAACTGACGTCGCCCGCCGCGTTGTTATTGCCGACGATGTTATACGAGTGGGAGCCGGAATAGCCTACGCTGGCAACGTACCTGCTGGAGATTCTGCGCTCCAGGGTAAGAGCCCAGATGTCGGCCCGTGGTGATTCCAGGTTCGGGTTAATGCCGCCGATTGAGAATGGAATGAGCGTGCTGCCGCCTTGCGAGTTGAGCCCCGCCGGGAAGGGCGGGTAAGGGAACCCGAATGGCTGCTTGTCGCTGGTCCCGAGACCGAAGACCGGAGGCGTTGCGGTGCCCGCGTAGAACACCGGTTCGACTCCTCCCGGAGGAGCGCCCCGGAACTCTTCCTGAACGTTGGCCTGGGTAAGCCAGTTGTTGTACATGCCGACTCCCCCGCGCAGCACCCAATCGCTCTTTCCGTTGGGGTCCCACGCAAAGCCGAGACGCGGGCTGAGCAGATTGGTCACCGCATGATTGAGAGCATTGTGGGTCGCCTTGACAAACCCGTTGGCGACCTGTTGGTCGTAGGTCTGTCCCGGACCCAGATAGAAATTCCCGAAGACCGTGGTGGCATCGCGGGAGTACGGATTGCCGCTGTCGTCCCAGCGCAGCCCCAGCGTCAGGGTCAGATTCCTGGTGGCTTTCCAGGTGTCTTCGGCGAACAATCCCCACGTCGACGAGGCCGCGTTCCACGACCACTGCAGCGGTTGCCCCGTGGTGGGATCGTACATCAAGCCGCTTCCGAACTGGCCGCCGGCGCCCTCACGGCTGGGCGAATCCTGAGCCAGCGTGAGCAGATTGTTGAAGTAGATCTCGGGGGTCGAAGTGGGCCCCTCGAACGGCTCCACGTCGGCGCCCCACCAGCCCTGGTAGCCGAACTTCAGCGTGTGGGCGCCATGCACGTGGGAGAGCACATCCTGCCAATGGAAGTTCTTCTGGATGAAGTCGCCCTGTGCAAACCCGACGCCGAAAGCCTGGCCACTGTCGACATTGATGCCGCTCACGTTGACATCTGGGACGGTGTAAGTTGATGCCCCGCTGCCCAGATCGCCCTCCACGCGGCTCACGCCGAAAATCGCTTCGTTCAGCGTCGTCGGAGAGAAGGTGTGGGTGTAGTTGACCTGCATGGCGTACTCCCAGTTGTTGTTCGCGGCCGAGAACTGCGGCATCGGCGACGCCGAGCCGTAGTTGAGCAGGGTCCGGTAGACGCTGCCGTAAATGCGGTCGTTCTGCCAGTATTTGTCGAGCCGGGCGAAGTACTGCGTCCCGTTGCGGAAATTCGTGCCGTTGAAACCGCCCTGATCGATCATCGCCAGGGAGCAGGGCAGGTTGTTGGAGGCCGCCGATCCGCACGGGGTCAGCGAGTTCGCCGGGAACATTTGCGCCGCGGTTTCGGACACGGAGACGCCGGTGATCTTGGTTGGCAGGTACTTGGCCAGCAGCGAGGCGCCCACGGTACCCGGATAGTTGGCCTGAGCCCACGCCGTGAATGCCGGGTCGGCGAAAGTGACCGACTCGTTGCCGGTGGACGAGGACTCGCGCAAGGGCTCCACCGCGAAGAAGAAATAGAACTGGTGATGCGGGATCACCGGTCCGCCGATGGCCCCCGACATGTTGTTGCTGTGAAACGGCGGATAGTTGTGCGCGAACTCGGTGCCCGCGAACATACTCTGGTAGTTGAAATAGTCGGCCGCCAGACCATGGAACTGGTCCGTTCCGGACTTCGTGGTCATGATCATGGAGAGGCCGTCGGCGCGGGTGTATTGGGACGAGAAGGTGTTGACCTCGATACTGGTTTCCTGGACGGAGTCGGGGTTGGGGGTGAGGTTCAGGACGCCCTGGCGGATTCCGCTGGTCACATCCAGCCCGTCCACGATATACATGTTGGACATCTGGCCCTCGCCGTTGGCGCTGGCGTCCACCTGCGTTTCGGTGGAGTAGTTGTCCACGCCGGAACCGGGAGTGCCCCCGACGCCCGGCTGGCCGCCGCCCACGGTGCCCAGTCCGGAGGCGCCCGGCGCCATGGTCGCCAGGGTGACCATGTTACGGCCGGGGACCGGCAATTCGGCCACCGCTGCGGTCTCCAGAGTCATCTCGTTCCGGCTCTCGGCAGTGTTCAGAATCGGGGCTTCGGCGGTGACCGCCACGGTTGACGCAGCCGTGGCGAGAGTGATGGACACTGGCACATTCAGGATCTGGTTCGCTCCCAGGTCCAACTTGACAGTGCTCTTGTTAAAGCCCGCCGCTTCCACGGTGACCTCATAGGAACCGGGAGCAAGGCTGACGAAAGTGTAGTTCCCCGCGCCGTCCGACTTCGTTTCCGCGGAGATCTGGGTATTGACATTCAAAAGCCGAACGGCCGCGTTCGGCACTACGGCTCCGGTCGGGTCCTGTACCACTCCCTGAATGCTCCCGCTGAACTGCGCGTAGCAAACGCCAGCGCACAGGAACAACACGAGCAGTAACCAGCGACCGGGCTGGATGAGTTTACGTGTCCACATACTGAAGCAATCTCCCTGGAACAGCCGCATATGCGCTGCGACTGTTCTGATCCTGACAACGCGACGAAGGCACCTCGAGTGCCTCCGCAGGCTCCTGCTGCAAGCCCTTCCGAGAACAGGTCACACCGCCCCTGCACGGGAGTTCACTTGGGAGCCTATGCGCATTTATAAACCAGGCCGAAACAGAAGTCAATCAAAAAATGGAAGCGTTTCCGTAATCGCCCCAAAAGCCTCGGCGCGACGGTTCACGGCGGGCGGAGGATCCAGTTTGCGGTCGAGGTTCTACAGGTATTACGGGACCTTGCGACCCACCGGCTGGGGAGTCCCCGCTTTCCGGCGAGAATCGGTTGCGACAGCGGAAACCGGCGGGAAAGGCGATTCGTACGAGGTCAAGATTGGAAGCGTTGTCACGGATGGTAGCCGGCTGGGCCAAACGCGCGGCTGCGGACGCCCGGCGTTGAGCAGGCCCTTGGCGCCCTTGCAGAGAACTACTCGTTCTTACAACTTGACGGTAATCGGTCTGCCGTCGAATACCAGTTCGCGGATCGCCGATTCGCCCGCTGGTTGCACCACAATGGTCCGCGTCGTTGCCCCCATCATCCGCGAGCCCGGCGCGAGCCGGAGTCCCAGCCTGCGCGTGGCGTCGTCCCACGCCATCCGGATGCGCGTGAATTCACCTATGCGGTAATTGAAGGTCTTCCCGTCATCCTCGTAAAGCGAGAACACCCCGTTCGCGCCGGGATGCACCCACAAAGTCAGCGGACCTTCCACCTGCTGGTCCGCGAACTGCTTCACGGGTCCCATGGGGAGGATCGCGCCCGCGCGGACGTAGAGCGGAATCGTCTCCAGGTCGACCTCGCGTACGATCTCGCGCCCGCCTTCCAAGCGTTCGTGCGTCCAGAAGTCGTACCACGCCCCACGAGGCAAATACAGCGATCGCGATGTGGCGCCCTTCTCCACGACAGGAGCCACCAGGATGTCGCGACCGTAGAGATACTCATCGCCGCGCCCCACGGCAATGGCATCGTCGGGATAGTGCAGCCAGAGTGCGCGGATCACCGGCATACCGGTTTCGCAGGTCTCCTTAATGGCCGAATACAGATAGGGCATCATCCGATAACGAAGTTCCAGATACTTCCTGCAGACCGGCTCGACCGCGGGGTTGTCGAGCTCCTTTGGATCGGGGTGATAGCTCGGCGTTTCCGGATATCCGATCTCGCCCCTGGTCCAGCCCCACGGCAAGTGCAAACGCCAGTCGCGCCCGTGCGAACGAAACAGGGGATTGAACGCGGCGAATTGAAACCATCGCGCGAACAACTCTCCCGTGAATTCCTGGGTAGGAATGAAGCCGCCGATGTCGGTTCCCCAATATGGGATGCCGCTGAGGCCGGTATTGATGGCCACCGGGATGTGCGTCTTCAACGTCTCCCAGGTGGATAGCACGTCCCCCGACCACAGGAAGGACGCAAACCGCTGCATGCCCGCATATCCGTTGCGGTGCAGTGCGTAGACGCGCTCATTCGGCCGGTACATCTGCGTGCCCTCGAAATACATTCGGTTGCGCGCCAGACGCGACGGTGCGTCATAACCGTCGCCCTGGTCGGGCCACCAGCCGTCCACTCCCACGTCCAGAAGGGGCTTGTGCGCCGGCCAGTAGCAGCCTACCTGCCGGTCGTCCGGCCAGTGGCCGTCCACGGTGCGCCCGGTTGGCTGTGGTGGGGCCGTGCAGCGGTCCTTAACGGTGCCGTGGAAATGGCTCCCTTCCACGACAACGTGCGGCACCACTTTGAAATTGGCGCCGTGCAACTCTTGAATTGCCCTCGCCGGATCCGGGAAAGCCTTCGCGTTCCAGGTGAACTCGCCGTTGTGCGTGTTCCAGCCGTTGGGGCAGAAGTCCGTGCCGAGGTAGATCATCGCGTCGCACGGCATTTTCTTTTCCCGGAAGGTCCGGGCCTCCCGCAGGATCTCCTCCGGCGCCCCCAGGGTGCGATGCGACTGCTGATAGCCGAAGGACCACAGCGGAGCCATTTCCGGATATCCCGTGACCGTCGCATACTCGCGCATGACGGTCGCCGGGTCCTCCGAGGCGATCGCGAAGATGTCGACAGGCAGCGCCGCCGCGGTATCCGCGGGTTGCACCCGGCCCTCCTTTCCAGTGAGGTCGAACGCGCCCCACGGATAGTGAACGAAGATCGCCCATCCGGAAGTCCCGATAAGCAACTGGATGGGTACCTTTGCACCGTGCGTATGCAGTTTGTAACCGCCCTGGCCGTTCACCATTCGATCCAGATTGCCGCGGCGGTCGAACTGCGGCCCGCCCTGACCGAGACCGAATACCGGCGCGTCATCCATCTGAAACGAGATGCCGCCGCTGACCGGATCGCATTTCAATTCCTGTGCCACCCGGCCGTCCTTCGCTTCCACACGAATCACTGCGGGGGCGCCGGAAAGCGTCACGGTCAACTCGCCGCACTTCACCCTGCGTGGTGCACTCAGACTGCGCAAGCGAACCATCGGCTGGCCCCAGTCCTCCCGCACCAGCGCCCCGTCCGACGGAATCGGCTGCGGCTGGCCGTTCCGGATGGCCTGCGCGGTGATGCGAACGGTGCTCGGGCTGATCGGGATCAGCGCAATTTCCACCGGCTGGCCAGCGATCTCGATATCCGCGCCCTGCGAGCGGGCCAGCAGTGCGCCTGCGGCGGACATGGCAACACCTTGCAGAGCTTGTCTTCGAGTCATTACTGCCTCAGTGCTTCGACTACAGCCGGCGAATCCCGATCGGTTTCCCCGCAGGCGATCAAGAAACACGCCTGAAGTTGCGATAAATGCGTGTTGGTGATCGGAATCTCGCGCGGGATCGCGGTGATCGCTACCGACCCGTTTCGCCAGCGTAGCGGTTGACCCATGGTTGCGATCCCAATTAACGGCAAACACTATCCGGCCGCTCGGCTTGCCGCGGCTCGGCTTGCCGCCGCTCGGCTTGCCGCCGCTCGGCTTGCCGCGCTACTCAACCTTCCACTCGGCCACGCCGGCCGACCACTTCGGTTGCATGGTCACTTCGAGGCGCAGACCGCTGGTAGTAACGGGTGTGAAGGCGACTCTGTTATACCGGTCCTTGTCCACTCCCCACGGGCCCGCATTCTCCACCGGCTTCCACTCGTCGCCGTCCTTGTAGAGAACGCGCCAGGAAGCGGGTACCCGCACCTCGCCGCGGCCCGTGTCGTCGAACCAATAGACCTGCACCGCCCGCACCGTCGATATCTTCGTGAACTGGTACTCGATCCATTCCGTCTTCCCCTTCTCGGGCCACCAGTCGAAGTACGAACTCGGGTCGTCGGACGACGCCGGTTCCTCGCCATCGTTCACGGCTTCGGGATGCTTCCTGATACCCTCGCCGGTGACCCTTCCTCCGCCGTGCGATGCCGTCACCTTGCTATTCATGGCGAGAGTCGGATACGGAGTCGGTTTCGCGGACGACTCGGCATCGGGCAGCCAGACCACCATCTCGTCGTTGCCGCGATTGGCCCAGTCGGCGTACGGGATGGCCGTGAATTCCTCGTTTCTGCGGATTACCTTGCCGGCGGAGTCGTATGCGAGAGCCACGGCCCGGCTCTTCACCACCTCGACGCCGTTCAACAGCTCCGGACGAAATTCGGCGGTAAGTTTCTCGTTGTCAGGCAACATGAGATCCCGCACCTTGTGATCCGGACTGTCCACACCCTCGGCCGCGAACACAATGGGACCGCGCTGGATCGCAACACGGCCGCGATCGGCGGCCACCTGGCTGTTGGCAGCGATCCGGCGCACGGGCATGGGAAGATCAAGGCTGATGACATCGCCGGCCTTCCACTCGCGGTTGAGCGTCACGTACCCTTTGTCGATCCCGATCGGCGCCGCCTTGCCGTTCACCGCAAGCGTGACCTTTTCTTGGACGCTGTCGGTAAAACGGTAAAGATCGCTCGGCGCCGCTTCGTTCCTGGCCCACCCGGGAATGCGAACCTTGATTGCGAAAGTGGCCGGCTGATCCGGGTCTACGGAGATCTTCACGCGCCCGTCCCACGGATAGCGCGTCTCCTGCACCATCTTCACGGTGCGATTCCCCATGGCGATCTCCGCGCTTCCGCCGGCGAACAGATTCACATACAGCACGCGGTCGCCAAGGGCATAGACATAACCCGGAACCGAGGCCATGAAGCGCGTGATATTGCCGGGACAGCAGGCCACGCCGAACCATGGGCTGCGCCCGTAACGGCCCGCCGACTCGAGCGGATTCTGATAGAAGAACGACTTCCCATCGAGTGAGACGCCGGAAATCAGCCCGTTGTAAAGCGTGCGCTCCATCACGTCGACGTACTTTGCGTCGCCGTGCAACAGGAACAGACGCTCGTTCCAGAAGTCGTTACCGACGGAGGCACAGGTCTCGTTATACGCGGTCAGGTTCGGCAGCTCGTAGTTGTCCCCGAACGCCTCGCCCGCGCCGGTGGCGCCAATCCCGCCGGTTATATAAAGCTTCTTCCCCACCACGTTTTGCCAGATCGTGTCGATCGCGTGCACGTACGCGGCGTCGCCGGTCATGGCCGCTACATCGGCCATTCCGGAGTACATATACGTCGCCCGGACGGCATGGCCCACGGCTTCGGTCTGATCTACCACGGGCAGGTTCGCCTGGTTGTAAGCGGTTCCACCGCCGCGCGAATCGAGCATGAACTTGGCCAGATTCAGGTAGCGCTCGTCTCCGGTGACCCGATACAACTTCACCAGCCCCATCTCGACAATCTGGTGGCCCGGCCAGATCGTCTTCTTGCCCGGTCCGAACGTGTTGCAGAGGAGGTCCGCTGTGCGCAGGGCGATGTTCAGCAGGCTGCGCTTGCCCGTTGCCTGGTAGTAAGCCACCGCTGCTTCGTACAGATGCCCCAGATCGTACAGCTCGTGACTCAGGACCTCTTCGTCTTCCCAGCGATGCGCTCCGGCCCAGGGATGAGGGTGCGCGGGATCGATGGTCCGGGCCGTGTACAAGTACCCGTCCGGTTCCTGCGCCGCTCCGATCTTCACGATCAGGCTGTCGACATATAACTCCAGCGCGGGGTCGGGCTTGACGCTCAGGGTATACGAGGCCCCCTCAATGACCTTGTAGATGTCGGTATCATCGAACGGATACGGTGGAATCTTCCGGTCCTTGTCGGAGATCTCGCCACGCAGCGCCTCGGCGGCGTGGACGAAGTTCTCCACCCTTCCCGTCTCCTCGCACTTCTGAAAGGCAAACGGAATTGTGACTTTGCGGTTCGTCTCGATCCGCGGCGCCCAGAAAACGTCGTTCAAATGGACGGCGGTGAAAGGAACAGGCTTGATCGGGTAATCATGGTCCTGACTAACCGCGCTGACAGCGGAAGTCTCTTGCGCGGCGGCCGGCGCCGTGCACAGCGTGAGCATCAGGCCTGCCGACAGCCACAATCCTGAGAGTTTCATATCGTCCTTTAGGAAACGCTTCCATTATATGCCAGTCTTGTGTTCCAGCCTAATTATTTCAACACAGTTGATCGGCGCTTGCAGCCGCAGCTCAGGACCTCAGCTTGTGCTGTTCCGTGATGCCGCGGAGCTCGTCGATGGTCACGAACTGATTGGCGGCGACACCGGCAAACTGCTGCCGCACTCCGCTCGGCCAGCGCACCTCGACATCCACCGTGCCGACTTTGCCCAGCCCGAACTGCAAACGCTTGTCATTCACCGACAGGAAGCCGGCCTGCGCCAGCACTTCCTGCGCCTGCCGGTGGCCACCGTAAGCGACCACCACTCGCGCCCCGATCGCGCTGCGATTCGACTTTACCCCATTGAGCTTGAACTTGATCCAGCGAGCGTCGCCGGAGACGTCGTTGCGCAACAGCGAGGGCGGCTCGTTCTTGTTGATGATGACAATGTCGACGTCGCCATCGTTGTCGAAGTCGCCGAACGCGCAACCCCGGCTGCAATGCGCGGCCATCACCCCCGGCCCCGCCTCGTCCATCAGCTCTTCGAACCGGCCATTGCCCAGGCTGCGAAACAGCACCCGGGGAGTGCGATTCGGAAACTCCTTCAGTTTCTTCTCCATCTCGGGATACACGCTTCCGGTGACCCAGAACAAATCCGGGTAGCCGTCGTTGTCCAGATCCACGATGCCGGCGCCCCAGCTAACGTAGCGCGTCTCTACGCCAAGACCCGATTGGATGGTTACGTCCGAGAACCCCAGCCGCCCCTCGTTCGCGTACAGCGCCGGCGTGTCCTCGGTGAAATGCGTTTTCAGAATGTCCAGCCTTCCGTCGAGGTTGAAGTCGCCAACTCCGAGCCCCATGCCCGCCTGCTCCTGGCCGTCCTCGTTCAGGGCTACGCCGAGCGGGAGGCCGTTCTCCGTGAAGGTGCCGTCGTGGTTGTTGACGTAGAGCAGGCTGGGCGTGGAATCGCAGGCAACATAGATGTCCGGCCACCCGTCGTCATCGAAGTCCGCGGTTACGACGGTCAGGCCATAACCGGCTTTCGGCTTCAGGATGCCCGCCTGCCGGCTCACCTCGGAGAACGTTCCGTCGCCGTTGTTGTGATAAAGCGAGTGGGAATCCATAGGCAGGCCGCGCGGACCGCAGTTCACCTGAATCCCCTTGAAGTTGCAGTTCGGGTTGTGCCCGGCCGGCGGAATCACTTGCGGATCGAACTTGAGATAGCGCGACACGAACAGGTCCAGATGTCCGTCGCGGTCGTAGTCGAAAAAGCTGCAACCCGTCCCCCAGCGCACCTCGTCGCTCCACAGCCCGGCTTCGCGCGTTACGTCGGTGAACGTGCCGTCGCCGTTGTTGCGGTAGAGAACGTTATGGCCCCAGCCCGTGATGAAGATGTCTTCGAAGCCGTCGTTGTTGTAGTCCGCGACGGTGACGCCGGAAGCCCAACCCGTGCGCGTGAGCCCGGCCTTTTCGGTCACGTCCGTGAACGTGCCGTCGCGATTGTTGCGGTAGAGACGGTTGGTAGCACCGGGAGGCGCCCCCTCCCACCGAGTCCCCGACAAGACGAAGATGTCCAGCCACCCATCATTGTCGTAATCGAGGAAGGCGACGCCACAACCAATGGAGTCGAGGATGTACGGATTCCGATCCACGTCACCGTAAATGACTGGGGCGGTCAGCCCCGCCTGCTCCGCCATATCCGTCAGGCGGCAGTGGAAGGGCAGGCCCGACGCCTTGCCTCGCGGCGTAGCGTGAACTCCGCGCGACGCCATTTGTGCACGGGAGAGCAGCGGAAGCCCAAAAAGAGCGAGCGCCGCGCGGCGGCTGAGCAGGGAATGATCCATGTCGGTATAGGAATCATAGCGCGGAGAGAACCGACGGCCCACGGACCGGATTGGATCCGTGGGCCGTCAATCAGCGTGCACTCAGGGGCTGTTTCTAGAACGCAATCCTCGCGCCCAACTGAATGGTCCTCGGCAGGTTCGCCGAGGTCGATCTTCCGAATGTGCCGTCAGCCAGGTTGCTGTCGACGCCAGTCAGGTTGACCTTGTTGAGCACGTTTTCGAAATCGAAACGCAATTGCAGGCTGCCCTTCTCGCCAAGCCATTTGATGGCGGTGTTTTTCAGCACGCTGGCATCCACCTCCACCAGGCCCGGGTTGCGGCAACTGTTACGCGGGGTGTTTCCTTCCGTGCCCGCCGTGGGCGCCGTGAAGACGTTGGCCGCGAATATACCAGTCAGGAACTGCTGTTCGCTGTACCCGCCGCTGCAGTAGCCCGACGGAGCGTTCGGGACGTCATAGTTGTCCCCGTCGGCGTTATAGTCGCCGGCAGGGTATGGGGCGGTGCTGTGCACCCAGAACGGCGTACCGGACTGGATGGCGCTGATGACGCTGAGCTCCCATCCGGAGGTGAGTTCCTTCCCGATGCCACTCTTCATGCCGGGAACTGTGTACACACCGGAGAACGAGAAGCGGTTGCGCACGTCCCAGTTTGCAGGAGCGTAGTAACTGCTGTAGAGAGCCGGATCGGGGACGTCAAAACCGCCGTCGTGGTCGAACCGGGTGTTGGCGTTAATATCCGACATCGCCTTGGACAGCGTATAGGAGGTCTGGAACGTAGCGACGTTGCCCACGGTGCGGCGGAGAGTCAGAATCATCGCATTGTAGCTTCCGTTGAGGATGTTGCTGACGTAGTTCATGGTGCCGAAGTTGGTGTTCGGAAGCACCAGCTTGCCGTTGTTCGCGGTCAGATCGCCGTCGGTGCGATTCCAGTTAATTCCGGCGAGGCCGTTGTAACTCTTCGAGCCGGAATAAGTACCGCCGGCCACGAATTTCCACGGCAACTGGCGCTCCACTCCAACCGCGTAGTTGACGGCTATCGGCGCCGTCATGTTCCGGCTAAGACCCCAGACACTGGGGTTTGAGCCGAGGTAGCCTCCCGCAGCGGTGACCTGGAGACTCGGGATGGCCGGCAACGGGTAGTTAAACGGCCAGGTGGCCGAAGGCGCCTCAGCAAACAGCGGCTGGATAGGGCAGACCACGCTTATACACGGGGAACCTATCGAGCTGGGTGGATTGGTGCGCATTTCATCGACGGCCTGCCCCAGGGCAACCCAGTCGTGGAAGACGCCGACCCCGCCACGGATGCTCCAGAGGCCGCGCTTCGACGGATCCCAGGCGAAGCCGACGCGCGGGCTCCAGATATTATCCATCGAGTGAGAAAAAACGCCGCTCACGGTCTGCACGGTGGCATCGGCTATCTGTTGCGCGATAGTGCTTCCGGTACCGAGAATGATGTTGTCGCTGACTCCGGAGTTGGCGGCCGGTCCGGACGGCGTAATGTTGCTAAAGTCGTCCCAGCGCAGAGAGAAGGTGAACGAGAGGTTCGGTTTCGCCTTCCAGTCATCCTCCACGAAAAGCCCAATGGGGGTTTCCTGCCCGTCGAATGGGACCAGACCCGCCCCACCGGTCAGCGGATTGATGGCCCCAAACGACTCGCTGTAGGGCTTGTCCTCCACCAGGTCGAGCAGGTTGTTGAATGTGAAGCCGGGGCGGTTGTTGACCGGGGTGAAGTTGCCATACTCCACCGCATGGGTACCCTGGAAGCCGAACTTCAGCGTGTGGGCGCCGCGAACCCAGCTCAACACGTCGCGCCAGTTGTAATTGTGCGACCCGTATTCTCCCGGCCCCCACGAGCTGTTGAAGCCCAGGCTCTGTCCGATCACGCCGATATCGGGGACGTTGTCGGTGCCGCCCTGACCGTTGGCCCCGGCAACCTTGTTGGCGGCGAAGCCCGCTTCATTGAGGAGATTTGCGCTGAAGGTGTGGGTCCAGTTGGCCTGTGCGTACCAGTTCGACTGGATGTCATGATTCGAGAAGCCCACCACGTTGGCGGGGTGGCCCAGGGTGAATCCGTCATTGGCGTAGTTGCCGTAGATGCGGTCGTTGCTCCCGATGTACTGGTCGCCCCGGAAGCCATACTGCAGAGCGTTATAGGGAGGGCTCAGATTCGAGACACCCTGATCCAGGATCGGCAGGCTGCAGGGAATACTCGCCGTGGCCGGAGTCCCGCAGGAGGCTCCGAAGTACTGTGCGGCGGTCTCGGCAACGCCGCTGGTGGCCACCGCGGTCACACCATTTGTGGTCAGGATTTTCGTTCCCAACGTGTTGGGGAAGTTCTGTGTCGCCCACTGGACGAACTCCGGCGCCTGGTAAGTGAGGACGCTGTTCCCGGTGGAAGTGAGGGACCAGAGGGATTCCACTTCGGCGAAGAAGAACGTCTTGTTCTTGACCACCGGACCGCCGAACGTACCTACCAGGTCCTGGCGCTTGAACGGGTTATATGACGAAGGGGTAAAAACGGTTCGGTCCAGCAGATCCTGATTGGTGAACAGATAGCTGCCGGTGCCGTGGAACTGGTTGGTGCCCGGCTTCGTGGTGACCTGGATCAGGATGGAGCTGCCGAGGTTGTTTTCGGCGTCCCACGAGTTCGACTGCAAGGACATTTCCTGCACGGCATCCTGTGGCGGCGCGTAAATGATATTGCCGTTCTGGATGGGGCTGGTGGCGTCCATGCCGTCCACGATGACGCGATTGCCCGTGTAGCTGCGCCCGTTGGCGCTCATGTCCGGCGTCTGCGTGCCAAAGTTGTCGGCGCCGCCTCCCGGAGATTCGCCGGCCCCGTGCGTGCCGGTGCCCACCACGCCAGGGGCTACCGCGAGAACATCCCAGAGGTTCCGGTTGAGTGCCGGCAGGTCCCGGACCGTCTGGGAATTCAGTGTGGCCTGGATGCGGCTTTCATCCGTATCCAGCGTTGGCGCCTCGGCCACCACACTGATGGCCTCGGTGGCGGAGGTGAGAGCCAGGGTGATGTTGATGCCCTGAGTCTCGTTCGTCTCCAGCGTTACCTTAATCTCTGCTTTCCGGAAACCGGCCGCCTGCGCCGCAACGACGTAGTTGCCCGGCGGAAGGCTGCTGAATCGGTAATTCCCTGAACTACTTGTGGTTGCAGTGGCCGTAACTCCGGTGTCCACATTGCGCAACCCCACCGAGGCGGACGGTACAACAGCGCCGCTCGGGTCCGAAATAACTCCCTGAATATTCCCGCTGAAGACCGATTGGGCATAACAGCAGGCGCCCGTGAGGGCAAAGACAATCAGAAACAACGCGGTACGTGACCGCAAGCTCAACATAGAACCTCCCTGGCTGGTCGCTTCCAGGACCAGCAAACTCACCTCGCGGAGGACGCCTCCGGACATCTCCCAAGCCACTGGCTCCGGAAGCCCTTTCGTAGAGGTGCTAAAGACACCTGGCCTTCCTCAGCATGGCCTCTATCGTGGCGTCGAGAGCCATTTTCAATAGATTTCAGCGAGTCGACCCAACCTGACTCTTAGTGAGTTTATACTACTGACCGGGGTGGAAGTCAACGAAAAAATGGAATCGCTTTCATAAGTGGATCAGCAGGCTTGGCGCGTCAATGGCGACCGGTCGATGACTGGCGAGTCCGCCAAACCGTTGCCGCAGCCCGCTTGTCTGGCGCCCCTCCAGCCTGTCTCCCCTGCCTTATGCACCTCAAAATGCAAGCGCTTCTCATTGACCGGCAGAAAGCCGTCTGCGCCAGCAAGGGCCGAACGATCTGCACTGCATATCGCCGGAGCTGGCCAATGTTGGTGGCCTGACTGATCTTATGCCGCAGACCCCCACGCCAAGCGAAGAAACGGGCTGTGTGCTTCAATTCATCCGGATCGGAGTCCGCGCGTCGTACAGCGCAATCCTGGCCCGCAGCCCCTCGGCCAGGCGCTCGTCCCGGCGTCCAATGGCCAGGTCCAATGCCCGGCGCGCGGTTTCCACAGCCTCCGGGAATCGGCCGGTTTCGGCATAAGCGGCCGCCAGCGTGTCCAGCAGCGCCGGCTCCTCCCCCCCAGCCAGGTTGACCGCCCGCTCGGCGAGTTCAACCGCTTCCGCCCCGTTCCGCAGAGACGCCTGGCCGCTGGTGGCGAGCACCCGCGCCAGCCGGTTCAGAGCTGGCACGTTGTCCGGCTGAATGCCGATAGTCTTCCGCCACTCGGACATGGCCTCCACCACTTTTCCCTGCATCGAATCCGCGACGCCCATGTAATAGTGAGCTTCGGCTGAATCCGGAGCCACCAGCAGAGCTTTCTCGAGATGCGGGATCGCCTCCTCCACTCTCCCCTCCCGGACCAGGGCGGCCCCAAGGTCGCTCTGATAACAAGGCTCTTCCGGCGCCAGTTCCGTGGCTCGCTGCAGATGTGCAATGGCCTCGTCCTGCCGGCCCATCGACGACAACGCACTCGCCAGATTCGACTCCGCTCCGGCGTCCTTCGGGTTGAGTTCGCGCGCTTTCTGCAGCCATGGAATCGCTTCCTCTGCCCTGCCGGACTGTACCAGAGCGAGTCCCAGGCCGCCAGGAAGCTGCGCATCGCGAGGATCGAGTTGCACGGCTTTCTCGAAGGCGGGAACCGCCTGCTCGGGCTTCCCCATGGCGAGGAAGATCGCGGCCATGCCGCTGAACACCGCGGGGTCTCCGGGCTCGATCTCCGCGGCCTTTTGAAAATGAACGATCGCCGTGTCCGGATGGCCGGTTTCCGCCAGCGCAATCCCGAGGCTCACGTGGGACAGGGCATCGATTTCGCCGGCATCTTCCGGGTCGAGTTGCAGCGCCTTTTCCCATTCGGGGATCGCCGCCGCATACTCGTGTTTCTCCGACAACGCGAAGGCGACGTCGAACTGGCGGTAGAAATCGACCGCCGGCACGT
>JBEKPY010000018.1:0-83837 GCA_049520275.1 Bryobacteraceae bacterium
GGTGATCACTGCCGGTCTCAAGCTTCGCGAGCTCGTTCTCATTCCCCAGCTCGCCTTCGGCCAGGTTGCCTGATCCGAAGATTCTGCCCGTTCCGGTCAGAATCTCAATGTAGAGGTACTAACACGAATTGCCCGAGGCCAACGATTCTCGATACGCATAGTTAGCGCACTACCGATGAGCGCCAGCCCAAGCGGAGCCATAATGACAACTGTGAAGAAGCCGCTGCGAGTCTATGCGGACACGTCGGTGTTTGGGGGGGTGCTTCGACGACGAGTTCAAGGCCGAGAGCGTTCGGTTCTTTGAAGAGGTTCGGCAAGGACAGTTCGTCGTTGTCGTTTCCAACGTCGCACTCGACGAGTTGGAACTGGCTCCGGATTCGGTGCGCGGTGTGCTGGCGAACCTGCCACCGGAGCAGGTCGAGATTGTTGCCACGTCGCCGGAGTCAGATGGGCTCAGAAAGGCGTACCTGGATGCGGCGGTTGTAGGGCCAGCTTCGAGCAACGATGCGGCCCACATTGCTGTGGCGACAGTGTCCAGCGTGGACCTGGTGGTGAGCTGGAACTTCAAACACATCGTCCATTTTGAGAAAATAGGAGGGTACGAAGGAGTGAATAGCCTGCGCGGCTACCGAAGCCCCAGGATCTACTCGCCGCGAGAGGTGGTGACGCCATGAAGCCCGTGAAAGAATTCGACTGTGTCGAGATGAAGGCGGAGATTCAAGAGCGACTTCTGCGCGAAGTCGCCGAACTGGGTGAAGAGGAAGCCCAAAGGCGACGGGCCGAGCGCTTGTCGCGCGATCCGATTCTGGGCAGCTTCTTGCGTACAAGGATGGCCAACCGCAAAGGATCCGCCGAGCAAACGCCGGCCGCCTGAATACTGCGGACGAGATCGCGGGTTTTCCGCGGAGTGGATGGCTGCCCAAGCGGCGGCTGATGTTGCAGCTTTCCTGGCAGCTCCCTTTCGTTGGGTCACACCCATCCGGATCGCTGGCGATTGAGGGATGAGAATCCTCATTGACGAGAACATCCCGCTCATGACGGTGGCGCGTCCAGGGAACTCGGACACGACGTGCGTGAGACCGCGGATCAGGGGGTGGAAGACCCTGATCTCTGGTCAGCGGCGGTGGCCGACCGCCGAGCCCGCTTCGCCCGTGCGGTCCCACACTACGGCATCGTGATAGTCCGCTTGCGGCAACCCAATCGACACACAATACACCAGGCGGCGATGATCGCGATCGATCGTTTCCGCGAACAAGAATGGCCCGGATTGCTCGTGGTTGTGCGAGACGCCACACTCAGCGTGTCTCGCGGCGGCGGACCTGTAGAGAGGACCTGAGACGACCGCGTACCGATCGCGCTCGCGGCCATCGCGCGCGATCCGCGACCTACAACTGAACCGGGCCGCGCACCTGCGCCAGCAGAGATTCGACCTCCGCCCTCGCCGGCGCCGACGTCTGGGCGCCCGCTCGAGTGACTGAAATGGCCGCCGCCACGTTCGCGAATCGCAGCGCGTCTTCCATTTCCGCGCCTTCCGCCAGCGACACCGCCAGCGCGGCGTTGAACGTGTCGCCCGCCGCGGTGGAATCCACGGCCCGCACGGGGAAGGGAGGGGAAGCGAATGTTCGATCCGGTCCGCAACACACGCAGCCCTGGTCGCCCAGTTTCACGACCACGGAGCGCACGCCGAGCTCCCTAATCCGATGGCCGAGCGCGACGGCGTCGGCGGCATTGACCCGGTTCGGCGGTACGCCCGCAAGGACACATGCCTCGCTCTCGTTCGGCGTCGCGATGTCTACCAGTTGCAGGATCTCCCTCGACAGAGCGCGCGCGGGTGCAGGGTCGAGGATGCACGTGGCGCCCATGCGGCGCGCTTCCCGCAAGCCCTCCGCGACCGTCTCCATCGGGATTTCGAGTTGCAGCAGCACACAGCGCGCGCCGGCGAGTGCCCAGCGCTGCGAATCGATGTCGCCGGCGGAAAGAGCGCCGTTCGCCCCGGGCGCCACCGTGATGGAGTTCTGTCCCGCGTCGTCTACGTGAATGCAGGCCACGCCGGTCGCTTCGGAATCCGTTTCCAGCACCGAACTGACATCGACGCCTACACTCGCCAGATTGGCCTTGAGCGCGTTGCCGAATGAGTCGGCTCCGATTCGTCCCAGCATCCGCACCACCGTCCCGCCGCCCGCGAGTTTCGCCGCGGCATAGGCCTGGTTCGCGCCCTTTCCTCCGGGAATGACGCGGAAACCGCGTCCGAGAATGGTCTCTCCCGGAAGCGGCAGGCGGTTGACGGCGAGGACGAAGTCCATGTTCAAGCTGCCGATCACGACAATCGAAGCCGCCATGAGATGCCTCAGAGACTCGCCGTACCGATCAGGACAAGGCCGATTACGTATCCCGCGAACATCAACGTGATGAACGTCCAGGTGCTCTTCGGCGCGTCCACGAATTCGCGCCAGATGAACACGCCCCAGATGGCGGCAACCAGCGTCGCACCCTGGCCGAGAGCGTAGGAGATGGCCGGTCCGGCGACCCCCGAAGCGATCACGTTCAGACTGAGCGCGAGCATCCAGATGCATCCGCCGAGGAATCCGAGCGAATGGAGCCGGGCGCGTCCGTGGAAGTAATCGCCGTAGGTGACCTTGCCCGCGCGCATGAAGATGGTATTCACGACGACGTTGCTCGCCAGCAGGCCCACGGCAAACAGGACCAGAGCGGCGTATGGCGTAAGCAGTCCCGGCCGAATCGCGCGCGCGCTGAAATCCGGCGACACGGAGGCCAGCAGTTGTGGGTAGAAGAAGCCCATCAGACAACCGGCCACCGCGGAGAACGCCAGCCCCCGGAATGGTCTGGCCTTCGCGGCCTGCCCGAGACGACGGTGCGCGAGAGCGGACATGATCATGGCGAAGACGATCAACGCCACGCCGGCCATCAGAAGCGCAACGGTGCCTTTGGGCGAAAGAATGTAGCTTTTCACGGTTCCGATCACCAGCGCCAGACCCACGCCTACGGGAAATGCCACCGCCATGCCCGCCGCGTCGATGCCCACCACCAGGAGAATATTCGAAATGTTGAAGAGAATACCGCTCAGGATCGCGGTCCAGATGGCGCTCTCCGAGGCGCCGCGGAGGTTCTCGAGAAACGGCATTCCGGAAGCGCCGGCGCTGCCAAACGAAAACGCGAACAGCACGGAGAACGCGAACACACCGATCGCGTAGTCCCAATAGAAGAGCTCAAACGGCCAGCGATCCTTGCCCGCCAGTTTCTGCGTGTTCGCCCACGAACCCCAACCCAGCATGGTTACGACGCAAAACAGTATGGCGACGCCAGCATCGTGAACGAGAAACACGGCGAGTCATCCCCTTTGTTCCGAACCCGCAAATGGACCGTCGTGCGCCGCTGAACCGGTTCGGGACAGCGTTAGTATATCAGTGGCAACGAAAGATGAGAAGACTCGCACTCGCGGCATTTCTGTCCCCCGCGCTGGCCCTGGTGCTGCTCGCTCAGGTGTCGCCGATCCAGCCACAGGGGAGTCAGATCCCCGGCCCCGCGCAAGGTGGCGCCGGGCACGATTGGTACTCCGATATGACCAACTGGCGGCGCGATTCCGCGGCCGCGTTCCTCGGTTGGAAGGAAGATCTTCGCATATGGCGGCATGAGCAACTGATTCGGATGGGCTATGACGATTCCGAGTACCGCCGGCCTGACCTGCTGTGGACGCAGCGCGATTTCGTCCAGCCGCAGGCCATGGTGGACGAGCGGTACTTTTACGACCCGGTCCAGCGCCGGTACACTGTCGGCCGGTTCCTCGACGACCTGGACAAGCGATACGGGGGCATCGACAGCGTCCTGCTTTGGCCGGTCTATCCGAACATCGGAATCGACAACCGCAACCAGTGGGACCTGCTGCGCGATATGCCGGGCGGAATTCCCGCGTTGCGCCAGATGGTTGAGGACTTCCACCGCCGGGGCGTGCGGGTCCTCTTTCCAACCATGCCATGGGACAACGGCACGCGCGATGTGGGGATGCCGTATTGGGAAGCCACCGCGAAGCTGATGGCGGAGATCGGCGCGGATGGCGTGAACGGCGACACTTTTGCGGGTGTGCCGCGCGCCTACCGGGTGGCCTCCGACGCCACCGGCCACCCCGTCGCTTTCGAGCCGGAGGGCGCGCCGCAGGAAGACGGCATGCTCGCTTACGACAATCAAAGCTGGGGTTACTGGAACTATCCGTTCGTGCCGATGGTGAGTAAGTTGAAGTGGCTGGAACCGCGCCACATGATCCACGTTTGCGACCGCTGGGCGCGCAACCACACCGACAACCTGCAGGCCGCGTTCTTCAACGGCGTGGGCTTCGAGAGCTGGGAGAACATCTGGGGCATCTGGAACCAGATGACGCCGCGCGATGCCGAGGCGCTTCGCCGCATCTCGCGCATCTATCGCGCGTTTCCCGATTTGCCTGTGAGCGGGGACTGGATGCCGCACGTGCCAACGCTGCGGTACGGCGTCTTCGCGAGCATGTTTCCAGGCGGCGGGCGGACGCTCTGGACCATTGTCAATCGCAATGAGTTCGATATCGCGGAGGATGTGATTGCGGTCAGACTTGTGCCCGGACGGCGCTACTACGACCTGTGGGACGGTGTGGAAGTGACGCCGCGGATAGAGGGCGATCGCGCCGTGATCCCGCTCAATCTCGAGCCGCACGGCTATGGGGCGCTCCTTGCGATCGACAGCGGGACCAGGGTCGAGGGCCTCGATGCTGTGCTGGCTCAGATGCGGGCGTGGGCGGCGAAGCCTCTGCAATCCTATTCCGCGGAATGGGAATTCCTGCCGCAACGGCTGGTCCCCATCGCGCCCACCGCTCCCGCGAGCGCCACGCCGCCCGGGATGGTGAGGATTCCCGCCGGCGAGTTCGATTTCAATGTCACGGGCGTAGAAATCGAGGGCGGCGACATGACCGGCCTCGACGTGCAGTATCCCTGGGAGTCCTCGCCACGCCGCGGGCATCGTCACCGCATGGCGATTCACGCGTTCTTCATGGATACGTATCCGGTCACCAACGCCCAGTTCAAGCAGTTTCTTGACGCGACGCATTACCATCCGGCCGACGATCACAATTTCCTGCGCCACTGGGTCAACGGGGCTCCGCGATCCGGCGAGGACAATACCCCGGTGACCTGGGTCTCCATCGAGGACGCCCGCGCCTACGCGCAATGGGCCGGCAAGCGGATCCCGCACGAATGGGAATGGCAGTACGCGGCGCAGTGGACCGACGGCCGCTTGTACCCTTGGGGCAACCAGTGGGACGGCGCGGCGGTTCCAGCGCCATACAAAGGGCGCGATCTGCCTCCGCCGAGCGCGGTGGACGCCCATCCCCGCGGCAAGAGCCCATTCGGCGTGCAAGACCTCACCGGCAACGTGTGGCAGTGGACCGACGAGTATGTGGACGAGCACACGCGCGCAGCCGTGCTGCGGGGCGGCAGCTTCTACCAGCCGCAAAACTCAATCTGGTATTTTCCCCAGGCCTGGAAGCTCACCGAGCACGGCAAATATTTGCTGATGGCGCCGTCGAAAGATCGCGCGGGCACGCTTGGCTTTCGCTGCGTAGTGGACGCGAAATGATGGACACGAGGCCCGCACCGCGTGTCCCCGTAACAAGGCGCCTTCGGACGCCCGTCTACGACCACTGCAGGATGTTCTCCAGTATCATCTCCGCCACCACCGGCGTGGCCGCCCGCACCGCCGGCAGCATCTCCGCTCCGAACGACAGCGTGTCCCCCACCTCGATCGCCAGAATCACCACCTTCTCCGGGACGGACAAGGTCAGCGCGCGGGCCACGCGGAGTGCTTCATTCAATCCGACGTAGTGCGGCGAGGAACCGCACATGATCGGGAGATCGTCCTCGTCCAGCAGGTGCACCGTCCCCGGCGCGGCTCCGGTCTGCACCGCATCCACTACCACCAGCGCCGTGGTGTCTATGATGTGATCCAGCAGATCCAGGCCGCTGTCGTCGGTGGTGTCGACGTCAAAGCCCTCGGGCAGCAGGTGTCGAAGCTGCTCGGCTACGACCACTCCCGCGGCGTCGTCTCCCAACAGATCATTTCCCAGGCAGAGTATTCGCATCTTTTCTCCAGAACAGCAATCTCACGCCACTTCCCCGGCAGCCCGTGGCGGAGGTGGCCGTTCGGCCGGGTCCGCCACAGGCTGCTGGCGTTAATCCCGCTTCACGTCCCCGTTTCTGTCGCGCCGCAGAACGGCGATGGTCTCTCCTGCGGCGTCGTGCACCCTCAGACAGAGCGGCATGCTGCCGGGCAGAGCATGCGTGGCGCACCCATGACAGGGGTCGTACGCACGAAACGCCATTTCCACCTTGTTCAGCACGCCGTCGTCCATGTGGTCAAGCGAAATGAGGCCTTTCGCGGCCGTTTCCACGCTCATGGCGATCCGGGCGGCGTTCTGCTGCGTGGCCACGATGAGGTTCGCATGCTTCAAGAACCCCTGCTCGTCGGTTTGGTAGTGATGCACCAGCGTGCCGCGTGGAGCCTCCACCACGCCGATCCCTTCGCTCGGGGTCGCCGTGGGCAGGTTGCGCACGTGCTCGCTGGTCAGCTCGGGATCGTTGGCCAGTTCCTGCAGGCGTTCCGCCGCGTAAACCAGCTCGATCACGCGAGCCCAGTGGTTGGCCAGCGTGTGGTGCACGGGCTTGCCGCCCAGAGCCGAGATGTACCGCTCGTAGGCCTGCTGGGCCAGCGGCGTGGCCATGCCATCGCACGCGTTCAGGCGGGCCAGCGGCGCGACGCTGTAGACACCGCTGTCGGCGCCGTCGGAGAAGCCCTTCCAGCCGATGGGCTTCAGGTAGCAGAACTTCATGTAGCTCCACGGCTCCACGTGCTCCGCCACGTTCTCCAGGTATTCGGCGGGCCGGAACTTCTTCCATTCGGTGCCGTCGGGCTTCACCACGCGAAGCTGGCCGTCGTAGAAGTTCAGACGGTTCTGCTCGTCCACCTGCCCCATGTAATAGGTCCGGTGCGTATACAAATCAGATACGATAAGCCGCACGTATTCAGTGTTCGGCAGTACGATTTCCTCGAAAATCTGCAGCGTGAATTTCGCGAATTCCACCGCTTCGGCGGCCACTTTCTGACATTGCTGCTGCATTTCCGGGGTAATCCGCTTGGCCACGCCGCCCGGCAGACCGAAAACCGGGTGCACCGGCTTTCCGCCGGCCATGGCCACGATCTCACGCAGGTGGCGGCGCATGGCGATCACCTCTTTGCCGACGTCCACCCCTACTTTGGCGATGACTCCGAGAACGTTCCTCTCGGCGGCGGGCGCCTCCGGGCCGACGATGAAATCGGGCCCTCCGAGGAAATAGAAATGCAACGCATGATCCTCGGCCACGAACGCGCTGTAGATGAGCTCGCGGATTTTCTTGGCGGCGGGCGGCGGCTCCACCCGATACAGGTCGTCGAGAGCTTTCGTGGAGGCCATATGATGAGCCGTCGGGCAGACCCCGCAGATGCGGGAGGTGATCTGCGGCATCTCCTCGACAGGCCGGCCCTGCGAGAACTTCTCGAATCCGCGAAGCTCGGGGACCTGGAAGTAGGCATGATCCACCTGCCCGGTCTCGTTCAGAAACACTTCGATTCTGCCGTGACCTTCCAGGCGGGTGATCGGGTCGAGCGTTATCCGATGCCGGATGTACTCGCTGTTGGCTCTGGCGGATGCCTCCTGCCACGTTCCGCTCTGAGCTTCGTTTTCCTTCTGCATGAAGTCACCTCGAGTGCCGCTTACGCCGCACGGGTTCGATCCGGCCTCGCCGCCTGCAACAGGGATGCAGGAAGGCTGTACCGGTAGAAAGTTCCCGCTGGATCGGGAATCGTCGCCAGGGTGCGTTCAATCTCCTCTGGTTCCTTACCTTCCACCAGCGAAGCGAGCGCCGAAAGCATTTTCGAGCCCTGATCCCTGACGCGGGACATGGGACCGCCACATCCCGTACATGGCATGTTTCCCTGAATGCATACCGCCTCACACCCGCCGCGCGTCGCCGGGCCCATGCACATGAGCCCCTGCGCCAGCAGGCACGTCCTCTCATCGGCGAGCACCTGGTGCGGACGCTTGAATTCCGTAAAGGACAGCTTTTCCGGTTTGGTGTCCTTGCGGGAGCATTCGTGGCACAGGGCGAGATCGGGAGCCAGTACGCTGCCCCTCGGCGGCAACTCGGAGCCGAGCAGCGTCTGGACCGCGTTCAGGACAATCTTCGGCATGGGCGGGCACCCGGGAACGTAGTAGTCCACTTCGACCACCTGATCGAGTGCCCGCACGCGGTCCTGAAAGACCGGTAACTCCAGCTCCTGCCCGTTACAGCGCGAGTGGACCGACGGCAACACACGATCCGGGTTCACCATCGACGGCGGTTCCAGATACGCGGCGCTGAGAATGTCCGCCCGGTTGAACAGATTCGCCAGACCAGGTATGCCGCCAAGCTGCGCGCAGCTTCCGAACGCCACCACCACCTTCGCCTTGCGCCGCAGCAACTGGGCCATCTCTTCCTGCTCGCTGTTGCGAACGGCCCCGTTGATGAAGGCCGCGAACACCGCGCCGTCGGGCAGCGCCTCCACGTCCTTGCGCTTGAAGTCCATGGCCACCGGCCAGAAGACGATATCGATGGCGGCGGCCACGTCGAGCAGGCGCTCGTCCAGATCGAGGATCGCTTCATCGCAGCCGCCGCACGACGCGCACCAGTAAAACACGACTTTCGGTTTTTCCGGCATCATACGGGCGCCTCCTCGAGATCTTCGGCTTCGACGTACTTCGGGACCTGCTCGAGGTTGAGCGGTCCCAGCGCGCGCACCTTCTCCACCATGTCGTTCACCGCGGTGCGCAGGCGGTCGGCCTCGGCGGCGGAGATCCACTCCAGGCGGAAGCGGTCCTCCTCGATTCCCATCTGCGTGAGCATGCGCCGCAGCAGCATGAAGCGGCGGAGGGCTTTGTAGTTGCCTTCCTGGTAATGGCAATCGCCGGGGTGGCAGCCGCCGATGAGCACCCCGTCGGCGCCTTCGGCGAAGGCTTTCAGCACGAACTGCGGGTCCACGCGCCCCGAGCACATCAGCCGGATCACGCGGACGTTGGGCGCATATTTCATTCGGGAAGTGCCCGCCAGATCCGCCGCCAGGTAAGTGCACCAGTTGCAGAAGAAAGCGACGATCCTCGGCTCGAACGCCGCGCCGGGTACCTCGGGAGGAATCGTTCTGCGGTTAAGCATAGGCCAGCAACCCCTCTATCTCCTCTTCGATTTCGCTGTCCTCGAAGAAATTCTGCCGGATGGCCCCGGACGGACAGGAGGCGACGCACGTTCCGCAGCCTTTGCACAACACTTCGTTGATCACGCCGCCGCCCGGAGCAACGGCCGAGTATGGGCACAGCGAGACGCAGACGCCGCACTTCGAGCAGGCCGTTTCGTCGACGGTGGCGGTGTACGGCTCCAATTCCACCACCCCCGCGTCGATCAGCGCCAGCGCCTCCGCCGACGCCGCGCCCGCCTGCGCCACCGCTTCGGGAATATCCCGCGGCCCCTGGCAGGCGCCGGCGATGAACACGCCCTCGGTGAACGTGCTTACCGGAGCGAGTTTGGGATGCCGTTCCAGGAACCAGCCCTCCGATGCACAACTGATGTTGAACAGCCGGCGCACCTGCTGCGCGTCGGGCTGGGGTTCGAGTCCCACCGACAGGATCACCATGTCCACCGGGATGCGCCGCACAAAGCCGGCCAGCGTGTCTTCCGCGCGGATCACCAGCTTGCCCTCTTCCGACGGGTGCACCGCCCAGTCGCTCACCTCGGCCACCCGCCCGCGGATGAAGTGGACTCCTTCGTCCAGCAGCCGGTCGTAGAACTCCTCGTAGCCCTTGCCCGGCGTGCGCATGTCGATGTAGAAGTTGAACACCTCCGCGCCGGTTCGTTCCTTCACCAGGTGCGCCAGCTTCAGCGAGTACATGCAGCACACCTTCGAGCACCAGCGGTTGGTATTGGCGTCGCGCGAACCGACGCAGTGTACGATGCCCACCGACTGCGGCGGCGTGCCGTCGCGAAGGACCAGCTCTCCGGAGGTGGGTCCGGAGGCGTTGATGAGCCGCTCCACTTCGAGCGACGTATAGATGTTGGGATACTTGCCGTATCCGAGGTAGGGCTTGCGGACCGGATCGAACGTGGTGAAGCCGGTGGCCAGGATGATGGCGCCCACCTCGATCTCCTCGAAGGTCTCCTTCTGCTTGAGATCGATGGCGCCGCGTTCGCCACACGCCTCGATGCAGGTCTTCTTGCACTTGCCCGACTTGAACTCGATGCAGGCCTCGGGGTCGATGACCACCTTCTGCGGCACCGCCTGTGGGAACGGCAGATACACCGGTTTGCGCTTGCTCAGGCCGAGGTTGAACTCGTCGGGAGTCTTGCCCGCCTTGAACACGCACGCGGTGACGCACTCCTGGCAGCCGATGCACAAGTCGTCGATGATGTAGCGCGGCTTGTGCTTCACCTTCACTTTGTAGTTGCCGACGTATCCATCCACCTGCACCACCTCCGAATACGCCCAGAGGCTGATCTTGGGGTGGCAGCCCACCGAGGTCATTTTCGGCGTCAGGATGCAGGCGGCGCAGTCGAGCGTGGGGAAGGTCTTGTCGAACATGGCCATGTGGCCGCCGATGGATGGCTCGCGCTCCACCAGATACACGTGCTTGCCCGCGTCGGCCAGGGTGAGCGCGGCGTGGATGCCCGCGATGCCGCCGCCCACCACCAGAACGTTCGGGTTGATGGGGACCTTCCTCTTCTCCAGCGGCTTGTGCAGAAACACGCGCCGCACCGCCGCGCGAACCAGGTCCTTCGCCTTTGCGGTGGCCTCGCCCTTGTCCTTATGGACCCACGAAACGTGCTCGCGGATGTTCACCACCTGCAGGAAAAACGGGTTCAGGCCGCCGCGCGCGATGGCTCTGCGGAAGGTGGGCTCGTGCAGCAGTGGCGAGCAGGCGGCCACCACCACGCGGTCGAGGCCGTACTCGCGGATATCCTGGACAATCAGATCCTGCCCCGGATCCGAGCACATGTACTTGTAGTCCCGCGCCACCACCACGCCCGGAAGCGAGAGCGCATAGCTGGACAGCGCCGCCACATCCACCGTGGACGCAATGTTGGTGCCGCAGTGGCAGACATACACGCCGACCCGGCAGCCGTGGTGACCGTTGCCGGAGGGGAAACCGTCAGGCATAAGCGATCTCCTTTTCCGCGAGCAGCGATTCCACCGGCACCAGGCATCGCCGCAACCCGATGTCGCCGGCCGGCGAGCCCAGCGCCACACCCATGAGCTGGCTGAAATAGAGCACCGGCATGGAGATGGCCGGGTGGGAATTGGCCGCGTCCTGCTGGAAGGCCTCCACGTTAAACTGGCAGAGCGGGCACACCGTGGCCATCACGTCCGCGCCCTGCCGCTTCGCTTCGGTGAGCAGGTAATGGATGAGATCGAGACCCACCTCCGGCAGCGCGCCCTTCTGGCTGCCGCCGCAGCAGGTTGTCTTCAGCGGGTAGTGCACTACCTTCGCGCCGCAGGCCTCCAGAAGGCGATCCATGGCTACCGGGTTCGCCTGGTCGTCGAAGGTGGCGTAGGGGCGCACAATCTGGCAGCCGTAATACGGCGCCACTTTCAACCCCTTCAAGGGTCTGGTGACCTTCTCGCGGATGGCCTTCACCCCGACGTCGTTGAGCAGAACGTCCAGCGGATGCCGCACCTTGACATGGTCGTCGTAGACCAGGCCGATGGCCTCCATGGCGCGGTTCACCGCCAGACGCACGTCGGGATAGTCGTCCACGTAGTGCTGGGTCTTGTTCAGAACCATGTAGCAGGCGGCGCACGGCGCCACGATGTCCTTGTGCTCGCGTCCGGCCAGCGCCAGGTTCCGCGCCACCAGCGCATAGGAGGTCAGTTCATCGACGGAGAGATAGGTGGTGGAACCGCAGCAGTTCCAATCCTTGAGCTCGGCGACCTCCACGCCCAGCGCCTTGAACACCGCCAGCAGAGATTCTTCGTAGGCCCGTCCGGTGCCGCGCAGGGAACACCCGGGATACCAGGCGTAGGTCATAATGCCAGCTCCTTCCGCGTGTTCCGCACGGATTCCAGTATTCTGACGAGGTCGGCCTGACCTTCGATTTTCTCCCGGCCGAACTTCATCCGGCCCGTGCGCAGCAGGCCCCATCCGATCCGGGTCATGCCCAACAGACGGACCACGGCCGTCCGCAGGCAGACCTTAATCATCAGGCGGCTTTCGGTCACTCGCCCCGATTTGTCCACCATGCGCGCGAACTGGCGGGCCATCACCGCGATGGGGAAGCGCTTCGGGTACAGGCCCTCGGTGATGGCCCGCTCCTTGAACGCATAAAGAAGGTGAGTGATGTTGATCTTTTTGGGGCACTTGACCATGCACGCATAACACGACGTGCACATCCAGATCGCCGAACTGGTCAGGACCTCTTCCTTGAAGCCCTCACGCGCCAGGTACATGAGCTGCCGCGGCGTGTGGTCCATGTAAAGCGATAGAGGGCAGGTGCCGCTGCACTGCCCGCATTGCAGGCAATGCCGAATCCGTTCGCCACCGGCCATGCGCGTAACCCAGCGTGCAAAATCCGGGTCGCGCTCGGCCTCGAACTTCACGATGCGCCTGATGACCATGCCAGACTCTCGCCTGTTCCGGACTTCGTCCGCGAGCGGGCCAGCGTACTCGCGGCCGGAGACCGTTTTGTCAGAGTTGCAGGGAAATAGTTGCGGGCTGTGCGCCCGTCGATTACAGGCCTGCCGCGTCGGAAAGAAGGCACGCACACCTTCAGCCGCGCCCCACTTCCGCCATGCGGTTGCGTTCTCGACTACACGGTCGAATCGCGTTGCTGCGGAACGTGTGTTCGTACGAGGCCTGCAGCCCGGACGCAGAGGATGAAATATCAGGCCGCTTCTATCAGCTCCAGAAAACGGTGGCCTGACCCCGAGGTACCCTCGGGACCGCAGCAACTCCGGGCTTCAGCCTGAGTTGGAGGCCAATGAGCCGTATTCCCCGGCGCCATCCTGCTGCCCGCCGAACCAGTCACGTGCTTCTTAAGCTGTCGCTATCTACCACAGATTATACGCGCGACGGCTCCAAACCGAGCCGCCGATTTTAGTCAAATTGTCATCACGCCGGCACGCAGTACAATTCCACCACGCGTGACAGCGTGGCCTCCAGCCGGTGCTCCAGCAGCCTGGAAAAACGTTTCAGGAGTTGATACCCGAGTTCGTGATCCAGCTCACATTTTGTGCGCACACAGCGCCCGTCCAATATGATCACGTTGACCGGCTCGACCGCCCGCGCATCGAAATGCCACCGCGGCGGACCCACCAGCCACGACCATCCCAGGGCGTCGCCGGCGCCAAGCTTATCAACCACCATCGCCCCCTGATGCGGGGCATGAATCTCGAGTATTACCTTCCCCGATTCAATAAGATAAAAGGCGTCGGCCTGCTCGCCTTCGCGCGCCAGGTATTCGCCTCGTTCGAACCTCGCGCTCTTCCCACAGGAAATCAGCATTTCCACGTGATGGGCATCGAGGTCCACCACAAACGGATGGTTACTCAAAGCCTCTTTGAGCGACTCCATTGCTGTTCTCTCTATTAAGGTGGGCCGTGCGGTGGTTGCGACTTCGCGCGGGTGCTTCAGTGCCGCCGGGTGCTTCAGCAGGACCACGGCTCACGTCCCGGCGTTCCTGGCTGGTAGTCGCACGTGCCAGCCTTCTGCGCGAGCCGGCGGGCGGGGGCACACTACTTCCCCCTGTCCAGCACTGCTAGCACGAGACGTGCCAAACTTGGACTGTCGAATTCCACCGCGCTGGCGCGAGCCGCATTCGACCTGCGGCAAATACCCCAGCGCTTTGCGGCAAACCTGTGTGAGGAGAGCCAAAGCACCGGCGGGAGGGTCATGCGGCGAAACCGCGTTTCCGTGCTGCCAGGTCCGTGGAGTTCCTCCCGTCCTGCTATCCTTGACCCTCATGGGTGTCCCGCGTGGTCTCGCCCTCGCGCTGTGCTGCGGCCTGCTGGCAGCCCCGGCGCGCGATCTGGGTGCTAACCCGGGCGTCGACTGGCGCTCCGTCCAGCCGGAACTGCTCGACTATTACCGGGCGTTGCTGCGGATCGACACCAGCAACCCGCCAGGCAACGAGACGCGCGCCGTGAACTACCTGCGTCAGGTGCTCGACCGCGAGCACATCCTTTATCAGGTGTTCGCGCTCGACCCCCATCGCGCCAATCTGGTAGCGCGGCTGAAGGGAAACGGTTCGAAACGGCCCGTCCTCCTCATGGGCCATACCGACGTGGTGGGCGCGGACCGCGACACGTGGAGCGTCGACCCGTTTGCCGGCATCCTTCGCGACGGCTGGATTCTCGGGCGCGGGTCCATCGACGACAAGAGCCATGTCGCCGTTTCGCTGATGACCATGATCCTGCTGCATCGCCTGAAGGTGCCGCTCGACCGCGACGTCATCTTCATGGCCGAAGCCGGTGAGGAGGGCACCACGCAATGGGGCATCGATTTTCTGGTGCGCCAGCACTGGGACGACATCGCCGCCGAGTTTGCCCTGGCTGAGGGCGGCCAGGTCACGGTGCGAGGCAGCACCGTCCGCTACGTGGAGATAACCACCACCGAGAAAGTGGTGCGGCCGGTGCGCCTGATTGCGCACGGAACCTCCGGCCACGGGTCGCAGCCGCGTCTGGACAACCCGATTGTGCATCTGGCCACCGCGGTCTCGCGCCTCGGCCGCTGGCAGCCGCCCATGCGCCTGAACGCCACCACCCGCGCCTGGTTCGACGGGCTGGCGAAGATCGGCGCGCCCGACGATGCGTTCCGCTATGCGCACCTCACCGACCCGGAGCTCAGCGCCTCCATCCAGGAATACCTGGCCCAACACGAGATCGCGAATTACTCCATCCTGCGGACCACCATTGCGCCCACGGTGATCCGCGGCGGGTTTCGCAGCAACGTGATCCCGTCCGAGGCCGAAGCCGTACTGGACATTCGCGCGCTTCCGGACGAGGACCTGCCCCGCCTTTGGGCCGAGCTGCGCCGCATCATCGCCGACCCGAACATCGAGGTCAAACCGCTGGAAACGGCCACGCGCCCCGCCGCGCCGCCTTCGGGCACCGATACAGAGATGTTCCGCGCACTCGAGCACGCCCAAAGGAAGCTGTTCCCCGGCAGCATCACGCTGCCAGCCATGGCCACCGGAGCCACCGATCTGGCGCAGCTCCGCGTCCGGGGAGTGCAGGGCTACGGCTACGGCCCGGAAATGGACGAAATGGTCAGCGTGGCCGGCGGAGGTCCCCATTCCGACGATGAGCGCCTTCGCGAGGACTCGCTCTACAAAATGGCCGAGTTCCTCTGGCTGGCGCTCACCGAAGTGGCTGCATCGCGGTAGGCGCGCTCACTGCGGCCGCAGCGACGTCGTGGCCAGCAGACCGCCCAACCCCATCGTCTCCACCGCCGAGGAGGGGACGATCACCATCGCGCCCTTTTCCTTGATGGCCTCGTAGAGCATGTTCATGGCGCGCAGATGCAGCGCCACGGGGTTGTTGACGTAAACCGTGGACGCTTCCGAGAACTTGGCCGCGATCTCGGTTTCCGCCGTGCCCAGGATGATGCGCGCCTGGCGTTCGCGCTCCGCCTGTGCCTGACGCGACATTGCGTCTTCGAGTGCGGTGGGAATGTGGACGTCGCGAATTTCGACGCTCTGCACGGTGATCCCCCAGGGATTCGTCTTCTCGTCGAGGATGCGCTGCAGCTCCTTGCCCAGCATCTCCCGCTCGGTGATCATCTGCGCGAGGTCGTGCCGGCCGATCGATTCCCGAAGACCCGTCTGCGCGCTCAGGGTGATGGCCTGGTTGAAGTCGGCAACTTCGAGGATCGATTTCTCGGCGTCCCACACCAGCCAGAACACGATGGCGTCGACGTTCACCGGCACGGTGTCGCGGGTCAGGGCCGATTCCGCGCTGACGTCGGTGACGCGCACGCGCTGGTCCACGTAGGCGCTGACGCTGTCCACCACCGGAATGATGAAAAAGAGCCCCGGTCCGCGCAACCCGATGTATTTGCCGAAGCGCAAAACGGCGGCCTTCTGCCACTGCGCCGCCACCTTGATGGCGAACATCAGGTAAAGGCCCACGGCGAGCCCGGCGATGACCGGCGCCGGGCGGTTCAGCAGCACGGCCACTCCGACACCGGCGGCCATGGAGACCAGAAAAGCGGTGACACCAACCGAACTGGCGTACTGCGACACGTTCATTCCTGCGCGGCCCAGTTCCTGTATTCTCAGAACACTCATGTTCATTTCCCCCTTTCCGAGGACATCTCTCGCAAACGGCGAATCAACTCCGGCAACGTGAAACCTTCCGCGCCCGCCCGCGCCACCACCTCGCCCGCGATCTGCGCGAGACGCCGCTGGCGCTCCACGTCGTCGCGTTCCGGCGTCCGGGCGGTGACGAACGTGCCGGTCCCCTGATGGGTGGTGAGGACCTCGCGAATCTCCAGCTCGCGGTAGGCGCGAATCACGGTATTGGGATTCACCGACAGGTCCACGGCGAGCTGGCGTACGGTAGGCAACTGGTCGCCCGCGTGCAGCGATCCGGCGGCGATGCCGCCCAGCACCTGGTCGATGATCTGGCGATAGACGGGAACGCCGCTGTCGAGGTCGAGCCTGAGGGCGAAGCGCTTGTCGCGGGCTGCCGTCATGCTCTTATAGTGTACTAATTAATTAGAACAGTCAAGCACTTTCTGGAGGACCGCTCGCGGTGCGCTGTGGCGCCGCGCCGCCGGACAGCGCGCGCCCGCGGTCCCGTGCAACCACGGCCCTCCGCCTACCCGCCCAATCCGCTCAGCAATGCCGTCCCCTTCGGGCTGCCCCAACCGGTGCATGCATCCCAGCCCGGACCGGCCGAATATGCGCCGTTATTGCCCGAAACGATGTCGTTGCACGCGCTGCCGGCCAGCGGCCCGTACAAAGAAGTGTTCAGGAACTGCACGCTCTTGCCCAGTTGTTGGTTGAGAAGAGCGATCAACCCCGCCCAGAGCGGAGCCACCGCGCTGGTTCCTCCGAAGACCAGGGACTGGCCATCCACCACCACCTGGTAGCCGGTGTCCGGATCGGCATCCCCCGCTACGTCCGGTACCCCGCGTCCCGCGAACCCCGAATTCACCGAAACCGGGACGTTGGCCGATTGCTGGTAGCCGGGCAACGGGAAGACCTCGCTGACGCCCCCGCCGCTGGCGCCATTTCCGTCCCCATCGTTCCACACGGTCTCGGAATGCACGGTTCCGTTGGAGCTCCGGAGAGTAGTTCCGCCGCAGGCCAGCACGTTGGGACTCGATGAAGGAAAGTCGACGTGCGCCTGGCCGTCGGTCTGGTCATCGTTCGAGCCATCGTCGCCGGAAGCGGTGCACACCATCACGCCCAGCGTGACCGCGTCCTGAAAGGCCTGATCGTAGGACTGCATGGCCTGCGACGTGTATGTGGATTCCGCTCCGCCCCAACTGATGGAGATGACGTTGGGATTCGTGTTCTGGTCGTGCACCGCGGTGGTGATGGCGTCCAGGAAGCCCTGCGTGGTGTTCGGCGCAAAATAGACGGCGATGTTAGCGCCAGGCGCGATCGCCCCGGAAACCTCGATATCCAGCAACACCTCGCCGTCGGCGCTGTCGGGATCGCCGGAAGGCTGGTTCGTCGCGCCATCGACGGAAATGGCGGTCACCTGCGGTGGCGCGAGCCCGAGATTCGAAAAGAAGCTGGTGAGATCCGCTTCCTGATAGCCCCCGCCCAGTTCGATAAGGGCGATGGTTTGTCCGGCTCCCGTGGCCCCTTGCGGGAACTGATAGAGCTGCGCCACCTGAAGCGGGGTATACGATGTCGCCGTGGTGGCCGCGGCGCTCAGCAAGCGAAAGCGGGCCCGCGCCTGCTGCCGCTGGTCAAACCCAAACACTCCTTCGATGACGCCCGCCAGATGGGCCGGAATCATCAGCGCGCCGCTGCGCCCGCGGAAGGTGCGATTGTTCTGCCGGTAGAGTTGCAGGTTCGCGCCGAACGCCTGGGCTATTGTGGCGGTGGTTCCGGCAAGCACCACGGTGCGCCGCGCCGGATCGGAGCTGATCACCGTCAGCCCCTCGGCGGAGGCCAGTTCGCCGATCTTCTGAAGATCGGCCGGGTCAGCGCCATACATCTCGGCGAATCGGCGGCGGCTGACCGGCTCCGCGGTGCCAGGCTGCGGCAGAGCGTTGCGGCGCCGCACGATGACGGACACCTGGATCACCTCATCCGCGGCGGGCGTTCCAACGACTTCGGCGCCGGACGGGGCCAGCCGGTGGCTGCCAGAAAGTTCGACTTTGTCTTGAGCCATCTGACAACTTTAGCTCACCGGAGCTATTGGTTGCCCCGAGTGGGGCAGGCCCGTGGCTGGGTTTCAGCCTGCGGCGGCCTCTCAGGCCGCCTTATTGCTTCAGTGCTTCGTTAACCGCCTGGGGAATTCGCGAGATCACGGTCAGATACGCCCTTACCGCGCCTTCGGGCTGGCGCCGGCTCTGCTCCCATTCCTGGAGAGATCGCTCGCTGATTCCGTAGCGGCTGGCAAACTCACTCTGCGACAAACCGGATGCTTCCCGGATCGCTTTCACATCCACGCGTTCCGGCACCACCACGGTGCGAGACGGCAGGTCAATCTCCCCACGGACGTGTCGCGCGACGTCGCGCATTCCAGCGATGAGCCTTCGGCCTAACGGCGTTTCGCCACGAAAATGCCGGGTTTGCTTCGCAGTTCGAGCGGGGTTTACGATTCGGCTGATAGTCATTGATGCGCCATTTATCGGGTCGGAGTCGCCGTTTCGCGCGCAAGACGGGCGCGGCCACGCTGCTTCACTTCGTCGGCCAGGTCGCGCATGGATTGCTCGGTGATGGTCCGGCCCTCGCCCCGCGCAAGAGAAGCCTCGGCCACGTCGACGGCCACCAGAATCTCGGCGCGGGCGCGTTCGCGCTCTTCCCACAGCGACAAGGCGTCCCGCAATTCATCTTCCTCGCGGCTGTACCGGCCACTCTCGATAGACTGGCGGACAAAAGCCTTCTGGTCGTCTGTCAGTCGAACGTCCATTACCTGTTTCTTAGTTTGCCACGAATCGCGCCTCACGATGCGCTGCAGATGCCCTAGTCTGGCAGATCCGTCAGGCGCAGCGGGCTTTCAGTCGGCGCCTGACCCTTGCACTTCCTTAGGTCCCGATGAATGTCGTTGATGCGCGCGGATGATTTCCGCTCCATAGCGATCCGCCCTATGTGCGTGAACAACGACCTGCAAGTCAGAGTTCATCTTTCCCGTATCGCACGATGTATTATGCCTGGCTCGCCAGCCCCGAGCGCAAAGGGGTCCACCTTTGGCGCTATAAATGCTGCATCGTGGTACACTCGGTAAACAAGGTGAAACATGGCTGCGGAAGCTTCTAGGATTGGAGCCTTTCGGTCTTTTTGGCAAGCGTCCCTCGCCAGATCGTTCTGGTCCGTACTCGAACGATGGCACGAGCAGTTCCAAATTGATGATGATGCTCGCCTCGTGGGTCGGAGCCTTGAGCGAGAGTGCCTGAGGAGTGATATAGCCCCTGAGATTTGGTCTGACTTCTTCCGTGAGTTGATGTCGATATCCCAACCCTCTGATACGTTTAAGGCGATTGACAACATCATTGCAGGGCCGCACGGAGCGAGGTTTTTCTTGCCAGGCAAGAACATTCCGTGGTCGGGAGATGTGTACCACTACGAAAGGCTCGACCGACTTAACGAACAAAGCCTCAGGTTCCCTGTGGGGAGTGACGCTCTGCTAGAAAACCTAGCACATGCGATCGAGACGAAGTCGTGTACGGGGCGACAGCTTGAGCGACGGTCGCTCGGCAGATCGAACCGCCCTTACTGGATCACTGACGCTACTATGGTCGAAGAGGAGGAATCAAACGTGGTCAGGAATCGCCTGGGTCTTCGCAGCGTAGATCAACCAGGTTATCGCTTGGTCGAGATTAGTTACCCTCTGGCCTACCTAAACGTAAGGAACGTTCAAATCAAGGCACCGACGGTGCTGGACGCGTGGCGAGACGGCGCTAAACGGTCGTGGATTTTCACAAAGGGGGCACCGGGGAGCTCGGATCCTGAACCGGGAAGAACCATCGATCTTTCGCAGGCCCCGAACGGGGGGTTGGGGCCGCTGGAAGCTGTCCACGCTCCGCTAATTGTGGCGCCCGGCGACGGCACTCAGTTTCATCTCCGCGTTCTGCGCCCAATCAACGAACCACCGCCAGAACTAAGTTTGGCGGGCCTCTTTATGAACAGCACTATCTAGGTGAAAGTAGGACGACAATGCTTCCGAATATGTCACCGGATCCGTGGAACCTGAGGGCACGTGTGCCGATGGCAATACGAGCGATTGAGGACCTTTCAGAAGAAGCCTTGTCGAACGTGATTTGGGGCCGAATCAAGGGTGAGCAGGGGGCTAGGCTTCCTAAGTTCGAACGCGGGGAGTATCCTTCGGACCTGTTCGTCGACGTGGTCAAGAACGCCCCTGGGGACCAGCACAATTTGCTCCGGCGAATGAAGTCGGCCGTCGCGCGCATTCTGGTTCGGGAGACGAATAGGCAGGTGTTGACCGACGTGGACGCCATTGCCGAGACGATCTTCCTCGCCGCGCGCATCGAATCCGAAGCTGCCGTGAATCCCATTTTCGTAATCGTTACGCACCCGGACAGCAGGGAGCACCGAGTTGACGGAGAGCGATTGCAATCACGAGCGCTGCGCGCGTTGCTGGGCTTGCTCATTGCGTTCCCCGCGCGCGCCACTCAGGCGCATCAGAGCTTGTTCGAAGAACTCATGTTCGAATCTGAGTATACAGTCACGTGTCTCACGGCGTTAGTTGGGTTGTTCAAACAGGACCAAGAGTCGTTAATAAGACAACTTAAAGAAAAGGACTCGCCCATCGACAAGACAGAACTTGATCTGCATCTGACAGTGTCTGGCCTGTTCGAGCGGTAGCACTGGAGGCCCTGACCGCATCCATGATGACTTGCGCCGGTGTACACCACGCGGTAGTCACCCACACGAATGCGCCACTCGGCATCGCCGCCCCTGAGCTTCCTGCAGCCAGCCGGACGGGGCTCGGAGGCAAGACTCTCCAAGCGCGGGACGATGCGCGCGACCAATTGGCCGGACAGCTTCTTGAGTTCTTTTGTCAGCACTCGACGTCAATGTGACGCGGTATCTAGCCACGAAGCTTTCCGCTTGCGATCAGGTCCGCCTTCACCTTTTCGAGCGGAATGCGCCTCTCATGCCGCCGCGACCGCGAAACGAGCACGTCCTCGATATCCTCCCACAGCGCCCTGTGTTTGAGGTCGATGACCGCCGCCGTTTTGCGGCCTCTTGCGTCAGTGATGAACTGAATTCCGGTCATGGCCGTGCCTCCCCGAGCTGCGTGGGATCTGTCCTCACTGTAAGTTTCATCGCTCGCCCTGTCAACTGATCCCAAATGCGCTACACTGGTTCTGGAAGTAGATCCGCTGTACCCCGCTCGACGTTAGACCGGCCCGCCGATTCCCCTTCCTGAAAAATCGAATGAAAAACTTCTCCGAACTCTCTCTGTCTCCCGTCCTCGGGAGCAATCTCGCCCGTAACGGCTTCGTCACCATGACGCCCGTACAGGCACAAGCAATTCCGCCGGCGCTCGACGGCCGCGACCTCATCGCCACCGCGCAAACAGGCACCGGCAAGACACTCGCATTCGTGCTCCCCCTGCTGGAGACGTTGCTCAAGAACAAGGGCGCCAAAGGCATCCAGGCAATCGTCCTCAGCCCCACCCGCGAACTCGCCATGCAGAGCCACGAGGTCTTCGGCACGCTCGCCCACGGCAGCGGCATCAGCGCCGCGGTGGTGGTGGGCGGCATGAACGAAGACCGCCAGCTCACCAACATCAAGAAGGGCGCGGCGGTCCTGATCGCCACCCCCGGCCGCCTGGCCGACTTCATGGAACGCCGCCTTGTCCGCCTCGGCGGCGTGCGCGTGCTCGTCCTCGACGAAGCCGACCGCATGCTGGACATGGGCTTCCTGCCCACCATCAAGCGCATCCTCTCCGAGCTGCCGTCCACGCGCCAGACGCTGTTCTTCTCCGCCACCATCGAAAGCTCGGTGGCGCACCTCATGCAACAGCACCTGAAGGACCCGGTGCGCGTGGCCGTCGGCGAAATCACCCGGCCGGTGGAGAGCATCGACCTGCGCCTCTACGAAGCCGAACAGACCGAAAAGCTGGGCCTGCTGGCCTCCCTCATCGACCGCGAAAAAGGCACGTTCCTGGTCTTTGCGCGCACCAAGCACGGGACGGACCGGCTGGCGAAGCAACTGACCCGCCGCGGCGTGAACGCGGCGCGCATTCACGGCAACCGCACCCAGGGCCAGCGCAACGCGGCGCTGCGCGGATTCCAGCAGGGCGAGTACCGCGTGCTGGTGGCCACCGACGTGGCCGCGCGCGGCATTCACGTGGAGGGCATCGCCCACGTGGTCAACTACGACCTGCCCATGGTGCCCGAGGACTTCATCCATCGCGTCGGCCGCACCGGGCGCGCGGGCGCCGGCGGCACAGCATCCACCTTCGCCACCATCGCCGAGCGCTCCGAAATCAAGCGCATCGAGCGAACCCTCAATATAAGGATGAAGCGGTCGAGCTCGGCCCCGTCTCGCGCCATCGCGTAATCTGGGAGCGATGGCGGACTACGGAACCGACCTCGCATACATCCACGACGCCGGATTCGGCGAATTCGCCCTGCGTTCGGCGCCCGGCCTGCTGAGCCTGCTGCGCCGCAACCGCGTTGACCATGGCCTGGTGGTGGACCTCGGTTGCGGAAGCGGCATCTGGGCGCGACATCTCGGGTTCGCCGGCTACGACGTGGTGGGCGTCGACGCCTCTCCCGCGATGATTCGTCTGGCGCGAGCGAAGGCCCCGCGCGCAAAGCTGACCACCGGCTCCCTCACCGAGGTCGCCCTCCCACCCTGCGACGCGGTGACCTCCATCGGCGAGTGCCTCAGCTACGCCTTCGCTCGCGACAAAAGCGGCGCCGCGCTGCAACGGTTTTTCCGCCGCGTGTACTGCGCCCTGCGGCCCGGCGGCGTGTTTCTCTTCGATCTTGCGGCAAGCGGCCGCGAGCCCGCCGGCATGCCTCGAAAAAGCTACTGGACCGGTGACGACTGGGCGGTCCTGGTAGAGGCATCCGAGGACCCGGAGCGCCACCTGCTCACCCGCCGGCTCGTGAGCTTCCGCCGGGCGGGCCGGTTGTACCGCCGCAACGAGGAAACGCACGTCCTCCGGCTTTATGAAATCGATCCGATCCGCGACGCGCTGGCCGGTGCGGGCTTTGTCACGAAACCCCTTCGCGGGTTCGGACAGGTGCGCTTCCGTGCCGGCCACTTCGGCCTGCTGGCTTGTAAGGGCCTGCTGGGCCCGGCCCGTTCTTAGCGAAAACTCTTGACCGGCCATTCAGTCGAACGTATAATTGAAACGAACGTATGACTGAGGAAGCGAGGAGTACGAAAGACCGGATTCTGGATGCTGCCGAGGCCCTGCTGGCGGAACGGGGGCCCGGCGAGACCTCGCTGCGCGACATCACCAGCGCCGCCGGAGTGAACCTGGCAGCCGTCAACTACCATTTTCAGTCCAAGGACCATCTGCTCCGAGCCGTGGTGGACCGGCGGGTGGTCCCCATGCAACAACGCCGGCTGGAACTGCTGGACGCCGCCGAAGCCGGCCAGGGTGGGCCGGACCTCGCCCGAGTCATCGAGGCGTTCATACTTCCGCCGCTGGAGCTGATCGTCACGGCCCCGCGATTCGTGCCGCTGATGGGCCGCATCTACACCGAACCGCAGTTCGTCGAGGAGATCGTCCGCAAGCACATGTTTCCGTATAAAACACGGATCCTCGCGGCCCTCCGGCGGGCCTGCCCCGATTTGTCCGACCAGGCGATTCAGTGGAGGATTCACTTCTCGATCGGCGCGATGGCCCACGTACTGGCCGGCTCCAATCTGATCCGGCTGTCTTCCGAGGGACAGTGCGAGCCCACCGACCTCGAGACGACAAAGCGCCAGCTCATCGCTTTTCTGGTGGCCGGGTTCCGCACCCCCGAGCCGAAGGAGTCGTAATATGCGCAGATTTGTGCCCGCATTGTTTGTCATTATCCCGGCATTTTCCGCTTCGCCCGACGCATTACAGCTCAGCCTGAAGAAAGCCGTCGAAATCGCCGTGGCTCCCGACGGCGCCACCCGCGTGAAGCTGGCCGAGGAGGAGTTGCGCCAGGCGAAGGCTCGCGCCAGCGAGGCCCGCGCCGCGCTGCTGCCCAACCTGGACGGTTCGCTTTCGTATCAGAGCGAGACCCAGAACCTGAAGGCGTTCGGCTTCAACATTCAGTTACCCCCGACAATCCCTCTCAGGATTCCAACGTTCGTGGGGCCGTTCGACGTTCTGGACGTTCGTGCCAACGCCAGCCAGAGCGTTTTCGATCTTAGCTCCGTCCTGCGCTACCGGGGCGCGCGCGTGCTGGTGGAGGCATCGAAGCTGGACCGCGAATCCACCAACCGCCAGGTTACCGATCAGGTGGCGCGCGCGTATCTGGCGGGCCTGCGGGCCGACGCGGCGCTGGAGACCGCGCGCGCCAACGTGGATCTCTCCGAGGCTCTTCTGCGCCTCGCGGAATCGCAGAAGGACGCGGGCACCGGAACCGGGATTGAGGTGACTCGCGCGCGGGTGCAGCTCGCCAACGACCGCCAGCTTCTGCTGGTGGCCGAGAACGAACGCGACCGCGCACATCTGCAGTTGCTGAAGACCATGGGCCTGCGGCTGGAGACTCCCGTGGAACTGACCGACAAGCTGAGCTACACGCCGGCCGACGCGGTGGAGGAAGCCAAAGCGGTGGAAACGGCCCGCCGCAATCGCAGCGAGCTGAAGGCCCAGCTCGAGCGCGAGCACAACGCCCGGATCGGCTACGATGCGACGAAGTTCGAGCGCATCCCCACGCTGGGCGTCTTCGGCAACTATGGCGATCTCGGCACGGGTATCGGCGCCGCCGTGCCCACCCGCGCGGTCGGTGTGAGCTTGCAGGTGCCGGTGTTCGACGGGGGACGGCGCGACGCGCGACGGGTGGAGAGCGCCTCCGCTATGCGCGCGGAGCAGATTCGCACGGCCGACCTGCGCGATCAGATCGACCTTGATGTCCGGCTGGCGCTGGACTCACTGCGATCCGCCGACGCGCAGGTAAAGACCGCGGAAGAAGGCCTGCAATTGTCGGAACAGGAGCTGGCGCAGGCCGAGCGGCGCTACAAAGCCGGCGTGAGCAACAGCGTGGAGGTCACCGACGCGCAGACGCGTCTCAGCCGCGCACGGGAGAACCGCATCGAGGCTCTCTACAACTTCAACCTGGCCCGTATCGACCTGGGAACGGCCATGGGCACCATCGAAACCATGATTCAGTGAGGCCGCATATGAATAGCAGTTTTATTACTCTGATGAATCTCCGAAGGGTGGGGCAGGCTCTCAGCCTGCGGCGGCCTCTCAGGCCGCCCTGCGCGGTTCTAGGCATCGCCGTCCTCGCCGCCTCCGGCGCCCTGTTGTCGGGATGCTCGCGCCGCCCGGCGAATCTCGTGCACGTCAGCGGGAACATCGAGCTGACCGAGGTCGACATGTCCTTCAAGACTACCGGCCGGCTGGTGGAGCGGCGCTTCGACGAAGGCGATGTGGTGAAGAAGGGCGATATTGTGGCGCAACTGGACCGCGATCAGCTTGCCCAACAGAAGGACCGCGACGTGGCTGGCGTCGCTTCCGCCGACTCTCAATATCAGCAACTGCAGACCTCCATCGCCATGCAGCGCGAGACGCTGGCCGGCGATATCGCCGCCCGCAAAGCCGATCTGGAGCAGGCGCAGGCGCATCTCGACGAGTTGCTCAACGGTTCGCGTCCGCAGGAGATTCAGCAGTCCCGCGCGGCCGCCTCCGATGCACGGGCGCAGTACCAACTGGCGAAGGACGATTGGGATCGGGCGCAGACTCTGTTTAAGAGCGAGGACATCTCGCGCCAGCAGTACGAGCAATACCTGGCGCGCTTTCACAGCACCGAGGCGATCCTGCACGAGGCCGAGCATCGGCTGTCGCTGGTGGAGGAAGGCCCACGCAGGGAGGACATCGCCGGCGCGCGAGACCAGGTGGCCTCCGCCGCGCAGGCGGTGAAGCTGGCCGAGGCGAATCGGCTGGAGCTGCAGCGCAAGGAAGAGCAACTGGCGCAGCAGAAGGCAGCCATCGAGCAGGCCCGGGCGCAGGCGGGAATCACCGGCGTCATGCTGAGCGATACCACGATTTTCTCGCCCATCGACGGCGTAGTCCTGGTAAAGTCGGCCGAGCCGGGCGAGGTGCTGGCGGCGGGAACGACGGTGCTGACGATTGGCGATATCGACCACCCATGGTTGCGCGCGTACATCACCGAGGGCGACCTCGGCCGGGTAAAGCTGGGACAGCGCGCGGACATCGCCAGTGATTCGTATGCGGGCAAGACCTACAACGGCCGCGTTTCGTTTATCGCCTCCGACGCCGAGTTCACGCCCAAACAGATTCAAACCAATGAGGAACGCGTGAAGCTGATGTATCGCATCAAGATCGACGTGGAGAACCTGCGCCACGAGCTGAAGAACAACATGCCCGTGGAAGCGGACATCCACGTGGCGGAGTGACCTCGATGGCCGCGGACGCCATCATTCGCGCCTCCGGTCTGACGCGCCGATTCGGCGCTCTCACAGCCGTGGACCACCTCGACCTGGAGATCGCGCAGGGCGAGATCTTCGGGCTCGTGGGGCCGGATGGCGCGGGCAAGACCACCACGCTGCGCCTGCTCTGCGGGCTCGTGGACGCAAGCGAAGGCCAGGCCATTGTCGCCGGATACGACGTGGCACGTCATCTGGATCAGGTGAAGGACCAGATCGGCTATATGGCCCAGCGTTTCGGCTTGTATAACGACCTGACGGTGGAAGAAAACATGCTCTTCTACTCCGACCTGTTCGGACTCCGCCAGGCGGACCGCGACCAACTGATGCGGCAACTGCTGGCCATGACCCGCATGGAACCGTTCCGCAAACGGCCCGCGGCCAACTTATCCGGCGGAATGAAGCAGAAGCTGGGTCTGATGTGCGCGCTGCTGCATCACCCGCGCATTCTGTTTCTGGACGAGCCCACCAACGGCGTGGACCCGGTTTCGCGGCGCGATTTCTGGGCCATCCTGTATCAACTGGTGCGCGACGGACTTACTCTGTTCGTAACCACAGCCTATCTGGACGAGGCCGAGCGTTGTAACCGCGTGGGCCTGATGAACCAGGGGAAGTTGATCCGTTGCGACACGCCGCGCAATCTACGGGAGCATCTGGAGGACGCGTGCTACCGCGTGGGGACCGCCGATCAAGCCGCCGCCCGCGAGCTGATGGCCGGGCTGCCCGGAGTGCTGGCCGTGGAACCGTCGGGCGCGCGTTTGCACGTTTACATCACGCCGGAAGGACAGCCGGAGGCAGTCCGCCAACAGCTTTCCGATCATGGGTTGCAGCCGAGCGAGTTCGAGCGAATTACTCCCTCGCTCGAAGACGTATTCATTGACTTAGTGCGCAGGTCCGGGGGCGGCAATGGCAACTAAGAGAAGATGTGGGACAGGCTCTCAGCCTGCGGCGGGTCCCCGACCCGCCTGCCCGGTCGGCTGCTCTGTTGCTTTGTGGGACAGGATGGAATCCTGCGCGGCGGTTGATTACCGCCGCTGTTTGGGTGCAAACCAGGCGGTGGGCCGATTGACAATCGGCCGCAGCTTAACAAGCTGCCCCGCAGAGCAGCATAGCCGCAACCCAAGGCGGCCTGAGAGGCCGCCGCAGGCTACGAACCTGCCCCACTTCGAATCGGCGCGGGTTGCGAAGATTCTCAGGTGCAGTAATACAAGGTCAAAGCCGGAACACTCGTTCAGGGCAGATCAGAGAGTAACTCCATGACCCCAACCGCCAGCGCAGTTTCGACCCGTGGTCTGGTAAAGCGCTTCGGCAGTTTCGTCGCCGTCGATCACGTTACGCTGGACGTCGGGAAAGGCGAGATCTTCGGATTTCTGGGCCCCAACGGAGCCGGTAAGTCTACCACCATCCGCGTCCTTTGCGGCCTGCTGGAACCAACCGAAGGCGCGGCCACGGTGGGCGGGCTGGATGTGGCCACCGAATCCGAGCTCGTAAAACAAAACATCGGCTACATGTCGCAGCGGTTCTCGCTGTACGACGATCTGACGGTGGAAGAGAACATCGATTTCTTCAGCGGCATCTACGACGTTCCCGGACGCAAGCGCGCGTCGCGCAAGGATTATGTGCTGAAGATGGCCGGCCTCGAGCACCGCCGCGGCAGTCTCACGCGCCTGCTCTCCGGCGGCTGGAAACAGCGCCTGGCGCTGGGTTGCGCGATTCTGCACGAGCCGCCCATTTTATTTCTGGATGAGCCCACTTCGGGCGTGGATCCCATCGCGCGCCGCCGGTTCTGGGACCTCATCTATCGGCTTTCCGCCGCCGGCCACACTATCTTTGTCAGTACGCATTACATGGACGAGGCCGAATATTGCCACCGCCTCGCGCTCATGTACCGCGGCAAGGTAATTGCGCTGGGAACGCCCGAGCATCTGAAGGAGTCACTCCAATCGCAGCACATCTTGTATGTAGAGACGTCGGACATACTCGACAGCATGAAGGCTATCGAGAAGCTGCCGGGGGTGACCGACGTGGCCGTTTTCGGCGGCGGGTTGCACGTCACCGTGGATAACTCGGAAGCGGCATCGCCGGCAATTCGCCGCGCGCTGGGCGAGGCGCGAGTTTCGCTTCTGCAGATGGAGCGCATTCGCCCCTCCATGGAGGACGTCTTCGTGGCCATGATCGAACAGGAAGAGAGGAACGCGGCATGAACTTCGTACGGTGGCGCGCGGTGGCCAGGAAAGAGTTTCTGCACATCCTCCGCGATCCGCGCAGCCTGATGCTGGCGCTGGCGGTGCCCCTGCTGATGCTGTTGATGTTCGGCTGGGCGCTGACGCTGGACGTGGATCGTATCCCCGCCTATGTCTACGATTGGGACGCTACGCCGGAGAGCCGCGCTCTGATCGACCAGTTCCGCGGTTCCCGTTACTTCGACATCCAGCGATACGTACACGATTACGCGCCAGTGGACAAGAATGTAGATAGCAGCCGCATCCTCATGGCCATTGTGGTGCCAAGGCACTACGCGCGGGACATTCAGGAAGGGCGCGAGGCGGACATCCAGGTAATACTGGACGGCAGCGACTCGAACACCGCTTCCATCGCGCTCGGCTATGCCCAGGGGGTGGTGGCCGCTTATGCCATGGAGTTGCGTTCCGAGGCCCAGACACGGCGCGGGGCCGGTAAGTTGAAGGTGGCTGTGGATCCGCGGGTCCGGGTCCTGTACAACAGCGATCTGAAGTCGAAAAACTTCATCGTTCCCGGCCTCATCGCCGTCACCATGATGATCATCGCCTCGCTGCTCACTTCGCTGACCGTCGCGCGCGAGTGGGAAACCGGGACCATGGAGCAGTTACTCTCCACGCCTCTCCGGCCGGCCGAGATCATCATGGGGAAGCTGTCGGCGTTCTTCACTCTTGGCTTCACCGACATGCTGGTCTGCGTGCTGGTGGGGGTATTCGTTTTTCGCGTGCCGTTCCGGGGCAGCGTGTGGTTTCTGTTCTTTTCGAGCTTCCTGTTTCTTTTTGGCGCGCTCTGCTGGGGCATCATGATTTCCACGCTGGCGCGCTCGCAGTTAGTCGCTTATCAGATCGGCATACTGACGTCGTTTCTGCCGGCCTTTCTCCTGTCGGGCTTCATTTACTCCATTGAGAACATGCCGGTGGTGATTCAGGCGGTAACTTATGTCGTCCCCGCGCGATACTTTGTCACCATACTCAAAGGCGTGTTCCTGAAGGGGGCCGGCATCGAGATCCTCGGCGGCGAGACCGTGTTCCTGTTCGTGTACGCGTCGCTTGCGTTCTTTCTCGCGACAAAGAAAATGAGGCAGAAGGTAGCATGACCAGCCCATCCATTCGGCGCATTCTCGAGATCATCCGGAAGGAGTTCCGCCAGACGTTCCGCGAACCGCGCATGCGCATACTGTTGTTCATGCCGCCGGTACTGCAATTGATCATTTTTGGATACGCGGCGAACCTCGACGTGGATAACAGCCGCATCGCCTGGTGCGATCTGGACCACACGCCGCAGAGCCGCGACGTGCTGGCCGACTTCGTGGGGTCGAATCGGTTCGAGATTACCGACGCTCCGACGACGGGCGCGGAAGTGCAGCATCTGCTGGACGCCGGCCGCGTGCAGGGCGCCGTGCTGATTCTGCCGGGCTTCGGCCGCGACATCCAGCATGGCCGCACCACCGCCGTGCAGGTGCTGGTGGACGGCAGCAATTCCAACACCGCGTCGATCATCGCCAACTACGCCAGCAGCATCGTGGCGGGCTACGGCGCGCACGCGATGGACCGGCAGAACCGCGACAAGCTGGTGGGCCGCACCGCCGGCGGGCCGGTGCACGCGGGCATTCCCACCCTCGGCATGCAAAGCCGGATCTGGTTCAACCCCGACCTGCGCAGCCGCAACTACTTCGTGCCGGGCGTGGTGGCGAACATCATTGCTCTGGTAACGCTGATGCTGACCGCCATGGCGATTGTCCGGGAAAAGGAGATCGGCACCATGGAACAGTTGATGGTGACGCCCATCCGTCCCGTGGAGCTGATGCTGGGCAAGACGCTGCCGTTCGCGTCGATTGGCATAGTGCAGGTGACGCTGGTAACCATCGTGGCGCTGCTGCTGTTCAAGGTGCCGTTTCACGGCAGCTTCCTGCTGCTGTTCGGCTGCGCCTTGTTGTACCTGATGACCACGCTCGGCGCGGGGCTGTTTATCTCCACCATTTCGCGCACGCAACAACAGGCCATGCTCTCCACGTTCCTGTTCTTTCAGCCGTTTTTCCTGCTGAGCGGTTTCGCGTTTCCCATCCGTAACATGCCCGTGCTGGCGCAGTATCTCACCTGGCTCGACCCCGTCCGCTATTTTATGGAGATCGTGCGGGGCGTGTTTCTGAAAGGCGTCGGCGCGGAGATTCTCTGGCCGCAGATGGTGGCGCTGGCGGTGTTCGGCGTCTCGATTCTGCTGCTGAGCGCTTCGCGATTCCGCAAGAAACTGGATTAGCGGGCGCGATGGCGGCCTCGGCCTGCGCGCGGGCGGATTCCTCCCGCGCACGGTACACTAAGAGGCAAGCCTGCCAATGCTGGATCGCATCACCGTGCACGGCGCACGGCAGCACAACCTGAAGAACATCGACGTGGAGATCCCGCGCAACACGCTCACTGTGGTGACCGGGTTGAGCGGATCGGGCAAGTCGTCGCTGGCTTTCGACACCATCTACGCGGAGGGACAGCGCCGCTATGTGGAAACGCTGTCGCCTTATGCCCGGCAGTTTCTCGATCAGATGGAGCGCCCCGAGGTGGATTCCATCGACGGCCTGAGCCCGGCCATCTCCATCGAGCAGAAAACCACCAACCGCAGCCCGCGCTCCACCGTGGGCACCATCACCGAGATCTACGACTATTTGCGCGTGCTCTACTCCTCCGTCGGCGTGCCGCATTGTCCGAACTGCGGCATCGAGATCGCGAAGCAGTCCACCGAGGCGATCCTGCAGAACCTGATGGCGCTGCGCGCCGACGAACGGGTGATGATTCTGGCCCCGGTGGTGCGCGGCCGCAAGGGCGAGTACAAGAAGGAAATGGAGAAACTCCACCGCCAGGGCTTCCTGCGCGCGCGCATCGACGGCGAACTCCGCTCGCTCGACGAGGAGATCCCGCTCGACCGCCGCCGCAATCACAGCATCGAGGTGGTGGTGGACCGCCTGGTGATCCGCGCCGGCGTGGAGAAGCGGCTGGAGGCTTCCATCGAAACCGCGGCGCGCCTGGCGAACGGCCTGGTCACCGTCGTGGTGGTGAACGGCGACGAGCGGCTGTATTCGCAGAAACTGGCCTGCCCCGAGTGCGGCTCGAGCGTGCCCCAGCTCGAACCCCGCTCCTTCTCGTTCAACTCCCCGTTCGGCGCGTGCGAGGAGTGCAGCGGGCTGGGCAGCAAGTGGAGCTTCGACGCGATGAAGATCATCGTGGACCCGTCCAAGCCGTTGCTCGAAGGCGGCCTCGGGCCGGGCGCCAGCTCCGCGCATATGAACCACCGCCTGGCGGAGGCGGCGGGACGGCTAAAGGTCAACCTGAAGAAGCCGTTTGCGGAATTGCCGAAAAAGGCGCAGGATTTATTGCTCGACGGCGGCAACGGCTTTCCGGGAATTCTGAAAATACTGGACGACGCATGGGCGGAGACGCCCAGCCCGGCGTACCGCGAATGGCTGACCGATTACATGTCTCCGTCTACCTGCCCCGCCTGTCAGGGACGCCGGCTGAAACCGAGCAGCCTCGCGGTGCAGGTGAAGGGCGTGGGCATCGCGGAGATCACGGACATGCCGGTCTCGCGCGCGCTCGACACGGTGCGGGCGTGGAGCTTCAGCGACCGGGAAGCGCAGGTGGCCGCGCGGGTGGTGGAAGAGATCCGCAACCGCCTCGAGTTCCTCTGCGCCGTGGGACTGAACTACCTGAATCTGGCGCGTTCAGCGGCCACGCTCTCCGGGGGCGAGGCGCAGCGCATCCGCCTGGCCACGCAAATCGGCTCCAAACTGCGCGGCGTGCTCTACGTGCTGGACGAGCCCTCCATCGGCCTGCACCCGCGCGACAACGACCGGCTGCTGGACACGCTCGGCCGCCTGCGCGATCTGGGCAACACCGTGCTCGTTGTGGAGCACGACGAGGAAACCATCGCGCGCGCCGACTATGTGATCGATCTGGGGCCGGGCGCCGGCCGGCTGGGCGGCCACCTCGTTGCCAGCGGCACGCCGCTGCAGATTCGCCGCAACCCCGCTTCCCTCACCGGCCGCTATCTCTCCGGCGATTTGCGCATTGACGTGCCCGGCACGCGGCGTTCGGGAAACGGGAAGCGACTGGTGGTGACCGGTGCGCGCGAGCACAACCTGAAAAACCTGACGGTGGAGTTGCCGCTGGGCACCTTTATCGTGGTGACCGGCGTCTCCGGCAGCGGAAAATCCACGCTGATCAACGACATTCTCTACCGCGGGCTGGCGCACGACCTCTACGGCGCGCACGGCGAGCCGGGCGCTCACGACCAGATCATCGGGATCGAGCATATCGACAAGGTGATCGAGATCGACCAGTCGGCGATCGGCCGCACGCCGCGCTCGAACCCGGCCACGTACACGGGCGTGTTTACGCCCATTCGCGATCTGTATGCGAGGCTGCCGCAATCGCGCGAACGCGGCTACAAGCCCGGCCGCTTCAGCTTCAACGTCAAAGGCGGACGTTGCGAGGCTTGCCAGGGCGACGGGCTGAAGCGGATCGAGATGAACTTCCTGCCCGATGTCTATGTCACCTGCGACGTCTGTCATGCCCGCCGCTACAACCGCGAGACGCTGGAAGTGAAGTACAAGGGCTACTCGATTTCCGACCTGCTCAACGCCACGGTGGAGGAGGCGCTGCCGGTGCTGGAGAACATTCCGGCCATCCGCGCGAAGCTGCAGACGTTGAACGAGGTGGGCCTCGGCTACATCCATCTGGGACAGTCGTCGACCACGCTCTCCGGGGGCGAGGCGCAGCGCATCAAGCTGGCGCGGGAGTTGAGCCGGCGCCAGACGGGCCGCACGCTGTACATTCTCGACGAGCCCACCACCGGCCTGCACTTCGAGGACGTCAAGCATCTGCTGAACGTGCTGCAGCGCCTGGTGGACCTGGGGAACACCGTGCTGGTGATAGAGCATCATCCGGACGTGATCAAGTCGGCCGACTGGATCATCGATCTGGGGCCGGAAGGGGGCGAACAGGGCGGCCGAGTCGTGGTCGCCGGAACCCCCGAGGAGATCCTGTCGAGTCCGGAGAGCCACACCGCTCAGGCGCTCCGCAAAGTGCTGAAAGGCGCGAAGGTGGCATGATGGGGGTTCACCGATGAGCCGCTACGACATCGATCTGCTGGAGTTCTCCGGCCTGCGTACGGTCCCTCTGGCGGCGCGCGGAGGCAAGGTTCGCGTAGAGAGTTTCGCCTCGCCCAGCCCGAACAACGCCGGTGTCCGCAATCTCGTCGACTCGCTGCCGCGCATCCTTGCCGCCGATTCCTTCCGCGGCGTGCTGGCGGCCGTGGAGCTCGCCCGTGCGCGTCGCAAGCCGGTCCTCTGGGGGCTCGGCGGGCACGTGATCAAAACCGGTCTCGCTCCCGTGCTGACGGATCTCATGAAGCGCGGTTTCGCCACGGCGTTCGTCCTGAACGGCGCGGCGGCCATTCACGATTTCGAGATCGCTCTCGCGGGCTGCACCAGCGAGGACGTGGAGGCGATGCTTCCCGATGGCCGCTTCGGCTCCGCCGAGGAGACCGGCCGCGAAATGAACCGGGCGATCTCGGCCGCGGCTGCCGAGGGCATCGGGATGGGTGAAGCGCTCGGCCGCGCACTGCAACAACTGGCCAGGCCGGAGTTTGCCGCCAACAGCCTGCTGCACGCAGCGTACGCGGCCGCCGTGCCGGTGACCGTCCACGTGGCCATCGGAACCGATACTCCGCATACTCATCCGGCGTGCGACGGCGCCGCCGTTGGCCGCGCCACGCATCACGATTTTCGCCTGCTCTGCTCGCTGGTGCGCGAGCTCAACGACGGCGGCGTGTATCTGAACGTCGGGTCGGCGGTGGTGCTGCCCGAAGTTTTCCTTAAAGCGGTGTCGGCGGTCCGCAATCTCGGCCACCCGCTGCGGGAATTCACCACTGCGAACTTCGATTTTCTGCAGCATTATCGCCCGCGCGCCAACGTGCTGGAGCGGCCTCACGCCCAGTCCGGCGGCCGCGGCTTCAGCATCACCGGCCACCACGAGATCATGATTCCGCTGCTGGCCGCGGCGCTCCGGGAGGGCGCCCTATGACGCCCCAGGAGCAGGCCCCTAAGCCCGATGCCTTCTGGTCCTATCAGGACCTCGCACTCTTCGTCTCATTCACGTTCCTGAGCGCGATGGCATCCACGCTGTTGGTAATCCTGCTGCGCCTGCACAGCATGGTGCTCCGCGTCATGCTGCTGCAGATGTTCCTGTACGTGTTTGTCGTCGGATCCTTGTACGCCATCCTCCGCCTCCGTTATCGCCAGCCATTCTGGCGGGCTCTCGGGATGCGCTATCCGGACAAGCGCGCCTGGGTTTGGGCTTTCGCGGGCCCGGCGTTGGCCATTCTCCTCGGCATTGTCGCCGTGCTGCTCCGGGCGCCCCAAATCCAGTTGCCTTTCCAGGATTTTCTGCGAAATCCGCTGACCACTGCGGCGCTGGGTGTCCTGGTGGTGTTGCTCGGACCCCTCTGCGAGGAACTGGTCTTCCGCGGCTTCCTGATGCCTCTGTTGGTGCGGTCGCTCACCGCCGTGCCGGGAATTCTACTCGCTGCGGTTCTGTTTGGATGTATGCACGGTCCCGAATACCATTGGTCGTGGCGGCATGTCCTGTTAATTTCACTGGCCGGCGTGGCCTTCGGATATGCTCGCCAGCTCGCGCGATCCACCACGGCGTCCTTTTTGATGCACGCCACGTTCAACCTGACCCAGTTTGCCGCGTTCCTTTTTTCCCAGCAACCAACGAAATGGTAGACACAATCCAGTGGACGCCCGCGGGGGTGGTTATGATCGACCAGACAAAGCTCCCGCGCGAAGAGGTTTACGTCACCTGCACGACATATGACGAGGTGGCCGGCGCCATCCGCACCATGGTGATTCGCGGGGCGCCAGCCATTGGCGTGGCCGCGGCCATGGGCGTGGCGCTGGGAGTGCTGCACGCCGGCCCCGCCCAGCTTGACGCCGAGTTCGAGCGGATCTGCGACGCGCTCGCGGCCACGAGGCCCACCGCCGTCAACCTGTTTTGGGCCATCGACCGAATGAAGCGCGTCTTCCGCGAGGTGCGCGACGAACCCGTCGAGCGCATCCGCGAGCGCCTGATCCGCGAGGCACGGCAGATCCGTCTCGAAGACATCGCCATTAACGAAGCCATCGGCCGCAACGGCATGGATCTGGTGCCCGACTGCAAAACGGTGCTGACGCACTGCAACGCGGGCGCGCTGGCCACCGCCGGCTACGGAACGGCTCTGGGCGTGGTCCGCGCCGCGATCTCGTCGGGGAAAACCATCGACGTCTTTGCCGACGAAACTCGCCCGTTCCTGCAGGGCGCGCGGCTCACCGTCTGGGAGCTGCAGCACGACGGGATTCCCGCCACGCTGATCACCGACAACATGGCCGGGCACTTTCTTAAGTCCGGCCGCATCGGCTGCGTGGTGGTGGGAGCGGACCGCATCGCCGCCAACGGCGACGTCGCCAACAAGATCGGCACGTATTCGGTGGCGGTGCTGGCGAAGGAGAACAGCGTTCCCTTCTATGTGGCTGCGCCGATTTCGACGCTCGACCTGACACTCGCGTCCGGCGCCGAAATACCCATCGAGCAACGCGCCGCCAGCGAGGTGACGCACGTCTTCGGCGTCGCCGTGGCGCCCGAGGGCACCGCCGTGGAGAACCCGGCTTTCGACGTGACCCCGAACCGCTATGTCACCGCCATCATCACCGAGCGCGGTGTCGCTCGCACGCCGTATGAACGGACCCTGCGGGTGCTTGTCGGGGGAGCGTGATGGTTCGGCTACTCCGCGCGGGTTTAACTGACAATGCCGCGGGCGGCCCCAATCGGCGCATCTGGCTGATTTCGCGCCACGCCAACGCGTGGCTGTGGCCCGATCGCCGGCGCCGGGGCACTGCTCCATTCGATGAGATCGGCCGGCAGCATCGGGCGGCCCAGCGCGAAGCCCTGCACTTCGTCGCATTGCAGCTCCCGCAGCGCAGCCACCTGTTCCGCGGTCTCCGCACCCTCGGCGATTACCTCCAGGCCGAGATCGTGAGCCATGCCGATGATATGCGTCAGCAGTCCGCGCTGCGTCGGCGAATCGATGTCCCTGAGAAACGCGCGGTCAATCTTGACGCGATCCACGGGCAGTTCGCGAAGATAAGCGAGCGAGGAGTGACCGGTTCCAAAGTCGTCGAGAGCCACCCGCGCGCCACGTTCCCGCAGCCGCCGCAGGTGCCGTGTGGCCACGGCGAAGTCGGTGAGGACCAGGCTCTCGGTCACCTCCAGCTCCAGCAACGCCGGCGGCAGGCCGGTGCGCTCGAGGCAGACTTCCACCGAGGCGGCAAAATCGAGCGATGCGAACTGCGCCGCGGAGATGTTCACCCCGACTTGTATCCGCCGTCCATCGTGCAGCCAGAGCACGCCCTGCCGGCAGGCCTCTTCGAGCACCCATGCGCCGATCTCGAGGATCAGGCCCGTCTCCTCCGCCACCGGAATGAACACCGCCGGCGAAACCACCCCCAGGTCCGGCTGCCTCCAGCGAAGCAGCGCTTCGACGCCCTCGAGATGGAGGTCGGCCAGACGGACCTGCGGCTGGTACTGGAGGAAGAACTGACCTGCCGGCAGGGCGTGGTGCAGACGCTGTTCAATTTCCAGCCGGTCCACGCCGCCGTCCTCCATCCCTTCGGAAAAGACGGCGATCCCGCCACCCGAATCGACATGCGCCATGGCCACGCGCGCCCGTGTCAGCAGCGTGGCGGCGTCGGTTCCGTGCTCGGCCAGGTAGCAGATCGAGGCGACCGGGTTTACCGACAGGGTGTGCCCTTCAACCTCGAACGGGGCCGACAGCACATCCCGCAAGCGGCGCGCCAGACCAACGGCCTCGTCATGGTTGGGGAGAGCCTGGACCACGCACGCCAGTTCGTGGTCTCCGACGCGGGCCGTGGCATCCATCGTTCGCAGGCTTCGCGTCAAACGGCCGCCTGCCTCTACCAGCAGCCGGTCGCCGATCCGGTAGCCCAGCACGCGGTTGATCCGCGAATAGTCCATGCTGAACAGGAACATCGCGGAGAGGCCCGGCGGCAGGGAGGAAAGCGACGTGTCCACATGGCGTTCGAACCAGGCGCGGTTGTACAGGCTCGTGAGCGGGTCGTGCCATACGTGCCAGGTGAGTTCGGAGAGTACGTTGGCCTGTTCGACGATGGCCGCTCCCAGGCTGGCCACGTCACTCAGTTCGGCCATGCAGCCGGAGAGATCCGGATCGGCCATGGCCGACAGCAGCGACGCGGAACCCACAACTTCACCGGCGGCCGTCACCAGACTGGTGCACCACCACGACCGCCATCCCGCGCGCGCCGCCTCCGCCGCCCAGGGCCGCCACGACGGCGCGGTCGCCAGCAGGGTAACCCGGTCCCGATGGGGCCACCATGGCGCCTGACGAGGGCCCGGTTCGGCCGAGGTTTGTTGCAGGGAAGCCAGCAGGCGGTCCAGTGTGCCCGAACTGGTGTACGCAAAGAAACAGCCATCGCGAAGCACGTGAATCACCGCGCGGCTTTGTGGGAGACATGTTTCCAGCAGGCGCGCCGTCTCCGGCAGAAGGCGGTCCAGCGGTAGTTGGCGAGCCATGCTCTCGCACAACTGCCGATACAGGCGGTGGAAGCCGGGGTCCACGGCGGGCCGCGATGGTGTGCTCTCGTTCTGCGCGGCGATTTCCTGGATCACGCTCGCACCAATCCGCCGCTGAGCCGGTCGATCTGTTCGGCGAGGCCGGTCACCGGCTGTTCCGTGAGCGTGGCGCACATCCAGCGAATCGGCAGCAGAAACAGGACCTTACGGCCATTGGCTACGCCGTGATATTCGTGCGGCTGCTTGAGCCGCTCCTCGAGAGAAACCCGCAGCCGGTCGATGTCGGCGGGAATCCCGGCAAGCCAGACAATGGTGTCCTGAGCCCATCGATAAGCATGGCCCTGATATGCGTCGGCGGCTGCCGTGTGGGCGAACGCCAGGATGGCTTCTTCGGAAACAGCCGGACTGAACCGTCCGCTCAGAGCCTGGATGCGCTCCAGATGGGCCGCAACGACGGCAAGTTCCGCGGCGTGGCTGCATTGCTGAAGGGTGGCCAGCGTTTCCATCGCGGCCTCCCGTCCGGGCAGGCCGGGCACGTGTCTCAGAACCGCGTCGCGGGCCCACACGAACCTGTCCTGCAGCCGGGTCACCGCTTCGGCGGAGTCCTGCCGCTCCCGCTGTGTCTCTTCGCGGATAAGACGGAGCGTGTCTCCGAGCATCGCCTTCAGGGAGACGATATCGTCCAGCCGCGAGGCTTTTGTGAGTGAAGCCTGCACGCGGTGCAGACGTTCGATGCTGCGTTCGCTCCCGGCGGCGAAACCGAGCAGCGTCTCATTCAGCATGGTCAGAATCGCCTGCATGTCGGCGGCCTGCCGGCGCGACGATTCCGTGGCCAGTCCGTCCTCGCGCGCGGCCAGTTCCAGCGCGCGCACCGTGAAGTCGGAGCAGTCGGCCGGGCGGTCGGACTGGCACCATGCGGAGCGCAGGGCGGCCCACTCCTCCGCCAGATTCCCTTCCGCGGGAGCGTTGTCGCCCTGGAGACCGCTTCTGCTGCGCGCCTCGAGGGCTTCCAGGAGTCCCTCGCAGAAGCAAAGACAGGTGTCCGACGGCGAGGCCGGGGACGAACCGCCGGAGACCATATCGAGATATCTGCGAATGGAGATAAACGACATTCCACCAAGCTTCCCGAACGGTTTATCGGCTGTTGACCCGAGGCCCTGTAGTGCCCGCGCGGCAAACTATCCCCAAACTGGTCCGAAACCGATTGAATAGTGAATCAGCTTACCTATGCGCCCGCGGCCCCGCGCCGTATGAACGGCGAGAGAGTGACGTTTCGGTTACTCCGCGCGGATTTGGCCGGCCACGTCGCGGATGGCCTCAATCACCGCATCCGGCTCTTCCCCTTTCTCGGCCACGATGAGACGCCCACGAGTGGAGAGTGCGCCCAGATGCGGCTGGAGTTGATGAAACCAATAGTCGTTCAGAGCTTCTGTGGCTTTTGCGTACACCGGGCCGGGCGCTTGAAACGGCTTCGCATCAGTCAGCACCACCAGCGGGCGGCCGCCAAAATCGCCGGCTGCGCGCACCTCCGCCATGCTCTCTTCCAGCGTGCAGCCCTCGCCCTCCGTCTGTGCGGTTCGTGGATTGTTGGATAGGGAATACAGTTCCTGCCGTTGTTCGGGCGTCAGGTTCGCGGCTCCAAAGGGCCGCCGGGCTCCGGGGTTTCCCATCAACCGAAGCAGGCCAAGCCGGAGCATCGCAGGAGCTACCACGGTGCAGCCTATCCTTTGCACCAGAGGTGGGAGGGAAGCCAGCGCTCCTTTCATGTACTCCGGCTCATGTGCAAACACGTCCGCATCGGATGCGTGAAGCCCCGGCAGTCGCGCCGACAAGCACGTAAGGGCCGGGAACAGCCGCGGCATGCAGAAGTGCGTGGAGGTCGTTGGCGATCGTCTTGAAGGTTCGCGGAGAGGGGGCCCGCATCGCTCCAGCCGTAGCCTGCCCGGTCATACCAGCAGGCCCGGGTCAGCTTCGCGACTTCAGGCTGAATGTCGATCCAACTATAACCAGCGGTGTGCCCGGCACTCTCCAGAATCACGGTCGGGTTGCCGTCGCCCGAGCAGTAGATATTGAGTGAGCGTCCGCCGATGTCGACTGAACGGCCAATCCGGGGGTACCTCTTCCGGTCCGTTCGTTCGCCTGTTTGTTCGTAAAGGACGCCGGTCAGGACAAGCACCGCCATCAATAGCGCCAGGCCTTTCGCGGCGACGCGGATTCGTGAGCTCATGTTCCGCTCCCGCCGCGGGCACGGACCGGTGTTCGGTCCAGCCTTTTGGCGAGGAAGCTCCGGACCCAAAGCGATGCCGCCGTTACCAAGAACACTATCGCGCCGGCCAGCCACAGTATGAGTCGCATCAAACCGCTCATCGCCGCCGTGCCGTGAAGCGAGGCATCGCCCCTCCAGGATTGCAGCCCGGCGCCACGGGCATGCCCGAGCATGAGAAAGATCAAGCCGCCCCCGGTGATCTGCAGCAACGCTCCCATGAGGGCAACCGCCAGCTTCCATAATCCGGAACGGAGCATCCATTGACGCGTCAGCGAAACAAGACCATCGACGCACAGCGAAAGAGCTCCCTCGGACTCCGCCGCCTCATCGAATATCCAGATCATTTCCGCCGCAAACTCCCGCCGAAATGCCGGCGGATGCAGGTGGACGAGGTATCTGTACAGGGTCCGCATGGTCACGCCCCCCGCGGATGGGGATCCCTCAGCCGCAAACCGGCCTCGTGCACCACGCTCTTCAGGCGCTCCACGTCCGCTGCCAGAACGCGGCGCCCGAGCGAGGTCAAACGGTAACACCGCCGTCTCGGGTCGTCGCCTCCGGGCCGGCGCCGCTCTTCCTCCACCATCCCCTGACTCATGAGTTTCTGCAGATTGTCGTAGAGGGTGCCCGGCCCCAGTTTGTACTGTCCGTCCGATTGCCGGGCCACCTCCTGCATGATGCCGTAGCCATGCCGGGCGTCACCGGCGAGGCAAAGGAGGATGTGAAGGGAGGCGGGCGACAGCGGCAGGAACGGACCGGGATCCTCTTTCATACTCGGATACCGTTATAACGGATTCCGAGTGATGCTGTCAAGAGCCGGGTGCAACGCGGGAGCGCGACACGCGGCGCGAGCCGCGTTTTTGCGCCCCCCCCGGCACAACCTCGATCTGAAACAGCTTCGGCCAGAGCTTGCCGGTGACGAACAGCCGTCCGCCCGCGGCGTCGTAGGCAATCCCATTCAGGACGTCCGTCTGCCGGCGCTCCGCGGGTGAGAGCAGCCCGGCCAGATCGATCCATCCCAGCACCCGGCCGTCCGCGGGCGAGATGCGGGCGATCCTGTCCGTCTGCCAGACATTCGCGTAGATCTCGCCGCGTACGTACTCGAGCTCGTTCAGCCTCTCCACCGCGCTCGCCCCATCGTGCACGTCGATCCGCCGCGTTTCGCGCAACGTGGCCGGATCCCAGCAGCGAATCTGCGCCGTTCCGTCGCTCATGTAGATCTGCCGGCCGTCGTTGGTCAGGCCCCAGCCCTCGCCCGAATAGCGGAACGAGCGTAACAGGCGAAAGCTGCCGCGATCGTACACGAAGCCCCACTGGGTCAGCCATGTGAGCTGGAAGATCCGATCGTGCAGAACCGTGATGCCTTCCCCGAAGTACTCGCTCGACAAGCGCGTTTCCTGCAGCACCTTGCCCGAATCGAGATCCACCTTGCGCAACGCGGAATGCCCTTCGAGCCCGGTGCCCTCGTAGAGAAACCCGTCGTGATACTCCAGTCCCTGCGTGAACGCCGCGGGGTCGTGCGGGTACACATGCAGCACGCGGGCCGTGTACTCGGGCGTCGAGCCTCCCGGTTGCGCCGCCGCGCAGAAGGCGGCGACAACCACAACGACGAGCATCCACACGCGCATTTCTATATCGTACGCGCGATGCGTGACGAGTGATGCCGTGGCGCAGGCCGCAATCGGGCGTGGCGCTCAGGCGCCGAACTCGGCCAGGGCTCGCCGTGTGGCACACAAACACATGTCGCCTGGATAGCCTGGTTTCGCGGGTTGACGATTCTACTGAAACGACGACGGCGGGCCGTGGCCGGGCACGATAAGGGCTACAATATCAGCAGCCGTTGGGCGCCCATTTCAGAACGCCATTGCAGTTCGCGATGTCGTATTTGAGCCTGCTTTCCACCCATTGTCCATCGATTTTCCGGCACTGTGCTGCGAGAACATACCTGCCCTCTTCGGCCGGTTCGAACCTGATGTCTCTGCTGGTCGCCTGGTAAGTGCCAGGCGGCGGAACGGCGCTTGCCTGTGGGGTCATGGTTTCCCTCCTTTAAGGAAAAACACCTCCACAGAATACTCTACAATCGCGATCGCTGCAACAACAAAAAAGAAGCAACAAGAATCATATAACCAGACATTTCCGCAGAACAGGCCGCTGAATTACAGTCATGCCGATGCGGCAGAGTTTCCATGGATTAACCTGCCGTGGAAGTCATTGTGCATCCAATTCCGGGACGGGCAAGAAGATTCCGCAGCGAACGGTGATTTGTTTTCAGTGGTTTCCCCGTGCGGGAGCTCGTCGCCTCCCCGGACGATTCCTCCCGGCCGGATCGGACGACCGTTCCGCGCGCAACCCGAACCGACCTTCGCGCACACTTGCGGGCGCACCCGATTATAATGAGGCTCGCATGGACGTGGAGCCTTTGAGGAACTCGCGCAAGACGAGCCGCGCCGCCGGGGTCCGGGGGCCTGCCGCCGCGCCCCTGGCGCTTCTGGCGCGCGAAATTGACCGCGCCCGTGTCCTGACGCGTCCTATCGAGCGGATCGCCTGGGCCTCCGATGCCAGCGTCTATCGGATGATTCCGCGCGCGGTGGTGCTCGCCCGCGGCGTGGAAGAGATCCAGGCGCTGTTCCGCTTTAGCCACCAGCATCGCATTCCGCTGACGTTTCGCGCGGCTGGAACCAGCCTCTCCGGTCAGGCCATCACCGACGGCATCCTGGTGGAGGTGGCGCGGCACTGGCGCGACGCACGGGTGGAGTCGGGCGGCAAGAGCGTGCGCGTGCAGCCCGGCGTGATTGGCGGACACGTCAACCGAATGCTGGCGCCGTATCGCGCGCGGATCGGGCCCGACCCGGCTTCCATCCACGCCTGTATGATTGGCGGCATCCTCGCCAACAACTCCAGCGGCATGTGCTGCGGCGTCGCGCAGAACGCGTATCGCACGCTTCGCTCGCTCACGTTCGTGCTGCCTTCGGGCACCCTTATTGATACGGCCGACCCCGCGGCCGGCGATTCTTTCCGCGCGCGCGAACCCGCCCTGGCCGAGGGTCTGGAGCAATTGCGCGGCGAGATTCACGCCAACCCGGCGCTGTGCGAGCGCATTCGCGCGAAGTACCGCCGCAAGAACACCACCGGCTACTCGCTCAATGCGTTCCTCGATTACGAGCGGCCCCTGGAGATCTTTGCGAACCTGCTGATCGGCTCCGAGGGCACGCTGGGCTTTATCGCCGAAGCGGTGCTGGACACCGTTCCCGATCTGCCGGTGAGGTACACCGGGTTGCTGCTGTTTCGCGATTGCCATGCCGCCTGCGCGGCGATTGTGCCGTTGCGTGACGCTGGCGCCAGCGCCCTGGAGTTAATGGACCGCGCAGCCCTGCGCTCGGTGGAGGATCAGCCGGGCTGCCCGGCTTCGCTGAATTCGCTGCCCGCCACGGCGGCCGGCCTGCTGGCGGAATTTCAATGCGCGGACGAAGCGGATCGCGGCGGGCTGGAAGAGCGCGCCCGTCATGCCGTGAGCGAGCTCGAGCTTCTCCAGACGCCCTTGTTCACGCACGACGCGGCCGAGCAGGCGGCGTTGTGGAAAATCCGGGCGGGGATGTTCCCCTCGGTTGGTTCGGTACGCCGCAGCGGAACCAGCGTAATCATCGAGGACGTCGTGTTTCCGGTTCACCGGCTCGCCGATGCGGTCCTCGATCTGGAGCGCCTGTTTGCGAAACACGGTTATGACAATGCCATCGTTTTCGGCCACGCCAAAGATGGCAACCTCCATTTCGTGATCGCGCAATCGTTCCGGGAGCAGAAGGCCATCGATCAATACGCGCGGCTCATGGATGACGTGGTCCGCCTGGTGGTACAGCGCTACGATGGAGCGCTCAAAGGCGAGCACGGCACCGGCCGCAACATGGCGCCCTTCGTGGAGACGGAGTGGGGCCCCGAAGCGTACGGCGTGATGAGGCGCGTGAAGGAGCTGGCCGACCCCGAGAACCTGCTCAATCCCGGTGTCATCATCAATGCGGATGCGCGGGCGCACCTGCGCGGCCTGAAGAGCCTGCCCACGGTGGAGGACGAGGTCGACAAGTGCATCGAGTGCGGATACTGCGAGGTGCGCTGCCCCAGCCGCGATCTCACCCTGACGCCCCGGCAGAGAATCGTGGTGCGGCGGGAGATGGCGCGCAGTCGCGATGCAGCCACGGCGATCGAGGCCGATTTCTTGTACATGGCGCTGCAAACCTGCGCGGTAGATGGACTCTGCGCCACGGCCTGTCCAGTCGGCATCGACACCGGCGCGCTGACGAAGCGATTGCGCCGCGAACGGCATTCGGCTTTGGCCCACCGTTTCGCGCGATTTCTGGCGGGCCACTTCGGACCGCTGGAGCGCGGGGCTCGCCTGGCGCTCCGGGTCGGCCATCCGTGGGCGGGCGACCTGCCGCATGCCGCCCGTCGCCGCCCGCCGCGCACGGAGCGCGCTGGCGCGGAGGTGGTCTACTTCCCGTCCTGCCTCTCGCGCGTTCTGGGGCGGTTGCGCGGCGAGCCGGACGACATGTCGCTGATGGAAGTGTTCGTCGCAGTGGCCGCGCGCGCGGACGTGCGCGTCTTCATCCCGCCGGACGTGAGTGGAACCTGCTGCGGCGTGCCATTTTCTTCGAAGGGCTACGACCAGGCTCACCGGCTCGCGGTGAATCGGACCATCCAGCACTTCTGGCAATGGTCGGACCAGGGCCGGTTGCCGATTGTCGTGGACGCCAGCCCGTGCACGCATGGGCTGCTCACATGCCGGCCGCACCTGACCCAGGAAAACCAGCGGCGCTTCGACCAGATGCGGATTCTCGACAGCGTCCGGTTCGCGCATGACCGGCTGCTTTCGCGCCTGAGGGTAACGCGGCCGGCGGACGCAGTCGCGCTGCATCCGGTCTGCTCGCTGATCAAGATGGGCCTCGCGCCGGAACTCGAAGCCATCGCGGCGGCGTGCAGCCGTCGGGTTACCGTGCCGCCCGGCGCCGGATGCTGCGGCTTCGCGGGCGACCGTGGATACCTCTTCCCGGAGCTCACCGAATCGGCCATGCGTTCGGAAGCCGCCGAGGTGCGGGCCGGCACGTTCGACGGTCACTATTCCAGCAGCCGCACATGCGAAATCGGCCTCACGCGCGCCACGGGGAGCGTGTACCGGTCCTATTTGTATCTGCTGGAGCGGGCAACCCGCCGATGAACGGGGGGACACGCGGCTCCGCTGCGGGTCCGTTCCACCCGCCCAGCGGGATGTTGCGGAACCGCCGGCCACGTTCCTGCGTATAATATGCCACTGGAGAACCCATGAGCCTCTGGCAGGACATCCGCTACGGCGTGCGCTCTCTGCGAAACTCCCCCGGATTCGCGCTAACCGCAGCCTTCACCATCGCCCTCGGAATCGGCGCCACCACTGCGATCTTCAGCCTCTGCGACGCCATGCTCTGGAAGCCCGTTCCGCTGCCGCACCTCGACACGCTGGTGGGCGTAATGCAGCGCGATCCCGGCGACCCGAACGACTGGGACACGGCCACGCCGGCAGACATCGAAGAGATTCGCCGCGGCAACACGTCCCTCGCCAGCCTGGCCAGTTGGGAGGGCGGCCTCGCGAACCTGGCGGGCACGGGCGTGACGCCCGACCGTGTCAACCAGTCTCTGGTGAGCGCGAGTTTCTTCGCCGTTGCGGGCGTGCAGCCGGCCCGCGGGCGCGCCTTTCAGCCTGACGAGGATCAACCCGGCCGGGATCGCGAGGTCATTCTCAGTGATCGGCTCTGGCACGGCCGGTTCGGCGGGGACCCGAACATTGTCGGCCGGACCATCCGCCTGGACGACGTTCCCTACACCGTCACCGGCGTGATGCCTTCCAGCTTCGACTTCCCGCTGGCTACCGAGGTCTGGACGCCCATGGGTCTCACGCCCGAACAGCGCAGCTCGCGCACTTCGCAGACGCTGCAATCCATCGCGCGGCTGAAGCCGGGGCGCACGGTGGAGCAGGCCGCGGCGGAGATCGACGGTATTGCGGCGAGACTGGAAAAATCGTACCCCGACACGAACAAGAACCGGCGCTTTTTGGTATGGCCCATTCTGAAACTGATCGTGGGTACTGAAACCCACCAGTACCTGATCATGCTGCTGGGCTCGGTGATGTTCGTGCTGCTGATCGCCTGCGCCAACGTGGCCAATCTGCAGTTTGCGCGCGCCACCGGGCGGCTGCGGGAGATCGCGGTGCGCCGGGCACTGGGCGCGGGCCGCTGGAGGGTGATCGCGCAACTGGTCACCGAGAGCGTGTTGCTCTCCTTCATCGGCGCCGGGCTCGGTCTGCTGGTGGCGTACTGGGGACTCAACCTGATTCGTGGCGGCATGCCCGCCGAGATAGAGCGATACGTTCTCGGCTTCAAGGACATTCAACTCGACGGTCGCACTCTGCTTTTCACGCTGATCGCCGCGGTGGCCGCCGGTGTGCTCGCGGGGCTGGCGCCGGCGTGGCAGTCTTCCCATCCGAATCTCACCGCTGCCCTGCGCGAAGGCGGTCGTGGCGCCTCCGCCGGCAAAGCCCGACAGCGGCTGCGCAGCATTCTGGTGGCTTCCGAGATCGCCCTGGCCGTGGTGCTGCTGGTGGGCGCGGGCCTGATGATTCGCGGATTCAGCACCATGCTCGACACCGGCAGGGCTCTGGAACCGGAGACGCTGCTCACCATGCGTCTGGCCATCACCGGGAACAAGTATCACGAGAAACCGCAGGTGGTGGAGTTCTATCGCCACGTGCTGGAGCGCATTCAGGCGTTGCCGGGTGTGCGCTCGGCCGCGGCGGTCACCGCTCTGCCCTACAGCGACCATTCCGAAGGGCGGGATTTCACCATCGAAGGCCGCACCGTGGAACCCGGCGAGATTCCCAACGGCATGTATCAGGTGTCCAGCCCGGAGTATTTCGCCACATTGCACGTTCCGCTGCGCGAAGGACGCTTTCTGCTGGCCAGCGATGGTCCCACCGCGCCGCCGGTGGCGCTGATCAGCCAGCGCTTGGCCCAGCGCTGGTGGACGAACGAATCGCCCATCGGCAAGCACATCCGCATTGGCGAGGCCGATTCGAAGAACCCGTGGATGACCATCGTCGGCGTGGTGGGCGACATGCCGCACAACCCCTACCAACGCGCGCCGCGCCGCACCATCTACGTCCCGTATCAGCAGGCGCCCGCGCTGTGGATGGACATCGGCGTACGCACCGCCGGCGATCCGCTGCTGCTGGCGCCCTCGGTGACCGCGGCGATTCGCTCGGTGGACCCCGACCAGCCCATTACCGACATGCGCACCATGGAGAAGAACATCCACAACCGGGCCATCGGCCTGAACTACGTGGCCACGCTGATGGGCGTGTTTGGCGTGATCGCGTTGGCGCTGTCGGCGGTGGGCGTCTATGGGGTGATGTCCTACATGGTGTCCGAGCAGACGCGGGACATTGGAATCCGCATGGCCCTGGGCGCGCCGCGCGCGAGCGTGCTGACGGCCGTCTTTCGGCGCGGTTTGCTGGTGACGGGAACGGGCCTGTTGGTGGGCCTGCCGCTCGCGTATGCGCTGGCCCGCCTGATGGCGTCCCTCATTTACGGGGTGACCGCCACCGACCCGGCGACCTTCGTGGGCATTCCGCTGGCCTTGATTGGGGCCGCGGCCCTGGCCATTTACATCCCGGCCCGGCGGGCGATGAGGATCGACCCGATCCTGGCTCTGCGCTATGAGTAATTCATGGCGGCTGGCCGCCACAACGAAGGATGAAAATGGCGGCTCCCGTCCCTGATGTCGCGGACATACGTGCCTCCGGCGACGGCAGTTTCAAGGGAAGGGAGGCCCCGGCACGGGCGGCTATGCCCGCAGGACTTCGCACACCAGCTTGTCGAAGAAGCGGTTGGCCCGCGATTCCAGCTCCCCGCCGGTGTCGAAATCCTGATGGTGGAGGAACTCGGTCACGCCCTCGCGAATCAGGTAGAGGTAGTAGGCCGACTCGAGCTGCGGCACGGAGTGCGCCGCGCAGAAGCCGCTGACGCTGGTGGTACAGGGCCGCACCTCCCGTTCCTTGCCGTTGATCCAACGGCCGAGATGAGTCAGGACGTCCGCGTTCAGTTGTTCCAGTTCCGCGTCGCTCAGGTCATGCACGCGGTTCAGATTGCGATCGAGCCGGATGGAATGGGCCAGACTGCTGGAAAGGCCTTTGCCATCAAGGGCATGCGTCATCTCGGAAACGGGCATTGCTCACCTCCGGTCAGCGTTGCAAAAGCGCAAGCGGCGATAATGCACGCGCCCGGCCAAAGCGAACTCTATGTATTCACGCGGTTTTCACACCGATGCTCGCGGGCGGACTGGGTGCTTTCCCCCACCCTGGGTGGTCACCCGTGCCTGGGCACTGGGGGAGGACCCAAAAGCGGCCTCAGATAGCGCAGAACCGTCTGCGCCACCATTGCGTACCCCTGAGCATTGGGGTGGATTCCGTCCGGTTGAAACAGGCCGTGTTCGAAGACCCCCTCCAGCAGGAAAGGAATCAGCGGCGTGCGATACCGGGCGGCCAGGTCGTGGTACATGGTCTGGAAGGGCCGGATGTAGTCCTGGCCGTAGTTGGGCGGAAGAGTGATGCCGGCCAGCAGAATGCGGATGTGCGCGGCCTCAAGACGGGCCATCGCCTGGTCGAGGTTGGCGCGGGCGGCGTTGATGGGGATTCCGCGGAGACCGTCGTTGCCGCCGAATTCGAGAATCACGATGCGCGGCTTCTGGGCGATGACGCCGGCCACCCGTGCCAGTGCGTCCGACGACGTCTCGCCGCTGACCCCCAGGTTGACCACGTGATACGTATAGCCCAGCTTGTCGAGCTCGCGTTGCAGGTAGTCCGGGTAGCTCTGGCCGGCGTCGGCGCCGTAGCCCGCCGTGAGGCTGTCGCCGAAGGCCGCGATCACCGGGCGCGTGTCCACGGCCGGAACGGCCGGCTGAGCTACCACAACCGCCGCGTCACGTGGCTTTTCACGCGGCTCCGGCGCCCGGCCGCCGCATGAGGCAACCAGGATGCAACCAGCGATAACAGAGAAGAATCTCACTAACAGCCATAATATAGACAGTGGCCTTGCAATAATGCCGACACGTCCCATCATTCAGGTTTCCGGCCTGACGAGGACGATCGACAGCGGTACTCACCAGGTTCACATCCTCCGCGGCATCGACTTCGAAATCCCCGCCGGCCAGTTCGTGGCCATCATGGGAGCGTCGGGCAGCGGGAAGAGTACGCTGCTCGGTCTGCTCGCCGGTCTGGACAGCGCCACCAGCGGCCGTATTGTGCTGGATGGCGAAGACATCACCAGCCTTCGGGAAGACGCGCTGGCGCGCTTGCGCGGGCGCAAGATTGGCTTCGTGTTTCAGAGCTGGCAGTTGCTGCCCACGCTGACCGCGGAGGAGAACGTGCTGCTGCCCGCGGAACTGGCCGGAGGAAGCGACGGAATCGGCCGCGCGCGCGAGCTGCTGGACCGCGTCGGCCTGGCCGAGCGGCGGGATCACTACCCGGTGCAGCTTTCCGGCGGCGAGCAGCAGCGGGTGGCGCTGGCCCGCGCTTTCATGGTCCGGCCGCCCATCCTCATGGCCGACGAACCCACCGGCAATCTGGATTCCACCAACGGCGAACTCGTGCTGAATCTGCTGATCGAGCTCAACCGCATGGAAGGAGCCACGCTGCTGCTGGTGACGCACGACCACGACCTGGCCGCCTACGCCGACCGCATCCTGACGCTGCGCGACGGCCTGGTGGTCTCCGACGTGCTGCGAGGCGCCAGTGCCGGCTGAGGGCCGTCCGGGGTTCTCCCGCACCGCGCTGCGAATCGCGTGGCGCGAGCTGTGGGCTTCGCCGGCGAAGTTCGTTTTCGTGGTGCTGGCGGTGGCCGCGGGTGTCGGCTCGCTCACGGGCGTGCGCGGCTTCAGCGAGTCGTTCCGCGGCATGCTGCTCGGGAAGGCGCGGACGCTGATGGCCGCCGACCTCAGCGTGACCGAGTTCGGCTCTCCCACCGCGGCGCAAACGACCGCGCTCGACGGGTTGCAGGCGCGCGGACTGCGCCTCACGCGCATCACGCACGTTCTGACCATGGGCTCGTCGGCGAACAAGCCCGACCCGGTGATGATGGCCATCAAGGCCGTGGACCCGGCCGTGTACCCGTTCTATGGAACGGTGAAGCTGGAGCCCGACCGGCCGCTGGCCGCGCTGCTGAACGACTACAGCGTGGTGGCGGGCGAAGACGTGCTCATTCGCACGCGCACGAAACTCGGCGACACGCTGCGCATCGGCGGCCAGGACTTCCGCGTCGCCGGCGTGGTTGTTTCCGAGCCGGACCGGATGACCGTGAACGGAAGTTTCAACTTCGGCCTGCGCGTGATGATCACCCGCGGCGGGCTGGACCGCACCGGCCTCATCATCCCCGGCAGCCGCGCCACGCAACGCTATCTGTTCCGGCTGCCCGCGCAGGGCCTCTCCGTCGACCAGGCGAAACAGGAGCTGAAGAAGATCTTTCTGGAAGCCCCGGTGGTGGATTTCCGCGAAACGAATCCCACCGTCACCCGCGGCCTCAACGACTCCACCACGTTCCTCAGCATCGTCAGTCTGATCGCGCTCATCGTGGGCGCGTTGGGTGTGGCCATGGCCATGAACGCGCATTTGCAGCAGCACATGGACGGCATCGCCGTCATGAAGTCGCTGGGGGCGCGCTCGTCGCAGGTGATTCGCATCTACGCGTTCGAAACGGCCATCCTCGGCACAGCCGGCGCGCTGCTGGGGATTATCGCCGGATACGGCATCGAGCGCATCTTCCCGCACCTGATTGACCGCTACTTCAAGCTGCACGTGGATCTGGCGTTTGGCTGGGGCACCATCGCGCAGGGGCTGGCCATCGGTCTGCTCACCACCATGCTGTTCACGCTGCCGCCGCTGCTGCGCATTCGCCGCGTGCGGCCCGGGGTGATCCTGAGGCGCAACATGGTGGAAGGCCGCCGTCCCTGGTGGAAACGCTGGATGGAATCGGGCGCGGCGCTGGCCATGGGCGCGGCGATCCTGGTGGGCATGGGCGCCATCGCCGCCTGGCTGAGCAATTCCCCGCAGGTCGGCCTGCTTTTCCTGATCGCGCTGGTGGCCGGGCTGGTGTCGCTCTCGGCGGTGGCGTGGGTGCTGTTGCGCGGGTTGCGGTGGTTCCAGCGGCGCGCCTCGTTGCGCCTTCCGGGCACGGTGCGGCACGGCATCGCCAATTTGTACCGGCCGGGAAACCAGGCGCAGTCCGTGCTGGTGGCGCTCGGGGTGGGCGTGATGTTCATCACGTCGGTGTACCTGGTGCAACACTCGGTGGTCACGAAAATCATGGAGAACGCGCCGCCGGGCATGCCCAACGTGTTCCTCATCGACATTCAGCCTTCCCAGGTTGCCGGCGTGGAGCAGGTGATTCGCCAGTTGCAGGGGATGAACGGCGCCTTCGACATCATTCCGGTGGCGCAGGTGCGACTCACCGCGATGAACGGCGTGGCGCTCGACCCGCGCAGGTTCCGGGGCTTCGATCGCCGTTTCCTGCGCACGCGCGGCGTGACCTCGGCGGCCAGTCTTCCCCCTGGCGTGGAAGTGCTGAAGGGCGCCTGGTGGAAGGACGGCAGCACCGAGCCGCTGGTGGCCATCGAAGAGGAGGCCGCGCGAGTGCTGAGGGTGGGGCCCGGGGCGGTGCTCGATTTCGATTCGTTTGGGCGGGTCCTGCGCGTGCGCGTGGCCGCCGTCTACCGCAGCGAGCGGTTTCGCATGGGCGGCATCACCGAGTTCAACTTCACGCCCGCCACGCTGGCCGGCCTGCCCGCCATCGACTACGGCGGCGTGCAGGTGAAACCGGAGAACGTGGGCCGGCTGCAGCGCGCGCTGTATGAGTCGTACCCGACCATCACCGTGGTCAGCGTGGCCGAGGCGCTCAGCGTGGTGCAGGAAGTGGTGGATCAGGTGGCGCTGGTGATGCGGTTTCTGTCGGTGTTCGCGATTCTGGCGGGGGTGATTATTCTGGCGTCGAGTGTGGCGGGGACGCGGTTCCGGCGCATTCGCGAGGTGGTGATTCTAAAGACGCTGGGCGGCACGCGGCGGAAGATCGCCAATGTATTCACGGTGGAGTTTCTGATTATTGGTTTGGTTGCTGGGTTAATGGGCGGCCTGCTGGCGAATGGGTTCGCGAATCTCATCTTGAGCCGGCGGTTTGAGGCCGTGCACATCAGCTTTCACCCGTGGGTGATTGTGGTGGCCATGGTCGCCACCGCGGTGGTGGCGGATGTTACCGGGTGGCTGGCCAGCTTCCGCATCCTGGGGCAGAAACCGCTGGAGGTCTTGCGGGAGGAGTAGGGGGGCCTTCGGGATCGACACACGAACCCGCGCATACTCCGGAGGTTGAGCGCGTTCAGCTTCCCGTTTCAACGTTGGACAAGCGATTCAAGCTTTTCCAGCCAGCTATTGAAGTGCGGGCACTCCGCTCGAATAGGCGCCAGCCCGATTTCCAGCACTGCCAGCGTGCCGAGAAGCGGCTTTTGGTACCCGGGCACGAGAGCCTCGACGCGTTTGGAGGGAGCGGTGACCGGCGAATCATTGATCTCCTCCGGGGTTGAAAACTGGTCCCGGATTGCTCTGAAGTCGGCTTCAAGGTTCGGTTGGCCGATACCGCTGCTGAAACCTGCGCAGTCACTGAAGAGCAGACCCTCGAACTCGTGCATTACGACAAAGGGGACGAAACGTCTGGGGTTCAGGCGCTTGCCCATTTTGGCAACTAGGTCGTTCAGCAGAGCTTCCTCCACGCATGGCGCCCTCTTAGCGGGGCTTAACTCTCCAGCCCTCGCGCGTCCCGGCCACGCTGCGGCGTCTTTCTGGGGCAAGCCATAGTAGTCGACCATGGTGGTCACGATACATCCCGGATCCTCCCTGAGGTGGTTGATGATGTCCTTCCTTACAGAAGGCCACGCACGAATCCCGCCGCGCCGCCGCCTTAGACGGGCATTGCCTACGATTCGAGCGTCCACCGCATCGTAACCTCTGGCCATCAACTGATCCCGAACCACTTCGTTTACGAAGTCTTCCTCCGTCTGGCCTTCAACATGGATTAACAGGCGGGCCATAGGTTAATCCCGAGCTGGCCGTCCACCAAGTTCGTTCTTTTCCCAGAGCTGCCCGAGGCTGTAGTCCTTAAGCCAGGCGGCCAGGCGCGCGGAGTCGTCTATGCGCGTGATTTGTGTGCCGCCATCGACGCGGTTGGCAACCAGAACGTCCCCGGGCTCAAAATGATCCAACAGCAGAGACGACTGCGTAGACACGATCACCTGTGTGTTCACTGACGCCTGCCGTATGAGAGAAGCCAGCATCTCGATGGCATAGGGATGGAACCCCAACTCGGGTTCATCCACCAGGATCACCGAGGGGCGATACTCTTGGGGCTGAAGGAAGAGGGTCGCCAGCACAATGAAGCGGAGCGTACCGTCCGAAAGCGACGAGGCATCGAAGTACTGGTCGGATATCTTGTGCCGCCACTCCAATTTGATGTCGTCCGGCTTGAGCTTGAGTGGTCTGAGGCGGAAGTCATCGAAGAAGGGAGCCACCCGCTGCACGGTCCGTTGAATCAAGCTGTAAGAGTCGGGGTGTTTTGCTCGGAGGTAATAGAGGAATGCAGCCAGGTTCGATCCATCCTCGCGCAAGAACTCGTTGTCGTCCAACTTCGCTGTCTTGCGCATGGGCGATGTTGAGCTCGTGTCGTGGACGTGGTAGAGCCTCCAACTCCCTAGGCGTTCCCGGACCCAGCTCGCAACCGCATCTTTCCTCCACGCGCTGATGCCCGCTTCTCGCCCCTGCTGGACTGCTGACAGGGGTCCGACCGATGGTTGAGGGAACCTCGTCTTGTCCCAGAAATACACGATCTCAGATGACGGGTAAAGGCCATCATCAGAAGTGGGGGAGAGCTTCAGCTCGTATTGGTTCACTTCATCTTGAAACGAAAGGTAGAGGGCGATCTCCTTCGTCGTCTTCGAGCCGAAGTGCAGCACCTTCTCAGCCCCGCCCGCCGCGGTGACGTAATCCTTCAGTTTTCCTTTGCGGATCGCGTGGAGAAAGGCAAAGAGACCAATGAAGTTCGACTTTCCAGAGCCGTTTGGACCGATTAGAACGTTAATTGGCCGCAACTGCAGCTTCTCCACCGAAGCTATGCTCTTGAAGCCCTGTATTGTGATGTAGTCGAGTGCGTTTGAGGGCATGAGACTAGCGAATGAAGCAGTGGAGGTGTTTCACGCGATGGGAGCTGTTCAAGGCCTCCGAATCAAGTTGTTTCGTTGACCACATGGACCTTCGGGAAGCAGCAACCTTCATCCGTATAGCCCGCACGGACTGAGCCACCGGCGATCTTGCACATCAGAACCATCATACAATCCGCTGTTCCTGTAAGAAAACGATCTCGGCGTGTCGCGGGACCGGAGCTTTCGCACCGTTGGCCAGATCGGCATACATCGTGTGGCGCGCGTTCGCGATCCAACTGCTTCTTCAAACTCCGAACGCCCCAACATGAACGGAAAGTGGCACCAGCTCGATCAAATCGGCATCGGAGTCGCTCGCATCGGGGTCAGGGATCGGCAAGGGCTTGCCTTCCTCAAGGAGGCACTGCGCCAGGTCCTCCATGGCGCTGGCGATCATCAGCCGGGCGTCGGCCAGATCGAAGCCCTGGGTGACGGCTCCGGGAAAATCGAGGGCCTCTGCAACCACCATCTCGCCGGCCGCGCGTGGGAGGTGGAAGGCAATATGGTAGCGCAGCATACCCCATCATAGCTTCCCCAGCATCGCGGCCAGCTCAGGAAGTCCGATCACCTCCAGATCCTTATTCACCGCGCGGCGCTCGTTCCCCGAGTTGACCACAAAACGCCGGGCGGGCTTCAGATCTTCGCAGGCGATGAAAAAGCCCTTCTCGGGACGCGCCGAGAGGCCGCGCTTGATATCGATGGCCCACAGGCCGTGCCGGGGAATCTCCAGCAGCAGATCCACCTCCGCGCCCGCCGATGTGCGATAGAACAGCGGCTCGGTGCGCGGAGGCGCCGCCGCGATCAGATTCTCGATCACAAAGCCTTCCCAGCTTGTGCCCGACACGGGATGGCCCAGCAGCGCTTCGTAGCCGCCGACGTTGAGAAGCGCGTGCACGATGCCGCTGTCGCGCACGTACACCTTCGGGGCTTTGACCAGGCGCTTGCCGACGTTGGCCTGGAAAGGCTGCAGGCGCCGCACCAGCATCAGATCCACCAGCAGGTCTAGATAGCGGGCAACGGTCTTGCCGTCCACGGCCAGCCCGCGGGCAAGCTGTGCGGCGTTGAACAGGCCGCCCTGGACGTGCGCCAGCATGGTCCAGAAACGATGCAGCGTGGTGGCCGGAATGCGCGGGCCAAGCTGCGGGATGTCGCGCTCGAGGTAAGTGCGGATGAAGTCCTGGCGCCAGATCAGGCTGCGCGAGTTGTCGCGGGCCAGGAAGCTCTCCGGGAAACCGCCGCGCACCCACAACTGGGTGTGCTTGTCGGCGGGCACTTCCAGTACGTCAAACGGCGCGAGTTCGATATAGGCGATGCGCCCCGCCAGCGTCTCCGATTGCCGCAGCAGATCGGTGGATGCGGAGCCAAGAAGCAGGAAGCGCCCGGATTTCCTGCCTCGCCGGCGGCCCTGGTCGATCAGCCCGCGCAATGTCGCGAACAGTTCCGGCATGCGCTGCACCTCATCCAGGACCACCAGTTCGTCCTCGTGCTCGGAAAGGTAGAACGTGGCGTCGGCCAGCTTCTCCCGGTCGAGCGGCGATTCAAGGTCCAGGTAGACGCTCTTGCGGCCTTCGGCAACTGTCTGGGCCAGCGTGGTTTTGCCGACCTGGCGCGGGCCGAGCAGCGCCACCGCCGGAATGTGGCCCAGGCGGTCCTGAACCACCGATTCGATGCGGCGCGGTATCATCCTTGTAATTATGGCACAGCATGCCAGATTTGCAAGGATGAGCTAGCCGCCGGCGATGGCCCCGACGATGAGAAACGGCTCCGCCCCCGATGCCACCGTGTCGGGCAGCGGCGCATCCGGCGATTCATGCGACAGATCCTCCGCGCAGGCGAAAAACCGCACGAACGGCCGGCGCTGCCCGGTGACGTAGTCGCGAAGCGTGCCGCTCAGCATCGGATAGCGGGCTTCGAGCGCGTCGATGATGGAGCGCTGCGTCACCGGCCCCGCGATCTCGAGCCGCACCTCGCCGCCCACACGCGCCAGAATCCGCAGATGCGCCGGGAGCACCACCCGGATCATGCCAGCGTCTGCACTTCCACCGAAAGCACCGCCGGAAGATCGCGGACGATGGGTGTCCAACTGTCGCCGGCGTCGGCCGATGCGTACACCTGCCCGCCGGTGGTCCCAAAATACACGCCGCACGAATCGAGCGAATCGACGGCCATGGCGTCGCGCAGCACGTTCACGTAACAGTCGCCTTGCGGCAGACCTTTGGTGAGCGCTTCCCACTCGTTTCCGCCGGTCCGGCTGCGGTAGACGCGCAGTTTGCCGTCGGGCGGAAAGTGCTCCCTGTCGCTCTTGATGGGGACCACGTAGATGGTCTCCGGCTCGTGCGCGTGCACGTCGATCGCGAAGCCGAAGTCGGTGGGCAGGTTGCCGCTCACCTCCTGCCACGAATCGCCGGCGTTGTCGCTGCGCATGACGTCCCAGTGCTTCTGCATGAACAGCACGCCGGGGCGCGAGGGGTGCATGGCGATGTGGTGAACGCAGTGGCCCACCTCGGCGTTCGGGTCGGGTATGTACTCGGAACGCAGTCCCTGATTGATGGCCTTCCACGTCACGCCGGCATCGTCGGTACGGAAAGCGCCCGCGGCCGAAATGGCAATGTAAACCCGGCCGGGCTCGCTGGGATCCAGAATGATGGTGTGCAGGCACATCCCGCCGGCGCCCGGCTGCCAGTGGGGTCCCGAGCCGTGGCCGCGCAATCCGGGAAGCTCCTGCCAGTTCTGCCCGCCGTCGTTGGTGCGGAATATGGCGGCGTCTTCCACCCCGGCCCAGACCGTATCGGGGTCGGCAAGCGACGGTTCCAGATGCCACACCCGCTTGAACTCCCAGGGGTGCGGCGTGCCGTCGTACCACTGGTGCGTGCCGGGGACGCCTTCATAGACGAACTTGTTGCCCACCGGCTCCCATGTCTTTCCACCATCATTGGAGCGCTGGATCAGTTGCCCGTACCAGTCGTTGGACTGCGATGCATACAGCCGATCCGGGTCCGCGGGCGATCCCTTGAGGTGGTAAATCTCCCATCCCGCGAAGTGGGGACCGCTGATGTCCCACCGTTCGCGGTTGCCGTCTGACGCCAGGACGAAGGCGCCCTTGCGTGTACCAACCAGTACCCGTACCTTGCTCATCCGCTTAGTCCTTTCTCAGCTTCGTGGCGTTCGTGCAGAGGCCTCTTGAAAAGCGGCCGCAGGATAATATCGTCCCCCACAAAGCAGCTCCGCCGCAACCTCAATAGCCCGCGTAGCCCGGGCCCTCGAAAAACGGTTTGCCGGTGAGCCGTTCGAGGATCCCCACCGCCTCCTCCACCGGGCAGCGCGGCATGGCCAGATCGTCTTCCACGGCGCGTCGCAGCTCGGCCATGCTGCCCAGCGTGGTCTGGCGGCTCTCGCTCCCCCGGTAGCGAATCAGGGTCGCGTTCTTCAACTCCACGGCGTGCTGGTCGAAGAAGCGCGTGATGCGCAGGCAGCTCATGAACGTCGTGCCCGGGCGAAAGGAATCGTGGACAATCGGGCGGAAGAACTCCCGTTCGCGCGCGGGGCCGTGCACCGCATATCCATGAACGCGCTCCCCGCCCGAGAAGACCGCCATCTCATACTCGCTGGCGCGGCTGCCGCGATCGAGCACATAGCGATACGGCCCGTGCGCGATCTCATGGGGGAGCCGGTCCAGCGGGATTGGTTCACGGAATGGGCTGGCGTAGCCCACGTCGACGTGATACTCGTCCGGTCCGATTCGAACGCGAATGCTGGTGTGCACGTTCGGCCTGGTCATGTCGGCGCCGAGCAGGTCGGCGTCGTATCCCAGAGTTTGCAGCAGGCTCGCCAGGAACGGGTTCGATGTGTAGCAGGTTCCGCCCAGATTGTAGTGCTCGATGCCGTCCAGAAACTCGCCCAGAGCGATCTCGCGGCCAGTTCCCTCACGGCCCACCAGCAGCAGCTTCGACACGTTCTCGAAAGGAACACGGCACAAATGCCGCCGTACGATTTCCCGGAGGCCTGCAAGGCCGGAGGAAGGGCGCTCGATCCCGAGCAAACCCAGATACCGCTCTACCAGAACCATGTGGCCAGCACGCGCGGGGGTCCGGTGCTGCCGTCGATGACCCGGGCCGCGATCACCGCTTCGAAGTTCTTGTGCTCCCAGTTCACGGGCGCCCTCGCGGCGAGATCCTTCATGTACTTCTCGCTGGTCAGCAATTCTCCGGCGGCCAGGGTGCCGTACTGGCCGATCCCGGCGGCGATCACCGTCATCCGCTCCGTGGACGGGTTCATGAACCGGCCGACTATAGCGTAGTCTTCGGTCAGCTTCGTGTAAGGCAGGCTCATGTCGATCTGCCAATCCTTACGCGCCGGATTCTGCCGGTCCCGGATCCACTTTCGGGAAGTCGCCGCATCCATCTCGAAAGTGAAGCGTAACTGGCGGGCGCTCCGCAAAGTCCACGCGTTGTTGAAAGCGCCAATCAGAACACTGGGTGCGGCCCGCAGATCGGAGAGCGTGGTGTCGTCGTCGCTCTGGATGCGAAAGCTCCTGCCCGTCGTATTGACCAGGATGGCCACTCGCGCCAGCGTGGTGGCATCCTGCAGCGCAAGGTCGTGAATGGAGAGCAGATCGCGCAATGATGGTGCGGTGTCGGACATTGCCTGCGCCGCGCCGGACGCCGCCCGGGCCTCGAGCTGCGCGGACCCCCGCGGTTTGTCGGCCGGGCCCACGCAGAACAGGACGGCGTTCGATGACTCCACCACGGGAGCCCAGAAGCGCTCCAGCGGGCTATGGAAAACCGAAGCTCTCAGGAGAACCACCACCGCCGCGGCAACCAGGACGCCGGCGAGCGCCGGCAGCCTCCACCACCGCCGCAGCCAGGCGCCGCGGGTGACGGGGTCCGGCTCTTTGACGGGTGGCAACCGAAACTCCGGGACGTAGGAGCCCAGCGGCAGATCGATGCGAATCTCGTTCTCGTGGCCGGGTTCGTGATAGTACTGCGCGATGCGCTTGCGGATGTCGCCGGCCGTTACTCGTACGGTCGAATCCGCGTTGGTGTCGTAGTCCTGGCTTCGGCCGAAAACATCAATGCCGAGCTCGCGTTCCCGCAGATGCTCGGTCCGGCCATCGAGGGCGTTCTCGACAAGGAAGCGCAGAAGGCTTGAACAACGCTTGCTGTTCCTGAAGTGAGCATTCGCCAGCAGGCGTTCCAGTTGTTCGTGGATGGCACGCCGGCTGGCATCGGTCTCCGGCGACCACACGTTCAGCGTCGGCGCACGTTCGCTGGTTTTTTCTTGGGACATGCGGCAGACTCCCCAGCGTTTGACTGATTGTATCATCGGGCCAGTTCCGGCGTTTACAATCGGGAGTTCTGGTTGCGGCGGTGATCGCCTGCGTTCCGTTTCGGCAAACCTGGCGGAAGCAACGGCCCGCAACAGAAGCAGAACGGTGTGGACCGGCGCTGGTTCCTTCAGGCCGGCGCGGCCACGGCTGCCGCCATCTCCCCGATCTCCAGAGCCGTTCGCGGACAAATCGGCACAAATGCCGGCGTCCGGAGGACGGGCGCTCCATCCCGAGCCAACCCAGATACCGCTCTACCAGAACCACGTGGCCAGGACGCGCGGAGGTCCCGTGCTGCCGTCAATGACGCGGGTCGCGATCACCCCTTCGAAGTTCTTGTGCTCCCAGTTCGCGGGCGCCCTGGCGGCGAGATCCTTCATATACTTCTCGCCGGTCAGAAACTCTCCGGCGGCCATGGTGCCGTACTGGCCGATTCCGGCGGCGATCACGGTCATCCGCTCCGTGGAGGGGTTCATGAACCGGCCGACCACGGCGTAGTCTTCGGTCAGCTTCGTGTAAGGCAGGCCCATGTCGATCTCCCAATCCTTACGCGCCGGATTCTGCCGGTCGCGGATCCAATAGCGGTTCGTTACCGCGTCCATCTCGAAGGTGAAGCGCAACTGGCGCGCGCTCCGCAGAGTCCACGCGTTGTTGAAGGCGCCGATCAGAACGCTGGGCGAGGAACGCAGATCGGAGAACGTAGTGGCGTCGTCGCTCTGGATGCGAAAACTCCTGCCCGTCGTGTTTACAAGAATGGCCACGCGCGCCAGAGTGGTGGCATCCTGCAGCGCCACGTCATGAATGGAGAGCAGATCCTGCAGGGATGGGGCGGTGTCGGGCATTGCCTGGGCGGCGCCGGACGCCGCGCGAGCCTCGAGTTGCGCGGACACACGCAGTTTGTCGGCCGGTCCCACGCAGATCAGGACGCTGTTCGACGAATCCACCACGGGAGCCCAGAAGCGTTCCAGGGGGCTATGGAAAATCGACGGTCGCAGGAGAGCCACCGCCGCCGCGGCCGCCACCAGCATGCCGGCAAGCGCCAGCGGCTTCCACCACTGCCGCAGCCAGGCGCCGCGGGTCAGGGCGTCCGGCTCTTTGACCGGCGGCAACCGGAATTCCGGGACATACGAGCCCGACGGCAGATCGATGCGGATCTCGTTTTCGTGGCCGGGTTCGTGATAATACTGCGCAATGCGCTTGCGGATGTCGCCGGCCGTGGCGCGCACAATCGGATCGGCGTTGGTGTCGTAGTCCTGGGGCCGGCCGAAAACATCGATGCCGAGCGCGCGTTCCCGCAAGTGCTCGGTCCGGCCTTCGAGGGTGTACTCGACAAGGTACCGAAGAAGGCTTGGACAACGCTTGCTGTTCTTGAAGCGAGCATTCGCCAGCAGGCGTTCCAGTTGTTCGTGGATGGCACGCCGGCCGGCATCGGTCTCCGGCGACCATGCGTCCAACAATGACACACGCTCGGTGGTTTTCCCCTGGGACATGCTGCAGACTCCCTGGCGTTTGAATTGATTGTATCATCGGGCGAGTTCCGACGATTACAGTCGTTTACAATTGCGACGGGCATGGCCGGATGTTCGTTACGACAAACTTGACACCGGCCACGGTATGCAATAGAAGTTAGAACACGATGAACCGACGCAGGTTCCTTCAAACCGGCGCGGCTGCCGCTGCCGCCATTTCCGTGACCTCCTGCGGCCGTGCGCGGACCAAATGGCGGTTCTTCACGGACCAGGAAGGCCGCACCCTGGCGGCGGTGTGCGACCAGATCGTGCCGCCCGATGACTATCCCGGCGCTGCCCAGGCGGGCGCCGTCGAGTATATCGACCGGCAGTTAATGCGTCACTACCGGCGTCATCGCGCGGCCTACCGCCGTGGCCTCGCCGATACCGATCGGCTCAGCCTGTCCCGGTTCGGCCATCCCTTCCCGGAATTGTCAGCCACCCAACAGACCGAGATCGTGCATCTTCTGGAGCGCGATGAGCGCGCGTTTTTCGAGCTGGTTCTGAATCACACCATGCAGAGCTTCTACGGCACGCCGCGCCACGGCGGCAATCGCGACGCGGTGAGTTGGCGCATGCTGGGCGTGCCCGATCCGCCGGTGCGCGGGCGGGCCAATTACGACCTGCAAAAGCCGGTGCGGTCATGAAGAAGGTCAACGCGGTTGTTGTCGGGGCGGGGGCCGGCGGGGGAATTGTCGCGAAGGAGCTGTCGGAAGGCGGCCTCAGCGTCGTCCTGCTGGAACGGGGAAAGTGGTACACGGCCAACGACTGCCGCAAGGACGACCTGCGCAACCAGCGCGTCACCGTTCTCGGCAACGCCTTCGGCCCGGAGGACGAAGGCAACCCCCGCGTGGTGGTGGGCGTGGATGGCCGGGCATTCGTGGCTTTGCCGAGCGAGGGAGCGTACTCGAACAACGCGGCCTGCGTGGGCGGCGGCACGCTGAGCTGGGGCGCGCAGGCCTGGCGCTACATGGCTCAGGATTTCCGCATGCGCTCCACGTACGGGGCGCTGGAGGGCAGCACGCTCGAAGACTGGCCCATCGGCTACGGCGATCTGGAGCCCTTTTACGAGAAGGCCGAGTGGGAGATAGGCGTCTCCGGGGACGATTCCGGCAATCCTTTCAAGGCTCCGCGGCGGCGTGCGCTGCCCATGCCGCCGATTCCGCCGAATCGCGAATACGAGGTGCTCCTACCCGCGGCCAAACGCCTCGGTTTGCACCCGTTCGACATTCCCATGGCCCGCAACAGCGTGCCCTACAACGGCCGCGGTCCCTGCATGCGCTGCCGCTGGTGCGTGGGATTCGCCTGCGAAGTGGATGCCAAGAACGGCACGCACAATACCGTGATTCCGCGGGCGCTGGCCACTGGCAACTGCGAGCTGCGCACGGGCTGCATGACGAAGGAGATTCTCACCGACGAACGCGGGCGCGCCACCGGGGTCGCGTACTTCGACCAGGATGACCGGCTGCAGACGCAGCCCGCCGATTTTGTCGTCGTCTCCTGCGCGGCCATCGAATCCGCGCGGCTGCTGCTCAACTCGAAGAGCCGCCTGCATCCGCGGGGCATCGGGAATCGCTACGACATGGTGGGCCGCAATCTGCAAGGCCACACCTACACCGGCTCGGCCGGCGTTTTCGATTTCGAGGTGTACGACGATCTGGGGCCGGGTGCGGGTCTGGCCATTTCCGACTTCAACCACGGCAACCCCGGCCTCAAGGGCGGCGCCATGCTGGCCAACGAGTTCATTCGCCTGCCCATCCACGTGGTGGGCGGGCTGCCTCCGGGCACTCCGCGCTGGGGGGCCGCGCACAAGCAGGCTATGCGCGAGCATTACAAGCGCACCATCATCGTGATGGGCCCCACCCAGGAGATGCCCATGGCCGAGTCGCGCGTGCAGGTGGATGCGAAGGTGCGCGACCGGTGGGATCTGCCGGTGGCGCGTCTCTCCGGCGATCGCCACCCGCACACTCTGGAGATCGGCCGCGCCATGTGCGGGAAAGCGGCTCTCTGGCTGAAGGAGGCCGGCGCCCTGCTCACCTGGCCGTTGTTGCCCGGACGCGGCGTGAGCGGAGGACAGCATCAGGCGGGCACGTGCCGCATGGGGGACGATCCCAAAGCATCGGTGGTGAATCGCCATTGCCAGATTCACGATCTGGATAATGTCTTCGTGGTGGATGGCAGCGTTCACGTCACCAACGGCGGGTTCAATCCGGCGCTCACCATCATGGCCGTTTCGTACTACGCGTCGGCGGGCATTCTGCGCATGTGGCGGGGAACGGGGTTGCGCTCGTGAAACGCGCCGTGGCCGCCGTGGCCGCTCCACTTATTCTTATCGCCGTCGCCGCGATTATCGGCGCCGACCACTACTACCACCGCGGGGACGGAACCGCCTGCGCGAGCTGCCACGAGATCCGCCGAAACGTGGAGCTGTGGCAGGTGTCCACCCATCGCCACGTGGCCTGCACGGATTGTCATGAGAGCACCATCGCCGGCAACGTCCGCCGCGTGGTGACGCACGTTCGCGGCGCCGTGCCGGAACGCGTGGAACTTCGGACCGGGGATGTGCTGCGAATGGTGGCGCGCTGCCGCAAGTGCCATCAGCAGGAATTCGCCGCGTGGGAATCCGGACCGCACAGCGCCACGTACGCGCACCTCTTCACCAGCGCCACGCAGAATGGAAAACAGAAGCTGATGGACGACTGCCTGCGTTGCCACGGCATGCATTTCGACGGCGCCATCCGCGATCTGGTAGCGCCGCTGGATACAAAGGGTCCGTGGCGGCTGTTGCGCACGGATCTGGGGAACGCTCCCGCCATGCCGTGCCTGACCTGTCACGAAGTTCACCGGGAAGGGAAGCCGGCGGCGAAGATGGAGCATGCGTCCATGGAAGGGCCGGCCGTGCCCGCTTCGCTGGGATTGTTCGACCGGCGCGAACGCGTGCATTTTCAGGCCGTGTCTTTGCAGATCCCGCGCGTGCACGACGGCAAGGGTCCCATCCTGATGAGCCCCGATCCTCGCGATGGGCTCTGTTATCAATGTCACGCGCCGCGTGCGTCGCTCGAAGCCGGTTCCGGCGACGACCGCACTCCCCGCGGCGTCCACGAAGGGCTGAGTTGCATCGCCTGCCACCAGGGGCACGATCAGAGCGCCCGCGCGTCCTGTGCCACCTGCCATCCGCGGCTTTCCAACTGCGGCCTGAACGTCGAGAAAATGGACACCACGTTCGCGTCGTCCCGAAGCCGCCACAACATTCACACCGTTGCTTGTTCGGACTGCCACGCCGACGGCCGCACCGGCCACGCCGCGCCGGCCATTCGCCGCCAGTTACTCCAGGAGGCCGCGCGATGAATGATCGCCTAACCGGGAAGGTGGCCCTGGTGACCGCGGCCGCGCAGGGAATCGGGCGCGCGATCGCGGAGGCATTTGTGGAGGCTGGGGCGCGCGTCATCGCCACCGACATCGCGCTGGAGAAGCTGAGCGATCTGCGGGGCGCCGAAGTCCGCCATCTGGATGTTCTGGACGCCGCCGCAATCGAGAGCCTCGCGCAGTCCATGGGCGCCATCGATGTGCTGGTGAACGCCGCGGGCTTCGTGCACCACGGCACCATTCTCGATTGCTCGGAAACGGACTGGGACCGCAGCTTCGATCTCAACGTGAAGTCGATGCACCGCACCATCCGGGCGTTTCTTCCGGGGATGCTGGCGAAGGGCAGCGGGTCGATCGTCAACGTGTCCTCCGTCGCCTCGTCGGTTCACGCCGTTCCCGATCGCTACGTGTACGCCGCGACGAAGGCCGCCGTCATCGGGCTGACCAAGGCGGTGGCCACCGATTTCATCCGCCACGGCATCCGCGCCAACGCAATCTGTCCGGGCACCATAGTGACTCCCTCGCTTGAAGAGCGCATGGCGGCGCAGGCCGCGCAGACCGGGAAAACCGTGGAGGCCGTGCATCGCGAGTTCGTGGCGCGGCAGCCCATGGGCCGCATGGGTTGGGCGCGCGAGGTGGCCATGCTCGCCGTGTACCTGGCCTCGGACGAGAGCAGCTTCACCACCGGCGCCGTGCACGTGGTGGATGGCGGATGGACCATGTAATTCCGGTGCACAATGGATAGCATGCACACCGCAGAAGCCTTCGACCTTCGTTATCCCATTGGCCGATATCAGGCGCCCGCCGCGATCGCCGCCGAGCACCGGCACGAGTGGATTTACGCGCTGGCTCACGCACCGGCAAAAGTGCGCGCCACCGTCGAGGAACTCGGCAGGGAACAGCTCGACACGCCGTATCGTCCAGGCGGTTGGACCATCCGCCAGGTGGTGCACCATCTGCCCGACAGCCACATGAACGCCTATGTGCGTTTCCGCCTCGCTCTCACCGAGGACGAGCCGTTGATCAAGCCTTACCACGAACATCTCTGGGCCGAGCTGGCGGACGCGAAGGCGGCGCCGATTCGGGCTTCGCTGGAGCTGCTGGACGGGCTGCACCGCCGCTGGGTGGCGTTGCTGAGCGCCATGACGCCGGAGCAATTCCAGCGCACATTCCGCCACCCGGAACTCGGCGTGCGCAATCTGGAATGGACGCTCGGGATTTACGCATGGCACTGCGGCCACCACCTGGCGCACATCGAGAGGCTGTGCGAGCGCATGGGCTGGCGGTAGAGAAGGCAGTTCTACCGGAAGTGCCTGGCAAGAGCCGAGAAAGGTGGGACGGCCTTGTGGCCCGATGAATCGCGACCACGATTTGCGGCGCACCGAAGAAAGAGCCGAAAACGGGCACGGTCGCGGGCATCAAGAAGCGGCTCGGTCTGAAGTGAGGCAACCTGTGGAATACGCGGCGAGGGTCGTTAAGGACACCGCATCCGGCGGCTTCGTGGTCACCTTTCCGGATGTTCCGGAAGCGATCACCGAAGGCGAAACACTTGAAGAGGCGATGCTAATGGCGGAGGAGGCTCTGGAACTGGCGCTGACATTCTATGTGGAAGCGTCCAGGGACCTCCCGAGGCCAGGACCTTTGAAAAGGGGCATGCGAATGGTGCCGGTCCCCGCGCTGAGCGAGGCGAAGTTCATGCTGTACGATGCCTTGCGCTCCGCGGGCATCAGGAAAGTCGAGCTGGCGCGAAGGCTCGGATGCTCGCCGAGCCAGGTGGACCGCCTGCTGGACATCCAGCACAAGTCGAAGCTGGATCAATTGGAGGCGGCGTTTGCGGCTCTCGGCAAGCGATTATCCGTTCGGGTGCAGGATCAGGCTGCGTAGCGACTCTGCGCAGCTCTGCAGGGCGAAGGTCAGCGCTGAACTTATACAGGAGGTTGTCGTGGACGCGCTGGTAGAAAAGCTGGAAATCAGGCTACGTCAGTGGAAGCCGGAGATGGCCGCTCAGGTGCGAGAGCGGGTTGCAGAGGTCATCGAACTTGCCGACCACGATATTCTCGATCTGCTGAGGTCTCGCGCCACCGAGGAGGAAGTTCTGGACCTCCTCGATGAACCCGCGGCCGGGTGAAGTCTGGCTCGCCGATTTGGGGCTCGCCGCCAGGCCGCGGCCGGTTGTGATCGTGTCGCGTTCGGATCCTGATCCGCCACGCGCACTTGTCTTGTATGTGCCGCTCACGACGCAGAACAGGCTCAGCCAATACGAGGTCCCGCTACCGCGGCTGCCATACCTTGATCGGCCCTCGGTGGCAAACGTGCAAGGCATCGGCTCGATACCGACAGTGCGGCTGGAACGCAAACTGGGCAGAGTTCCGGAAGATGTCCTGTTGAAGCTGAAGGCCGCCCTCATGTTCGCGCTCGATCTGGAGTCGGCGCCGCGATGACCTGCCCAGGTTTGCTTCCCGAGGAGCGAGACGCCGAGGAAGGAGCGACAATTAGTCATGGCTGCGCTCGCATCGAAGGTTGTCGGAAGTGTAGAGCTTCAGAAGCAACACCGGCCGAGCCGGACATGCCACACCATCAATGGAGTGCTCTGTCCACCGTTCACCAGACTAGAAATCACGAAACATGGCGAGGAAGCTGGCTTCTACTTGCTCCATATCTGTTCCGATGGCCAAGAGACTGATACCTGGCATGAGAGTCTGGACGACGCTTTCCACCAGGCGGAGTTCGAATTCGGCGTGAAGAGGCACGAATGGGACATGCGAACTGGTGGAGGCGCGTGACGCGTCGCGTTGCAACAAGGTGATTCTCGAGCCAACGCTGGAGCACCGCTGATCGCGAGCCTGGCCTGTTTGAGGAGTCCGTTTCAGAATCGTCTGATCGTGCGCGAAGCACCGTGGCCGCCCCGACTCAGATGGCTTCCAGCTCCTCTTCCAGCAACTGCTTCTGATACAGATCCGCATAATACCCGCCGTTGCCAATCAGCTCGGCGTGCGTGCCCTGCTCCACCAGTTCGCCGTGCTCCAGCACGAAGATGCGGTCCGCGTGCCGCACCGTGGACACGCGGTGCGAAATGAGGATGGTCGTGCGCCCGTGCATGATCTGCGTCAGCCCTTCGAGTATGCGCTCTTCGGTAACCGTGTCCACGCTGGACAACGCATCGTCGAGGATCAGGATGCGCGGGTCCCGCAGCAGGGCGCGCGTGATCGCGGTGCGTTGTTTTTGCCCGCCGGAAAGCGTGAGCCCGCGTTCCCCCACCATCGTCTCGAGGCCGTCCGGAAACCCCGCGATGTCCGCCGCAAGGCCCGCCAGCGTGGCGGCGCGCTCGATGGACGCGCGGTCGGCGCCCGGCACGCCCCAGGCGATGTTCCGGGCCAGCGTCGCGCTGAAAAGGAACGTCTCCTGGGGCACGAAACCGATCTGCCGCCGCAGCTCTTCCGGGTCCAGCGCGCGCACATCGAGGCCATCCACCAGTACGCTTCCCGCCGTCGTATCCAGCAGGCGCGGAATCAGCGAAACCAGCGTGCTCTTGCCGCTTCCGGTGTGCCCTACCACGGCCACCGTCGCGCCGGCGGGGATCTCCAGATCCACTCTCTGCAGCGCCGTGCCGGTGGAATAGCGCACTTCCACGCCATCGAACCGGACCTCGCCCCGCAACCTCTCCGGAAGTCGCGCGGGATGCGGCGGCGCGGCGATGGCCGGCCGCTCGTCCATGAGCTCCATGATGCGCCCCCACGACGCCTTGCCCCGCTGCATCAGATTCACCACCCAGCCCATCGCGATCATGGGCCACACCAGCAGCCCCATGAACGTGTTGAACATCACGAACTGGCCGAGCGTGATGTGGTGGTTCAGCATGCGGTAGCCGCCGGCCCACAGCACTATGAGAAACATGACGCCCACCAGCGCCTGCAGCAGTGGATTGAACAGCGCGGACAGGCGCGCCAGACGAATGTTCTGGTCGACGTACAGCAGGTTGAGCGACTCGAACTTCTCCAGCTCGGCCTTCTCCTGCACGTAGGCGCGCACCACGCGCACGCCCGACAGGTTCTCCTGCACGCGGCTGCTGATGTCGGAAAACAGCGCCTGAATCTTCTCAAAGCGGTCGTGAATGCGCCGCCCGAAGTACACCACCACGAGGCTCACCACGGGCGCCGGAATCAGTACGGTAACGGCCAGCACCCAGTCCACTTTCACCATGATGGCGACGGCGAAGATCAGCGTGAAGACGGTCTCGGCCCAGTACATCACACCCGGACCCAGCGCCATGCGCACCGCGTTGAGGTCGTTGGTGGCGCGGGCCATGATGTCGCCCACGCGGTAGCGAGCGAAGAAATCGGACGACAGGCGGATCATGTGCGCGAACAGATCGTTGCGCAGATCGTACTCGACGTCGCGCGACATGCCCACCAGAATCACGCGCATCCAGTACATGAAGATCCCCTTGGCCAGCGACAAACCAACCATCAGCGCCGCGAGCCGCGTCACGCTGGCCAGTTGGAAGCCTCTCACCAGGGAGTCCACGCCAGCGCCGATCGCCAGCGGCAGCGCCGCCCCCATGACGTCCTTCATGATGAGGGACGCCATGCCCAGAAACAGGGCGCGGCGATAACGCCAGAGGTATGGGAAAGCCCGGCGCCAGACCTTGAGCATAACCGGTAACTATGCCGAGGGCCGCGGTCTGGCCGGCGCACACTCCAGCGTCACGGAGGCCCCTTCCAGCCCCGGCGACGAAGCCGTAATCTTCAACGCGCCATCCTGCTTCGAGCCCTGAACGATGGCCATGCAAAGACCGTTGAATGCTCGGCGCCGGTTGCCCTTGTCGGATTCGTGACTGCTCGGATCGCCGTTGCCCACGCCGATCAGCCGCCCGTTGCCTTCGACGCTGAAGGCGATCTCGTTGTCTGCTGCGGATACAATGCGGCCCTGGCTGTCTACAATTTCCGCCGCCACCATGGACACGTCTTCGCCGTCCGCGGCGATGCGGGTGCGGTCCGGCCGCAGAACAATCCGCGCGGGCGCGCCGGTGGTCTCGCGCTTCGCCGTGAGCACCTGCTGTCCGCCCCGATAGCCGCGCGCCTCGATCACGCCGGGCTCGTATTGCACGGTCCATTCGAGGTGCGAGTTCTTCATGACATCCCGCGCGCCCAGGCTGCGTCCGTTCAGGAACAACTCCACGCGCTCCAGATTGGTGTGGCACCACACCGCGATCTCCTCGCCTTCCTTCCAGTTCCAGTGTGGGAAAAGATGCAGCACCGGCTTCGATCCCCACCACGCCTGGTAGTAGTAGAAGTTGTCCTTGGCGAAACCGCAGGTGTCCATGATGCCGAAGTGCGAGTTGATACACGGCCAGCCGTACGGCGTGGGCTCGCCGCGATAATCGAACCCGGTCCACACGAATCCGCCCGCGAGGAACGGACGCTCCGCGTAAACGCTCCACCATTTCTCGGCGGTGGCCGCCCACCGCGGGAAGTTGACGTCGTAGGCGCTGACGTAGCCGCGCTCCTTGTCGGTTGCGTAGATGCCGCGCGTGGAAACGGTGCTGGCGGTCTCCGAGCCAACCATGGGCTGATTGGGCAATTGCTTGTGGTACGCGTCGATGCCCTTCTCGCTGTAATTGAAGCCGCGAACATCCATCAGCGGCGCCGCGCCGGTCCAGCCCGCGAAATTCATGGCAGCGGTGACCGGGCGCGTCGGATCCAGCTTGCGCGCAAGCCGCTTCATGCTGGTCATCATGCGCGCGCCGCGTTCGGTGCCCTGCTCCGGCTCCTCGTTTCCCAGGGACCACAGCACCACACAGGGATGATTGCGGTCCCGGCGAATCAGGCGCTCCAACTCGCTCAGGCCCTCGTGGTTCGACGACATCATGCGCGTCTCGTCCATCACCAGCATGCCCAGACGGTCGCAGGCGTCGAGCAGCTCCGGCGTGGGCGGATTGTGCGAGGTGCGCAAGGCGTTCGAGCCCATCTCTTTCAGGCGCTCGATGCGGTAGTACTGAATGCGGTCCGGCAGGGCCGCGCCCACGCCGGCGTGATCCTGATGATTGCAGGTGCCCTTGATCTCCACGCGCTGGCCGTTCAGGAAAAAGCCGTCGTTGGCGTCGAAACGGAGGGTGCGGATGCCGAATGGCGTCTCATAGCGGTCCACCACGGCGCCAGGGCTCTCCACCGTCGTCAGCAGCCGGTACAGGTTCGGCGCATCCGGCGACCACAGCGCCGGGTTGCCCACCGCGATCTCCTGCTCGAATCCCAGCCGGCCCCACGGCTTCACCGGCGCGGGCGCGGAGCGAACCGTCGCCACCGCCCTGCCTTCGCCATCCACCACCGCCGACACCACCTGGCAGGTGCGCTCGTCGTCGCCTTCGTTCTCCACTTCGGTGGTGACCCGGACCGTGGCCCCGCTGCCCGTAACCTCCGCGCGCACGAACGTGCCCCAATGAGCCACGTGCACGGGAGAGGTCTTCGTCAGCCAGACATGGCGGTAGATGCCCGCGCCCTCGTAGAACCATCCTTCGTTGATGGAAGCGTCCACCCGCACCACCAGCACGTTCCTGTCGCCATAGTTGAGGAAATCGCTGACATCGAAACGGAAGGGCGCATAGCCGCTGAGGTTTCTTCCGAGATAATGCCCATTGAGAGCGACGATGCAATCGCGGAACACGCCGTCGAACTCCAGCGCGATGCGCCGGCCCGCGTCGGCCACCGGGATGTCGAATACGCGCCGGTACCAGCCGATACTGCTGGCCGGGTACTTGCGCCCCAGCGGCTTGCACCCGTGCGAGTACAGGTCCTTGTCGTTCTCGAAAGGCAGCTCCACGGCCCAGTCGTGCGGCAGATCGACTTTTTTCCAGTCGCTGTCGTCATACTTAATGTCGCTGGGTAGGAACAGGTCGCCGGATTTGGCGAAGGTCTCGCCTTTCCCGCCGGCGAATCCGAAGTCGCGCGACGGGTCGCTGGCGTGGCCGGGGCTGAAGCGCCAGCCGGAGTCAAGCAGCAGCCGTTCCCGGGGCAACGTGGAGCCTTCGGGGGCGATTGGCTCGCCGTCATTGGAATAAAGCGCGGCGCTCGTGGAGACCGCGATGCCGCTCTTGAGCAGATCTCGTCGTGTCATAATGCCCGAAAACACGATGGTATCGCAACGGAGGTCGAAGTCATGCACGTGATTGCCGATGTATGCATCATCCCGATTGGTATCGGAGTTTCCGTGTCGCGAGAAGTCGCCGCCTGCGAGCGCGTGTTCGCCGAAGCGGGACTCCAAACCAAGCTCCACGCCTACGGCACCAACGTGGAAGGGGAATGGGACGCCGTCTTCGCCGCGGTGAAGCGCTGTCACCAGGTGCTCCACGAAGCGGGCGTGCCGCGCATCTCCACGAACATGCGCTTCGGCACGCGCACAGACCGCCCGCAGTCCATGGAGGACAAGGTCCGCAGCGTGGAGACGAAGCTGGGCGTGTGAATCGTCGATAATGGAACTCATACACTCTCCCGCACCATCCCAGACCACCGAAAGCCGCGCGTCGAAGATGCTCCGCGAGGTCTTCGAATCCGGCCGGCCGCTCACCTACGTCCGCACGCAGGAGGAAGAGCGCCTGGCCAGAGTGCTGCGCGAGGTCAGCCTGCGGCTGGATGCTTCCGAGCCCGTGCCGGTCTGGACGTGGAGCCTCACCGAGGGGCTGCGGCGCGGCGAGGGCGAAGCCGAAGTCGGCGCCCACGATCCCCGCGTCGCGCTGGACTTCATCGACGAGCACGCGCACCCCGCCATCTTCCACCTCAAGGATTTTCACGAGCCACTGCGGGACTCCGCGGAGATTCGCCGCCGCCTGCGCGACCTCTACGCGAATTGCCTCGACAAGCGGAAGTTCATCGTGGTCAGCTCGCCCGTCCGGGCCATCCCGGAGGAACTCGACCGCAGCTTCCTGTACGTCGAGCTACGCCCTCCCGACGTCATCGAGCTGGCGGAGTTTCTCCAGGACGAGGGCGTCGATGCGGACGCGGCCACGCGGCAGCAGTTCGCGCGCGCCCTGCAGGGACTCACCATGGACGAAGCGCGCTACGCCCTGCGTCGCGCTCAGGCCGCCAGCCGCCGTCTGGGACCCGAGTCCGTCCCCTTCCTGCTGGAGGAGAAGCGCGCGCTGGTCAGCCGCGGCGGCGTCATCGAGTACATTACCGGCGGCACCACCATCGGCGAGGTCGGCGGTCTCGACAACCTCAAGAAGTGGCTGCTGGAGCGCCGCAAGCTCTTTCAAATGCGCGACACGCTGAGCGCGGAAATCGTGCCCAAGGGGCTGCTTATGATGGGCATCCCGGGCTGCGGCAAGAGCCTCTGCGTGAAGGCCATCGCCTCGCACTTCGACCTCCCGCTCTACCGCCTGGACATGATCGAAATCTTCTCCGGGCGGCACGGCAAGCCCGAGGGGGTCTTCGTCGCCTCCTGCAAGATGATGGAGGACATGGCCCCCGCGGTGCTCTGGTTCGACGAAATCGAGATGGGCATCACCTCCACCGAGTCGAGCGGCGAGCAGGGCCGCATTTTCGCGTTCTTCCTGACGTGGATGCAGGAGAAGACCCGCGGGCTTTTCGTCGCCGCCACGGCCAACCGGCTGGACCTGCTGCCCGCCGAGATGATCCGCAAGGGCCGTTTCGACGAGGTGTTCTTCGTGGACCTGCCGATTGAAGAGGAGCGGGTGGAGATCTTCCGCATTCACCTCAATCGCCGGGGCGAGGACGCGTCCCGCTTCAACATCGAGCAACTGCTGGAGTTCACCGTCGGCTGGACCGGCGCCGAAATCGAGCAGTGCGTGGTGTCGGCCATTACCCGAGCGCGCCTGGCCGACCGAGAAATCACCGATCAGGACCTGGTCAGCACCGCGGTGAGCATCGTGCCGCTCTCGCGCACCATGAAGGAGCAGATCAACCACATCCGCGGCTGGGCCTTCGAGCGCGCGGTGCGGGCCACGCCTCGCCAGGCCGGGCGCTGATCGCGTCCGGCGAATCTCAATACGTGCCCACCCGAATCGCCAAAGGCAGGGTGAGATTCTGCCCCCCGCTGGTCACCACCAGCGCCTGCGGCCCGGCCACCGCGTTCCCGTTCACGGTCAGCGTCGCGGTGATCGAGGTCGCCGAGTTCACCACCACGTTACTCACCGTCAGCATCCCGCTCGGCACCGTCACCGTGTCGCCGCTCTGGAAACTCGTGTTCGCGCCCGTGATGGTCACCGCGATCTGATTCCCCGAAGTCGCCGCCACCGCGCTCGGACTTACTCCCGTCACCACCGGCGCCGTCGGCCCCAGAATGGTCGTCTGATTGAACAACCCCCGCATGATGAACGACGCCATCTGCCCCCTCGTCACCCGCTCGTCCGGACAGTAGACCAGCGGATCGGTCCCACAGCCATTGGTCACATGCTCTTCATATGACCGCTGGATGAACGGGAACGGCTGCCCATTCCCCTCAACATTCGTCGGCACGTCGGCAAAGTACGGTGCGCTGGACGTAGTGAAACTGGCCCCGTACAGCATCAACCGCGCACGGATCATCAACATCGCCGCCTCCCAGCGCGGAATTGCATCGCTGGGGCAAAACAGCGGGGGATTCTGCGAGCAGCCGGTCGTAATACCCAGATCCATCATCTTCTGAATATGTGGGAAGAAGTTATTCGTAATCGGCACATCCTGGAAATAAGGAGTTGTGTTGTAAATTGCCGGAGTAACAGTGCCGGTGACCGACCGCACGATGAGTGCCGCCATCTCCTGCCGCGTGACGTTGTCGTCCGGGCAGTAACTGCGGGTCAGAGGATCGCTGGATTGCACGCAGCCGATGGTTACCCCAAACTCGAACATCAGGTTCGCCGCTTCGGAATAAGTGGCGCTCGACGGCACGTCGTTGAACATCGGCGGCGCATTCAGCTTGGCCACGAAAGCGTCGCTACCTCCCTGGTTTGTCGCCTGGTACGGCGACTGGCTGGGGAAGTCGGTCGATTGGGTCCACCCCGCGACATAGGCTGAACCCGCCCCGTCCACCGCGATCCTGGCGCCGTCAGCTCCCCAGCTTCCGCCCAGGTAGGTGGAGTACACCAGCGCGCTGCCCGTCGGCGTAAGCTTCGTCACGAAAGCGGAGCCTTCGTTGCCGTTAGTCGGGTTTTTCGCCTGGTACGGCGACTGGGTGGGGAAGTTGGTCGAAATGGTGCCCCCCGTGACGTAGGCCGAGCCTGCGCCGTCCACTGCGATCCCCTCGCCCGTAGCACCGTCGATCCCACCCAGGTAGGTGGAGTAGACCAGCGAGTCGCCCGCCGGCGCAAGTTTTGTCACGAAAGCGTCGTAGACGTTATAACCACCTCCATAGTAGCCAGCCTGGTACGGCGACTGGGTCGGAAAGTCGGGCGAATCGGTGTTCCCTGTGATGTAGGCCGAGCCCGCCCCGTCCACCGCGATCGCAGACGCGCCGGCGCCGCCCCTTCCACCCAGGTAGGTGGAGTAGACCAGCTCGCCGCCCGCGGGCGTAAATTTCGTCACGAAAGCGTTGCCTTGGCTTCCAAGGTTTGTCGCCTGGTACGCCGACTGGATGGGGAAGTCGGTCGAAGTGGTCCCGCCCGTGACGTAGGCCGAGCCCGCCCCGTCCACTGCGATCCCCTGCCCATAATCGCCGCCGCTTCCGCCAAGGTAGGTGGAGTAGACCAGCGCGTTGCCCGTCGGCGACAGCTTCGTAACGAAAGCGGTTGAGTAGCTGCCCGCCTTATTTGTCGCCTGATACGGCGACTCGGTGGGGAAGTCGGTCGAAGAGGTCTCCCCCGTGACGTAGGCGGAGCCGGTCGCATCCACCGCGATCCCCTGGCCAACGTCCCGTCCGCTTCCGCCCAGGTAGGTGGAGTAAACCAGCGTGTTGCCCGCCGGCGTCAGTTTCGTCGCGAAAGCGTTGTAGGCCCCCTTGAGCGTTGCCTGATACGGCGACTGGGTGGGGAAGTCGGCCGAACTGGCGCCCCCCGTGACGTAGGCCGAGCCCGCCCGGTCCACCGCGATCCCGAGGCCATAATCATCGCCGCTTCCACCCAGGTAGGTGGAGTACACCGCCGCGTCACCCGCCGGTGTCAGTTTCGTCACGAAAGCGTTATCGCTTGGGTTGCCTGGGGCGTTGTTTGCCGCCTGGTACGGCGACTGAGTGGGGAAGTTCGTTGATTGGGTCAGCCCTGTGACGTAGGCCGAGCCCGCCCCGTCCACCGCGATCCCCTCGGCCTCGTCGATGCCGTTTCCCCCCAGATAGGTGGAGTAGACCAGCACCACTGGGTCGATGCGCAGTTCAAGTTTCCGGTCGTAACGGGCCAATTCGAAGCGCACGTGGTTGCGGGCCACCACGGAGTAATGCGCCCCCACTTCCACATGCTGTCCGCCGACATCCTGGTACACTCTTGGCTTCTGCTGCCGCATCTCGCCCAGCGCCGTGCGCAGCACCAGGTCGCCGTTTTCTTCCACCTTCAGCGAGTCCACTCCCTCATATGCCACCTGGATCTGCTTCGGGTCGGCGCCCGGCCCAATCACGAAGTCGTATTCCAGCCGGCGCTGGTTCCCGTACCACACCACGTCGATGCCCGGGTACACGCCTGCGTACCGGATGCGCCCGTAGCGCGGCACGTCCGTGCTCCACTTCTTCGGGTCGTTGCCAATGAAGTAGTTGCTGACGCCCGGCAGTTTCTCCACGCCGATGACCTGCCGCGGCTGGCCCGCGCCCTGCAGTTTCATGCGCACCACCGCCTGCTCCACTTCGCCTGCCGGAGCCTTTCGTCGACCTGGCCCGGCCAGTGTCTTCGGCTGCCGGTTGCGGCTCAGGACCATGGCAGTCTCGGTATCCGTGAAAAAGGTGATCATCCCGCGGCCCCGCGCCAGAAAGCGCACCCGCGCATCCGTCTGGCCCAGGTTCGGCTCGAACGCCAGGGGTAGCTTGCCGTAGTCTGCACTCACTCTGGCGGGACCGGTGCGCTTCGCCGGACTCGCCGGCGCTGGCCGCGTCTTTACGGCTGCGGAAGCCTGGTTGGCGAGGGCCGCAAGCAGCACTGCGCCGAGAGATCGGTAGAAGATGCTTATTGTTTTCATGTGCTTGCTCTTTCAAGGGAGGGCGGCGCGAGACCCGAACTGCCGTCGAGTGTAAGGTTACTCCTAATTCATCGGCAAAGCAATGAAAAGAGTTGCACAGTGGTGGCTCGCTGGCCTGAATGACCGGGCAGATCGCGGCTTCGCGCAAAAAACAGACGCGAAGGTGACAGAAAGGCACTCGAAGATATTATGTCGGGATTCTCGTAAATCTCAACTCAATACGTGCCCACGTGAATCGCCAAAGGCAGGGTGAGATTCTGCCCCCCGCTGGTCACCACCAGCGCCTGAGGTCCGGCCACCGCCGTCCAGTTCACGGTCAGCGTCGCCGTGATTGAAGTCGCCGAGTTCACCATCACGTTACTCACCACCAGCATCCCACTGGGCACCGTCACCATGTCGCCGCTCTGGAAGTTCGTGTTGGCGCCCGTGATGGTCACCGCGATCTGACTGCCCGAAGTCGCCGCCACCGCGCTCGGACTTACTCCCGTCACCACCGGCGCAGTGGGCCCCAGAATCGTCGTCTGGTTGAACAACGCTCGCATGATGAACGAGGCCATCTGACCCCGCGTCACCAACTGATCCGGACAATACACCAGCGGATTGGTTCCGCAGCCATTGGTCACATGCTCTTCATACGCCCGCTGAATGAACGGGAACGGCTGCCCGTTGCCCTCCACGTTCGTTGGGACATCCTCGAAGTACGGCGTGGAGGACGTAGTGAAACTGGCTCCGTACAGCATCAGCCGCGCGCGGATCATGAATATCGCCATTTCCCAGCGCGGAATCGTCTCCGTGGGGCAAAACAGCGGAGGATTCTGCGAACAGCCGGTGGTAATACCCAGATCCATCATTTTCTGAATGTGCGGGAAGAAGTTGTTATTCTCGGGAGTTACATCGTTGAAATACGGGGTCGTGTTGTAAATAGCCGGAGTAACACTGCCGGTAACCGCCCGCACAATGAACGCCGCCATTTCCTGGCGGGTGACGTTGTCGTCCGGGCAGTACTGGCGGCTCAGAGGGTCGTTGGATTCCACGCAGCCGGTGGTCACTCCGAACTCGTACATCAGGTTCGCCGCTTCGTAGTAAGTGGCGCTCGACGGCACGTCGTTGAACATTGCCGGGGAATTCAGCCTGGCCACGAAGGCGTTTTGACCTCCCTGGAGTGTCCCCTGGTACGGCGACTGGATGGGAAAATTGGTCGAAGTGGTGAAGCCAGCGACATAGGCAGAGCCCGGACCCTCCACCGCGATCCCCCAGCCCTGTTCATTGCTGCTTCCGCCCAGGTAAGTGGAGTAGACCAGCGTGGTACCCGCCGGCGTCAGTTCCGCCACGAAAGCGTTTTGAGTCCCCTGAAGTGTCGCCTGGTACGGCGACTGCACGGGAAAGTCGGTCGAATTTGTGTGCCCCGTGACGTAGGCCGAGCCCGCCCCGTCCACCGCGATCCCGATGGGGGCGTCAGCGCCGCTTCCACCCAGGTAAGTGGAGTAGACCAGCGCGCCGCCCCCCGGCGTCAGTTTCGTCACGAAGGCGTTTTGACGTCCCTGGAGGGTCGCCTGATACGGCGATTGGATGGGAAAGTTGGTCGAATCGGTTACCCCGTCGACGTAGGCCGAACCCGCCCCGTCCACGGCGATCCTACTGCCCCCATCAACACCGCTTCCACCCAGGTAAGTGGAGTAGACCAGCGCGTTGCCCGCCGGCGTCAGTTTCGTCACGAAAGCGTTTTGTGATCCTTGCAAGGTCCCGAGGTACGGCGACTGGGTAGGGAAGTTGGTCGAAGTGGTCTCCCCCGTGACGTAGGCCGAGCCCGCCCCGTCCACCGCAATCCCGAATCCATTATCAGCACCGCTTCCGCCCAGGTAGGTGGAGTAGACCAGCGCGTTGCCCGCCGGCGTCAGTTTCGTCACGAAGGCGTTTTCCACTCCCCGGTAGGTCGCCTGGAACGGCGAATGGGTGGGGAAGTTGCTCGAAGTGGTCTCCCCAGTGATGTAGGCCGAGCCCGCCCCGTCCACCGCGATCCCGACGCCCGCATCGCTGCCGCTTCCGCCCAGGTAGGTGGAGTAGACAAGCGTGTTGCCGGCCGGCGTCAGTTTCGTCGCGAAAGCGTTGTAGGTCCCCTTGAGCGCCGCCTGATACGGCGACTGGGTGGGGAAGTCGGCCGAACTGGTGAACCCTGTGACGTAGGCCGAGCCCGCCGCGTCCACCGCGATCCCGTAGGCCTCATCGGTGCCGCTTCCGCCCAGGTAAGTGGAGTAGACCAGCGCGTTGCCCGCCGGCGCCAGTTTCGTCACGAAAGTGTTGAAGGTTCCCTTGAGCGTCGCCTGATATGGCGACTGGGTGGGGAAGTTGGCCGAAGTCGTGTACCCCGTGACGTAGGCCGAGCCCGCCGCGTCCACCGCGACCCCATAGCCTGCGTCCCCGGCGCTTCCACCCAGGTAAGTGGAGTAAATCAACACCACCGGGTCGATGCGCAGTTCGCGCTTCCGGTCGTAGCGAGCCAGCTCGAAGCTGACCCGGTTGCGCGCCACAATGTCGTACTGCGCTCCCACTTCCACGCGTTTGCCGGCGATCTCCTGGTACACCTTCGGCTTCTGCTGGCGCATTTCGCCCAGCGCCGTGCGCAGAACCAGGTCGCCGTTTGCTTCCACCCTCAGCGATTCCACTCCTTCGTAGGTCACCTGGATCTGTTTCGGGTCGGCGTCCGGCCCCACCACAAAGTCGTACTCGAGTTGCCGCTCGTTCCCGTACCACACCACGTCGATGCCCGGGTACACGCCTGCGTACTGGATGCGCCCGTAGTGCGGCACGTCCGTGCGCCACTTTGCAGGGTCGTTCCCAATGAAGTAGTTGCTGATGCCCGGCAGCTTGTCCACGCCGAGAACCTGTCGCGGCCGGGCCGCGCCCGCCAGCTTCATACACACTGCCGTCTGTTCCACTTCGCCCGCCGGAGCCTCCCGCCGGCCCCGCTCGAGGACCATCGCGGCTTCGGTATCGGTGAAGAAGGCGGTCATCCCGCCGCCCCGCGCAACAAAGCGCACCCGCGCGTCCGTCTGGCCCATGTTGGGCTCGAAGGCCAGGGGCAGCTTCCCGTAGTCCGCATTCACGCTGGGAGCAGAGTGGTTCGTCGGACTCGCCGCCGCTGGCCGCGTTTTGACCGTTACGGCGGCCTGATTGGCTAAAACCGCTAAGATGATTGCGGCCGGGATTCGATAGGCGATATGCATTTGTACAGGTTACTCCGGAAGTACCGGCAAAGCAATGAAACGAGCTGAAAAGTCGTGGTAAGTCTCAATACGTGCCCACCTGAATGGCCAGCGGGAGCGCGAGATTCTGCCCCCCGCTGGTCACCACCAGCGCCTGTGGCCCGGCCACGGCGTTCCCGTTCACGGTCAGCGTCGCGGCGATCGAGGTCGTCGAGTTCACCGCCACGTCGCTCACCGTCAGCATCCCGCTGGGCACTGTCACGGTATCTCCGCTCTGGAAGTTCGTGTTCGCGCCCGTAATGGTCACTGCGATCTGACTGCCCGAAGTCGCCGCCACGGCACTCGGACTTACTCCCGTCACCACCGGCGCCGTCGGCCCCAGAATCGTCGTCTGATTGAACAACGCCCGCATGATGAACGACGCCATCTGCCCCCGCGTCACCAGCTCATCCGGACAGTAGACCAGCGGACTGGTCCCGCAGCCGTTGGTCACGTGCTCTTCATACGCACGCTGAATGAACGGGAACGGCTGCCCATTCCCCTCGACATTCGTCGGCACGTCGGCAAAGTACGGCGTGGAGGACGTGGTGAAACTGGCCCCGTACAGCATTAGCCGCGCACGGATCATGAATATCGCCATTTCCCAGCGCGGAATCGTATTCGTCGGGCAAAACAGCGGAGGATTCTGCGAGCAGCCTGTCGTAATGCCCAGATCCATCATCTTCTGAATATGCGGGAAGAAGTTATTCGTGTCCGGCACATCCTGAAAATAGGGAGTCGTGTTGTAAATAGCCGGAGTAACAGTGCCGGTAACCGCCCGTACAATAAACGCTGCCATTTCCTGCCGCGTAACATTGTCGTCGGGGCAGTAACTGCGCGCGGCCGGGTCGCTGGATTCCACGCAGCCGGTAGTGACCCCGTAGTCGAACATCAGGTTCGCCGCCTGAAAGTAAGTGGCGCTCGACGGCACGTCGTTGAACATGGCCGGGGAGTAGGCCATGACAAGATTGAAGGCATCCACCGAGCCGAGGCCGGTTGCCCGATCGTACCCGGCGGCGGCGAGATAGCCTTCAACGTTATCGACACAATCGGGCGAGCCGGTGACGCAGAAGACCTCATTGCTTCCCGTCGTGATGTCGTTGAAGATGGTGGAACTGGTGTGCGTGACGGTGGAACCGGTCTGCGCGAGGGCGTACAACGCCGGATTGATGTTCCCCGCAGGCGGTTGCGCGGCTGCCGCGAGGGACTGGTTCAGCAGCACCACGATGCCGGCCATCACCGGAGTGGCCGCGGAGGTGCCGCCTACCGAAATAAAGCCGGCGGCGAAGTCATGGTCGTAGATCACATAGGGATCGTGTTCCGGTGACGCAGTGAGCGAAACATCGGGCACATCGCGCATCCCATCGTCGGGTACGCCCGGACCGGTCTGCCATGGCGGCTTGGAGTAAAGCGTACTCACGCCGCCGCCCCCCGCGGAAAGGCGCAGGACGGTCGTATCGTCCCACGCTTTCTCTGGGATGTAGCCCGTAGCAGACTCGAAATTCGCGTTGTTCGTGGCGCTCCAGTAGGTCCCCGAGCCTTCGTTGAACTCGGTGCCGCCAACGGCCGTCACCTCCGGAACACTCGACGGCAACTGCACCGCCAGGCCGTGCGAGGCTTCAAGGCTGGTATCAACGTCGCAACCCGCCGCTCCTTCGTCGCCCGAGGCCGCCAGCCACGTAATGCCCTTGGCGTTTGCAGTGCGCGCCATGTCCTCAAAAAAACTGGGAGCGAAGCCCAGCGCGGTAACCGCCGCCTCGCATTCTCCGGAGCTTTCGCTGATCACTGGTGCGAAGTCCTGATCGATGGCGTATTGCACGGCAACAGCCGTGGTGGTGGAGTATACGAAGATGATGTTGGCGTTGCGAGCCACGGCCGAGGTCCATTCCAGATCCAGATCCGCCTCCTCCTCGCTGTCGCCTCCCGTCTCCCCCGGATCCGCGGCGCAGCATTCCACGATCTGCGGGTCGCCGCCGGGCAGGTTGAATTCTGTGCGGAATTGCTGGAGATCGGCCAGGTCGACGTTCGATTGCCCTACCACCACCATGCTCTGCCCGGAGCCGTCGAGCCCCTGATTGTACAGTGCGGTGATGTCATAGATGGTGGCAATATCGTCCGGGGCGAGATAGTGCGCGCCGAGGTGGGTATAGTCCGGACGGTCGGCGACGGGTCCCGCCGGCTTTCCGCGCAGCACTCCCGGTTTCATTCGAACGTCGTTGAGACCCTGAATCTCCCGCACCACACTCGCCAGAGCCGCCGGCACGGACGCCGCCGTCGCGTTCATGATGTGAGGTTCGCCATCGATCGTATAGCGGTGGATCTCCGTGTGAAACTTGTTTCGCACCTGTCCTGCCGTACCGCCGAAAGCAATGAAATCGCGGTCCCGAGCCGTGTACGCGACGTGGAAACCCTGGTCCCGCAACCAGGCGGCGATCTTCTCGACGTCGTTCTGGCTGAGGCCGAAGCGGTCCGCGAATTCCCCGGAAGAGAGCCACTGGTGGTAGTTCGGCGAGGAACGGTCCTGCTGTTCGGTGAGCAGCCGTGTGAGCGCGTCTTCCTGCGCGGGCGTCCGTTTGAACAACAACGTGATCCAGGGGAGCTGCCGGGAAGGCTCTACCGCTCCCTCATCGCCTCGCTGCGCCAGCGCCAGAGGCGCGACCCTGCTGTCGAGGACCACCGTGCGGCTGGCCTCGATGGGGGCGGTGATGCGGTCCTGCTGGCCCTGTACCGCCGGCGCCAGGCAAAGACCGAATACGAGAACCCACAGATTACGAGTGATCGGTTTCACGGCAAGCCCGGGTCTCCTCACGGGCAGGTGCAACCCTGGCAGGGAGTCTAACACGACAGTTCAGCGGATTTCAAGAACCTGGAACGATTCGAAGTGGGCCTGGCTCCCCGCAGGCCAAAAGCCCAATGGCACTTAACTTTTGGAACGGGCCTGCAAATCTAAAAACAGAATGTGCGTATGATGGAGGATTCCTTTGTGGGGCGGCCAATCCTGGCCGCCGCCGCGTTTCCACGCGGCGCCA
>JBEKPY010000019.1:0-81430 GCA_049520275.1 Bryobacteraceae bacterium
CGTCGCGACCCCGCCGGGCCTCCCAATGGCCATCCGAAGTTGCCCTGATCGCCCCACGCCTCGGAATCCCTTTCGTTACCGCCGCTTGTCCGCACCCAACTGTTACGGATGCGGAATCGCTGGCGGGTGGCAGAACTGACTGACGGGGAGCGCCTAGATAGTCTAAAATGGGCGTAGGGTACGCTACAACAGACGGTCGTTCACGGTCGATTTCTCGAAGGGGGCCTCACCTCGTGCCCGTCACGTGGTTTGATCCACCACCCGTCCAGGCAAAATTCACCGAGGCCGACATTCGATCCATGGACGTAGGACGGAGGCAGCTGAGGACGGAATGGCCGAATGCTCTTCACGCCCCCGAACAGCCCGATAAGAACTGGCGTATCATTCTCCCGTTCGCCAGTACGTATGAAAACGCGTTTGGCAGCATGTGTGAACTCAACCATCACCCGTACCATGCCAAAGAGGACAGGCTGATTATCTTTCTGAATGGCACGGAGGGAGATCAGGAAGCCCCAGCGGAGGCGGTAACTTGGATCGAGAAGGTCGGATATCCTGTGGCAATGAAGGATTTTCTAGCCATTTCCTTTGCGCTCGATTACGACAGGGAGGGCGGCAACCCAAAGAAGCCCCAAACGGCAATCGGTGCGTTGCGGGGACTGGCAAAGCCTTACGGCGGGAGCGCGGCGACCCCTCAAACCAGAGAAGCCGCTGACAAGCTCGCGGAGCACTGCGTGAACTTTCTCAGCACGATGAGCTGCTATTCATCAGCCAACTGCATCGTTGCGATGCCTCCCTCAGATCCGTCGAAGTCCTTCAACCTGCCGCGCTATCTGGCAGAACGCATTGGCGAGAAGTGGGATCGCGAGGATCTCAGTCAACACGTCGTTGGCGCGCCGCGAGATTCGATCAAGGGCCTTCCCCTGGCCCAGAAACTTGATACACTTCTTGGGACCATCGAGGTGGACGACGGCGTGTTCACGGACAGGCACGTGTTGCTGCTAGACGATCTCTACCAGTCGGGGGTCAGCATGAACTATTGCGGCCTCCTGTTGCTGCAGGCAGGTGCGAAGAAGATCTTCGGCCTAGCCTGCGAGAAGACGTGCCGCAATGACGACAACATTGGTGGGAAAACATAGGTATGGCAGCTCATGCATTCGATCTGATGACGCTGCTCGACGCTCCCGGGGTCGGCCCGGGCCGGGTTCGCAGGCTCATAAAGCGTTGGCGCAACACGCCCGAGATTCCCGTGATGGCAGACCGCCTCATTGAAAGCGTGCTTACGCCGGCCCAGATTGCAGCTCTTCCCGAGTGCCGTGATCGGGTCAAGCACCATTGGGATGAGCTGCTGAAGCACAACGTCCGTGTTCTCTCAATTATCGATCCTGACTACCCGGAAGGGGTCCGAAGTGCGGTCGGGGAGTCGGCGCCGGTACTCCTGCTGTGCATGGGCAACCCCGAATTGCTCAACCGCGTGTCCGTGGGCTTCTGCGGTTCGCGGGAGGCGAGCGAGAAAGGCATGGCGACGGCTCGCGACTCCGCTACGTTGCTCGCAAACGAGAAGATCAACATCGTTTCCGGTTTTGCCGCAGGTGTGGACATGAACGCGCATCGTGCGGCTTTGGCAGCAGGAGGGACAACCACAGTCGTATTAGCGGAAGGCATTCTCCGGTTCCGTGTGAAGAAGGACATTCGCGATGTATGGGACGAAAGCCGTACCCTCGTAGTCAGCGAGTTCGGCCCGAATCTCCCGTGGAGCATTTCGCATGCGATGCAGAGAAACAAGACAATCTGTGGTCTCTCACGGGCGATGGTTTTGATCGAGGCGCGAAGCACCGGTGGAAGCATAGAAGCGGGTCGTGACTGCTTGAGGATGGGACTTCCCTTGTTCGCTGCCGTTTATGGAGGTTCTCCTGAATCGGCGACTGGCAATGAGGAACTTTTGAGACATGGGGCAAAACGCTTGATGAAAAGCAGGTCTCGCGATCTACCGAACATCACCCCGATAATCGAAGCAATCGCCAATCGGCCGAGGGCGTCAGGTTTAGGCCAGTCGGAATTCTTCTAGCGGCAATGCCCTGCTGACAATCTCCCTCAGGGCCGCCAGAACATAAGAGATCCGGAGGTTGGCGCGCGGTCTTCAGCCGTGCGCTGATCCTGCGAACCCCAGGTTCAGTGCATAGCCTGCGGACCCGGTGTCCCATCGGACCATTCGCCGGCCAGGATCATGAAGATAGTCACTCGTTCTTCAGGGTCGTCCGCCGCTATAACCGGCGAGCCCGGCAGATTGGCTCCCCAGCTTTCCGCCGCGTCGCCCGGAACAAAAATCATCACATGTGGATGCCAGCTCCTGCCGCGGTCGTTTAGGTACTGCTGCTTCGACATCATGTAACACATGGCTCCGGGCTCCAGCGGTGGCAGTTCCTTCCGATTCAGCGCTGACGCGATGGCCGGAGCGATTTCCGCCTTCGATTTGCCCGCCAGCACCAGTTTGGTCTTCATCAGGAAAATGGGCACAAAGGTTCTTGCGGCCGGCGGATTGAAGCAAATGGGGGAACGCACTTTGGGATTCCAGAATTCCGGGTCATCGGTGGCGGCGCCCCACGATCGTTCCACCAGACACAGAAAGCCATTGCTGCCCTTCACTGCGGTTGTGTATGCCTTCCGTCCCAGCACCATTACTTCAGCAGCGCCCGAAATGGATGGTGGAGCAGCACTGCGCGCCAGCGCGATTTCGGTATCTTCGTCCGGCACCAAATACTGATCCACCGAAGCCATGGCCGGATAGGGAACTTTCTCCGCCTGCGCTTCTGCCAGGCAGGCTGCGCCGGGGAAGACCGCCTGTAGGGTGAGTATTAACGCCAGGAAACGGAACGTGTTCTTTTGCATTGCACTCTCCAGTATGCGCATTCTCCGCTTCAGGATCGGAGAGGTCCGGTCACGAGATCGCGAGACGGTTTGGCTGAAATTAGATCATGAGAAAGCAGAAGCGGTCAATGCCCTCGGCGAATATGCTCCAGGAACCCCGCCGGATCGCGGCCACTCGACGAAAGGGACGAGCCGTAAGCCGGATAGCGAACGAGAAGTTGGCTTGTGCCCGCCGACCTGCTTCTGGCCGCGTACGACGGCGACAATAAACGCCTCCCTCTGGCACCCAAACGCTCAACTCCTGCCCCCCGCATCAGGCGATGACAACAACCCGCCCCCCTCAAGCCGCACATTCCACACCACTTCCACCCCTCAACCCCGAAAAGCCCACCTCGCCCCATGCTACCGTCGGGGCGTCATGACCACCCAATCCCAAATCCAGGCCAATCGCCGAAACGCCCTCAACAGCACCGGCCCCCGTACCCCGGAAGGCAAGGCTCGCTCCAGCGCCAACTCATTCAAACACGGCCTCTCCGCCCGCTTTCGCGTCCTCACCAGCGAAAATCAGGACGATTTCGACGATTTGCTCGCCGAGCTCACCCGCACCTTCGCGCCCACCAACGTCTACGAGCACATCCTGGTCATGGAAATCGCCCAGTCCCACTGGCGTCTCGCCCGCGTCCGCCGCATCGAAGCCGACATGATCGACGACATGGCCGCCTGCCATTCCTCTACCGACCACGAAGGCACCCTCAGGAGCCTGCTGCTGAACGACATGGCCGGGGCCTTCCTCGTCCTCCAGCGCCACGCCGCGGCCGCCGAGCGGACCGGCTATCGGGCCGTGAAACAGCTCCAGACCGGCCGCAAGCTGGAGGCCCAGGCCGCCCGCGACGCCGCCCGGCAAAACGAAGCCAATCCCGCCTCGCCCGGCGGCGCAAGTCCCGAAGAACGCACAATAAAGGTCAGTGTACTCGACACTGGCAAACATCGTCCTCATGGTGCATCTGAGCTGGATCGTGTGGGTGGCGATCGGTTTCCTCTGGACGCGCGGCCGCCGCATCCTAACGGGCATTCACCTGGCGTCGCTGATCTGGGGGATCGCGGTTGAAGCGGGTCCCTGGCCGTGCCCGCTCACCCTCCTGGAGCAGTTCCTCGAGACGAAGGCCGGCGTCGACCCGTACCAGGGCGGATTCCTCCTGCACTACCTCGATGCCATCGTGTACCCGGACATTCCCGCCTGGCTGCTGATCACCCTGGGAATCGCAGTGTGCGCCGCCAATCTGGCCGTCTACGCCATGCGGCTCACCGCAGCGTCGTCGGGTCCACGCCGATGACCATGTGCGGCGGCGCTCCAGCCCCCTCTACGCCCCGGGCAGGGCCTCCACCACTCTGGCGATCTCCTCGGGGCTGATGTAGAAGTGCGGCGAGAAGCGAATCCATCCCTGCCGGGGAGCCGCACTGATGCCCCTGCCGTTCAAATCGCGGACAATGAGGCGGCTGTCCAGAGACGGATGGCGAACGCTCACAATTCCCGACGCGGCTTCCGGACGGCGGTCGCCCAGCACTTCGTACCCCTTCGCCAGCGCCCCCGCGGCGATTTCATCGGCACGCGCCAGGATCAGGGGGGCAATGCGTGCCGGATCGGCTTCCAGGATCAACTCCAGCGCCGCCCGCAATCCAAAGCACCCAATCGTATTCAGCGTGCCGCACTCGTAGCGTCCGGCATCGCCGCGCAGGGTCAGGTCCCGCGACGAATAGTCGGCGAAGTGCGCGGTATTGGTCCAGCCAAACTCGAGCGGTTCGATTCGTTCCTGCCACTCGCGCCGGACGTAGAGCACGCCGCAACCCTCCGGCCCCAGCAGCCATTTGTGGCCATCCGCCGCCAGAGCGTCGATGTGCGCTTCCTCCACGTCGAGGGGCAGTGCGCCGAGGCCCTGAATCGCGTCCAGGAAGAAGAAGCACCCGCGGCTCCGGCAGATCTCCCCCAGCGCCTTGACATTCGCCCGCAATCCACTCAGGTACTGGACAAAACTGACCGCCAGCAGCTTCGCTCCCCGGCACGCCTCCTCCACGCGGTCCAGGGGATCGGTGATGGACAGCCACTCCACCTGCACGCGCTTCGCCTCCAGCCGTTTCCAGGGATTGAAGTTGGCGGGAAACTCCTCCCGGAAGGCCACCACCCGGTCGCCGGGCTTCCATTCCAGCCCTCCGGCAACGGTGCAAATCCCTTCGCTGGTATTCTTTACGATGGCAATCTCGTCGCGGCTCGCCCCCACCAGGCGGGCGGCGGCCACCCGCACCCCCTCGTAGGCGGCCAGCCAGGTATCGTAGTGGAGCGAGCCGAACTGGCAGGAGTCGTCGGCAAGCTGCTTCATGGCCTCGGCAACCCGGCGCGGAAGCGGCGAAACGGCCGCATGATTCAGGTAGATCAGGCGCTCGGCCACCGGGAACTCCGGCCGGTACTGGTCCCGCAACGCCCCCTCTGGAAACACGAAACCCATGGAGACGACTATACGTTAAATGAATGAAGGTTTATACTTGAACCAGGCCCGCGCCCGGAGAACCAATGGCACGTAGAATCCTCTCCCTCGTTTTCGGTGTGATGCTGGCGGCGGCGCTCGGCACACCCAGTTTCGCTGACAACAAAGAGAAAGACCCCGACCAGATCGGCAATCGCGATGTGGGCAAAGGGGTTAACTTCTACTCTCTGGAGAAAGAAATCGCCATCGGCAAGCAGCTCGCCCAGGAAGTGGAAAAGCAGGCCAAAATCGTCGACGATCCGGTGATCGCCGAGTACGTGAACCGCATTGGTCAGAACCTGGTGCGGAACTCGGACGCGAAGGTCCCGTTCACCATCAAGGTGATTGACGGCGAGGACGTGAACGCTTTCGCGCTGCCGGGCGGGTTCTTCTTCGTGTACACGGGCCTCATCATGAAGGCGGATACGGAGGCGGAGCTGGCCGGAGTGATGGCCCACGAGATCGGTCATGTAGCCGCCCGCCATGGCACCCGTCAGGCGACTCGCGGCGAGATCGCGAATCTGGCCACCATTCCGCTGTGGTTCATGGGTGGGTGGGCCGGTTATGGCGCCCGCCAGGCCGCCAGCGTGATGATTCCCATGGGCTTCCTGCAGTTCTCGCGCGCCTTCGAGGCCGAAGCGGACCTGCTGGGCCTCGAGTACATGTATAAGGCCGGCTACGACCCCACCGCGTTTGTGGACTTCTTCGAGAAGATTCAGGCGATGGAAAAGAAGAAGCCGGGCACCATGGCCAAGGTGTTCTCCACGCACCCCATGACGGATGACCGCATCAAGGTGGCTCAGGAGCACATTCAGGCGTATCTGAAGGCCAAGCCCGAGTACGTGGTGACCACATCGGAGTTCAACGACGTGAAGGGCCGCCTGCTGGCCATGCACAACCGCCGAAAGGTCGACGAGAAAGATTTGAACAAGCCCACGCTGCGCCGCACACCCGGCTCGGGCACGGGCACGGTGGACCCCGACAGCGGCGACAAGACCAGCAAGGGCGACGACGAAGACCGTCCGACGCTCAAGCGCCGTCCCACCGATTAGCCGATTAGAAAGTTTCCTCCTCCCGCACAGCCCGTTGGCCCGCGATTCCCGGAGTCGCGGGCCTTTTCATTCAGTCCTGGTACTCTGGGAAGTGCAGGAACCTCAACCGGTCACCTGAGGCGACCCATCAGCATGAACCGCAGACAATTCTCTCGGCTCGCCGCGGTTGCGGCCGTGCGCGCCGTCTCCGCTTCGAGACAGCAGCCTCCGTATCGGGAGGAATACCGTCCGCAGTTTCACTTCAGCGCAAAAACAGGCTGGATCAATGATCCGAACGGCTTGGTCTATTACAAGGGCGAGTACCATCTCTTCTTCCAGCACAATCCCTTTGGTCTGGAGTGGGGCAATATGACGTGGGGACACGCCGTGAGCCCGGACATGGTGCACTGGACGCAAATAGAAAATGCGCTGCAGCCCGACCGGATGGGCACCATGTTCTCGGGCTCCGCGGTGGTGGACCACGACAATCGAGCGGGGTTTCAAAAAGGAGAGGACAAGACCATCGTTCTGATCTACACCGCGGCCGGCGGAACGAATCCGGAGTCGAAGGGGCAGCCCTACACTCAGTGCCTCGCTTATAGCAACGATCGCGGCCGCAGTTGGACGAAGTATGCGGGGAACCCGGTTGTGCCGAACATCGCAGGCGGCAATCGCGACCCCAGGGTGGTCTGGCACGAAGGGACGCGGCAATGGATAATGGCGCTGTATCTCGAGGGCAGTACGTACGGGTTTCTGGCATCTTCCAACCTCCGGAAGTGGACCATCCTGCAGCAGATCAGCGTGCCGGGCGTGGGTGAGTGCCCGGATTTCTTTGAGATGCCCGTGGAGAACGAACCGGGTGTCACTAGGTGGGTGTGGACCGGAGCCGATGCGAACTACCTGGTGGGATCATTCGACGGGAGGCGATTTATACCGGAGGTGATGACGCAGCCGTTGAGCCACGGCGCAAACTACTATGCTGTGCAGACCTTCAGTGACTTGCCTCGAAATCGCCGGGTGCAGATGTCGTGGATGAAGGATGGCCGGTACCCGGGCATGCCTTTCAACCAGCAGATGAGCTGCCCTTACGAGCTCAGGCTTCGCCGGTACGGGTACAACTCGTATCGCCTCCTCGCGCTGCCCATTCATGAAATCGAGGCGCTTCGGGAGATGCCGCGGAGTTGGAAAGACCTCGAAGTGAAGCCCCTCGAAGACCCGCTCGCCGGCATTACGGGAGACCTGTGGGATATACGCGCGGAGATCGCGCCCGGCGCCGCGAAGGAAGTGGGCTTCAAGGTCCGCGGCTGGACGGTCGTCTATACCGCTAAGGAAACGCCCCGCGACAACGTCCTGAGCAGCGGGCGGTTTGGATCTGAGATGCCACCGCGGGACGGTCGCGTAAAGATCCGAATTCTTGTGGACCGCACGTCGGTGGAGACCTTCGGCAACGACGGTGAAGTGGTGATCCCTGCCTGCTTCCTGCCGCAGGCCAATGACCGCAGCCTGGAGTTGTTTGCCACGGGCGGCGCAGCGAAGGTGCTGTCGCTCGACGTCTATCCGCTGCGCCCGGCATGGAGCACGGAGTGAGAAAGGCGAGCGGCGGGGGATCGAACCGGCCCGCGATTCCCGGAGTCGCGGGCCTTTTCGTATAGAATCGCAGGGTGTCCTCGTCATTGCGGCTGCGCTGGGTCGCGGTCACCGTCTTCGTCTTTTCGGCTGCCCTGAACTACCTGGACCGTCAGATCCTGGCCACCATGGTGGACGTCTGGCGAACCTCCAGCGCATCGTCGCCCGCGCACCCCGGCTTTACGCTGGACTACTCCGGCTACGGGCTTCTGCTGTCCGTGTTCTCCGTGGCCTACGCACTGAGCGCGCCGTTTATGGGCTGGTTTCTGGACCGCGTGGGCCTGAACGCAGGCATGTCGCTGGCGGTGGCCGTCTGGGCCGTGGCCAGCTTTGGAACCGGCGCCGTCCACTCGTTTCATGAGCTGCTGTTCTGGCGCGCGCTGCTGGGCATTGCCGAAGCGGCCGGCGTTTCCGCGCAGGCCAAAGTCAGCGGCATGTATCTGCTGCCGGAGGAGCGGGCGCTGGGGGCAGCCACGCAGCAGCTTGGCATCAGCATCGGCGCCGGTCTGGCGCCCGCCTTCACCGTCTTCTTCGCCTACAACTACTCCTGGCGCGGGACGTTCTTCGCCGCCGCCATCGCCAGTCTGCTGTGGATTCCGCTCTGGCTGGCCACCTCACGCGCCATCCCGGCCGCCGTGGAACGGGTGGGCGCAATTCGGAATGCCAACACGGCTGGACAGATCCGCGACCCGCGGCTGTGGGCCCTGATGGCGGCCAACGCGCTCGGCATGACCGTCTACAGCCTGTGGACCAACTGGGCGCCACCGTATCTGGTGCGCGTGCATCATCTCGCTCCCCCGCAGGCGGCGCATTACTCGTGGGCGGTGCCGGTGGCCGCGTGGCTGGGCGCGTTCGCCGGTGGCTCGCTCTCCTGGCGCTGGATTCGCGGCGGAATGGGTGCGGTGGCGGCGCGTAAGCGGGCCTGTCTGGCGGGTTCGTCGCTGGCCATTATCACGGCAGCCATTCCGTGGACGCCAACGCCCCTGACGGCGACCATTGGCATGTCCCTCAGCCTGTTCCTGGTGGCGGCGTGGAGCACCAATCTGTACACCATCCCGGTGGACCTGTATGGGGCCGGCCGCGCCGCTTTCGGGGTCTCCGCGCTGGTGTTCTCCTATGGTGTAATGCAGGCGCTGGTCTCGAAGCCGCTGGGGCTGGGGATTGAGAGATACGGCTTCGCGCCGGTCTGCCTGGCGCTCGCCGTCTTACCGCTGGCGGGAACGCTGCTGGTTTACTGGCAGGTGCGGGACTCAGCGATCGGCTACACCGCAAGCGAGCGCAGGTAGTCTCGCACCTCGACCTGCCCAAGGTATGTCGCGCCGCCTTCGGGTGTTGCGTCGTAAAGATCGTCTTTGAGTGATCGATCGGCGCCGCGTTCGACCAGAAGCTCCGCCATCGGCATGTGTCCACATTGAGCGGCAATATGGAGTGCGGTAATGCCTTGATCGTGCGTCAACCCGCCGAAGGTACCCTTCTGGTTGACGTTGGCGCCGTGATTCAACAACCAAGCGGCAGCCTCTGTGCGGTTGCATGCTGCGGCCCAAATCAGCGGAGTACCTCGATAGGGGTCGGCATCGAGCCGCGCGCCGGCTCGCACGAGGCGCTCTAACACGCTTACGCGATTGCTCTTGCACGCCCACACGAGTGCTTCGTCGAGCACCTCCTGCGGATCTGTCGACGGCTGCCAATCCGGGAACCCGCTATGCGGGCGATAGAAGCCTCGGGCGGCGCCGGCTTCGGGTGTCAGGGTGCGCTCGCCGGTAAAGCAACCCTCCACTAATTCGGAGATGCCCAGCCCGGCCGCCGCGCGAAGATTGCCTGGGGCTACTGCATGGCGTCCCAGCAAATCGGCGACCTCGCGATGCCCCCAGAACAGCGCAGCGATCAGGGGAGTGCCGCCTGCGCCGTGCGCTTCCGCATCCAGGGCCGCGCCTTTCGCAAGCAGGATGCCCGCAATCTCCGGTTGATTGGCGTAGGCAGCCGCATGGAGCGGCGTCCAGCCGCGATCGTTCGCATCATTTACGCCGGAACCTGCCAACAGCAGCGCCTCGATCGCGGACACACCGCCTTTCCAGTCCGGCTTGCCGGCGAAGCTGACGGCGAGATTCAGCAGCGTGTTGCCGTTGGTCCCGCGCTCATTGACCAGGCGGGGATTCGCGCGCAACAGAGCTTCGAAGCCGGCAACATTACCAGACTGCAGCGCGCCGAAGGCCGCCATGAACGGTTCGGTAGTGGCCGTGTCCGTTCTCGATGCCAGTAGATTCACCCGGCTTATCAGATCGTCCCAGGTTTCGAACCCGTGCTCTCGTGCGTAGACCAGCCGGGCGTCCTCCTCGGTGAATGGAGCCTGTCGAATCTCCTCGTCCGTTCGATCGGCAAAGCGCGGATGCCATTCACGAATCTGTTCCAACGCCGCCGGTCCGGCCGAGAGGCGCGTTCGCAACAAGCCATGAACCCGATCCGTGATCCATGCCACATCGGCGACGAACAAACGCGTGTGGCGGGAACGCAATGAAGGCTCAGCATAGGCCTTCAACCTGGGCCAACTGGCGAACCCCTGTTCACGAGCCAGGACGAACTGCGCGTCGTGCAAAGCGGCCAGTTGACGCACGGTGGCTTCGTCTGACGTCGTCCAGCGGCTGTCGTGGCGCCGCAGGCGAGAGACCGCGTCTTCGTTTCCGGCCCGAATCGCCCGCAGGAGTTCGCGGGCCTGCTTCCTCTGTTGATCGAGATTCAAGACTGCCTCCTTCGTATGCCTGGTCCGCATGACAGGCGAAAGAGGGTCAACTCAGAGTGACGTCTCAAAGAGGCAGGTGGGCGCGGCTCTTTCCGCGGACAGGACGCGTCCTGCACGCGTCAAGGGTAAGTCTACCAGAGTCGAGGATTCCTACGCGGGGGCCGTCCGCAATCCGTCCGTAAGCAGGAACTAAGAGCAAACTCAAACACCCTGGCGAGAGAGATCGTCGTGGCTCGTGGCGCGAGCCCGTGACGTCAGCTATGCCGGGCCGATAGCTACGCCCCGGCCAGGTCCAGTACGGTGATTGTCTCGTCGATCTGCCTGGGTGGTGATACACCTCCGCTGGAAATCGCTTGCTGCCGGCCGCGCCGCCTTCGGAGTCTCCGCGCTGGTGTTCTCCTATGGTGTGATGCAGGCGCTGGTGTCAAAGCCGCTGGGGCTGGGGATTGAGCGATACGGCTTCGCGCCGGTCTGTCTGGCGCTCGCCGTCTTACCGCTGGCGGGAACGCTGCTGGTGTACTGGCAGGTACCGTCAGAGCGGCTGGACCGGCAGTAGCGGTGGCGCAGGTTCGAACAAAGTCTTCACGCCGGGGCGGTTCAGCACAATCAAGGTGCAGACGCCAATGGCCGTGCCCCAGGGGACGCTGAGACAGGCCAGCACTGCCACTACGATACAGAAAATGCGGTGGCGATGTTGGGCGAGGTTGCGCCCGGTGAAGAAGGTCAGCAGCGTGCCGCCGACGCCAAGGGTGACGATCAGGCCTCCGAATCCCAGAAAGATGAATCCCACAAACGGCGGTGGAGCGTTTGAGCCGGCCGGGATCATGGTGAAGATGGTTCCCATCATGACGATCCAGAGCGTGGCGAACAGCGTGGCCACGCCGCTCATGCCGGCCAGGATGTAATAGGCGAACTTCAGAAGCCGCAAGTGCTCCAGGTCGTGGCCGCCGCGGCGTGTCCCTCTATACTAATTAAAGATGGCGACGCTGGTCAGTCTCGGTCCACCTGCCGCTCTGGACCTGGCCGCACTCGAGGCCAAACAGGAGAAGCTGCTCGCGGATCTGCGCGCCATGGGCCGCGTGCTGGTGGCTTACTCCGGCGGCACGGATTCGGCGTATCTGGCCTGGGCCGCCACCCGCGCGCTGGGCGAAAACGCCATCGCCATCACCGCCGATTCCGCCTCCATTCCCGAATCGCACAAGCGCGACGCCGAGCGCTTCGCGCGCGACCACGGCATCCGCCACGAGTACATCGCCACGCACGAGTTCGAAAACCCGGATTACGTCAGGAACGCCCCGGACCGCTGCTTCCACTGCAAGGACGAGTTGTTCACCTGCCTCGCCGAAGTGGGCCGCGCGCGCGGCTTCGAGCACATCGTCTACGGCGTGAACATGGACGACCTCGGCGATTACCGCCCCGGCCAGAAGGCTGCCGGGATTCACCAGGTGAAGGCGCCGCTGGTGGAGGCCGGGCTCAGCAAGGCGGAGATTCGCGAGCTTTCCCGCATGGCTGATCTCGAGACCTGGGACCGGCCCGCTTCGGCCTGCCTCAGTTCGAGAATCCCCTACGGCACGCCGGTCACGGTGGAAAACGTGAAGACAGTGGAGCTGGGCGAAGAAGCGATTCGCGCCCTCGGCTTCCGCCAGTTTCGCGTCCGCTTTCACGGCGACCTGGTGCGCATTGAAGTGGCCCCGGACGAGCTGGACCGCGCGCTGAGGGCGGACATGGCACGCGCCTTCACGGCCATCTTCAAGCCGCTCGGGTTCCACTACGTCACTCTCGACCTGGAGGGCTACCGCCAGGGTTCGCTGAACGCCGCCATCGGCCGCTGACGGGGAAGGTCACACCGCAAAAACGCGGCTTCCGCCGCGTGTCCGTTTCGGCCACCGAACCGGATGAAAACGGCTTGTCGCGGCGAGTGACGGAGACCGCGAGGGCGGGGCTGAGAGCCCCGCGCAGGCTTGACCACGGGCGAAAGACAAACGCCGGCCTTATCCGCGGATAAGGAGACCACTGCTGCTTCGCCCCTGGTCCGGCCTGCCCCACGAGGTCCGGGTCAAATGCGATCCACCACCAGAAACTGCTCGAACCGGCCCCCCGGCATCACATAGATGTTGAGCAGCACGCTCTTCTTCTCGAACTGCGCCTCGTAGGTGCGATGCGTCATCCCGCCGCGGAGCTGCTCCGTGCGCTTCGTCACCGTCTGCAGTTTCCCCAGCGGCGCGAGCGACGTCCGGTAGTCCTCCAGCGCCTCGCCGGTGAAGTACGAATTGGCGTTGCTGGTGAACAGCGCCCGGTCGATGTGGCCCTGCTGCAACCCTTCCAGCACCTCGCGTACGCGGCGCAGCTCGGTTTCAGGCGCCGGTGCGGGACCGGCCGCGAGCACCAGCCGCGCGATTTGATCGGCCAGCGGCCCGCTGAGGCTCACCCCATCGGAATTCGACAGCACCGCCACCGCCACGTCCTTGCCCGGGAACAGCTCGTTCTTCGCCAGAAAACCGGAGACCTCGCCGCCGTGCGAAATCTCCGGCACGCCGTCGAGCTCGCCGATGGAAAGGCCCAGCGCGTAGTGCGCGGGCTTGCCGTCCTTCAGCTTCACTTCGCGGGTGAACTCGCCCCAGGAATGCAGGGAAAGGACGCGCTTCTCCAGGAAGGCGATGTCCCAGCGGGCCAGGTCCGCCGGCGTCATGCACAGCTCGCCGGCCGCGAACATCCAGCCCAGGCCCTCGCGCAGTGCGGGGCGCGAAGGTCCCATGGCGTTGCGCGTGTAGGCCGTGGCGTCGTTCGCGTTCGGCGCGGCGAAGCAGTCACCGGCGCTGGTCATGCCCAGCGGGCGGAAGATCCTGCTCTCCAGGAACGCGACCAGCGGCTGGCCGGCGACCTTTTCCAGAATCACCCCGGCCACCACGTAGTTTGTGTTGCTGTACTGCCAGCGCGTGCCCGGTTCGAAGTCCAGCCGCTTCCCCGCCCACTCCTTGAGAATGGCCTGCGGGGTGGTGGGTTTGGTCCACTCCGGAATCATGTAATCCTGCGGCGCGTAGTCCTCGTAACCGGAGGTGTGCGAGAGCAGCTCGCGGATGGTGATTTCGCCGGCGCGCGTCAGTTGCGGGGAGTACTTCGACACCCTGTCGTCGAGCGACAGCTTGTCCTGTTCCGCGAGCAGCAGCAGGGCCGCGGCGGTGAACTGTTTGCTGATGGACCCGACGGCGTATCGCGTGGTGGCGTCGGCCGTTTTGTCGGCGGCGAGGTTGGCCTTGCCGAACGCTTTCGCGTAGATGAGCTGTTTGTTCTGCACGACGGCAACGGAGACGCTGGGAGCGCCGCTGGCCGCCAGCGCGGAGGAGATCTTGTCGTCGAGGCGGGCGCTGAGGCTGGGGTCCGGCGCCTGGGCGCGGAGACTGACGGCTAGCAGGAAGAAGGGAAGAGAAGAACGGCGGGTCATAAGAGACCATGCTAATGCATCCTGGTTGAGAGACAATGAAAGCGTGGCGCAAGCGATCACCCGAGATCCGGAGACGATGCACGGCGTTCCCGTGTTCCGAGGGACGCGCGTGCCCGTCCAGACTATGTTCGACTACCTGGAGGGCGGCGACACGCTGGAAGAGTTCCTGGTCGGATTCCCGACCGTTCCCCGCGCTCTGGCCCTGGAAGCGCTGGAACAAGCTCGGCAACTGTTGCTCGCGCACGGTTGATGCGGCTTCTGATCGACGAGTGCGTTGACGAGCGTCTACGGTTTCTGTTCCCAGACCACGACTGCCAAACGGCTCGATTCGCCAACCTGGCGGGACTGAAGAACGGCCGCCTGCTGGAGGCTGCCGAGGTTGCGGGGTTCGATGTTCTCATTACCGTCGACCAGAATATTCCCGATCAACAGAACTTCGCTGTACGGAGGATTTCTCTGGTAATTCTCTGCGGTCCAACGAACCGTCTGCGCGATTTGGAACTACTTGTGCCCGCCGCGATCTCGGCCCTTGCGTCAATCGGGCCCGGCGACGTGGTCAGAATCAAGTAGCTGCTTGTGCTGGAGCCACACACACCCGAATATCAAGACGACGGGCCTTGGACGCCAGGCGCCCTGCGAAACCAAATCGCGAGGGTCGATCCAAACGTTCCTCTGATGTCATCCGCGGAATCTGAAAAGGGATTATAGACGTGCTATGGCTTCGTGGGCGATCGATCGTGAGGGCCTTCGAGGTTGAGCACACAACTTCGGTCTACTCAGGCATTCTGCGTATGGCGGACCTGTTGGCCCTTCAGCCAAACATGGACATCAAACTTCACATCGTGGCTCCCCTCGCCAAGCGGGACAAGGCATTCAACGAGATTCGCCGTCCGGTCTTCTCGCTTTTGGACAGGGGGCCGTTGGCCGAGAGTTGCACGTACCTCTCTTATGACAGTCTTCGCGAAGTCGCTTCTCAGAAGCACGTCGCATACCTGTCGGACCGGGTACTGGATGAGTATGCAGAAGAAGCGGACAGAACACACTCGTCCGCCGCCTGCCTGTGGGCCGTAAGACCATACTCAATACTGGTATCGGCTATGGTATCCTGAGCCGTCATGCGGACAGCGCGCAAGATCACCGTCGAGGTGCCGCCGGAGCTTCTCGAAAAGGCGCAACGCGCCAGCGGCAGCGGCGTCACCCAGACCGTTCGCACCGGCCTCGAGCTGGTCGCCGCATCGCAGACCTACGCGCGGCTGCGCCAACTCCGCGGCAGGGTTCGCTTCACGCGCACGCTGGCTGAGTTGAAGACCGACCGATGATCGCGGCCGACACCAGCACCTGGATCGCTTTCCTCCAGGGAGAGGGCGGCGAGGACGCGGACCTGCTCGATCGGGCGCTGCAGGACCGTCAGGTGCTCATGGCGCCCGTTGTGCTCGCCGAATTGTTGAGCGACCCGAAGCTTCCCGCAAAGGTCGCAAAAACTCTCTCCGAGCTGCCTCTCATCGAGGTCCGGCCTGGCTATTGGCAACGGGCCGGCGAGCTGCGCGCGAAGGTGCTGGCAAAGCGCCGCAAGACGCGCCTCGGCGATGCCCTGATCGCCCAAAGCTGCATCGATCGCGGCACCCCTCTGCTCACGCGAGACCGGGATTTTCGGGCGTTCGCCCACGCCGCCGGCCTTCATCTGGTGATTGGGTTCGCAGCGGGCTGAACCGATGCTCCTCTGCCCCGTCCGCGATTGCCGCATGCCGCTGGTGCGCGAGGAGCGGCGGCTGGTCTGCGAGCGCGGGCATTCCTTCGACGTCGCGCGCAGCGGATACATCAACCTGCTGCAGCCGCAGGACCGGCGATCGAAGTGGCCGGGCGATACCGCCGCTGCCGTCGCGGGCCGCCGGCGATTGCACGATCTGGGCGTCACCGCGCCGCTGCTCGACGCGATTGCGGAGATGATGGCCGCATCGGCGGGCGACGTCGTTCTGGATGCCGGCTGCGGCGACGGTTTCTACCTCGGCGCCCTCGCCCGCCAGAGCGGATTCGGCGCGCACGGCGTGGACATCTCGGTTCCGGCCATCGAAGCCGCGGCGCGGCGGTACCCCGAATGCGAGTGGATTGTGGCCAATGCCGACCGCTTCGTGCCATATGCCGCCGGCGCGTTCTCGATCGTCCTCTCGATCACGGCGCGCATGAACGCGGGCGAATTCCGGCGCGTCCTCGGCGACGACGGGCGCCTCCTTGTCGCCCTTCCCGCCCCCGACGATCTCATCGAGCTGCGCGGCGCGGGCCGCGATCGCACCGCCCGAACCGTCGAGACATTCGCGCCCGGCTTCACGTTGGTCGATCAACGCCGCGTGACCACCACGGCAGACCTCGACGCCGCCGCCGTTCACGATGTCCTGCTTTCCGTCTATCGCCCGATGCGATCGCGGCCGGTGGAAGCGATGCGAGTGACGTTCAGTCTGGATCTGCTGCTGTTTCGATAGTTTCACTGGACGGGCGGCGCGTCCGCGCCTTGAAGCCGGCCGGCAAGGCCGAGGAAGGCCGCCAAGCCCTCATCGATGGCCGTCATCTCGTCCCGCGCAAGTTCACCGAACACACGCCGGATCCTCCGTTTGTCGATTGATCGCAACTGGTCGATCAGCGCGAAGGACTGCCGGGCGAGACCGCTCTGACCGGGCGCGAGGAGCGGATAAAGGAGTCCCTCGCCCGGAGTCCCGGTCACTGGCACTACGCACACGAGCGGAAAGCGCTGGTCGCTGATGACATCCGGGTCGCTCACCACGACGCAGGGCCTGACGCCATGCTGTTCGTGGCCGATTGTGGGGTCGAGTTCCACCACAACGACTGCACCGCGGCCGAGCCTCACTCGCGGCCCTCCACCCAGCCTTCTCCGGGGACCCACCGAACCGCCCTGCCAGCGCTGCTGTCGACGAGCGCCCCGGCATCTTCCTCGGGCAATCCGCGCGTCCATTCCTCGAGTCCCTGTTCGGCGAGTTCAACGCTTTCGCGGTGAGGATTCTGCAGCGATCGACGAAGTTCCGCGCGGCGGCGACGATCAAGCTCGCGGCGAACGGCCTCGGCGACGAACTTGCTGCGGTTCTTCTCACGCCGGTCAATGTCTCTGACGAGATCATTCGGCAGGGTGACGGTCACACGTTCAACGTCAGGCATTTCATACTCTCGGTATGATCATACTCCGACGGTGCTACAGCCGCAAGGCTGAGCGGGAGCCGCCGATCACGGCGCTGGCCGCGTGGCCGCCTGCCCGGCGGGACGAGTAACCTCTTCAAGCGTGGCCAGCCGGGCGCGCAGATTCTTCATCTCGTCGTCGGCCAGCCGTTCGGCGCAGCCGGCCACCACCCGCCGGCCGAGCTCGCCGAGCGCACGCCGGTAGTCCGCATCCGGCGTGGTGATGGCGATGTCGGCCAGCGCGCGCAGCAGACGGAGACTGACCGCCACATCGGTCCTCGAGTACATGCGGATCTGCTCGAACGCCGAATTGAGAAGTCCCTCGAAATCGACCCACGGGATGCCCACGCGAAGAACGCCGGGCGGGTCGTAGAGGAGAGACTCGGGCAGTTCCCGCGAGGCGAACCGGATCAGGATACGGCTCAACTGATCCACCGAACCGATGGCCGTGGTGGGATCGTTGACCGCCGGCGAGATTGCCTTCAACGCGATGTCGACAATCTGCAGGACCCCGAACTCCACGTCCTGCTGCAGGGTTCGGGAAGGCCCCGAATCGAAGGCGCTGCGAAACTCGGCGATGGCTTCGTCCGGCAGACTGCCGCTTTTGGACAGCACCACCAGCGGGGTTCCGGCCGGAACAAACTGGCCCACCCGTCGATGAACGCGAATTCTGACATGATACGTCTTCGCGAGCGAGACCAGCCGCGCGGTGTCGATGAAACGGATGTAGCCGGAAGCGCCGCTCAGCACCACCGTTCCCGCCAGCCCTTCCAGATTCGCGCCGGTGTGGGCCACTCGCACCGGCCGGCGCGGCCACGGCATCGTATCGTCGATCACCGCTTCGGTTTCCGAGGCGATGCGGTCCACGATGAAGTTCACGCTGATGGCCTGGGAGATGTGGTGAATGAAGAAAAGCAGCCAGCCCACGCAGGCGATGGCCAGCAGGATGGCGCCCAGCACGGTGGCCACCGGCGCCACCGGGTGCGGCAGGGATCGCGCCGCGGGCAGGGCGGCCGTGCAGTAGAGAAACGTGCCCAGGAAGATGCCCAGGGTCCACTGCGTCACGCGGTCCCGCGAAAAGCTGACGATGATGCGCGGAGAAAACTGCATGGAAGCCAGCGTGAGCGTCATCAGCAGGATGGCGAACACGATGGACACCACGGTCATGATGGACCCGGCGATGCCGGCGAGGATGATCTGCGCCACCTGGGGATCGGCATGCGAGGGGAAGACGACGCTGGGAACCCAGCCGCTGAGGGAGGGATCGATCTCTTCCAGCCACGACAACAGCGCGCCGGCGCAACCGAGTACCAGCGCGATGCCCATGGGACGGACCAGGAACCCGCCCCGCAGGTTGTACATGACATGGCGGAACAGCACTGGCAGACGCTTGTTCATGTTTGTATCAGTGTAGTGCAGCGAATGGACACGCGGCGGCAGCCGCGTTCCGGCGGGCACTGCACAAACGCGGCTGCCGCCGCGTGCCCGCTCAGCGCTCCGGAAGGGTGAAGCGGAAGGTGCTGCCCCGGCCCGGCTCGGACTCCACGCGGATGCGCCCGCCGTGCGCCTCTACAATACGCTTGCAAAGCGCCAGGCCGAGGCCGGTGCCCGGATACTCGTGGCCATGCAGCCGTTTGAACGGCTCGAAAATACGCTGGTGATAAGCGGGGTCGATTCCGATTCCGTTGTCGGCCACCGCGAACTCCCAATCTTCGCCGACGCGAACGGCGCTCACCCGCATTCGCGGCGGCTCTTCCTTCCGCCGGTACTTCAGCGCGTTGTCCAGCAGGTTCTGGAACAACTGCGTGATCTGCGACATATTGCCGCAAACCACCGGGAGCGGATCGCAGACGATGGCGCCGCCGCTTTCCTCCAGCGCGGGCTTCAGCGTGGAGATGGCGAAGTGGGCCATGCCGTAGGTGTCCACCCGCTCGTCGTAAGGCTGTCCCCCGGCGTTGACGCGGGACCACTTGACCAGGTCCTCCAACAGATTGCGCATGCGCTGGACGGCATCCTGAAGGAAGTGGAAGCGCTCGGCGTTGGGCTCATCCAGCGGGCCCGGCCAGTTGCGCTGCAACAACTGCGCGTAGGCGTGCACGGTACGCAGGGGCTCCTGCAGGTCGTGCCCGGCCTGCCACACGAACTGCTGCAACTCCTCCTCGCGGGCGCGCAGAGCGTCCTTTGCCTCGGCGAGCTGTTGTTCGAGATTTGGCGGGCGCCCGGCGCCGGTGGAGCGTAGCGCTTCTTCCTCTGACATGGCCATTCGCTGTATGTTGCCGAGGATATCACGGCCGCGGGCCCGGCTCTTGTTCGGGCATTATTCGATATAGAATGCAGACATCCGGAAACGATCATGAAACGCTTCCTCCCGATACTGCTGCTGTGGCCGGGTCTGCGGGCGCAGCAGGCTGCCGACGTGCTCAGGACGGTTTGGCACGCGTACGCGAATCTGAAAACCGTGCACATGGTGGCGACGCGAACCGATGCCGTGACCATGGCGGGCGGGGTGGCCGGCGAGGCCGTGGTCGAGTACGAGCTTGCCGAGGCTCCCGGTGGCAGGTACCTGGCCCGGATCAAGCGCGCAGACGGCGAGTCGCTTGCCGTGAGCGATGGGTCCACCACGTGGAAAGCCCTGCCGAAGCAGAAGCGCTGGGCGAAGATTGAGGCGGCCGGCATGTCCGACGAAGAGGATGCCGGCGTGGAGGCCCCCGCGGAAACCGCCGAGCGGCCGCAGGACCTCCATGAGAGCGCCGAGAACATGCTGATTCGGCATTACCTGGCGATTGTGAAAACCGCGCAGGGCGCCGAACCTGGCAAGGAGGAGAACGTCAAGGTGGCGGTGCGAAGATCCGCTGCCGGATTGTTCGTCTTGAGGCGGGCGGGGCGCTGCACGAATTGTGGGTGGACGAGCAGCGCGGGTTTGTCCTCGAGGCGCGCCAGACGTCACGCCAGCAGTTGGGCAACGGAGTGGGGCAGATTCAGATCACCACAAAACTGAAGCAATTGGACCTGGATGCCGCTGTCGACAGCCGCATTTTCTCGTTCCAGCCCGAACGATCGTGGACCGAAGCGGAGATGCTGGTGCTTCCCGGCGAGGAGCGGATGATGCTGACCGGCCAGAAGGCGGCGGACTTTGCCTTGAAGTCGCTCGACGGCGAGCCGGTGGAACTGTCTTCGCTGCGCGGCAAGGTGGTGGTGCTCGATTTCTGGGCCACATGGTGCGGGCCATGCCGCAGGGAGCTGCCCGTTGTCGACAAGCTGCGAGCGGAGTTCGGCGACGACGTGCAATTCCTGGGCGTCAACGACGAAGACAACGGCACGGTGAAGGGCTTCCTGCGAAAGAACGCCTGTGGCGTCACCATGCTGATGGATTCGAAGCACACGGTGCACCGGACCTACGGAGTTCACGCCATTCCCACGATATTCGTGATCGACCGGGACGGTGTTATCCGGCAGCACTTCATTGGGGGCCGGGAAGCGCCGGAGCTGCGGCGGGCGATTGCTGCGGTGCTGGGGGCTGCTACCCGCGCGCCTGCAGAAGCACAACCGTGATGTTGTCCGGGCCGCCGGCTTCGCGCGCGGCGCCGATCAGCAGGCGGCACTTCTGCTCCAGCCCGCCGGAGCCGGCGAGGATCGCGCCAATCGCTTCCGCCGGCACCACGCCATGCAGGCCGTCGCTGGACAGCAGCACCTGCATGCCCGGCTGCGGCTGCAACGCGTAGGAGTGCAGGCGAAGCTGGGAGCTGACGCCGATGGCCATGGTGAGAACGTGCCGCATGGGGTGCGTGCGCAGGCTCTCCTCGTCGATGCCGAGGCGGCGTCCCACCTCCTGCACCCAGGTCTGATCTTCGGTGACGACCACCAGGCCGTTTCCGTCGAATACATACGCGCGGCTGTCGCCGACGCTGGCGATGAGCAGTTCGGAGCCGCATTCCAGCGCCGCCACCAGCGTGGTGCCCATGCCCTCCAGCATGGCGTCGCCGGCGGCCGCCTCCATCACCCGCCGATTGGCTTCCTGGAAGGCGAAGGCGAGCCTGTCGGCGTCGGCCTGCGGGGTATTGAGGATGGTCTCGACGACGGTTTCCACGGCGAGGCGCGAAGCATGCTCGCCCGCCTGCGCGCCGCCCATGCCGTCGGCCACGATATAAAGGCCGCGCTCGCGGACCAGTGCGAAGAAGTCTTCGTTGTTCGGGCGGACGCAGCCAGGGTCCGAAAGACCGATCGCCTCCATCATAGTCGGCCTCCCGATTATACCCGGTTGAGGCGCTGGTCCCGCGGGTGTCGGGCCGGCGATGGAGGCGGCCGCGTCCTGGTCCGCCTCGCTCTTGCCTAGCCACTGCGGCACGCCGGCGATGGCGGTGGCCGAATCCGCTTCCGCCTCGCTTTCGCTGGGCCATCGCGCCGCCCGGCCCGCCGGCGCGATGTCCGCGAGCGGGGCGCCGGCCCGGCCGCCATCCCCGGAAGCGACCGCGGCCAGCACCGCCTGGAAATCACCGGGTTTCGCCGAACTGCCCGTCAATGGCGCATTCACCGGCAGTGCGGCCACCGGCTCCCGTGGAGCCTCCTGCTGACGCGGCTTGTTCGACCAGCGAACTCGTACCTTCACGGTTTTTTCTGTTGCAGGATGGCCTTCAGTTGGAACCAGGCGCTCTCCTCGTAATTCGTCTTCAACCGCTCCAGCCCCTGCGTCTGCGGCTGGCCCCGCCGCGGGCCGCTCTGTTTCAGGCAGCGCGCCAGCAGGACCGGCGCGTCCTGGTCGTCGGGATCGCGCTCCAGCACGGCCCGAAAGCGCTCGGCGGCCGCCGCAAAATTGCCCTGCCTCCACAGAGCATAACCCGTATTGAACTGGTATACAGGGTCGCTGGTGTCGCCGTCCAGTGCTTTTTGGAAATTTTCGAGGGCGGCGGTTTCGTTGCGGCGCGATTCGGCGGCGCCGAGGTCGTTCAGAACCTCGTTGAGCGGGACAATGGCGGCTACCTGACGGAAAGCGGTTTCGGCGCCCGCGAAATCTCCCATGTAGTAGCGCGACAGTCCGAGCAGGAAGGTGGCTTCGTTGAAGGGCACGCTCTCTGGGGCGACCTTCTGGAACCAGTCGGCCGCGGTGCGGTAGTCCTTGCCGCGGAAGTTGAGCCGCCCCAGCTCGAAGCAGGCCTGCGAAAAGCCGGGATTCAGCCGGACCGCTTGTCCGAACAGGCTGCGCTTCTGCTCAGTGGGCGTCGCCAGCAGGCCACGGATGTACGATTCGATGGCGTCGGCCCGGACCACGGGATTGCGCCGGTTGAAGTCAGCTTCGTCGGGCGCGGTTCCGGGGGCGGCCAGCGCCAGCGTCTTCCAGGCGAGATGCCGCTGGAGCACGGCCAGGTCCTCCAGCGCCCCGACCTCGCTGAACTTCGGACCCTCGCGAGCCTGCTTCAGGTCGAGGACATGCGCGGTGATGCTCAGCGTTCCCCGCGTCTTCGGGCCGGACGGCGGACCGGGCTTGAGGTCGAACTCGCCGTAGATCACCCGATCGGCATCGAGCGATTGTCCGATGCGGATCACCGAAGCGAGCGTCAGCGTGACGTGGGAGTGGAACTGCAGCCGGCGGTAGGCCTCTTCGCGGTCGTCGCGCGAGAGGGCGATGATGCCCTGTGAGGCGAAGGCTTCGCGCACGGTTTCGGCGACGCTCTCGCCGATCCAGTCGAGGCTGGGCGTGTTGGAGCCGTTGAAGAACGGCAGAACGAGCACGGTGTCCGCGCGGACGGTGGAGGAGAAGAGGATAACGAGTGAAATCAGCGCGAGGCGCCGCGGCACGACTCCAGTGTAACGCGAGGTTACAATAACGATGTCTATGTTCATCAAGCGGCTCAGGCTGAAGAACCTGTTGTCGTTCAGGGACACCACGGTGGAGCTGGCGCCGCTGAACGTGCTGATTGGCGCGAACGGATCGGGCAAGAGCAATCTGATCGACGTGATCGGCCTGTTGCAGGCAGCGCCGGACGATCTGCAGCGCGCCGTGATTGCAGGAGGGGGGCCCGCTGCCTGGATCTCGCTGGCGGCGGGAGCGGGCTCAAGCGCCACGATTGAGGCGGTGCTGGCGGCGGATGCGGGCGACCGTGTTTATGGGCTTTCTTTCGCTGCATCGGCCAACGCCCTGGAGGTCCTGTCCGAGTCCCTGACGGATTTCCCGGACAATGGCGCCGCTCCATACTTTCAGCGCGCGGGAGGGAGCCTCGCCATTACGATCCTCGACGGCACCAAGGTGGAATCAACTGGTGCAGACCTGAACACTCCGGGGCAATCCGTGTGGGCTCTGTACAGGAACCCGAGTGACCGGTCGATCGAGCCGCTGAGACGACTGCTCCGGGGCATCAGGGTTTATCGGGATTTTCGAACGTCCGGGCTGTACGCGCAAAGCCGTTACGGCGTCAGTTCGTCACACCTTCAGAAGGACACGCTTGTCGATGGCGGGGACAATCTTGCTCTCGTCCTCAGTCATCTCGACTTTCTTGGCCTCCTGGGCAGAATCTCGGAATACCTGAAACGGTTCAACGAGCGGTTCTCAGGCGTCAGGCTCAGCATTGGGCAGATAGTGCAGACACACCTGGTCGAGACAGGTCTGACAAGGCCGCTCACCGCTATGCGGATGTCCGATGGAACTTTGAAGTTTCTCTGTCTGCTCGCCGTTCTCCTGGAACCCGAACTTCCGCCTGTGCTCTGCATAGAGGAACCAGAGGTGGGCCTTCATCCGGAGGCTATCCAGATCGTGGCTGAGCTGCTCATGGAGGCTTCCGAACGAACACAACTCGTCGTCACGACGCACTCGGAGGCGCTTGTCGACGCGATGTCGGATCGTCCCGAAGCCGTACTGGTCTGCGAACGAGACTTCGATAACGGCACGCAGTTCCGGCGCCTGAAGACCGAGGATCTGAACCTCTGGCTCGAACGCTATTCGCTCGGAGAGTTGTGGCGGGATGGCGAGATCGGTGGGACCCGGTGGTGACCGATCTCCACGTCTACTTCGAGGGCGATAGAGCCCTGCGCGAGGGGTTGCGCGAGTTTCTGAAGGAACTGTACGAGGCCGCCTCCGCGTCTTCTGCGATGACCCGCCTGATTCCGGCCCGCGGGACTCCGGTCGATCGCTTCAAGATCGCTCTGCAGCAAAATCCAAACGCGCTGAACATCCTGCTGCTCGACAGCGAAGGTCCCGCTGGTGGCAAAGTGTACAAAGAGAGGCTCGAAGAGATTCCGGAGGAGGCGCGTGGGTGCGTGTTCTGGATGGTGCAAATCATGGAGAGCTGGTTCCTCGCCGATCCGGACGCTCTGGCACGCTTCTACAAACAAGGGTTCGGCCGCAATCTGTTCAAGCAGTGGAATGACGTCGAGGCTGTTCCCAAGGCAGACGTCGAGACGATCCTGCATGACGCGACTCAACAGACGAAAAGTGGCAGGTACCATAAGACAGCGCACGCACCGAGGCTTCTCAAGTTGATCGACCCGGATCGTGTGAGGCAGAAGTCCGCTCACTGCCGTGAGATGTTCGACCGGGTCCCAGCCATGTTACTCCAGCCGTAGTTTATACGGGCAGCCGCTGTCGCGCGCGGGGCGCTGCTTCGAGCGCACGATGCGCGCCATGGGCACGCTCACAAGTTGCTGCGCGTCTTTCCAGGCGTCGGGATAGAGGTGGACCTCAACGCCCGCCTCGCCCGAGCCAAACCGGTCCGCGTCGGCGGCTGTCATGTAGCCAACCAGCTCCACGGCGCCATCCGTTAGCTTGTGGAACTCGAATGCCTGGAAGGTCTTTGTGCCGAACAGCGGCGTCTCCTCGAAGTTCGGCGAATAGGTGAAGCCGTAAATGCCCGCGGGCAGGGCGGGGAGGGCGAATCCCTCCTCTTCGGTTTCGAGAGCACGCAGGTTACGGCTGAATCGCAGAAGCGCGGTGGCATCGTCAAGGGTCATAAACTTACATAAGGTACCAAATCGTGGCATCGTTCAACTCATCGCAAGCGGGGCTGCCCGCCGTACCATTGACGCTGGAAGGCGCGGCCGTGCTGCACCAGATGTTGCGCGTTCGCTGGCCCGCGTGGAAAGAGCTCGGCGCACGGCAACAGGGGGCCATCGCCGCGGAGGCCGCCGAACTGCTCGGCGAACTGGAGCGGAACGCCACCGGCCAGAGCGCCGCCTTCGCCACCCTGGGCCACAAGGCGGACCTGCTGCTGGTGCACTTCCGCCCGTCCTTCGACGAGTTGAAAGCCATCGAGCTGCGGCTGGCGCGCACGCGCCTTTGGGATTATCTGAAACCGGCGCACTCCTACGTGTCGGTGGTGGAGCTGGGCCTCTACGAATCCAGCCTGAAGACCTATGCGGCGCTGGCCGAGCGCGGCATCCAGCCGTTCTCGGAGGAGTGGAACGCGGAGATCGCCCAGGTGGTGGCGCGCCAGAAGGAGGCCATGCGCCCGCGGCTGTATCCGGAGATCCCCGACGCGCGCTACATCTGCTTCTACCCCATGGACCGCAAACGCGGCGAGGCCCGCAACTGGTACACCCTGCCCATGGCCGAGCGCCAGCGGCAAATGCACGAGCACGGCATGGTGGGCCGCCGTTACGCCGGCGAGGTGAAGCAGATCATCTCCGGCTCCATCGGCTTCGACGACTGGGAGTGGGGCGTGGACCTGTTCGCCAGCGATCCGGTGATCTTCAAGAAGCTGATCTACGAGATGCGCTTCGACGAGGTGAGCGCCGTGTATGCGCTGTTCGGCCAGTTCTGGGTGGGCCTGCGGTGCCCGGCGGCGCAACTGGCCGGGCTGCTCAGCGGGGATGTGCCGCAAGGGCTTTGATCGCGCCGAGGGCTTGCGGCGCAATTTGGATAGCCAGGCGCGGGACCATCAACGCCCAGGGCAGCAGCCACGCGACGGACCTCCTGCGCAGCGCCTCGACCGCGAGGAAGAGCAGCAGCGGCGACCAGGCGCGTCCGAAGCCGTAGACATTCTGCCATTCATCGGTCCGCTGCGGAAGGACAAAGATCCCCACCAGAGCGAACAACAGCGCGGCGAGGCACTCGGGCTGGAGGCAGCCGCGCGCGACCAGAAGAATGGCCAGAGCAAAGGCCAGCAACATGCCGGCGAGCGCCAGCAGGTCCGCCGCCTGCACCAGCGGGACCAGCGGCACACCGGCCGGGTAGAGCACCGGATGCAGCAGAGAGCCGAGCAGTTCCGGCAGGGGCAGCCAGTGGGGCGCGTAGTGAAGGGGGGCCGAGTGCAACTGCACGTACCCGTACCACAGCGCCGCGGGCAAGCCGGCCAGGGAGAATACCGCGGCAGTAGCCCAGCGGCGTTGGATGGACAGATAGCCGCAGTAGCCCGCCAGCAGCAGGAACCCGGTTTCGCGGGTCAGCGTGGCCGCCGCGAGCACCAGAAAGAGCTGCCAGCAGGGCCGTTTCGCATGGAGCACGAAGGCAACGGCGAGGGCCGCGAGGGCGCCATCCGTCACCAGGCGGTCTACGCTCACCACGGTGGCGGGCAGCAACAGGAACAGCAGCCCCCAGGCGGGGTGGCGGCCGATGCCGCGCAACAATTCAGCGGACCAGAACACCCCCAGGCCCACAAACAACAGGTTCACTGCGAGGTACATCCCGTCGATCCACCCGGCGCGCCCGAGCGCGAGCAGCCACGCCAGCGCGGGGAGCAGAATGCGCCGGTAGCGCATGCGCGGCTCGTCCACGTAGCGCTTGAGTTCCTGGCTGCGCATGAGCGGATCGTGGGCGATGTAGTGATACATCTGGCCGTCGAAGCCGGTGGAGCCCGGGAACAGGTAGATGTGTTCGGAGGCCAACGTGGGCGGGACGCCGCGGACGGCGCCGGTGCAGAAGAGGGCGGTCCAGTTGGCGGCGTAGTTGGCACGCACGGTGGCCCATTGCCAGGTTAGTACGGCGAACAGGGCGAGACCGGCGAAGAGGATGGAGCAGTTGCGCATGGTGCGAGTGTCGCGCCGGTCAAAGGGCCTTACGCGCGCTGCCGTTGGGCGGGTCGGCTTCGTCCACTGGCGCGGCCCACTTGTGAAACTCGGCCTTGAGGTTCGTCTCAAGGCGTTCCAGTTGCTCGCGCATCCAGTCCTTATCCTCGTCGCTCAGGCTCATGCCGCTCCCCCGACTCCAGTGTAGTGTCAGTCTCGGCTTTCAGATCTCGCATCAGCCGATTGAACGCTTTCTGGAACGAGTCGTGATCCTTCCAGTTGCGGAAGTCGCCGATATGGCGGGTCCGGCGGATGTCGGCGGCCCAGGCCGCGTCCGTCTTCTTCACGGCGTCGTCGATCTTTATTGGAAACAGCACAGTTCTGTTCTCCCGTCTTTCGCGCTCGAACGCCGCTTCCACTTCCGTCTCCACCCACGCGCTTCGGACCGAATTCTCGGACAGGATGAGGAGGAGCTTGTCGTGAATGCGGATGGCCTCGTCGATGCAGGTCCGGAACTTGTCGCCGATCTTCAAGTCCTCAGGCGCATACCAGCAACGGACACCCTTCGCCTGGAGATCCGCGTACAGCCGCTCGGCGAATCCCTGATCGATACTCGAATAGCTGATGAAGCAGGAGTAGAAATCGAACGGTTTGCCAACGAGCGATTTCGCGAACGTGATGAAGGTGTCGGGAACGCCCGCGCCGCGCAGAAAGATTTCGGGGATTTCGCCGTTGGAAGCATAAATCGTTTCAATCCCGATCGAGGAGGGACCTTTGTGCTGCACGGTCTCCAGTCCCTTGACTCCGCGAAGATCCACGAACGCAAGTGTGGTCGCCCCGAGGGTTGCCATACTGAGGTCCGCACCGCTGAGCCTCGCCCCGCTGAGGTCGGTCATGTAGAGGGCCGCCCATCTGAGGTTCGCCTCGCTAAGGTTCGCATGGTAGAGCCTCGCCCCGCTGAGGTTCGTCCCGCTGAGGTTCGCCCCAACGAGGTTCGCCCCGCTGAGGTACGCCCCGCCGAGGTTCGCCCGGCCTAGGGCCGCTCTGCTGAGGTTCGCCCCGCTGAGCTCCCCCCTGCTGAGGTTCGCTCCAACGAGGTCTGCCCCGCTGAGGTCGAGCAATACACCGTTGTTCGCCTGCCGATACTCGGCGAGCGCCCCGATGCCCTTCCACACGAGGCCCACATGTTCCGGGTTGGCCATGGCGGCATCTTATCGTAGTGGAGGGCCGGCTGGGATGGGCGGTTTTGCCTATCCCACTGCTATAATGACGGTTACATGGACGTTCTCACTCACGCCCAAGCCATACCCGCAAAGAAGATCATCCTCCTCCGGCCGCGCGGTTTCTGCGCCGGGGTGGTGCGCGCCATCGACGTCGTTAAGATCGTCCTCGATCTTTACGGCGCGCCGGTGTACGTGCGCAAGGAAATTGTTCATAACCGCCACGTCGTGGACGAGCTGCGCAGCGCCGGGGCGGTTTTCGTCGAGGAACTGGCCGAGGTGCCCGCGGGCGCGCGCGTCATCTTCAGCGCTCACGGCGTGTCGCCGGCCGTCCGCGAGGAAGCGAAGAAGCGCAACCTGCAGGTGATTGACGCCACCTGCCCGCTGGTCACCAAGGTTCACCTCGAATCGGTGCGCTTCGCCCGGCACGGCTACGCCATCGTGCTCATCGGCCACGCCGGGCACGACGAAGTGATCGGAACCATGGGCGAAGCGCCGGCATCCACCATTCTGGTGAGCACGGTGGAGGATGTGGACCGGCTGGATATCCCGGACCCGAACCGCGTGGCCTTCCTGACCCAGACAACTCTGAGCCTGGACGAGACCAGCGACATCGTGGCGCGGCTGCGCGAGCGGTTTCCGGCCATCGTCGGGCCCAAGAGCCAGGACATCTGCTACGCCACCGAGAACCGCCAGCTCGGCGTGAAGGCGGTGGCGCCGCTGTGCGACGTTCTGCTGGTTGTGGGCTCGCAGAACAGCTCCAACTCGCGGCGTCTGGTGGAGGTCTGCAAGAAGGAACGGGTGCCCGCCTATCTGGTGGACAACGCGCACGAAGTGGATCCGAAGTGGCTGGAGGGCGCGGGCACGGTTGCGGTTACCGCGGGTGCATCGGCCCCGGAGGTGCTGGTGCAGGAGCTGCTGGACTGGCTCAAGCAGCATTTCGGGTTCGGCACGCTGGAAGAGGTCGAGCTCAAGGAAGAGGACGTTCGTTTCCAACTGCCCGGGGGGCTGGAGCAGTCGGCGATTCGGCTGACCCAGATCGCCCAGCACGAATTGAGGGCATGAGTTCCAGCACGCAAATCGCGACTCTGACCGGCGCGGGCGCTATCCACGCCGCCGAGCGTGCCCGGCAGTACCTTCTCGGCCAGCAACGGCCCGAGGGGTACTGGCAGGTTGAGCTGACCGCCGATAGCACGCTCGAATCCGACTACATCCTGCTGCAGCTCTGGCTGCATCCGCCCGAGGGCGGCGTCTGGAACCCGCCCACGCGTCACCTCGTGGACCGTGCGGTGGAAGCGATTCTGGCGCGGCAGTTGCCGGACGGCGGCTTCAGTATTTACCCGTCGGGCCCGTCCGAGGTGAACGCCTCGGTAAAAGCGTATTTCGCGTTGAAGCTGGCCGGTTTCGCCGCCCGGGCGGATGCCGCCGGCGACCCCCGCCTCACCCGCGCCCGCGAGCGCATTCTGGCCCTGGGCGGCATCCAGGCGGCCAACAGCTACGTAAAGATTAACCTCAGCTTATTCGGCCTGTACCCGCGCCAATACACGCCCTCCATCCCGCCGGAGATGATTCTGGCGGGCAATTTCATTTACGAATTATCGTCGTGGACGCGGGCCATCGTGATTCCGCTGTCCGTTGTGCAGGCGCTCAATCCCGGGCGTCCGGTGCCGGCCGGTTTCACGCTCGAGGAGCTTTTCAAGCCGGGCGCCGCCCTTGCCAACCGCTTCGATCGCAGTCTGCTCACCTGGCGGAATCTCTTCTACCGCTTCGACCGCCTGCTGAAGCTGTGGGAGAGGATCGGCCCGCGCGCCATCCGCCGCCGCGCCATTGGCAAAGCCGAGCGCTGGATTCTGGACCGCACGCGCTACACCGACGGCCTGGGCGCCATTTACCCACCTATGCAGTACACCATCATGGCGCTGGATTTGCTTGGCTACGCGCCGGATCATCCGGACCGCGCCGAGGCGCAGCGGCAATTCGACCGGCTGATGGTGGCGCGTGACGAGGGCAATGACAAGCGCTTCTTCTTCCAGCCCTGCTACTCGGTGGTGTGGGATACGGCGATGGCCGCCCACGCTCTGGGAAGCGCCGCCGAGCCGCCGCGCGAATCTCTGGAGCGCGCCGCAAGCTGGCTGCTGACCAAGGAAGTGCGGCGCAAAGGCGACTGGTCCGTCAAGCGGCCCCACACGCCGCCCTCGGGCTGGTACTTCGAATTCGCCAACGAGTTTTACCCGGATATCGACGACACCGCGATGGTGCTGCTGGCGCTGGGCCGCTCGGCGGCGCCCGAACGCGCGGTGCACTGGCTGCTGGACATGCAGTCCAAGGACGGCGGGTGGGCGGCTTTCGACGTCGACAATAATCTCACCCTGCTCAGCGAGGTTCCGTTCGCCGACCACAACGCCATGCTCGATCCCACCTGCCCGGATATCACCGGGCGCGTGCTGGAGGCGCTGGTGGCCATGGGCGTCGAGCGGTCGCATCCGGCCATCCGCCGGGGCGTGAAGTATCTGAAGCGCACCCAGGAGCAGGATGGGAGCTGGTGGGGGCGCTGGGGCGTCTGCTACATCTACGGGACCTTCCTCGCCCTGCGCGGGCTGGCGGCGGCGGGCGAGAGCGACCGCGAGGCGTACATTCTGCGCGCCGGCGAGTGGCTCCGCTCCATTCAGAATTCCGACGGAGGGTGGGGCGAAAGCTGCGCCGCCTACGACGAGGCGACCTACGTTCCGGCTCCCAGCACGCCGTCGCAAACGGCGTGGGCCATTCTGGGCCTGATCGCCGGTGGCGACCCCACCAGCATCAGCGTGGTGGACGGCATCGAGCATCTGGTGGAAACGCAGCGGGAGGATGGAAGCTGGCGCGAGGATTTGGCCACCGGCACCGGTTTTCCCCGCGTTTTCTATCTGAGCTATCACATGTACAGGAATTCGTTTCCGCTGCTGGCGTTGAACACGTTTCTGAAGGTGCGGGAAGAAGGCCAATGATGTGGGGCAGGATTTCATCCTGCGGCCGATTTTCAATCGGCCACCGCTGCACTGGACCATGGAAAGCTCTCCGCCTCGGCAACCAGTCCCGCGCGTACCGGGTTCCTATGGATGCAGGCGACAATGCGCGCGAACTCGGCCTGATCGCGCACGAGGCGATCATAGCTCTCATCCTGCCAGAACGCCGCAACCCAGGGGCAGGGCGGCCTGAGAGGCCGCCGCAGGCTGAGAGCCTGCCCCACTTCAAATCGTCGCGTAGTGCATCCACGCTATGAGACCCGTACTGGTGACCGGCGCCACCGGTTTCATCGGATGGCACGTCGCGCGCAAGCTCGTCGAACGCGGCCATACCGTGCGCGCGCTCACGCGGCCGGGGCGGCACGTCCGCGAGTTGCCCGTGGAAGCCGTTTCCGGGGACCTGCGGGATCGGCCTTCGCTGGACGCCGCCGCCGCGGGTTGCGGCTCGGTTTTCCATATCGCCGCCGACTATCGCCTGTGGGCCAAGAATCCCGCCGAATTGTACCGGTCCAACGTGGAGGGGACGCGCAACATGCTGGAGGCGGCGCGCGCGGCCGGCGTCGAACGATTCGTATACACCAGCACGGTGGGCTGCGTGGCCATGCCGCCGGACCGGCCCGGTACGGAGGAGATGCCGGTTCGTGCGGAGGACATGACCGGAGCCTACAAAAAATCGAAGTTCGCTGCCGAGCAGGTGGCCCTTGAGTTCGCCCGGACGGGGTTTCCCGTGGTCATCGTCAACCCGACGGCGCCCATCGGGGACCACGACGTTCGGCCTACCCCCACCGGCCAGATCATCGTGGACTTCCTGAAGGGCGGCATGCCCGCGTACGTGGATACGGGCCTGAATCTGGTGGATGTGCGGGACGCGGCGGAGGGCCATCTACTGGCCTGGGAGCGGGGGCGGCCGGGCGAGCGCTACATTCTGGGCTGTGATAACCTCACTCTATCCGAGATCTTAGGTAAGCTGGAAGGTATAAGCGGTCGCCCTGCCCCGAGGTGGCGGATACCGTGGGTGGTGGCCTGGGCGGCCGGCGTGGCTAGTTCCGGGTGGGCGGAGATCACGGGCAAGCCGCCGCGGGTTCCTTTGGACGCGGTGCGCATGGCTCACCGGAAGATGTTCGTAACGCATGATAAAGCCGCTCGAGAGCTGGGGTTTTCCCCAGTGGCCGTGGACGGCGCCCTGGAGCGCGCCGTGAAGTGGTTTCGCGATAATGGATATGTGTAGCCGGCGGCTCAGGTGAGCGTGCTGGCGTTTGTCGCCGCCGAGCGGCGTGAGCTCGACGGCATACTGAGCCGGGCTGCCGGGGCGGCGCGGTTGCGGTGGCCGGTGGAATTTGCGCGAGAATTTGTCTTGAATGGCCAAGCCGCGATTGCCGTGGCTGACGGACCGGGTCCGAAGCTGGCTGGATGCGCGCTGGATGCCATCCGGGAACGGCGGGAGATTCGGGCAGTGGTGAGCGTTGGGTATTGCGGTGCGCTGAAGCCCGGGCTCGACGCCAACGACATCGCCGTGGCCACGCGGGTGAACAACCGCGTGGCACGGATGCCGGAGGTGGCGCGAGCGTTTACGGCGGGTCCGGTACTGTCCGCCGATCGCGTAGTAACCTCGGTAGAGGAAAAGTCCGGGCTGGCCCGGACCGGTGCGATAGCCGTGGAAATGGAAGCCGAAGCGCTGGCCGAGCGCGCGGAATCCTGGGGAGTTCCGTTTTATTGCGTGCGGATTGTGACCGACACGGCAGCCGAAACGCTCCCCCTGGACTTCAACGCGTGGCGCGATGCCGGCGGCCGGTTTTCGCGGTGGCGTATTTTGCTGGCCGCGTTGCGACGGCCCGGCGTGCTGGCGCCGCAGCTTTTGCGGCTGGACCGCCGCTGCCGGGAGGCTTCGGCGGCGCTGGGAGATTTTATTGCGGACTGCAGGTTCTGAGTTGAAAGTCGAAGCGGGGGCGGCCAGTCCCGGTGGAAACGGCCATGCGCCTTCCACCATGAAGGCGGCCGTGTATACGGGCGAGAGCCGCATCGAAGTGCAGACGCTGGCTGTGCCCGAGATCGGGCCGGGCGAAATCCTGGTGCGTGTGGAAGCGTGCGGGATTTGTCATACCGATCTGAAAAAGGTGGAGCACAATCTGCTGCCGCCTCCGCGCATTTTTGGCCATGAAACCGCCGGCGTGGTGGTGCGCGTGGGAGACCGCGTGGGCGAGTTCGCGCCGGGGGACCGGGTGATCGCTTTCCATCACATTCCCTGTCTCGATTGCTTCTATTGCCGGCACAAGCTGTACGCGCAGTGCCCCACCTATAAGAAGGTGGGGATCACCGCCGGGTTCGAGGCCGCCGGCGGCGGTTTCGCCCAGTATGTGCGCGTGATGGACTGGATTGTACGCCGCGGAGTGGAGAAGATCCCCGAGGGCGTGGGGTTCCACCGCGCCTCTTTCGTGGAACCCATCAACACCTGCCTGAAAGGCGTAGTGCAACTGGATCTGAAACCCGACGACGTGGTGGCCATTCTCGGGCAGGGGCCCATCGGGCTCATGTTCACCATGCTGGCGAAGCGCAGCGGGGCGGCCATTCTGGCCACCGACACCATGCCCTTCCGCCGCGGGCTGGCCAGGCGGTTCGGCGCGGGGTTCGTGTGCGATCCGCACGACGGCGAGTTCTCCAGGCAGGTTCGGGAATCGACCGAGGGCCGCGGCGTGGACGCGGTGATCGTGGCCGCCAGCGCGCCGGGCATCGTGGAGCAGGCCATGCGCTGCTCGCGTCCGGGCAGCCGTATTCTTTTGTTTGCGCAAACGTCTCACAAGGAACGCATCGATCTCTCCGGCGCGGATGTGTGCGTGGGAGAGCGCATTGTCTTCGGCTCTTATAGCGCTTCGGTGGATTTGCAGAAGGAGTCCGCCAGACTGGTGTTTTACGACCTCCCCGTGGAGGACCTGATCTCGCATCGGTTCGCTCTCAACCAGATTGGCTCCGGCATCGACCTCGCTCTGCATCCACAACCGGATTCATTGAAGATAGTTGTCGAACCACAGAGGTGGTCTTAGTGAATAACCAGATGATGGCCGCCGTGCTGTACGGAAGAGAGGATCTGCGAGTCGAGACCGTCGACGTTCCGGGTGTCGGCCCCGGCGACGTGTTGGTTCGCGTCCGTACTGCACTGACGTGCGGCACCGACGTTAAGGTCTTTCGCCGCGGGTACCATGCCCGCATGATCGTTCCGCCGGCCCTGTTCGGGCACGAGCTGGCCGGCGATGTGGTGGCGGTGGGGCCCGAGGTAACGAAGTTCAAAGTGGGCCAGCGCATCGTGGCGGCGAACTCCGCGCCGTGCGGCGAATGCTATTATTGCCGCCGCGGCAGCGAGAACCTGTGCGAAGACCTGCTGTTCAACAACGGCGCCTATGCCGAGTTCATTCGCATACCCGAGCGCATTGTCGACAGGAACACCTACATAATCCCCAGCGGCGTCAGCTATCAGGACGCGGCGCTGGTGGAGCCGCTGGCCTGCGTGATACGGGGCATCGACGAATCCGGGCTGCGCGCCGGGGACACCGTCTCGGTGATGGGGCTGGGGCCCATCGGGCTGATGTTCGTGCGCATGGCCAAAGTGGCGGGCGCGCGGGTGATTGCCATCGGGCGCCGGCCCTCGCAACTGGAGAACGCGGCGCGCCTGGGCGCCGAAGAGGGGATTATTTCCGCGGACGATCCGGAGGCCGTGCTCCAGAGGGTGCGCGAGCTCACCGAAGGGCGCGGAGTGGACGTGTCCATCGAGGCCGTGGGCAAGCCGGAAGCCTGGGAGCTGGCCGCGCGAATCCTGCGCCGCGGCGGCGTGGTGAACTTTTTCGGCGGATGCCCGAGCGACACCCGCGTGTCGCTCGATACCCGGTTCCTGCACTACTCCGAGATCACCTGCACGGCCAGCTTCCACCATACGCCACGGCAGATCCAGGCGGCGCTGGAAATGATCGGCCGCGGCGAGATTACCTCGCGGCAGTTCGTCAACGGCGTGGAGCCGCTGGCGAATCTGCTGGAAGTGATGCGCCATCTGACCAGCCACAACGGGCATATGAAAACGGCCATCATTCCCTAACGGGCCATGCCGTCACGGACCATCGCGCCGGTCTCCACCGCCGGGTATCTGGCGCCCCGCGACTTCGTACACTCCCTGGAAGCGCTGGCGTTGCGCTGGGACGTGGCCGGCGCCGAACGCTACACACGCTGGCTGGCCACTCACCATTACGAGAATTTCCACGTGGTCACCTTCCTGCTGCCCCGGCGCCTGCATCAGGACTTCTACAACGTCTACGGCTTCTGCCGCTGGGCCGACGATCTGGGCGACGAAATCGGCAACCGCTGGGAGAGCCTGCGGCTTCTCGCCTGGTGGGGCGAGGAACTGGACGCCATGTACGCCGGACGCGCCACGCATCCCGTCTTCGTGGCGCTGGAGGGCACGGCCCGCCGCCACGGCCTGCCGCGCGAGCTGTTCGCCGATCTGATCCACGCCTTCGTGCAGGACCAGAAGGTGACCCGCTACCAGACCTGGCCCGATGTCTTCGCCTACTGCCGTTACTCGGCCAACCCGGTGGGCCGGCTGGTGCTGCGGTTGTGCGGCTACGCCGACGACAAGCGCGACCGCCTGTCCGACGCCACCTGCACCGCGCTGCAGCTCGCCAACTTCTGGCAGGACGTCACCGTGGATCTCAAAAAGGACCGCGTGTATCTGCCGCTCGAGCTGCTCGAACGGCATGGCTACTCCGAGCGCGAGCTGTTCCGGAAGGAGTTCACGCCGGCGTTTGGCGAGGTCATGAAGGAAGCGGTGGGCGTGGCCCGCGAGCTGTTCCTCGAGGGCCTGCCGCTGGCGCGCACGGTGGACCGCCGCCTGGCGTTCGACCTCGAGCTGTTCAGCCGCGGCGGCCTGCGCGTGCTGCATAAAATCGAACAGCAGGGGTATGACGTGCTGCGCCAGCGTCCCCATGTCACCAGGGAGGAGCGGGTCATGCTGCTGCTGGGCGCGCTGGTGCGAACGATGCGCGGCGTCCTCGAGCGGGCGGCATGAGCCCCGCCGTAGCCGCGTCGTACCGGCACTGCCGCCGGGTGGCGCGCACGCGGGCGCGCAATTTCTATTACTCGTTTGTGTTGCTGTCGCGCGCGCAGAAGGACGCCATGTGCGCCATCTACGCCTTCATGCGCTTCTCCGACGATCTCAGCGACGAGGACGGCGGCTCGCCGGCGGCCATCGCGCGCTGGCGCTCCGAACTGGACGAGGCGCTGGCGGGCCGGCTCCCGGCCAACCCGCTCTGGCCGGCGTTTTGCGATGCGGTGACGCGCTACGCCATTCCGCCGCTGTACTTCCAGCAGATGATCGAGGGCGTCAGCTCCGATCTGGAACCGCGCCGCATCGCCACCTTCGACGAGCTCTACCAATACTGTTACAAAGTAGCCAGCGTGGTGGGGCTGACCATCATCCACATCTTCGGCTTCGAATCCCCGCGCGCGCTGGAGCTGGCCGAAAGATGCGGCATCGCCTTCCAGTTGACCAACATCCTGCGCGACGTGCGCGAGGACGCCGAGCGCGGGCGCGTGTATCTGCCGGCCGAGGATCTGGCGCGCTTTGGCGTGGACCCGGCGCGGCTGGAACACGACGAGCGTTTCGTCGAGCTGATGCGCTTCGAGGCGGCGCGCGCCCGGCGATACTACGACGAATCCTGGCCGCTGCTGGATCTGATCCAGCGCCGCAGCCGGCCGTCGTTGTGGGCGCTGATGCGCATCTACTCGCGCCTGCTGGAGCGCATCGAGCGCTCCAACTACGACGTGCTTCGCCGCCGCATCGGCCTGCCGGTGTGGGAGAAGCTGAGCATCGTGGGGCGGGCGCTGGCGCGGTGAGAGCAGATCAAGACGTCCAATCTCTCAAATGGTTGAAGTTGATCGCGGGCATAGCTCGCGTGGTCAACGCGCCATAGAGATCCAGGTCGTCCGTGAGCACAAGCGGGCCTTGCGAACAGGAGACGGCGATTGCCGCGTCGGTGACGCCCAGCCGAGCGAATAGGGGATGTTGCGTGGCCGTCTGGCTGTCGATCAAGTGCTCCTCCCAGACTTCAACGGTGTGCCTGAGCAGGTCCCTGAATCCTGAAAACTCACGCCCGTAGAGCTTGCCGAGGTTGCTTACTTCCGTCACGACCTGAGGAGTGGTGAAAAGACGGTCAAAATGACCGAGCAGTAGTTCGAGCAAATCAAAGTCCGCTTCGGTATATACGTTAGTACGCTTGAACGAAGTGATGCGCCGCCTGTTGGTGAGGCCCACCAGATGGAGCAGCAGAAGATTGGAATCGACCAAAACACCACTACGCTGGTGTGCGGTGATGAGCCGTTCCAGCTCGGTCATACTACGCAGCCAGTTGCCGAATCTTCATGGACCTGACCTCGCCGGTTTCCGCGTCTACGACGAACGTCTTGTACTCTTTTCCGAAAACCTGAAGCCCACCCGCGGGCAGGCTCAACGTAATCACCCAGCTAACGCGATCCTCGGCGTACTCAACCTCCTCCACCAGCATCTGCTGAGCCCGCTCTGGTCCAAGGATCGACTCCGCGAATCTGACGGATGCCTGCACGGCCTGCTTAACGTCGATCATCTTTCCAGCATACCCGCACCGGGCGCCTACCGCGTTGCCCGGTAAGCCCAGTGCCCGATGTAATCCGGGTTGGGGAGATTCGCCAGGACGAGCCGCCGCAGTTCGAGAATATCGACGTCGCCCTGTTTCTGGTACAGCACCTCGCCCGCGGGCGAGAGAAGCACGGTGAAGGGCACGCCGGCCTCCCATTGCGGGTCGAACGCGGCCTGCATCGCGGAGGTGTCGGTGGAGGCAAACTGCAGGTTGCGGCCGCTGGCGTGTTGCTTCTCGCGGCGCGCGCCCGGCGATACTGCGACGAATCCTGGCGTTGCTGGATCTGATCCAGCAACGCAGCCGGCCGTCGTTGTTGGCGCTGATGCGCATCTACTCGCGCCTGCTGGAGCGCATCGAGCGCTCCAACTACGACGTGCTACGCCGGCGCATCAGCCTGCCGGTGTGGGAGAAGCTGAGCATCGTGGGAAGGGCGCTGGCGCGGTAGGGCGGATCGGATCGATCCGCCTGGTCAGGCAGTCCGGTTGGGCGCGAGGGCCGCTCTGTCGCTCACCCCGGAAACTCGGCTTCGATGATTGCGGCGATCTGTTTCCGCAATGCCGGTGCCTCGACGCTGGCCGCGCCCACGGAACGGTATCATGACGGACTTGCAGATCGGCCGATACCCGCGACGCGGCTTCCCCGATTATCGCGAGCTTCTGGACAATGGCGCTCCGAACCATCTCGGATTCCTGGAAACCGGGAAGCCCCTCATCTGCGACAAAGCTGGCGATGTGATCCGCTGCTTCCACGATGTCGTGAAGGTACAGTTCTTCACGCCGCATAGAGACAGCACGCGTCTTCGATCACCGCGGCACGAATCAGCGGCTTGAGGCCGTTTCTGGAAACGAGGTCGACCTTTCGGCCCAGCAGAGCCTCCAGCTCGAGCATCAAACCCGCGTAATCAAGCAGTCCCGTCTCTGCCTGCGGAAGAAAATCGACCAGCAGATCGATATCGCTGTCCGGCCGCGCCTGTCCGCGGGCGGCGGAGCCAAATACGGAAAGTTCCCGAACACCGTAGCGGCGGCATAGTTCGGCGAGCCTGCCGCCGTCGATCTCCGTCGTCCAATGATCATCCGCCCACTCACCCAGACCGCTCCGCGGCAGTCCCCAGTGGCTATTATCGCCCAGCCAGCCGCCTTCGGAAATCAGCGCCTGCGGCGTTGCCCAGTACGCCCGGTGCCCGATGTAATCCGGGTCGGGGAGATTCGCCAGAATGACCCGCCGCAGTTCGAGAATATCGACGTCGCCCTGTTTCTGGTACAGCACCTTGCCCACGGGCGAGAGAAGTGCGGGTCGAACGCGGCCTGCATCGCGTAGGCGTCGGTGGAGGCGAACTGCAGGTTGCGGCCGGTGGCGCCCGGCGTCACGACGAATCCTGGCCGTTGCTGGATCTGATCCAGCGCCGCAGCCGGCCGTCGTTATGGGCACTGATGCGCATCTACTCGCGCCTGCTGGAGCGCATCGAGCGCTCCAACTGCAACGTGCTTCGCCGCCGCATCAGCCTGCCGTTGCGGGGCAACAGGCTACCGCCTGCCCGGCGCGAATGGCCGAGCTTTCGAGGACTGCGGCCGCGGGCTGTTAAGATAGACAGCCAGGGGAACGATCCCTGGGAGCGGAACCTGCTTCCAGAGTCGTTTTCCCGGGAGGAGGGTCATGGTGGAATCGAATGCCGATCCTGATCTGGAGTACTGCAGATCGCGAGCGAAAGAACATCGCGAACGCTATGAAGGCATGCGCACCCTTGAGTGGCAAACCCTCCTGCAGACGTACGCCGGATATGCCGCGATCGCCGTGGCTTTTCAGAATGCGGATGGGAGGTTTCACGATGCGCTCTGGTTCCGCTGCGCCGCCATGTGGGTGACGCTGGTTTTTGCCGCCGCCATGCACTACTTGCACTACCGGATTGAAGAGCGATTGATCACTTTCAACGAGAACTACGAGTTTTATGTCAACCAGACACGTGGCCAAAAGGGGGAAGATGGCGCGAACAATCTCGGACATCCATATTTCTGGACATACGACACGCAAATGCTTCTCGGCACTCTCACGGCCGTGGGAATGCTGGTCTACGAGGGCTTCCCTGCGCCCCCGGCCGCCTGCGCCGGCGGATGGTGGTGTCAACTGATCGCCGTCCTTGTCGCGTGGGTCGCTGCGATTGGCACATGGTTTAGAGGGCGAGCGCACCTGGACCGGCTATCTCGGGAGCTGGGCGCCAGGGCCTCGGCAACGGGACACAAATGACGGCGAAACACGAGCCTTCGCGCGGGCAGGATTTGGTATGGTACGCGAGTTACGGTTCCAACCTCGCTTATCAGAGGCGGTTCCTCTGCTACATCAACGGCGGCACACCTGTCGGATCGCGGAAGTGGCATCCAGGATGCCGGGACAAGACGCCGCCTCGGGACATCCGGCCGATCACCCTGAGTTTTGAGCTGTTCTTTGCCGGCCATTTCAAGGGATGGGGCGGCGCAGCGGCTTTCATCAGGCGGGGAGCGGGCAGCCCCGCGACACTGGGAAGAATGTATCTGATTGCGGATGAGCAATTCAATGACGTGGTGCTACAGGAAAACAACCGGAAGGTCGATGGCACCCGGCTGGTTCCGCCGCTCGAACAGCTTGCCGGCGAAACGGAACTTGAACTGCCAGGTGTGAAGACATATGGCTGCCTGCTAATCGCTGGAAACGAGGCCGGGCACCCCGTTCTCACGTTTACCGCTACGAGAGGTGACACCCCACCCATTGGGCCGCCAAGTGAACCATACCTTAAGACCATTGCGGCTGGACTAAAGGAGACGTACCCTTCAATGGAAGACGGCCAGATTGCCGAGTACCTCCTGCGGGCCGACGGCGTAAGCGGCCGCATTCCACCCGATCGATTGGCAAAGTGGGTGGCGGGATCGTATGGATATGCCGCCGGCGCTCCGTTGCAGACCGCGATCAATCGGTGACGAATGCGCCGGCCTCGCCGGTGGGCTCGGTTTCGGCGCCGCCACCTTGACACGGAACCGCGCCGGTGGCGTCTACATCTGCACTTTACCAGGAAGCGACTCTCGAGGCCACGCGCGTGCGCCATTGGGTCCTAACCCCAATACTGTTCACTTTGGGCTTCGCCCGCTGGTGCGACGCGCGGCGTTAGCCGCGTTTTTGCCCGGTACCGAAGGGACGCGGCTTGGGCCGCGTGTCCCTCGCACGCAACGTGAACAGCGTCGGTCCTAACCCGACTTTCGCAGTTGGGCTGAGGATCGCCCGTGCTCTGGCTTCGGCAGCTCCCCTGCTGCCCTTTATGCGAACCAAAGCAGCGAGCGAGCCGGGGTCTCGAAGGCTTCGTGCGTGCGACCCTCCGGCTGGCGATCCGGCCGCGGAGGGACCACGACTCCGACATCTTCACGTCGCACCTGTTTTCAATGCCGCGTCAGTAGCATAGCCCAGTGCCTGATGTCTTCGAACCAACAGGCTGCCGCGTCGAGTCCCTCCGGGCGCGCCACCACACACCCCCACCTGTGATGTGATGGTCGGGATGCCGCCCCTCTCCCTCGTCAGCCATCTGGAGTGCGCCGCCTGCCGCCGCCAGCATCGCGCCGGAGAACCCCACAATCTCTGCGAATGCGGTGGTCCGCTGCTGGTCCGCTATCATCTCGATCGCGTCCGCGCTGAATGGCAGCGCGAACAGCTCGCCGGCGCCCCGCGAACCATGTGGCGCTATGCGCCCCTGCTGCCGGTGGCCGATCCGCGGCACGTGGTCAGTCTCGGCGAGGGCTGGACGCCGCTGATCCGGGCAGCGCGGCTCGGGCTGCACCTCGGCGCCGGCGATCTTTGGGTCAAGGACGAAGGATTGAACCCCACCGGGTCCTTCAAGGCGCGCGGCTTGTCCTGCGCCGTGTCCATGTGCGTGGAACTCGGTCTGGGAAAGCTGGCGATTCCCTCCGCCGGCAATGCCGCGGGCGCATTGGCAGCATACGCCGCGGCGGCCGGGCTGGAATCTTACATCTTCATGCCTAAAGACGTGCCCCAGGCCAATTTAGTCGAATGCCGCGCTTTCGGGGCGAGCGTTTTTCTTATCGACGGCCTGATCAGCGACTGCGCCAGTCTCGTGGGGGAGCGCAAATCGGCCGAGGGCTGGTTCGACGTGAGCACGCTCAAGGAGCCATATCGCATCGAAGGCAAGAAGACCATGGGTTTCGAGGTGGCCGAGCAATTCCACTGGGAACTGCCCGATGCCATCCTTTATCCCGCCGGCGGCGGCGTCGGGCTCATCGGCATGTGGAAGGCCTTTGCCGAATTGGAGCAGCTCGGCTGGATCGGCCCGAAAAGGCCAAAGATGATCGCAGTGCAGGCGGCGGGTTGCGCGCCGGTGGTGCGGGCCTTCGAACGCGGCGAAGCGCGCAGCGAATTCTGGCAGGACGCCCACACCATCGCGGCCGGTCTGCGGGTGCCCAAAGCCCTCGGCGACTTTCTCATGCTCGAAGCGATCCGCGCCAGCGGCGGCACGGCCATCGCGGTGAGCGATACCGAGATGCTCGACGCCGCCATCGAGCTGGCCTCCACCGAGGGAATCTTCGCGGCGCCCGAAGGCGCGGCATGCGTGGCGGCCGTGCGGCGCCTGATTGCCGATGGTTTCCTGAAGAGCGCGGAGCGGATCGTGGTCTTTAACACTGGCTCGGGCTACAAATATCTGGAAGCATGGTCCACCCGCTTCCCGCGCGCCGCCTCGTCCGAGCAGGACAAGCTGGGCGGCCTGATCACGCCCCGGTAGAAGCTCGGCCCCACGTTCTCACCGTGTCTCGGCCGCGGCGACGTAAACCCCGAGGCCGATCATCACCACACCGGACGCGGTCCGCTGGCGCCGGCGGAAACTCGCGTGCCGCTTCATTCGGGCGCCGAGCGGTCCGGCAAACAGGACCACGACGAGATCCGCGCTGGTGTTCAACAGCACCGATATCGTGCCCAGCACCAGAAACTGGGCCACCAAGTGATGGTGCTTCATCGAAACAAACTGGGGAATGAACGACAGAAAGAACAGGGCCGTCTTCGGATTGAGCACTTCCGTCACTACACCCTGCAGGAGCGGATTGCGGCGGGCACCCAGCCTCGCCGCCGGCTCCAGACCTTCCTCATCGCGCCTGCGGATCATGCCGATTCCCAACCACACCAGGTACGCCGCACCCGCGTAGCGCACTACGTTGAAGGCCGCTGCCGACGCAGCCAGCACCGCCGACAACCCGAACGCCGCCGCGGTCACGTGAATCAGACCTCCGCCGAGCGTACCCACCGCGGAGAGCAATCCTTCCCGCCGTCCGCCCGCGAGGCTTCGCGCCAGTACATAGAAGATGCCGGGCCCGGGCGTCACCGCCAGGATCAGGGCCGCGCTCAGGAAGAGAAGGAACCGGGAAGTGTCAAACATTATCAAAAGCAAACGGGGCGTCCCTGAGGAATCGCCCCGTTGCCGCGTCGTTCGGATTTGACCCTGGAATTGTGACTTCTCGGTCCCCTTCTCGTCGGGGCAGGGCCATCCAAATTCTATCAGATCTTCTCGGCGATCGCTTTGCCCTGCACGAACTGCAGCAGGTAGTCCGGGCCGCCGGCCTTGGAATCCGTGCCGGACATATTAAATCCGCCGAAAGGATGCGCGCCCACCATGGCTCCGGTGCACTTGCGGTTGAAGTACAGGTTGCCCACGAAGAAGCGCTCCCTGGCCTGCTGGATCTTCCCGCCGTCCGTGGTGAACACCGCGCCGGTGAGCCCGTACTCGGTATCGTTGGCCAGCTCCAGCGCGTGGTCGAAATCGCGCGCCCTCGTTACCGCCAGCACCGGACCGAAGATCTCCTCCCGGAAGATGCGCGCTCGAGGCATGACATCGGCGATCACGGTGGGCCGAATGAAGTAGCCGTCGCCCTCGCCGGGGCCTCCGCCAGCCACCAGACGTCCCTCGCTCCTGCCTGCCTCAATGTAACTAAGGATGCTCCGCTTTGCGCCCGCGTTGATCACCGGCCCCATGTAGTTGTCCGGGTTCTCCGAAGGCCCCACCCGAATCCCCTCCATGCGTTGCGCCAGCTTCTCCAGGAACTCGTCGTAGACGGCCCCATCCACAATCGCGCGCGAGCAGGCCGAGCATTTCTGCCCCTGGTATCCGAATGCCGAAACCAGCACGGCCTTCACCGCGGCGTCCACGTCGGCGTCGCCATCCACAATAATGGCGTCCTTGCCGCCCATCTCCGCCACCACGCGGCGAATCCAGCTCTGGCCTTTCTGCGGACGCGCGGCCAGCTCGTTGATGCGCAGGCCCACGTCGCGCGAGCCGGTGAACGACACGAATCGCGTGCGCGGATGCTGCACCAGCAGGTCCCCAATCTCCGCCCCGCTGCCCACCAGCAGAGAGAAGCTCTCCGGCGGGAAGCCGGCTTCCAGCAGCACCTCGGCGAATTTCTGCGCGATGGTGGGCGTGTCGCTGGAGGGCTTGATCGCCACCGTGTTGCCGGTCACCAGCGCGGCCGCCGTCATGCCCACCAGAATCGCCAGCGGGAAATTCCACGGCGGGATGATCACGCCCGGACCCAGCGGCACGTAGACCATCTCGTCTTTTTCGCCGGGCAACTGAACCACCGGCGGCGGGTCGGCCAGCTTCAGCATCTGGCGCGCGTAGTACTCGCAGAAGTCGATTGCCTCGGCGACGTCGGCCTCGGCTTCCGGCCAGGTCTTGCCCGCTTCCACCACCAGCCAGGCATCGAATTCGAGCTTTCGCCGGCGCAGGATCTCCGCCGCGCGCACCAGCATCTCCACTCGCCGCGTGGCCGGCGTGGCCGACCATTGCGGGAAGTAGCGCCAGGCTGCCTCCACCGCTTCTCCGGCCAGTTCTGCGTCGGCCTTGGAATGGACCCCCACCACCTCGGCCGGATGCGAAGGGTTTAGCGAATGGAGCTTCCGGCCGGTGCGGACGCGCCTGCCCGCCACCAGCAGATCGTAGTCGCGCCCCAACTCGGCACGCACACTGGCCAGCGCCGCTTCCGCCGCCGAGCGATTCCGGGGATCGGAAAAATCCGCGCAGGGCTCATTCCGGAACGCGGGCAGAGCCGTGGCCGGTGACACTTCAACTGTGCTCATAACGACGGGGTGGTTCAGGCGTGCTCGCGCACGTTCGTGATGGCGCTTTCGGCGAGTTTGCGGCCACGCTCGAACATCTCGGCGGCGTCGTCGGCCACCTTGCGGCCCTTCTCGTACAGTTCGCGGCCGCGATCCACCACCGCCCGCCCCTGTTCGGCCAGCGCCTCGCGCCCCTCGTCGGCCTTCTTCGCGATCAGCTTGCGCGTGTGTTTGCCGCTGGCGGGCGCGAAAAGCAGCGCGATTGCGGCGCCGACGGCGGCTCCCGCTACGAACCAAACAATATTACTGCCGGAGTCTTCCTGGGCCATAATTGCCTCCCCTCCTATTCTAGCCCTCGGCGCGCTACGACGACGAAACTGGTGGCGATGACGATGGCCCAGGCGCAGCAGACCCAGCCGATACCACGCCCATTCACGATCTCGGCCACGCCCACCACTGCAAGAACGCCCATCAGGAGGGGCAGAAGCAACGGCGCGGGCAAGAGCTTCAAGCCCCCCAGAACCTGAACAACCCCCGACAGGAAAAACAAAAGTGCGAGGGGAATATCGTGCAACACAGTTCCCAGGGCCATGAGGCCGAAAAGGCCGGCGCCCACGGCATTGACAACCCACCGCCGGCGCGATCATTCCGCCACATCGGCATCGGTGTTGGTGAAGAGCGTCTGCACTGCCATCATTTTCTCACTCATCTGAGAACAATCGTGAGAACAATCGCCCGGCGCTCGCGCGATCCAAACAAAGGTGATCCGTGCTGAATACAGAAAACATCCGCAAAGCGATTCTGGTCCACGCCGAGTGGAAGACGCGTCTCCAGAAGGCCATCGAGACGGGGACCATCGAAGTCTCCGTCGAGAAGACCCGGTCGGATAACCAGTGCCAACTGGGCCAGTGGCTCTATGGCGTCGAATTCTCCGCCCCGGCAGAACAAACCGAGCACTACCGCACCGTCAAACAGCTTCACGCCCGGTTCCACGAGGGAGCCTCCAATGTGGTCAAGCTGGTCATGGCGGGTCAGAAGGATGCGGCACTGAAGGCGATCGGCGTGCTGGGTTCATACTCGACGGCGTCGTCGGCATTGACGAACGCCCTGAGCAAATGGCGCGCGTCCGGCTGATTCGCTGTATCCTCGAAGCATGGCCGAGCAACCCGACTACGTCACCGTCTATCGCTCCATGGACCCCAGCGCGGAGGAGGATTGCCGCGCCGTCCTCGACACTCTCGCCAACGCGGGGGTGGCCGCCGTGCTCCTGGACGACCAGTCCAGAGGCGTCCCCGAAGGCGTCTGGGAGATTCAGGTGGCCGCTGCCGACGCCGAGCGCGCCGACCAGATCGTCGCCGCAACACCGCCGTCAGGCGTGGACCCCTCCCACGAGCTCGACCTCGTGCCCATCTACCAGAGCGGAACTCCCCTCGTCGGTGCGCTGGAAATGATGGGAATCAAAACGCTTCTGGAGGCCAACGGCATTATGGCCGTCAGCACCGGCGATTCCGTTCAGCCGGAGCTCCCCATCACTCTGAGCGTGCCGCGGGACCAGGTGGAACAGGCGAAACAGCTCATGGCCGAAGCCCAGGCCACCGGACCGGCCGACGCCGACGCCGCGGAACTCGAAGGCGAGCGGCATTAGCGCCCGGCGCGTCATCTTCGTTCAACTCCCCTTTCTGCCCGTTCAATCCCCGCCCGTCGCGCCACGGGTCCAAAGCCATACTCCGCCCGCCCGAGTGTGCAAAAATGGTTGAAATCGCTTATGCCTGACGCGGCCTTTAAAATCCGCCGGGACATAAGTGCGCTAAAGCGGCGGCTGCGGGAACTGAAGCTCATCCTCAAGGGAGCCCTGTCCTCCCGCCACCCCGTCATGGCGCACATCATCCCGATTCGTCGCTGCAACCTGACCTGCGCCTACTGCAACGAGTACGACGACCACTCCAAGCCGATCCCAACGGAAGTGATGTTCCGCCGTCTCGACAAGCTGGCCGAGCTGGGCACCACCATCGTCACCTTCAGCGGCGGCGAGCCCCTCCTGCACCCGGAGCTCGACCAGTTGATCGCCCGCGTGCGCGGCAACGGCGCGCTGGCCTGCCTGATCACCAACGGCTACCTGCTCACCGCCGAGCGCGTCCAGCGGCTGAACCGCGCGGGTCTCGACCACATGCAGATCAGCATCGACAACGTCATGCCCGACGAGGTTTCCAAGAAGAGCCTCAAAGTGCTGGACAGGAAACTGCGGATCCTCTCCGAGCACGCGCTGTTTCACGTCAACATTAATTCCGTTCTGGGCGGCGGCATCAGGAATCCGGAAGACGCGCTGGTGGTGGGCCACCGTGCGCTGGAGCTGAGTTTCAGCTCCACGGTGGGCATCATCCACGACGGCGGCGGGCAACTGAAGCCGCTGGGCGAGCGGGAGCGCAAGGTGTTCACCCAGATGCGCGGTCTGGAAAAGTCGAACTTCGCGCAGATCAACTATTTCCAGGACAAGATCGCGTTAGGCCAGGCAAGCGACTGGAAGTGCCGCGCCGGCGGCCGTTACCTCTATGTTTGCGAGGACGGCCTGGTGCACTACTGTTCCCAGCAGCGCGGCTATCCGGCCCACCCGCTGCTCGAATACACCTTCGCGGACATCCGCCGGCACTATCTGACGAAGAAGAGTTGCGCGCCCTACTGCACGGTTTCCTGCGTGCATCAGATCTCGTATTTCGATTTCTTCCGCGACCCCCAGACCCTCGACGACGGCACCGCCGCGGAGCACGTCGCCCCCAGCAACGGCCTGGTCCAGATCGAATAGCTGTTGTAGAGCAGGCCTTCGGCCTGCATCCCGCGACCCGCGGACCGGCAGCTTTAATGAGAAGAACCGGTCCTCGGGACACCCTTGTAGAGCAGGCCTTCGGCCTGCATCCGGATGTCTTGTATGGACCACCACAAGAGGAACCTCCCGCACTATTACCCCTCCGAGGCCATCCTGTTTGTCACGTGGCGTTTGTTCGGTTCGCTCCAACTCGACAGAATGGCCGCCAAATCCCCTCCCGACGCGGGTAGGGAGTTTCTGGAGAATGACCGGCTTCTGGATCGTTCGACAGACGGACCCCTCTGGCTAGGACATCCTGCTGTCGCCAGCCTTGTCGCCGCAACCCTCCAGCGTGGCCACATCGAATACGGCTTATACGAGCTTTATGCCTGGGTGATCATGCCCAATCACGTCCACGCGGTAATGCGGCTCTATCCCTCTCGGAACCTGCCGCAGATCATGAGATGGATCAAGGGATCCACTGCCCGAGCGTCGAATCTACGGCTGGGACGCGCTGGTAAGCAGTTCTGGCAATACGAATCCTACGATCATTGCGTTCGCAATGACAACGAACTGAACCGCATCATCCACTACGTGGAGAGGAATCCAGTGATGGCCGGTCTTGCTGAGGCAATTGACGACTGGCCATGGTCCAGCGCCAGTGCAGGCCGAAAGGCCTGCTCCACGACAAACCGCCTGCCGTTGTAGAGCAGGCGTTTTCGCCTGCTCTCAGTCCACCCCTCAATACCGATAATGGTCCGGCTTGTACGGCCCTTCCACCGGCACCCCGAGATACTCGGCCTGCTTCGGCGTCAGCGTGGTCAGCTTCGCGCCAATCTTGTCCAGGTGCAAACGCGCCACCTCCTCGTCCAGCTTCTTGGGCAGCGTGTACACGCCCGCCTTGTAGCTGTCGCGATTCTTCCACAGGTCGATCTGCGCCAGCGTCTGGTTGGCGAAGCTGTTGCTCATCACGAAGCTGGGGTGGCCGGTGGCGCAGCCCAGGTTCACCAGCCGTCCCTCGGCCAGCATGAAAATGCTGTGGCCGTCGGGGAAGGTGTACATGTCCACCTGCGGCTTGATGTTGGTCCGCACCACGCCCGACGCCTGGTTCAGCCGGTCCACCTGAATCTCGTTGTCGAAATGGCCGATATTGCACACAATCGCCTGGTCCTTCATCCTCGCCATGTGCTCCAGCGTCACAATCTCGCAGTTGCCCGTGCAGGTCACGTAGATGTCGCCGCGCCCCAGCGTGTCTTCGATGGTGGTCACTTCATAACCGGCCATGGCCGCCTGCAGCGCGTTAATCGGATCGATCTCGGTAACCACGATGCGCGCGCCAAACCCGCGCAGAGATTGCGCCGACCCCTTGCCCACGTCGCCGAAGCCGCAAATCACCGCCACCTTGCCGGCCACCATCACGTCGGTGGCGCGCTTGATCCCGTCGGCCAGCGACTCGCGGCAGCCGTACAAATTGTCGAACTTCGACTTCGTCACCGAATCGTTCACGTTAATGGCCGGCACCAGCAGCGATCCCTCCTGCTGCATCTTGTAAAGCCGGTGAACGCCGGTAGTGGTCTCCTCGGAAACGCCGCGCCATTCCGCTGCAATCTCGTGCCAGTGCCGCGGATTCTCCGCGTGTACGCGCTTCAGCAGATCCTTGATTACCTCTTCCTCGTGACTCTCGGACGGCGTGTTCACCCAGTCCGACCCCTCCTCCAACTGGTAGCCCTTGTGGATCAGCAGGGTCCCATCGCCGCCATCGTCCACCACCAGTTGCGGCCCCTTGCCGCCGGCGTGGCTGATGGCCTTCCAGGTACACTCCCAATACTCTTCCAGCGTCTCGCCCTTCCACGCGAACACCGGCACGCCGGTCACCGCGATGGCCGCGGCGGCATGGTCCTGCGTCGAGAAGATGTTGCAGCTCGCCCAGCGCACCGTCGCGCCCAGCTCCGCCAGGGTCTCAATGAGCACCGCGGTCTGGATGGTCATGTGCAGCGAACCGGTTACGCGTACGCCTTCCAGCGGCTTCTCCGCCGCGTATTTCCGGCGAATGGCCATCAGGCCGGGCATCTCCTGCTCGGCGATGGCGATCTCTTTGCGGCCCCACTCGGCCAGTGCGACGTCGGCCACTTTGTACTCAGTGGCGGTGATCGGATCGGCTACCTGAACGCCCATTTCATACCTCACATTGAAATATCAAGATACGTTGATATGATACTCTATAACCGATGATTGAGTCAACCCTGCGCGCCATCCGGCTGCTCACCGATCCGCTTCGGCTGCGCATCATGCTGCTGGTCGAACGCGAGGAGTTGAGCGTCGCCGAGCTGCAGCGCATCCTCTCCACCGGCCAGAGCAGCATCTCCACGCACCTCGCGCAACTGAAGCAGGCCGGGCTGGTGGAGGTTCGCCGGGCCGGCAAGAACGGCTTCTACCGTTCCACGGTGTCGGGCGACGGCTTGCCGGAAGTGCTGGAGGTCCTCCGCGCGCAGGCCTCCGCACAGGCGGATGTCGAAGCCGACCAGGAGGCTCTCGACCTGGTGCTGGAACATCGCCAGGATCGGGTGCGCGCCTACTTCGACGACCTCGCCGGGCGGTTCGGACGGGAGTACGTGCCCGGCCGCTCGTGGCAGGCGGTGGCCGAGCTCCTTATGAAGCTCATGCCCCCCATGGTGATCGCCGACCTGGGCGCCGGAGAGGCCACCCTCTCGTTGATGATGGCCGAGCGCGCCGAAAAGGTGATCGCCGTCGACAGCGCCCCGCGCATGGTGAAGTATGGCGCCGGCGTGGCGGCCGAGCGCGGCGTCGCTAACTTCGAATACCTCCAGGGCGACCTGGAAGCCGTGCCGCTCGAAGACGCCTCGGTGGATCTGGTCACCCTGACCCAGAGCCTGCATCATGCACAGCACCCCGCGAAGGCGGTCGCCGAGGCCCGCCGGATTCTGAAGCCCGGCGGGCGCATCGCCATCCTCGATCTGCTCCGGCACGATTTCGAGGAAGCGCACGAGCTTTATGCGGACCTGTGGCTGGGCTTCACCGAGGTTGAGTTGCGCCGCTACCTGCGCGACGCCGGCTTCGCGGAAATCGAAACGGCGCTGCTGCACCGCGAGCCCGAGCCGCCGCACTTCGAAACACTACTGGCCCTGGGGCGGCGGTAACAGCCCGCGGCAAGAGTTGTCGCAGGCCAAAGGCCCAATACCACTTAACTTTCCTATTACTGAACGCCTGCACGGAGTTGTGGGGCAGGATTGTATCCTGCGCGCGGGTTTGTAACCCGCGCGTGGCGCCGATTGGAAATCGGCGCGCAGGTTGCAAACCTGCCCCACATCTAAGTGGCATTGGGCCAAAGGCCAACTCCAGAAGGACTGCAAACCATTCACTGCCGTTGTGCCGCGGATCCGACGCCGGGTCCTTCGCCTATCCACTCATCCTCGCGACCATTCCGTCCGGCAACCAGGTCCGCGCTCCAAAGGTCCATCGGCGTTGTAAAGCGGTGCGAGAAAGATCCCATGCCGTGCGGCAATTGTCTCAATCTCCTCCACCCGCTCCGGAGTGATGGACCCTCTTCCCTGGGAGAACGGTTCGAACCGGCCCTCCAGAGCAAGAGCCATGCCTTCGAGCAGACATCCATGGACCACATCGGGGAACGGATGCCGATTCAGAACTCCATGAAGATCCGGCGCGAACCTCAATCCGCCAGTGATCTGTCCCAAACCTCCGAAGAAGATCCTGGCGCCAGGCATCTGCGCGCCTGGGGACAGGTTCTTCGGGTAACCCGCATCGCAGACGATTGCGCAGGGCGCGATCCGGCCCAACAGAAGCGAAGGGGAGGCCAGACTGGCCGCGCAGATCACGACGTCTGCCTCCGCGGAAAATCGCTGGAGATCCGTGGCCATCTCCACTTGAGCTCCATCGGCTTCCAACTCCGCGGCGAGCCTGCGCAGCCGCTCCACGTTGCGCGCGCTCAGCAGCACGCGCTTCATGATCGGCGCCAGACAACGGGCGCAGCCGGAACCCACGTCTCCTGTTGCTCCAACAATGAGCAGCGTCGATCCGCGGATGTTCCGGCCCTCCAGCGCGCACATTTTCCCGATGCCCTGAACGATGAAACCAACGGTCAGGGTATTGCCGGTCGTAAAGACGGTGTCGTGTCTTTCCGGGAGCTGATCGAAGTTGCCCTCGATCAGAATGGAACTGAATCCGCCGAGACTCACGATCTTCGCTCCGGCCCTGATCGCGCAGGCCGCCGCCCCTCGAACGCGGGTGAGGTTGTCGTGCGTGTGAGCGGCTTCCAGACGGTCGGGAGGAATGAAGGAGTCGATGTAGAGGCCGCGCGCATTCCCGCCGGCGATCGATCCGGCCTCGACATGGCAGACCGCTCTGGGCGGAATCCATGGAAGGATGTCCTTGATCTCGTCGTCCGGCAGAGGCGTATGCTCCGTTCCGCGCAGGACAGCGAGTACGTCCGCGGCCGCTCTCCAACTCTCCTGATGCCCGAGCAGGGCGAAATCGACCTCGATAGTCCGCCCTCCCCTGGCTACACTGGCAACTGAGTCACCCATGCAAGCGTTACCTCGCCGGGTAGCCCCAGCCTGTCCAGCGTCTTCAGGTACTGCTGCAGCGACGCTCCGCGAAGCTCGGCTGCACTCAAGCTGATGTCGAACAGCGATGGCTTCACACAACTGCCGTGGCACACCTCGCAATGTCCATCCCTGCATTCCTTCGCCAGCATCTGCGCGAGGGTGGTCATCACCTCGAGATGCAGCCGGTACACCTTGTCGTCGAAGCGCTGCGTATCCTGCGCTCGCTCCGCTCTGAGAATCGCCATTGCGTGGTCGACGTGCTCTTCTTCCTCCGCTGCGATGGAGGCGAAGGTCCTGCCAAGACTCCCTGGCGCCACCTTCCCGACGCGTGCATAGCTTGCGACGGCAAATGATTCCAGCATGATCTCCTGGACGATCAGGCAGCCAATAAAGTCACCCTCTGCGATGCAGCGCATGAATGCGTCGCGGAGCCGCTTCCAGTATTTGGCGTCGACGTTATTGGGGACGTCCACTCCGATCCTGCGGCCCTCGGCAGCGAACGCCGCGGCATGCCCCCGTTCACCCTCCGCGTGCTCCAATGCATCGGCTACTTCTTCGGGATCGTCACAAATCTCCGATAAGGAGGTGTAGTTCATCGAGGCGACTAGTTCGCCGGTCATCGCCTGCGCCAGGACGTCCTGCCAGATCGGAGCACTGGGTGAGAGCGAAGTACATTGAATCGCTTGTGAGCAGTCAAGGCCAATAACGTGTTCCATGCGTTCTCCTTGAGCATCGGTACGCAGATAAGATGGATCGGTTCAATATTTTTTCGATCGGGATCTCGGCTTTACTCAGTGCGCGGTACCGATTTCCGCCAGTCTGTTGCCGAGCCGCGAACGGGTCCGGCTCGGCCGGGAACCCTGACGCCCCGCGGCATCCTCACGGGCAGTTTCGGCTACCCTGTGGAAGCCCGGCTTTTTCCCCCGGCTTTTTCCCCTTGCTTACCGAGAGGAGTTGTTGTATTCTAAGCTCGGTAACCGATAGGAGAGGTCATGAGCAGACCATCCGACCTGGTCCAGGGAACCCTGGACCTTCTTCTGCTGAAGATTCTGGCTCTGGAACCGCTGAATGGCTGGGCGATCAGCCAGCGCCTCAAACAGGTTTCTGGCGACGTCCTGCAAGTGAGCGACGGGTCGCTCTACCCCGCACTGCACAAGCTGGAACAGGAAGGCTGGATCACCGCCGAGTGGAAGGCGAGCGAGAATAACCGGCGTGCGAAATTCTACTCGCTGACCCGCCTGGGCCGCGGACAGCTTCAAAAAGAGGCCGCAAGCTGGGCGCGGCTCTCCGATGCCATCACCCAGGTTGTGCGGCTGAAGGAGGCCTGAGCCATGCGCATCGAACACTGGTTCTACGCCCTGCCGCTGCGCTTACGGTCCCTCTTTCGCCGCCAGCGGGTGGAGCAGGATCTGGATGAAGAGCTGCAGTATCACCTGGAGCGGAAGATCGAGGAATACATCGCGCAGGGCCTGACCCCCGAGCAATCGCGGTACGCAGCCCTGCGCGCGATGGATGGGCTCACCCAACGCAAAGAGGAGTGTCGGGACATGCGAGGGATTAGTGCTATCGAAAATACCGTTCATGATATCCGTTATTCACTGCGGGTTCTGGCGAAGTCTCCGGGATTTACGGTGGTCGCGGTCCTGACGCTGGCGCTGGCGATCGGCGCCAACGCCGTGGTCTTTGGCATCCTGAACGGGCTCATCCTGCGCCCGCTGAATGTGCCTCAGGCGGACAACCTCTACGGTACTCAGTACGGGGAAGGTTCCGGATGGCAGGCGTATCCCAACTATGTCGATCTGCGCGATCGCAACCGCAGCTTCGAGAGCCTGGCAGCCTTTAACTTCATCTTTGCGGGGTTGGACACGGGCAGGAATCCCTCCGCCGCCACTGGCTTCGCAACCAGTGGGAACTACTTCGACGTGTTAAGAGTTCAGCCGTATCTTGGCCGTTTCTTCCACCGCTCCGATGAGCACGGCCCCGGAAGCGCTCCCTACCTGGTGCTGAGCTGGGCCTATTGGCATAGCCATTTTCACGACGATCGCGGGGCGGTGGGCCGAACCGTTCAGCTCAACAAGCATCCTTTCACCATCGTCGGTGTAGCGCCGCCCGGGTTCGTGGGGACTTTGTTGTTTGTCTCTCCCGATTTCTTTATGCCCATCGTCAACCAGGACCAGGTGACCGGGTGGTCTCATTTGGACGCGCGCGGCAGCAGCGCGGGAGTTTTCGAGGCGTTCGGACATCTGAAGCCGGGAGTAACTCCCGCGCAGGCTGTCGCCGACGTGAACTCCGTGGGCGCCTGGCTGGAGAAGACGTATCCCAAAGAGCTTGGCCATAGAAGGTCCCACCTGTCAAAACAGGGCCTCACCGCTTTTGCCGGTCCGGTGCAGGCATTTGTTGCGGGGTTGATGCTGCTCGCCGGATTGATCCTGCTGGCCGCTTGCGCAAACCTGGGCAATCTGTTCGCGGCGCGCGCGGCCGACCGTTCCCGGGAGGTTGCTCTCCGGTTGTCGTTGGGATCGAGCCGCAGCCGCATTCTGCGGGGACTCTTTACCGAAGCCGTGCTGATTTCCCTGATGGGAGGAGCCGTGGGGCTATGGGGCAGCGTCGCGCTGTTGCGCGCGATGAGCTTGTGGCAGCCCTTTCGCGGGGTTCCCCTCCATATCCCTGTAACTCCGGACGCAAGAATCTACGTGGTCGCCCTGGTCCTCGCGCTGGTGAGCGGACTCCTTTTCGGGATTGTTCCGGTACGCCAGGTGCTGAGGACCGATCCCTACCAGGTTGTGAAGGCGGGATCAACCGGAATGGGCCGGCGCCGGATTACCGTGCGGGACCTGCTGCTTGCCGTCCAGATTGCCATCTGCGCGGTGCTGGTGACTTCTTCCATGGTCGCGGTGCGCGGACTCGTGCGATCGCTGCATAGCGACTTCGGCTTTGAGCCGCGCAACACGATGCTGGCCTCTACCAATCTGGCCATGGCCGGTTACGGCGTCGACAAAGTGCCCGCCATGCAAAGGCGCATGATCGAGGCGATCGAAACGATTCCGGGCGTGGAGCATGTGGGATTGGTGAATGGGTATCCTCCGCTGGTCTATACCGCCGGCACCAGGGCGCATGTCTTCAAGGAAGAAACAACGGATCTGCGATTATCGAATGCCGTTGGCGCGCCCTGGGTGTACGAGGTATCTCCGGCGTATTTTCGTGCGGCCGCCACAGCTTTGCTCGCGGGCAGGAGCTTCTCCTGGCATGACGACAATAATGCCCCTCGGGTTGCCGTAGTGAATCGCGAGTTTGCGGGCAAGCTCTTCGGCTCGGTAACGAACGCGGTGGGCAGGTATTACAAAGTGCAGGATGGAACGCGTGTGCAGGTGGTGGGGGTTGTCGAGAACGGGAAGTACGTGAGCCTCACCGAGGATCGACAGCCGGCGATGTTCTTTCCGTTCCTGCAATCGCCGGCGAGCGCGTCGTATCTGGTGGTGCGGTCGGCCCGCGATCCGCAACAACTGGCCGCGGCCATGACGCGCAAAATTCACGAGCTGGATGCGGGGCTGCCGGTTAACACCCAGTCGTGGAACACACTGATGGATGTCGTCATGTTTCCTTCGCGCGTGGCGACGATGGCGCTGGGCGTACTGGGCGCGATGGGCGCGGTGCTGTCCATCACGGGCATCTTTGGAATGGCTGCGTACTCGGTGAGCAGGCGGCTGAAGGAACTGGGAATTCGCATGGCCATCGGCGCGCAGCCCACGCAGGTGTTGAGGGCGGCGCTGGGGCGCTCGGTTAAATTGCTGGTTTTTGGCTCGGCGGCGGGATTAATTCTCGGAATTCTGGCGAGCCGGGTGCTGGCTTTCATCGTGTATCAGGCAACGCCGCGCGATCCGCTGGTATTGGCTGGTGTGGTTGTGGCGATGTTGCTGGTGGGGCTGCTGGCTACGTGGATTCCGGCGCAACGCGCGCTGTCGATCGATCCCGTGAGACTGCTGCGCGAGGATTGACCTGTGGAGGCCTGAGCCATGCGCCTGGAACACTTTTTCTACGCCCTGCCGCTGCGCTTGCGGTCCCTCTTCCGCCGTCAGCGGGTGGAGCAGGAGCTGGAGGAAGAGCTGCAATATCACCTGGAGCGAAAGACCGAGGAATGCATCGCCCAGGGCTTGACCCCCGAGCAATCGCGCCACGCAGCCCTGCGCGCCATGGATGGGCTCACGCAACGCAAGGAGGAGTGCCGGGACATGCGCCGGGTAAACGCCATCGAGAACACTGTTCAGGATATCCGTCACAGCCTGCGGGTTCTGGCGAAGTCTCCGGGTTTCACGGTAATCGCCGTGCTGACGCTGGCTTTGGCGATTGGCGCCAACGCGGTGGTATTCGGCGTGCTGAACGGGCTGGTCCTGCGCCCGCTGAATGTGCCTCGGGTACAGAGTCTCTGGGCAATCGTGAGCGTGCCCAATCGCTTCGTGCTGCTGTCATATCCCGATTACCTCGACGTGCGCGATCGAAACCGCAGCTTCGATGGCCTGGCAGCCTGGAACGTCGCTCAGGCGGGATTGTACAGCGGCGAGAATCCATCCCTCGTCTGGCTCTATGAAGTGAGCGGGAACTATTTTGACGTATTGGGTATTCAGCCGTATCTGGGCCGCTTCACTCACGGCTCCGATGAGCGCGGCCCCAACAGCGCGCCGTTCGTCGTGCTCACCTACGCGTATTGGCAGAGCCATTTTCAGGGCGATCGCGGCGTGCTGGGCCGCACGGTCCGGTTGAACAAGCATCCTTTCACCATCGTCGGTGTCGCCCCGCCCGGGTTCCACGGGACCCTGCTCTTCTTCGCTCCCGCTTTCTTTGTGCCCATCGTGAATCAGGAGCAGGTGGAGGGGCGGAATCGCCTGATTGATCGCGGGGACCGTTCGATATTTATGGTGATGGGGCATCTGAAGGCGGGGGTCACTCCGGCGCGGGCGATTGGCGATCTGAACTCGATTGGCTCCGGGCTGGAAAAGACCTGGCCCAAAGAGCACGACCGAATGCGCTTCGACCTGGAGCGTCCCGCTCTTTATGCGCTGGCCCGTCCGGCTGGGGCGTTTCTCACCGGGTTGATGGCCTTGGCGGGGTTGATTCTGCTGGCCGCCTGTGCCAACCTGGGCAGCCTGTTTGCCGCGCGCGCCACCGACCGTTCCCGCGAAGTCGCTCTGCGGCTCGCCCTGGGATCGAGCCGCAACCGCATTCTGCGCGGGCTTTTCACCGAAGCTCTGCTGATTTCCCTGATGGGAGGCGCCGCCGGACTCATGGGCAGCGTGGCGCTGTTGCGCGGGCTGAGCGCGTGGCAGCCTGTACCCAGGATTCCCATGAATATGCCGGTCGATCCCGACGCGACTGTCTATGCCATCGCTTTGCTATTCGCGCTGGTCAGCGGTTTCCTTTTCGGCATCGTTCCGGTTCGCCAGGTGCTGAGGGCCGATCCATACCAGATTGTCAAGTCGGGATCCAGAACCACGGGTGGACGGCGGATCACGGTGCGCGACGTGTTGCTCGGCGTGCAGATTGCGATCTGTGCGGTGCTGGTCACTTCCTCGATGGTGGCGGTGCGCGGTCTGCTGCGCTCGCTCCACAGCGATTTCGGTTTCCAGCCGCGGAATGCGATGCTCATGGAAACCGATCTGAATATGGCCGGCTACCGCGGCGATGCCGTGCCGGCCATGCAGCGGCGCATGATCGGCGCGATGGAGAGAATTCCCGGCGTGACCTCCGTGGGATTGAGTATGTCGCCGCCGCTGGAAAGCCCGGGCTGGATCGGCGCCAAAGTATTTACCGACGAAACCACCGACCTGCGGCCGTCGAATGCCGTGGCTGCGCCCCTGGGCTACAGCGTCTCCCCCGAATACTTCCATGCGGCGGGCACGGCCTTGCTGGCTGGAAGGACGTTCACGTGGCATGACGAGAAGAACGTGCCGCGCGTGGCCGTAATGAACAAGGAGTGTGCGCGCAAAATCTTCGGCTCCGTGGCCAACGCAATCGGCGGGCATTACAGGATGCAGGATGGGTCGCGGATAGAAGTGGTGGGCGTTGTGGAAGACGGGAAATACAATAGCCTCGCCGAAGATCCACAGGCGGCGATGTTTTTTCCCATCCTGCAATCGCCGGCCGGCGACTCGTTTCTGGTGGTGCGCTCGAACCGCGATCCGCGGCAGCTTGCCGGCGCCATGCAGAGTGCGCTGCGCAACCTGGATGCCGCGCTGCCTTTCTACATCCAGGCGTGGGACAAAGAACTGGACCTCGCTCTGTTTCCTTCGCGTATCGCCACCCTTGCGCTCGGCGTGCTGGGCGCGATGGGCGCCATGCTTTCCATCACGGGCATTTTTGGCATGGCTGCGTACTCGGTCAGCAGGCGGCTGCGGGAGTTGGGAATTCGTATGGCTCTAGGCGCGCAGCGCAGGGAAGTGTTACAGGCAGCGCTGGGACGGGCTCTCAAATTGCTGGTTTTTGGTTCGTCGGCCGGACTGCTCCTGGGAATCCTGGCCAGCCGGGTGCTGGCTTCCATCGTGTATCAGGCGACTCCGCGCGATCCGCTGGTGTTGGCTGGCGTTGTCCTGGCCATGTTGTTGCTCGGGCTGTTGGCTACATGGGTTCCAGCGCAACGCGCGCTGTCTATTGATCCCGTGACCCTGCTGCGCGAGGAATGAATTGTCACAAGTTGCGCCATTTGAGGAGGCATGAGCCATGCGCATGGAACACTGGTTCTACGCGGCGCCGCTGCGCTTGCGATCCCTTTTCCGCCGCCAGCGGGTGGAGCAGGAGCTGGATGAAGAGCTGCAGTATCACCTGGAGCGAAAGACCGACGAATACCTCGCCCAGGGCCTGCCGCCCGAGCAGGCGCGGCACGCGGCCTTACGCGCGATGGATGGGCTCACGCAACGCAAGGAGGAGTGCCGGGACACGCGCGGGATAAACGCGATAGAGAATACAGTCCAGGATATCCGATACAGCCTGCGGGTTCTGGCGAAATCTCCGGGTTTTACGGCGGTCACAGTACTGACGCTGGCGCTGGCCATTGGCGCAAATGCCATGGTCTTCGGCCTGATGGACGCTCTGATCCTGCGCCCGCTGAACGTACCCCAGGCTGACAGCCTGTGGGGAATCGATCACGGGGGTGGTGGCTTTCAGTCGTATCCCAACTATATCGATGAACGCGATCGCAACCGCAGCTTTGAAGCTCTTGCCGCTTATAAATTCGCCTTTGCCGGGCTGAACACGGGCAGGGAAGCAGTCCCCGCCACGGGCTTTGCAACAACCGGCAACTACTTCGACGTGCTGAGGATTCAGCCGTACCTTGGCCGCGTCTTTCACGCCTCCGATGAGCGCGGCCCCAACAGCGCCCCGTATGTCGTGCTCAGCTATGCAACCTGGCACAGCCGTTTCGAGGACGATCGAGGCGCGGTGGGCCGCACCATTCAGCTCAACAAGCACCCCTTCACCGTCGTCGGCGTAGCGCCGCGCGAGTTCCTCGGAACCTTGTTGTTTGGCTCTCCCGATTTCTTCATGCCCATCGTCAACCAGGCGCAGGTGGACGGGGAGGATATCCTGAACGCGCGCGCGATCAACAATCGGGGGGTTTTTCAGGTGTTCGGACATCTGAAGCCGGGAGTTACTCCCGCTCAGGCTGTCGTCGATTTGAACTCAATTGGCGCGTATCTCGAGAAGACCTGGCCTGAAGAAGTCGGTCATAAGAGTTTTTCGCTGGGGCGTCTGGGTCTCCCCGGCAGTTTCTTTGGCGCGGTGCGGGCATTCATCGCGGGATTGATGCTGCTCGCCGGCCTGATTCTGCTGGCCGCATGCGCCAACCTGGGCAGTCTGTTTGCGGCTCACGCGTCCGACCGTTCCCGGGAAGTGGCTCTGCGGCTCGCGCTTGGTTCGAGCCGCAGGCGTATCCTGCGGCAGTTATTGACCGAAGCCGTGCTGATTTCCCTCGCCGGGGGCGCTCTGGGACTCCTGGGAAGCGTCGTGCTGCTGCGCCGGCTCAGCATGTGGCAGCCATTTTCCACCGCTGCCGTCCATTTGCCTGTAGAGCCGGACGCCAAACTCTACGTGGTCGCTCTGGTTCTGGCGCTGGTGAGCGGATTCCTCTTCGGAATTGTTCCGGTACGCCAGGTGCTGAGGACCGATCCATACCAGATCGTGAAGTCCGGATCCACCGGAATGCCCGGACGCCGGATTACTGTGCGGGACTTCCTGCTTGCCGCCCAGATTGCGATCTGTGCAGTGCTGGTCACTTCTTCCATGGTCGCCGTGCGTGGACTGCTGCGCTCGCTGGGTAGCAACCTCGGTTTTGAGCCGCGCCAGACCATGCTGGTGGCGGCAAACCTGGGAATGGCCGGTTACAGCGGCGACGGAGTGCCCGTGATGCAGAGGCGCATGATCGATGCGATGGGAACCATTCCCGGTGTAACCTCCGTCGGCCTGGTGAATAATTACCCTCCGCTGGTGTATGCCGCTGCCAACCGGGTGAGTGTCTTCAAGGATGAAACCACGGATCTCATGCAGTCGAATGTGGCTGCCTGGCCATACCGGTACGAGATATCTCCCGGATATTTCGATGCCGCCCGCACAAGATTATTGACGGGCAGAACGTTTTCCTGGCATGACGGCAAAAACACGCCTCCCGTTGCTGTAGTGAACAGGGAGTTTGCCCGAAAGATGTTTGGCTCGGTAACCAGCGCGATAGGCGGGGAATACAAGCTGCAGGATGGAACGCGCCTCCGCGTGGTGGGTGTTGTGGAAGACGGAAAATATCTGAGCCTCACGGAAGATCGACAGCCGGCGATGTTTCTCCCGTTCCTGCAGTCGCCACCGAGCGCGGCCTGGCTGGTGGTGCGCTCGGGGCGCGATCCGCAACAGCTTGCCGCGGCGGTGAGGAGCAAACTGCGCGAGCTGGATGCGGGGCTGCCCGTCGACACCCCGGCATGGAACGGCATGCTGGATGTCGTTCTGCTTCCTTCGCGGGTGGCCACCATGTCGCTGGGCGTGATGGGCATGATGGGCGCGATGCTGTCCGTCACCGGGATCTTTGGGATGGCGGCGTCCTCGGTGGGCAGGCGGCTGAAGGAGCTGGGGATTCGCATGGCCCTCGGCGCGCAACGCAGGGAAGTGTTGCAGGCAGCGCTGGGACGCGCTTTCAAGCTGCTGGCTTTGGGCTCGGCGGCGGGATTGCTGCTGGGAATTCTGGCCAGCCGGGTGCTGGCTTCCATTGTGTATCAGGCCACTCCCCGCGATCCGCTGGTATTGGCGGGAGTTGTTCTGGTGATGTTGTTGCTGGGGCTGCTGGCGACGTGGATTCCGGCGCAGCGCGCGCTGTCTATCGATCCCGTGACCCTGCTGCGCGAGGAGTGAATCAGTACGGCTTTGCAGGATGGCACAAGTCCCGGATGGCGACCACGCGCTCATATGGTCCCCGTGGACGCCGCTTCACGGGACTGTCCGGTCCCCGACACGCCGACCACAAAACTTCCTCCAACGGGACTTGGGGCTCCCGCCAACCCACTCACTTCACCGGGTCGTGCGTTTCCCGTCAAGTTGATCGGTTGGACACCGATCCGCACACTGCGATGCGCTGAAATCGGCGTATTAGCGGCGGCGGGCGAGCCGGGTAGAGACTTAGGGTGGCGCTCTTACTGGCTGGCGCGAATGAGAATGGTCATTCTCTGGGCAAGCCTCACGCGGAATATCTCCTTTACTTTCGGGCTTGGCTCAACGAATTCGCCACCGGCTTTGCAACATAGCTCTGTGTGGGCATAGCAGCATTCCCGCGGTGCGTGAACGACCTCGAATCGAAATGTTCTGCCATCAGGACCTGCTATCGGCGTCGGGAGGTCGCCTGATGAACATTCCAAAACTCCCCATCCGCTGTTCAGTATCTTGCCATCGCAACAGTCTGGGTGCAAAACATCTTCGGGTTGGCTGTACTTGGCCCGGTTGAATGACTGTCGCGGGAACCTGAAAGCAGACGGAAGCAATTGGCGGTTTTGAAAGTGCTCAGCTCGGTAGCGCCTGTACAGTGACTCCTCCCTAGCAAATACCTGATCTTCTGGGTCTCCATTTCGGTATCGAGGGTGTCCCGGTTCGCTGGAGCATGGCATAGCTTCAGTCAAGATACGCCAAAATCCTTGTACCTACCTCGTCCAGGGGAATATCTCGCCCGATTTCAAGGACATCTGCGTTGCCCTCCTGATCGTACATTACGAGGACCTGAGTGCCGTGGTTGTAACTTTCGACGTAGACCGTCCGTTGGCCACTCATGAAGTAGATTGAAGTCCCACCCTCGGCAGACGGTGCAATTGTCGATGGCAGAATCAAATTGCCGGCGAGTTCTTCTAGTATTCTTTTGGATGCTCGGATCGCATCCGCGCCTGGGGGCTCTGCTCCATACGAGTCCCAGTCCCTTCCCAAACGAGAGATCCGGTCCAGTGCTCCTTCGGCGTCAATGAGCCCATACTTGATTGTCAAGAATGTGCTCTGCTCAAGCCTGCGTAACAAGTCATCTCTGAATTCGCCGGTTCGCTGATTGTAGTCTGGCGTCTCGACCTGGGAGATCGCCGGCCTAAATCGCTCAAGGCGGAACGGATCGCGTTCAGGAGGCATCTGGGCTGCTGGCATTAGCTGATTAACTCCCTCATGCTGTTAGTAATACAGCCTTCGAAGACCAAGTTCTTTCGCACGCGCAGCGATTCCAAAATATCCCACATCTCATCATCTGATTCGAGTTTGATCCCCTGCTTAAACACATCAATATCGAGTATCACCGACACCACGTCTGGACGAGCGGGGGGGACCATAGCCTCGTTGAGGATCAGCATAGAGCCTAGGTCTTCTTGCGGGACCTGAACCTGCAGGAAGAACCCTGCAAGCTGCTGGGAGAGATCGGCCGAAACCTCCGGATAAAGGCGGACGAAGTCCCGAAGATCACGCACTGGCGCCGGAAGATCCAATTGGTTGATATATCGAAGCCCGACACGAACGACAGAGAGTGTGCCGACCCTCGCGCTGTATGATTCCCATAACACCTTCGCTTCGTTTCGAAGCTGTTCCCACGTCTGATATGGAGCGAGCCGACTGAAGGTGAATCCATTCATCCTGAACTGTACGACGTGCTTCCCTTCGCCTCCGACAAACGCGTAGCCCATCTGATCCTGCTTTGCTGTCGCGGTAAGTGTCTCCCCTTCGACTTGGCCACGAAGCTGGCCCCTCATTACTCTGTGCCGTTCTGTGTAGCCTTGTATCGGTGCGGCGACCCCCTCGATGTTCGCCATGGCAAGCGGGGAACTCTCGATCTGAATGTCAATGATCGCCTCCCTAATCGGGGCTTTGTCGTAGTGTCTGTGCTCCAGCCATGACATCCATTTGTGGGTCGCCATGTCGTCTACTGTATCAGTCGCTTCGCTGTGCCGACTTCCTGATACGGGCAGCCACAGCCTTGCGGGCGAGTTCGCTTCGCTGTTCGGGCGTGAGCCTGTCCATGCGTTTCTTGCCGCCGATTTTGCCCCCTCGGGATCCCTGTTCGGCGAAGAAATCCCGAACGTTCTTTGGGAGTTTTGTTCCGGCCACCTAGGACCATCCTAACCCCCTCTGGATCGTTTTTGCAAGCCGCAATCACCCATTCGTGCATCCAGCCCTCTGCGGCTTAGTGGCGTCCCGCCGCAGAAACAGCCCTTCTGCCGGCTCTTTGAAGGTCTCTAGTTGGGAACTGTCTGCGGACCACTCTATATGTCTTCTGGATGAACAGTTCACGCGCCGTTAACTTGGCCGTGTAATCGTCATCTCGGACTTCTAACACTCAAGGGGTCCCCAAACGGCGATCTGGGACATTACTCCCGTGAAGTTCCGGTCATGTCAACTTGACGCATCACGCCCAACCCGCACCTGTACCAGAACGCCCCAGATGCCCCGAAAGTCCCAACCCACACCGCCCACGCCCGGCCCCGATCCCGCCCACTGGGCGCCCCCAAACCGCCCCCCCAGCACCCCGTTAACAACAACCCAACCTCGCCAAACCACCACATAACAAACCACTTCCCCGCATCGCCCCCCGAGAAACCACCACGCCCCATGCTACCGTCGGGGCGTCATGACCACTGCATCCCAAATCCAGGCCAATCGCCGAAATGCCCTCAACAGCACCGGCCCCCGAACCCCCGAAGGCAAAGCCCGCTCCAGCGCCAACTCATTCAAACACGGCCTCTCCGCCCGCTTTCGCGTCCTCACCAGCGAAAATCAGGAAGATTTCGACGATTTGCTCGCCGAGCCCACCGTCACCTTCGCGCCCACCAACGTCTACGAACACATTCTGGTCATGGAAATCGCCCAGTCCCACTGGCGCCTCGCCCGCGTCCGCCGCATCGAAGCCGACATGATCGACGACATGGCCGCCTGCCATTCCTCTTCCGACCACGAAGGCACCCTCCGGAGCCTGCTGCTGAACGACAAGGCCGGTCCCTTCCTTGTCCTCCAGCGCCACGCCGCGGCCGCCGAGCGAAGCGGCTATCGGGCCGTGAAACAGCTCCAGGCCAGCCGCAAACTGGAAGCCCAGGCCGCCCGCGACGCCGCCCGACAAAACGAACCCAATTCACCCTCAACCAGCGCCACCGGCCGCTCTAGAGCAACGCCGCCAACTCATAGAAACGGTGCGGGTAACGGCGCCTTTTCGCCGCCGGATCGGGGCCCCCCTCCGGCCCCGCCCCCGGAGGCGGCAGACAGGTCCGAACCGCTCACTCCCTCTCCGCCGTGTACATCCGATAGAACATGATCATCACCGACCACAGGAACGCCAGGCAGGAGCCAAGCCAGAACACGAAACCAGCGGCGCTCTGGTCGTCCTCGGGAAGTACGCATCGCCGGCCTGTCCCGCATCCACATGGTGCAGCAGGGCGGCGAGTTGGCCTATCTGTTGCTGCACGACCCGGAATTCCGCCGCGTGCGCCGCGCGCACCTCGTCGAAGCCGGCAAGCGCATCCGCTTGAAGAAGAACATCCGCCTGCTGTCGCAACTGATCGAGAATTTGGACGGCAACCATTTTTCGTTTTACGTGGTTTCCGCGGCGCCCGAAGAGGCGATTCAATCCGCGCTCGAGGGCATGGTTCCCGCGGATCGCATCTACGGCACCCGTTTTCGCTATCAAGGCACCGGGGAGATCGAATCCATTGTGCGCGTGCGGCTATGGCAAGGTGGCCGTGCTGGAGGAACTGCGCAACCGCCTGCGAATCGGTCACGGCCGCATCGTTTATGTGGGCGACCCCAGTTCGGACGTGCACGTGATGCTGCACGTCAACCGTCTCTCCGGGCACACCATCGCGGTCTCGGAGAACCGCTACATCACGCCCATCGCCAGCCGGACCATCCTGAGCGAGGACGCCCTCAGCGTGCTGGTGCCCATTCTCGAGGACATCGCCGGGTGGGAGTCCATCCGCATCCGCGCCTTCTTTGAAGCGCAACGGCCGCGAGCCGCGCCGCCGGCCCGCCACGAGGAGCAAGCCGGCCGCGTGAAGCGTGCAAATCATACGAAATACGACCGGGATAGTCCTGATTGCTGCAGCTTGCTTTGCTCCCGCGAAGCAGGTAGGTTGAAATCAGCGGAGACTAATTCCCTTGGTAATCTTATTATTCGGCCCGCCCGGGTCCGGCAAAGGCACCCAGGCGCGGCTCATCACTGAATGGCTTCACATCCCGTCCATCTCGACGGGAGAAATGCTGCGGGCCGAAGTGCAGTCCGGCAGCGACCTGGGCAAGGTGGCGCAGGAGATCATGCTGGCCGGCGGGCTGGTCAGCGATCACCTGATCAACCAGATGCTGGCGGTGCGGATTTCGCGGCCCGACTGCGAGAACGGCTTCATGCTGGATGGCTATCCACGCACCGTGCAGCAGGCGGAGTTTCTGGATTGCCTGCTCAAGGAGCGTAACCTGCCCTGCCCGGTAATCTTCCACCTCGACGTTCCTTACGCGGCGCTGATCGCCCGAACCACCTCGCGCCGGACTTGTCCGAAGTGCGGGCGGATTTACAACATACTGCATCAGCCGTCGACGGTCCCGGGCATTTGCGACGACTGCGGCACGGCGCTGATCCAGCGCAAGGACGACACCGAGGAGACCTTCACCGAGCGTCTGCAGACCTACGACGAAGTGACCCGGCCGGTGCTGGCGTGGTATCAGGATCGCAACTACCACCTGATCTCCGGCGACCGCTCTCCCAACTACATCTTCGAGAACATGAAGGAACTGCTGGAGGTGCATGCCGAGAAGGCCGGCAAGCAGCGCTGCACTTCCTGCGAGAAGGCGGGGGAGTGTCTGCTGGGCCAGCTATCGGATAAAGCCTGCGAGCCCGAGCCGGTTCCGCGCTGAAGACTCAGAGGCACTCGCCTCCACATAACGTCAGGATCGTGTTGAGGAAGGCCTTCAGTTCGGGGCAAGCGCGGGCAGCGATGCTCAGATCCTTGCCTCGCAGGATTCGAGCAGCATCGCGCGGCTTGGAATAGTCGTCGCGACACCGGCCGGCGCGAAAGATGTTTCTGATATGGAACGATGGCGGCCGAGTGTGGTCCACACTCTCCGGCGTGCCCGAGGGCGCTGTGCGGTTGTGTCCGGCCAGCTTCTGGATGTCATCCCAGAACGGTAACAGCCATGCCTCGAAGTCGTGCTGCGCTGCGTGCGGATAGAACCGGTCGTTGGGGTCCGACCCACTTCCGCATCTTGTCTTTCGCGTCCGTTGCGTCGGTGAAGTCGCGGGTTCCCGTGTAGACATCCGTGAGCGCAATCACGGCGTCTGAGCCCGATTGCAGCAGCGTCTCAACTTTCCGTTTGAGATCGTCGCCTTTCGGGATTCTGCCATCGTAGCGGAACGGGTCCAGGCGAGGCATGGAGCCGGCCAGCCTGACCTTCAGAAACTCGACCAGGTGCGGCTTGAATGCCTGCTCCGTCCGGCCCTCCACAAGAATGGTGATGTTCATGAGCGCGCACCGAGGCGTCCGTTGCTCCAGAGTTGGTCCAGCGTGTAGTCTTTCAACCACTCGCCGAGATCGAGCTCGTCCGCCCACTTCACGGTGGTCATGCCCTCTTCGTTCTCGTCCATCACGAGCACTTCGGAGGGTTTCATGAACCGGATGAGTCTGTCCGAGTGCGTAGCAACCACGATTTCGGCACGCTGAGAAGCCTCTCGCAGGAGATCCGCAAGAAGGCTCAGGAGCTCGGGATGGAGGCTGACCTCCGGTTCGTCAATCAGGGTGATAGCGGTGAGTCCGGGGCTCTGCAGCAGCGTCGCCAGCCATAAGAACCGGAGGGTCCCTTCGGAAAGCTGGTGCATGTAAAGAGGTTTTGAAAAGGTGCTCTCGCGCCAAGTGAGGGCGAGCGTTCCGGCGGCTACGGGAGGGAACTCCAGACGCTCGAAGCGCGGAAAGGCCGCTCGCAATGCGTCTTCGATAGCTTCGAAGCGATGCCGCTCGGTCTCTCTCAGGTAGTAGAGGCAGGAGACCAGATCCTCTCCGTTTCTCCCGGGCAGGCTCGCGGGTTGCAACTGCTGCGGGAGTCTGACGGGCGAGCGCGGATCGACATTGAGGGCGTGATAGGAAGTGCACGAAGCCAGTCTGCTCCGGAAGAGCTCTGGCAACTCAAACATCTTCGGCGCTTGCGACAAGGAGGTTTCCAGTCTGCTGTAGCCCCAGGTCGGTGCCACGAGATCGTTCTGTCTGGGGTCAAAGTACCTGACGTCGGACCCGCGCGAATCGATATGCGGGTATGGATGCCGCTCTTGAGTGAGGGTTTCCTCGGCAATCACATGAGCCGTCCCCTGGGGCTGGATTCGCACGAGGTAGTTCAACCGCTGGTCGTCCCTCGGGTTCATCGAAATCGCCAGGGACAGATCGTCCGCATGATCGTAGGTGAGATTCGCGGCGAGCCCCGAGTACTCGCTCAGTGTGGCGCTGAGCGCGCCCTGGGCGGATCTTGCCAGCAGCGAAAAGACGTCGAGCAGCGACGTCTTCCCGACGCCGTTCGCCCCAATTGCAACGGTCAGAGGTCGCAGGTCGAAGCTGACTTCCCGAAGGCGTCGGAATCCGCCCACGGACAAATGAGTGAAGCGGCCTGCTCCCATATCACCTCACCGCCGCAATCGCGTCGATCTCCACAGCGACATCGCGCGGCAGCCGGGCCGCCTGCACGGTGGAGCGCGCCGGCGGGTCGGAGTTGAAGTACTGGCCGTAGACCTCGTTCATCTTCGGGAAGTCGGCCATATCCTTCAGGAAAACGGTGGTGCGCAGCACCGCGCCCAGCGACGACCCGGCCGCTTCCAGCACCGCCTTCAGGTTGCCGAGGACACGGTGCGTCTGCGCCACCACGTCCCCTTCGATCAGTTGGTTGGTGGCCGGATCGATGGCGATCTGGCCGCTCAAATAGACGATGCCGTCATGAACTACGGCCTGGGAGTACGGGCCGATCGCTTTCGGCGCCTGGGGTGTGGACACGATCTTCTTCATGCTTCATCTGCAAGCTTCCCACAAGATCCGCCACCGAGGCCAGGCGCTCGCCGGCGAGGAAGCGGTCCAGCTCGCGGGCGATGCGCAGCGGCGCGCGCGGATCGGCGAAATTCATGGTGCCCACCTGAACCGCCGACGCGCCGGCGATGAGGAACTCCGCGGCATCTACACCCGTGCGGATTCCCCCCAGACCGATCACCGGAATGCGCACGGCCTGCGCGGCTTCGTACACCATGCGCAGCGCGATCGGCTTGATGGCCGGGCCGGAGAGTCCGCCAAATCCCGCGCCGATGCGCGGCCGGCGGGTGTGCGCGTCAATGGCCAGCGCGATGAACGTGTTGACCAGGCTGATGGCGTCCGCGCCCGCTTCCTCGGCGGCCAGCGCCAGCGGTTCGATGCGCGCCACGTTCGGAGAGAGTTTGACGATGAGCGGCCGGCGCGCCAGCGGGCGCACACTCCGCACCAGAGCCGCGAGCAACGCGGGATCGCTGGAAAAGAAGATGCCGCCGGAGTGCGTGTTGGGGCAGGAGACGTTCAGCTCGTACGCGGCAATGCCCTCGGCGTCCTCCAGCGCGCGGATCACCTCCGCGTAATCCTCCGGCGCGTACCCGAAGACGTTGGCGATCACGGCGGTGCGATATCGCCGCAGTTGCGGGAGCTTGTCGCGAACGAAGGCCCGCACCCCGATGTTCTGCAGGCCTACCGAGTTGATCATGCCGGCGGCGGTTTCCCACAGCCGCGGCGGCGGATTGCCCGCCATCGGCTGGCGCGACAAGCCCTTCACCACCAGGCCGCCAATCCGGTTCAGGTCCACGAGCGCGGCGAACTCGACACCGTAGCCGTACGTTCCCGAGGCCGCCAGCACGGGGTTCCGCAACGCGATCCCGCAGAGCGTGGTGCCGAGGCGGTCCATTCGGTCCCAAGTCTAGCAAACTGTTTGTGTTCCGGCCGTAATGGTACCAGCGAACTAAACAGGAAGCGAACGTGGCTTAAGCGGATTTGCTTATAGTACTTTGGCGATCAAGGGTCGATGGAGAAGATGTGCGCCAGCTCACCACTGGCGAGAGGAAAGGCTCTCGCCGGAAGCCGTTCCAGTCGCTATCCACGCGGTTCACCGCATTCACCGGCGTGCTGCTGCTTTGGGTGGTTGCGGCGACGCTCGCATATGACCTGCATCAGGGCACGCTGAGCGTCACCAAGGCGTTGCTGGAGTGCGGCGTAGTGCTGGTGGTGGCGGCGGTGGTTTCGCTGTTCACCATCCGCGTGCTGGGCCGCCCGCTGCAGTACCTGCAGCAGGGCATGACGGCCGTGCGCAAGGGCAAGCTGGAGCCTATCCAGGTCAGCCGCACCGGCGACGAGATCGAGTACCTGGGAGAGAGCTTCAATCAGATGATCGATGCGCTGACCTCCTCCCAGCAGGAGATTCGGCGGCATCAGGAGCTGCTGGAGCAGCGCATTCGCCAGCGTACCGAGGAACTGGAAGAGGCCATGCTGCGGGCGCAGGCGGCCAACGAAGCCAAGAGCGAGTTTCTGGCGAACATGTCGCACGAGCTGCGCACGCCGATGGCCGGCATCCTGGGCATGCTGGACGTGACGCTCGAGAGCGAACTGCCGGAGGAGCATCGCGATCAGCTCGAGACGGCGCAACGCTGCGCCTATTCGCTGCTGGCCCTGTTGAACGATATCCTCGACCTTTCCAAGATCGAGTCGGGAAGGATGGGGCTGGAGAAGATTCCCTTCGATATCCGCATCGTTCTGCAGGATTGCGTGCGTTCGTTCCAGCCCAAGGCCGACGACGCCGCCATCGACATGGTCTGCCAGGTTTCGCCGGCGGTCCCCGAGGAGGTGGTGGGGGATCCGTTGCGCGTGCGGCAGATCTTCGCCAACCTGTTGAGTAACGCGATCAAGTTCACGGTAAAGGGCCACGTGCGGGTGACGCTGGACGCAACGTCCTCCAGCGGCGGAGAAGTTCTGATCCGTTTTGTCGTCGAGGATACGGGCATCGGCATCCCGGCCGAGAAGCTTCCGCTGATCTTCGAGAAATTCACGCAGGTGGATGGCAGCGTCAGCCGCAAGTTCGGAGGCACCGGACTGGGACTCGCTATTACCCGCAAAATAGTGGAGATGCACCACGGCGAAATCAGCGTCGAGAGCCAGCCCGGCAAAGGCAGTAAGTTCACGGTGAACCTGCGCTGCATGGCCCCGCAGCCGGCGCCGGCGAACGAGAAGGCATCCGTCGCGGGCCACGGCGCAAAGGGAGCCCGCGAAGGGGCGCCGGTGCGCGTGCTGCTGGTGGAAGACAATCAGGTGAATCAGAAAGTGGTGACCACCGTGCTGCGCAAGCGCGGCTTCGCCGTGGAGCTGGCTACCAACGGCGTCGAGGCCCTGGAGCTGCTCGAACGCGACGACGGCTATCGTCTGGTGATCATGGACGTGCAGATGCCGGTGATGGACGGCCTCGAGGCCACCCGCCGGATTCGCCTGAACCCGAAATGGCAGAAGCTTCCGATCCTGGCCATGACCGCGCACGCCATGAACGGAGATCGCGAGAAGTGCCTGAACGCGGGCATGAACGGCTACATCTCCAAGCCCGTCCACCCGTCCCATCTGCTCAGCATCATGGACGAGTACATGGCCCCGGCGGAAACGGCCAACACCGGGGCTTGAACCGGCCACCCCTGAGGGCGCGGCTGAGAGCCCCGCGCAGGCCTGCGGCCAAGCCGAGCGAGGGCCTTCCGTCACCACCGTCACCAGTGACCGCTTTGCGCTTGCAGGGAATTTCGCGAGAATAACAACTGAGCGCGGACCATGAGTGACTACCCGTCGTACTTCGCCGGCCTCTATGAGGAATCCGGCGGGCGCGGCTTCGGGCTGACGCTGGCGAGTTTCGCCGCGATCCTGCTGGAGGTGAGCGGCCGCTATGTGAGGGAGGGCGCGGGCGAACGGGAACTGGCCGCGTTCCACCGCAGTCTGCGCTTGCCGGACCTGGCGCTGGCCCGCGCGTGCGCGGACGGGAACGAAGCGGCCTGGGAGTGCTTTCTGAACCGCTACCGGGCGAAGCTGTACGAAAGCGCCGCCGCGATCGCGCGGGACGAATCGGTGGGGCGCGAGCTGGCCGATTCGCTGTACACCGATCTGTTCGGGACGCGCCAGGCGGCCGGCGGCCAGCGCATCTCGAAGCTGGCGAGTTACACGGGACGGGGATCGCTGGAAGGCTGGCTGCGCACGGTGCTGGCGCAGGAATACGTCAACCGGTATCGCAGCCAGCGCCGCACCGCCCCCTTCGACGAGAATGTCCAGCCGGCCGCGCCCGCCAGTGACGACGCCGCGGTGGACCCTCGCCTGGAGCAGGCTGCCAGCGAAGCGCTGGCCGAACTGCCCGCCGGCGAACGGCTCATCCTGGCGGCGTACTATCTGGATGGGAAAACACTGGCGGAGATTGCGCGCATGCACGGTGTACACGAATCCACCATCAGCCGGCGCCTGGATCGCCTGACCGCGGCGCTGCGCAAGCGGATTGTACGCGGCCTGCGCCAGCGCGGCATGAGTGCGCGCGCGGCCGAGGAGGCGCTGGAGGCCGACGTCCGCGATCTCGCGCTGGACGTGCGCGGAAGCCTGCTGCAAGAATCGGCCGCCCGCACGTTCCATGAAAGGGGGCAGGGATGACGGCGAACCTGTTGCGGGTGGTGAGGTCCGCGCTCGCGCGCGGACGCCCTCTGTCCGGCCACCCCGACGCCAATATTCTGACGGCCTTCGCGGAGAACACGCTGCTGGCGCGCGAACGTGCGGCTGTCACCGGGCATCTGGCGGATTGCGCGGACTGCCGCGAATCCCTCGCGCTGGCCTTCGGCGCCGAGCAGGCCGAGCCCGCCGTGGTAGTACAGCCGCGGGTGGCGCGCCGCTGGCAACCGGTGTGGAGCTGGGCCGCGTCAACGGCGGCGATTTGCATCGTGGTGTCGGCGGTCTGGGAGTTTCGCGCGCAGCGGGTGGCGCCGCTGGAACCCCCGCCTGGCCCGCCCGCGATCAGTGCTCCGATACCGCTGCAGGCTGCTGGGGTGAAGGCGGCCGCTCCTCGACGGTTCATTCGTCCGCCCACCGCCGCCGATGGGGCAACGCCGGGACTGGCCGCGGTTCCCCCGCCGCCGCCTGCGCCAGCGCCGCAGCAGACGGCCGACGCACTCTCCGTAGTCCAGCAGCAGGCCCCCGCGCCGCCGTACAACCAACAGGCCGAGGCGGTGCGACCCGGCGCGCAGTACTTAGTGCAGCAACAGATGGCGGCCGCGCCTCCCGCGCTTGCTCGTTCCGCTGCCGCCCGGATGAAAACGGCGAGCGGCTTCGCGGTGATGACGCGGCCGGCGCCATTTGGCTGGAGGATCGCGTCCGGAGTTGTCCAGCGCTCCAGCGACGGCGGCGCGACGTGGCAGACCGTGCCGATCAGCGATCAGGTCAGTTTTCGCGCCGTGGCCCATTTCGGCTCCGACGTGTGGGCGGGCGGATCGGCGGGCGCGCTGTTCCATTCCGTGGATTCGGGCGCTCACTGGGAACGCGTGGCGACCGGCACGACCGGGGCCATCGTCGCGATCAAGGCCGTAGCGAGTGGAGAGGTGGTGGTGACAACCGACGATGGCCGCACCTGGCGGGTTAGAGATACACCGCGTTGATCACCGCTAGCGCCGCGATGGCCGCGGTCTCGGTGCGCAGAATGGCCGGGCCCAGCGTAACCGACTGCCAGCCGGCCTCGTGCGCGAGAGTGCGTTCGCGATCCGTCCAGCCGCCTTCGGGACCCACCAGCACGCTCACGCGATCGCCGGGTGAACGCTCGGGCCGAAGCGGCGCGCAGCCGGGTTCCTCGTCCAGCAGCAATCGGCAGGGGCCGGCGTCGGCGAGCACATCGCGAAACGGAACCGGCGCCGCGATCTGGGGCAGACGAATGCGCCGGCTCTGCTCGCTGGCCTCGCGCGCGATGCGCTGCCAGCGCTCCGCGCGCTTCCCGGCTGCACGGTCAAGCCCCCGCTCGCTCCGCTCGGCCGCGAAGAACGTCATGCTCTCCACACCCAGTTCGGTGGCCTTCTCCACCAGCAGCTCGAGGCGCTCGAAGCGGATCAGCGCGACGAAGAGCGCGGTTCGCACCGGGGCGCCGGCGGCCTCGATGCGCTCCAGCACGCGAAACGAGACCAGATCGCGCCGCGCCGCTTCCACCTCCGCCAGGTACACCGCGCGGTTGTCGGAAATCTCGTATTTCTGGCCCTTTTCGACCCTCAGCACGCGGGTGAGATGATGCGCGTCGCCGCCGGCGAGCGTGGCGCTCCCGCTGTGAATCTCCGGCACGAAGAACCGTCGTCTGGCCATGTACGATAATCTATCGCCATGATCGCCTCTTTGCGCGGGAAGCTCCTCGAGAAACATCCGAACCAGGTGATTGTGGACACCGGCGGGGTGGGCTACGACGTCACCATTCCCGTCTCCACGTTTTCCAGCCTGGGCGAGGCCGGCAGCGAGGTGCGGCTGCGCATCCACACGCACGTGCGCGAGGACGCCATCCAGCTCTTCGGCTTTCTGACGGCGGAGGAGAAGACGGTGTTCGAGCGGCTGATTTCGGTGAGCGGAATCGGGCCGAAGCTGGCCATCACGGTGCTGTCGGGCCTGGCGACGCCCGACCTGGTGGCGGCCATTCGCGAGGGCAGCGTGGAGCGGCTGGTGCGCATCCCCGGCGTGGGCAAGAAGACGGCCGAGCGGATGGTGCTGGAGCTGAAAGACAAGTTGGAAATGTATCCGGGCGTGCCGCGCGCGGCGGCGGCGGCGAGTGCGCCGGCCGATGCGTTGAGCGCGGTGGAGCAGGATGTGCTCTCGGCGCTGCTGAACCTGGGATGCCAGAGGGCTGCGGCGGAGGTGGCGGTGCGGAAAGCGCGGGCGGCGGGCGCGGGGGCGGAGTTCGAGGCGATGTTCCGCAAGGCGCTGGAGGTGGTGAGGTAGGGGGAGTGGGGCCGGGCCGGGATTGGCTTCGTTTTGTTGCGGGCGAGAGGCCGGCGGCGGGGCTGTGTTTTGTGTACATTACGGACCGACGGTAGCACGGGGCGAGCGGGGTTTCCCGGCGGGATGGTGGTTTGATTGGGGCGGGTTGTTGTTACCGGCACTGATCGAGGGCGCGGCGGGTTTCGTCGATGCGGCCGTGGCCGAGGCGCTCGCGGAGTTCGAGGGCTGCCGTGAGGCGCTGGCGGGCGAGCTCGTGCTCGCCGAGCCGGAGGTGGGCGAGGCCGCAGAAGTGGAGGCCGTCGGCTTTTCCCCAGGCGTATTGGCAGTCGGGCGCTTCGGAGCGGTCGAGTGCAGTGCGGGCGTTCTGGAGGGCTTTGCGGGGGTCACCCGCGGCGAGGAGCGTTTCGGCGAGAGCGAGGCGGAGGTCGATGGAGAACCCTCCGAAGGCGCAGGTGTCGGCGAGCAGGATGCCCGCTTCGGCTTCGGTGATGGATTGGGCGAGATCGCCGAGATGGCGGTGCAGTTCGCAGGCGGCGTGGAAGCAGCGGAGCTGGAGCTCGACGTTTCCGGAGCGGCTGGCGGAGGCGCGGGCGTCCTGAAGGTGCTGGGCGGCCTCGGCGGGATCGTCGGGAAGGAGGAGCCGGGCCAAGAGGGCGTTGCAGCGGCACAGATCGTCGCTAAAGTTGTAGCGCACCATGAACTCCCGGTTGACTTGTGTTTGGCTGACTGCTCCGGGCCGGTCGCCGCGAATGAGCTTGCTCTCTGCCTCCCTGATCCCGGACGCGCTGACCCGAGGTCGGCCTTGCAGTTCGGTGGCGCGCTGAAAGTCGGCTTTCGCAGCGGTGACGTCTCCGAGGGCGAAGCGCGCTGGCGCTCGTAGACAGAGCGAGTCGGGGGTTTCGGTGTCGTCCTTCGCTTCCCCGGCGAACGAAACTGCACTCTCAGCGGAGGCAAGCGCCTGCGAGAACTGCCCGGCGTTTAGTTCGACATCCGCGAGGTTCTGGGCGTCGATGGACTCGCTCTGCAGGTCAGAGGCGCTCGCATCCAATCGCCTGCAATGGGCAAAAGCCACGCGCGCCCGAGCGAGGTCGCCTAGGTTCTTCGCGAACAGGCCCAAGGCGTTCACGAGCGCGGAGCGCTGTTGTGGAGGCAGATGAGGCACGATGAGGGAAAAATCATCCATTGGTACGAAGCGTTCCAAGATGCGGAGACCCCGGGCGTTCTCGCCCAGTACCCAGCCAAGGTTCTTGTAACTGCCCAAGCCGTACCAATACAAACCAAACGCCTCCCGTACGCGACCAGCTAGCAGAGTCTGCTCAATCAGGAGCTCATATCGATCCAGAATCGCCGGGTCGCTGGGCATCTTGTCTGGCAGCGTTTTGAGACTCGGAGCTAGCCTGGTTCGCACGGACTCGTGGACAGATTCCGGCTTTGTTCCCAGAAGATTGCGGAAGAATTCGCGGAGGAAAGGGTGAGCGGAATAGGCGACCTGCCCGTCAGTCGTGTAGCGAAACACCAGTCCCAGCGCTTTGAGTCTTTCCAGATGCTTTACCAGTTGGTGATCCGAAAGGCCGACCAGAACCCCGGCCACCTCTCCACCGGATTGCACGATCCAGCCGAGAGCTCCACCTTCACTCCTCGCGGAAACAGCGAAAGGCGGGCGAGAAGGTCGCGCTCGGCGGGGTTAAGTGCTTGGGCGTACGGTTTCAGGATGCGGCTGAGCCGCCGGGCTTTGGGGTCCGAGTCTTTTGCGTCCTCCAGGGAGAACTGCGGCACCGGGCGGTCCGGGTAGTTGCCCAGATAGGAACCGAGAGCCGCTACCGAAAGCGCGTGATAGAGGCCACCCATGTTCAATGGCTCAATGAGCCGAGTTAGCTTGCCATCGTCGCCTTTGGCGCCCCAGGCCCGCAGCACTTCTAGCGCGACCGGGAGTTCGAGATCGTCCAGCGCGATGGCGAGGTGTCCGGCGCCGGTCCATTCCTCAAGGTCCACCAGCGGAAAGCGCGACGTCACCAGCGCGCGGGCGTTTCCCATGCCGCCTGCCAGCGCGCGGACCAGGCGCTTCAGTTGCAGATCCTCGAGCTCACCGCGGCGGCGGCGCCCTTCGTCGCACTGGACGCGTTCCAGCCCGTCCAGGATCAGCACGTGCGGCGCGTCACCGGAAAGCGCCAGTTGCAGGCGTTCCAGCATTCCGCCGGCGGGCGCGTCCTCTTTGCCGGTGAAGTAGATGTGGGCGGCGCGCAGAAAGGCGTCGGTGTGGGGATCTTCGTAGAAGGACCAGACGAATACGCCGGCGCGGGTGGAGAGCTTCGCCTTGTGTAGAGCTTCGTGAACGAGCGCGGTCTTGCCGGTGCCGCCCGCGGCCACCACAGAGATGACGCGGTCCGGAGTGACGGGGGACTCCAGCCAGTCCTTCAGCTCCTGGAGTTTGGCCGCGCGGCCGCGGAAGTGTTGGGCCGGTTGCAGGGCGTGGCAGAAGAGGGGTTGCCAGACGCGCGCGGTGGAGGTGGGGGCCGGTGCGAAGTTCGCGAGCGTGATCGCGGCGAGTTTGGCGAGATCGTCAGCGTTGGTGAAGGTCTGCCGCGTGCATTCGCGCTCGAGATATGCTTTGAACTCCTGCAGCTTCTGAACCGCTTTGACGATCTCCGCGGCTTTCTCCGGCGGCTCGGAAGTGAGCCGGTCTTGTTCCTTCAGATCGGTCCAGAGGGCTTTGGGATCCACCAGGAACGCAAACACCGGCTTGCCAGCCCGCTTTGCAGCATCCACTTCGAGCCAGGTGATGGAGCGCTCGCCATCGCCGCCCAGCTCCGGCGGCGGGAAGTAGCCGTAGCGGTGGGCGACGATGCAGATTACCGCGTCCGCCTCGGTCGCCTCGCGCATGCATTCGCTCGCGGGCGGGCCTGATTTCGCGGAAAAGGTCTCCATCGCGATGGGCAGATCCTGAAGCCGCAGCACGGCGTCGCGGACTTTATCGCGATAATCGCGGAGATCGAGCGCCGTGGACGAGATAAATATGCGGAGAACTGGCCGGGTGGCCACGTTTGTAGTGTATCGCGCGGCGCACGGCGTGATTCGGTGTCGCCAGCGGGCGGCGGCGCCGCGCTACCATGAACAGGTATGCGCAGTAACTGGATTGCCGCCAGAATGAACGATCCCGTCCGGACGCAGCTCCATTACGCCAGGCGGGGCATGGTCACCGGAGAGATGGAGTACGTGGCCCGCCGCGAGGGCCTTGCCCCGGAGCTGGTGCGGGATGAGGTGGCGCGCGGGCGTCTCATCATCCCCGCCAACATCAACCACGCCAACCTCGAGCCGATGTGCATTGGCATCGCCTCGCGCTGCAAGATCAACGCCAACATCGGCAACTCATCCACCACCTCGCACATCGACGACGAGCTGGACAAGCTGCGCTATGCGGTTCAGTTCGGCTCCGACACGGTGATGGATCTTTCCACCGGCGGGGACATTCCGGAGATTCGCAAGGCCATCATCGCGAATTCGCCGGTGCCCATCGGGACCGTGCCCATTTACGAGGCGCTCTCGCGCGTGCGCCGCGTGGAGGACCTGACCATCGAAGTGCTGCTGGAGGTGATCGAGGAACAGGCCGAACAGGGCGTGGACTACATGACCGTCCATGCCGGGGTGCTGGTGCAGTACATTCCCATGACCACGCGGCGGATCACCGGCATCGTCAGCCGCGGCGGGGCGATTCTGGCCGAGTGGATGGTGAAGAACCATCGCCAGAATCCGCTGTACGAACATTTCGACCGGATCTGCCGCATCTTCCAGAAACACGACGTGAGCTTCTCGCTGGGCGACGGTCTGCGGCCCGGGTCGCTCGCCGACGCCAGCGACGAGGCGCAGTTCGCCGAGCTGAAGACGCTGGGAGATCTGACCAGAGTGGCGTGGGACTACGACGTGCAGGTGATGATTGAAGGCCCCGGCCACATTCCCATGGACCAGATCCAGCTCCAGGTGGAGAAGGAGATGGAGATGTGCCACGAGGCGCCTTTCTACACGCTGGGCCCGCTGGTGACCGATTTCGCGCCCGGTTACGACCACATCACCAGCGCCATTGGCGCGGCCATGATCGGCTGGCACGGGGCATCCATGTTGTGTTACGTGACGCCGAAGGAGCACCTGGGGCTGCCCAACCGCGAGGACGTGAAGGCGGGCATCATGGCCTACCGGATTGCCGCGCACGCGGCCGACATCGCCCGCAAGCGTCCGGGCGCGCGCGATCGCGACGACGCGCTTTCCCGCGCCCGCTACAAGTTCGACTGGAAGAAGCAGTTCGAGCTGTCGCTCGATCCGGAAACGGCGCGCTCCATGCACGACGAGACGCTGCCGGAGGAAGGCTTCAAGGACGCCGCGTTCTGCTCGATGTGCGGTCCGAAGTTCTGCTCGATGAACAAATCGGCGAAGACGGAAGAGTTCACGGAAGCGGACGCGGCGGCGGTGCTGGCGCGCATCGAGCCGGCGAAATCGGGCGCGGCGGCGGACTGAACGAACGGCTTCTCAGCCGGATTCCGAGATCCTGAGGATCCGGCAGAGGCGCCGGTTCGGAGAAAAGGTCTTCTTCTTCTTGCAAACGGTTGTTGTGCAGGTGCATACTGTCATCAGATGGTCTAGCGCCATCAGAAACTATCCGCTACGCTCGTAGGCGAGCACTATCCGGGGCCCACTCGGCGAAAGCCGAGTGGGCCTTTATCATGTCGAAAAGAATCGCCGTAATGCTCGACGGGGGCCACGTGAGAGCTCACGCGAAGCGTGCATCGCTTCCCTTCGTTCCGAGCTACATCGAAAAGATCGCCCGCGCCTGCCCCTCGCAGGACGAGGAACTGTATCGCATCCTGTACTATGATTGCGCCGTTTTCGGGCACTGCGGTGCTTCCGGTCTCGGGACAGAAGGCGGTATTCACTTCCAACGACAGATGGCTTTGCGAACTCGCCGAAAAAGACCTGTTCGCCGTCAGGCGCGGCGTGTTGAAGTTTCGCGGGTACGTTCTCAACAACATTCCTTTCCAGCCAACTGGTCCATTGCAAGACTCAGACTTCCGTCCAGAGTTTGAGCAAAAGGGTGTTGACATGAGAATTGGTCTCGATATGGCGATCTTCTCGGCAAACAGAGCTGTGGATCTGGTCGCCCTGGCGACAAACGACACCGACTGCATACCGGCCATGAAGCACGCAAGGCGATCTGGAATCCAAATCGCCTTGCTCGTCGTACCCGGGTACAATCCAGCGCCAGAGTTGCTGGCGCACTCTGACTTCCGCCGGAACATCCAGTGGCCGACTCCCTGACCCCGGGGCCTTCTCCTTCACTACCTTCGCAACCGTGCATTCCAACAGGCGGGTTGCGCGGAGAACTTCTTCAACGTATGAGGACACTCACTACCCGTGGCCGAGGTACATTATCCAGCCGACCGCGAACAGCGCCACCACGAAGTACGCGAAGCAGCGAATCCCGTAAGTGAGGCGCTCGCGGTCTGTCTTCTTGGTGACCACGCCGAGCACGATGGAGCTGAAGATGGCGAACAACAGAGCGGCCTCGAGGTGCGTGACGCTGAGCCTGGGCATTAGTTTTTCTTCCCCGTGGCGATCTCCCAGGCGTCCACCATGGCCAGGATGTTCAACAGGCCAGCGGCCACCAGGAACTTGGCGCCGTAGTCGTGCACGTGGCCGGCGACGTCCGGCTGGTTGTAGCCCAGCCACACGGTGAGCAGGTACAGCAGGCCGCCGGCGAGGTCGGCGATAAAGCCGCCGTAGTAGATGACGACGGTGAGCAGATCGCCGCCCTGCGGAATGAACATGGGGCCGCGCATCATCAGCCCGAGCAGGAACATGGAGGCGACCGAGAGCAGCAGCAGTCCGCCGCGTCCATAGCGCTTCAGCAGAAAGTGGCCGCCGCCGGGCACCAGCCAAGCCAGGACAACTACCGGAATCCAGGAGCGGGGCAGCGCAGCCGCGCTGGTTGTGGCAGAAGCGTTTGCCATTGACCTTTTATTCTACCAGCAGCCCGCTTCGGGGGAGTCAATGGCGGTGCGGGGTACGTGCCTGGCGCCACCAGAACGCGGCTGCCGCCGGGTGTCCCTGGGGCGAATCCATGCGCGGTCGCTGGCGGCGCGTGTTGGACTGGGAGCGGCGAGTGACGGAGGTTGCGGGGGCGGGGCTGAGAGCCCCGCGCAGGCTGAGAGCCCAATGGCACTTAACTTTTGGAACGGGCCTGCAAATCTAAAAACAGAATGTGCGTATGATGGAGGATTCCTTTGTGGGGCGGCCAATCC
>JBEKPY010000020.1:0-81328 GCA_049520275.1 Bryobacteraceae bacterium
TGAACCTGACCTTCGCGGGGGGCTTCGCGGGGAGCCAGCAGGTGTGGGGCTACGTGCAGGACTGGCTGGGCGAGCACGCCGGCTGGACCCAGGTGGGCGCCTGGACGGTGCCGTAGGCGGGGGGGGGCTTTCGAAGGATGACCCGGCAAGACCGCGCCGTCTTCGCGGCGATTTCTGATTGCGCGCCTGTTTCCAAACTCCCGTGCTCCGTGATCGGCCCTTGCCCGGGCGGCCGGCGATGCTGCTGCAAACACCGCACCGCCCGCTCCCGAGCCAGCAGCCGGTCGATCGTTTTCGACGACATCTCCCGTAGCAGTGCCGCCGCTTCCCGGCTGCACTTCAACCGGTCGCCGGCCCGCAATCTCTCCGTCTGCTCCCGCAGGACCGGCGCCAGCCGCTGTCCGCAGGGGAAATCGAACAACTCCCAAACCCGCGCCAGCGGCGCTTTCAGCTCCGCCCCGTATCGTGCTCTCCGCAGGCGCCGCTTCGGCTTGCCTGCCGCGGCCGGAACATGGGCCAGCTTCCGGATCAACACCTTCCGGTTCAGCCTGGTGCGCTTCCGGGCTTCATTCAACAACCGTGTCTTCTGGTTCTTATCGCCACCTAGGTACTCCTCTCGTAGCGCGGCCAGGTACTGCTCGCGTGAGGGCATGTCCATCCTGCCAGACCGTTCGGCGCTCCGCCGCCGGCCTGTACGCCCCACACGTTTCGGTTACTTTCTTACTTGACCCAACGAGAGGTCTTTCAGTGACATTTTAGACGACCCAATTCGGTTCCTGTTGACGGGCCGCGTTTATCAGGTATAATAATCCAACTTCATTTGCTGCGGAGGACCTATGAGCGTGGGGCTGGATAACCTGAAGCACGTAGTCGTGCTGATGATGGAGAACCGTTCGTTCGATCACATGCTGGGATCGCTGAAGGCGGACGATTCCCGCATCAACGGGCTCATGGGCAACGAGTCCAATCTGGATACCACGAACGAACCCGCGACTGTGCAACCGCTGGCCGAGTTCCAAAGCCAGCTCGATCCGGACCCCAACCACCATTTCCCCGATGTCCACCAGCAGTTGTACCAGGGGACGCCGGGACCGCCCGCGGTCCCCTCCATGCAGGGATTCGTCCAGAACTATTACCAGGCACAAAAGGACGTGAACCATTCCCACAAGATCATGTACTACTTCACGAAAGACAAGCTCCCGGTGCTCACCACGCTGGCGCGCAGCTTTGCCGTGTTCAACGGCTGGTTCTCGTCGATTCCCGGTCCCACCATCTGCAACCGCGCGTTCGCGCACTACGGCACCTCCTTCGGGAAAGTCACCATGGATCCGTTCGAAGTCAAGGAGCCGTACGTGAGCATTTATGAACGCCTGCTGCAGGATAATCACACGGCAAAGCTCTACTACTACGACCAGGCGAGCTCGACCATGGAGGTCGTGAATCTGCTGAAGGACCAGCCGCAGATCTTCGCCACGTACGACCAGTTTCGCGATGACTGCAAGGCCGGAACGCTACCCGATTACAGCTTCATTGAACCGAACTACAGCGACCATTCCGGCGACGACGGGGGTGAAGAGCTGGCATCGGATCAGCATCCCGATCATGACGCGCAGGCGGGTGAGGTCTTCATCGCCTCCGTGTACAACGCAATTCACGAGAACTCCACCTTGTGGGCAAGCACCGCGCTGCTGATTGTCTACGACGAACACGGCGGCATCTTCGACCATGTTCCCCCACCGTCCTGCACACCCGACACCCCGTTTGTCGCGCCGGCCACGGACACGGGAACCGGCCAGACGTTCGCGTTCGACCGGCTGGGTGTGCGTGTGCCCGCCATCCTGGTGTCGCCCTGGGTGGCCAAGGCGACGGTGGTGCCCGGTCCCGAGGATCCGGCGAACGGCCGCACCTTCGAACATGCCTCGATTCCCGGTACGGTGACGAAGTTCTTTATCGGGAACTATGACAACCGCTCGCCGCGCGAGAAGGCAGCCGACACGTTTCTGGATCTGCTGGGCGATCAACAGCGGCCGGATTCGGACTGCCCGGTATTCAACCTCGATTAGGAGGTCTATCATGAGCACACCCGCCAACGTGATTCACGTCCCCAGGCCATCCCGTGGCTCTTTCAATCCCAACCGTCCGCTCAAGGGGAACCAGCTTCTGCAGGAACAGGTCAGGCATTTCCGCAAGCGGGAGAGGGAACTTGCCCCGGAGCAACAGACGGGCATCGATATCGAATCGATCGCCACCGAAGGCGAGGCGAGCGAGTATATTCGCAAGATGACCGCCATTCTGCACCCGGCGGGGGCGCGGAAGGAAAAAGTCAGGAAGGCCACATGAAGCGGGGCGCTTTCGTCGTCTGCTTTGCACTCGCCGTATCGGCGGTTGCGCAGGAGAGCCAACTGGGTGCGGATTTCCGCGGGGAAGGAGAGCGGTTCAGCTCGTCTTGTGAGAGCTTTTCATTCGGGTCGCTGGCGAGTTGCGCCGAGCTGCTGTTCACCGATCATCCCCTGCATATCGCCGTGGGCAGCCTCGCTCCGCAGAACGGCTTCGCCGCCGGACCCGCTTTTGTCACTCACTGGACCCCGAACGAAACCTGGCGTCTGAGCTGGGACACGGATGCCGTGGTCTCCGCCAACGGGTCCTGGCGTGCCGGCGTTTACATGACTGCGGTGCTCTCGCGGCGCGCGCCCATCGTGGTGACCACTGGCGGCGCGGGGCCGGTTCCGAAATCGAACCTCGCGGTGAAGGAATACCCCGCCTTCCACGCCTACGCTCAGACCATTTCACTCAACCAGATCGGCTTTTTCGGCTTGGGGCCCTCCACCAGCGACACGGCGCGTTCGTGGTTCGGGATGCGGGAGACCATCGTGGGCGGCAACGTCATCTGGCCGCTATCGAAGAGATTTCCCATATCGCTGTTCGGAGAGGCGAACGGGCGCTTCGTGGCGATTCGCGGAGAAACGGGCCAGAGCAGCCCGTCCATCGAACAGCTCTACACCGATGCGACGGCTCCCGGCCTGAGCAATCAGCCCGGGTTTGCCCAGTTCGGCGAGGGCATTCGCCTGCAGCCGGCGCTGGCAGGCGGCCATGTGCGGCTGAACTACTCCGCCACGCTCCAGGAGTTCGCCGCCGCCGACTCCGAGTCCTTTGAGCGCTTCACGGCAGACCTGTCGCATCAGTTTCCTATCTACCGAAAGACCAGGACCTTCCTGCCGCAGGTCTTCAACGGTCCGGATGACTGCTCCGCCGATCCGAGCGTGCACAAGTGCCCGGCGGTGATGCGCGATCGCGAAGGGAGCGTCGGCCTGCGTCTGCTGCTGACCGAGTCGTTCGTGCCGTCCGGAAACGTCGTGCCGTTCTATTTCCAACCCACGCTGGGAGGGTCGGACATAGACGGCAACGCCGCGTTGAGCAGCTATCAGGACTATCGCTTCCGCGCGCCGAACCTGCTGCTGTTGAGCGGGAGTTTCGAGCACTCGATCTACGGGCCGCTGGGGATCAGTTTCCAGGTGGACGAGGGCAAGGTGGCGCTGAGTCACGGCGACCTTGGTTTCACTCACCTTGCCCACAGCTATGCGGCCGGGCTCACGCTTCGCGCCGGGGGGTTCCCGATGGTCTATTTGCTGTTTGCGTGGGGAGGGCATGAGGGCACGCACACCATCACCACGCTGGACACATCGTTGCTGGGCGGCTCGACGCGGCCCTCGCTGTACTGATTCAGGGTGCGCGGTAGAAGCACGCGCCACGTCTCCATGCTTCCCGCCGCCGGCTTCGCTGAGAGCCACGGTTAGAATGAAATCAGACCTGATGGCCTCCCCCCTGCTTCCTTATCAGCCTTCCCCAGACTACCCGGAAGTTCTTTCGCGTGCCGCCGAGCTGTGGGGCGTCGAGCAGAGCTATTGGGACATCTTCGGTACCCGGCATTTCGCTACGGAAGAGGTCATCCGGGCCATCCTGCGGTCGCTTGGCGTGGATACCACCAGCACGGAAGCCATCAATGCGGCCATGCGCACACGACAGGAACGGTACAGCCACCGGTTATTGCCGCCGACGGTGGTGACCACCGCGGGAGCGGAGCTTCCGGTCTCGCTACCCCCGGAGACAGCGCAAGCCAACGCCGAAGCGACGGCCACCGTCCACATCCAGCTCGAAGACGGCTCCGAGAGGACCTTCCAGGCCCGGCTGGCCGGGTCCCGCATACCGCTGCCCGCGGACCTCCCACTCGGCTATCACCAGATCACGGTCACCATCCCGGCCCATGCCCCCGGTTGTGTTTCGCGCCTGATTGTGTGCCCGGAAAAGGCGTACGCGCTGCCGGACGCGCCGAACTTCCGAGCCGCGGGAATTGGGGTGAGTCTCTATGGTCTGCGCTCGCCTGGCAATTGGGGCTGCGGCGATTTCAGCGATCTGCTGCGCTTCACCGCCTGGGCCGCGGATGCCCTCGGCGCCAGCTTCATCGCCCTGAACCCGCTGCACGCGATCGCCAACCGCGCTCCTTACAACACCAGCCCGTATCTGCCGAACTGCAGTTACTATCGGAACTTCATCTACATCGATGTCGAGGCGGTGCCCGAGTTCGCGCGTTCCTGCTGGGCGCGACGGCTGCTGGCCACCAAAGCGGTGCAGCGGGAACTGGCCAGCCTGCGTGAGGCGGGCGAGGTCCAGTATGAGCGCGTCAGCCATATCAAGCTGCGTTTTCTCAAGCTGGCCTTTCGCGAGTTCCTCAAGGAGCGCCGCGCCGGGTCCGAGCGCGCCCGCGAGTTTCAGGCATGGGCGGAAGGGGAAGGCGATCTGCTCCGGCGCTTCGCGGTCCATTCCGCCCTCGACGAGGCCATCCATGGCCGCCACCCCGAAATATGGAACTGGCCCGCCTGGCCGGAGCCGCTGCGTTCGCCCGGCTCCCCGGAAACGCAGGAATTTGCGCGGAAACACTGGCGCAGCGTCTTGTTCTATGAGTACGTGCAGTGGATCGCCGACGCGCAGCTCGCGCGCGCCCAGGCCCACGCGCGCGCGCTGGGCATGCGCATCGGCCTGTACCACGATCTGGCGCTGGCCACGGACCGCTTCGGCGCCGATTTGTGGATGCTGCCCGAGTTCTACGTGGGAGGGTGCCGTGTGGGAGCGCCCCCCGACGATTTTTCGCCGAAAGGCCAGGACTGGGGCTTTCCTCCGCCGAATTCGGAAGCCCACTACCGCGACGGCTATCGCCTCTTCGCCGATTCCATCCGCAAAGCCTGCCAGCACGGCGGCGCGCTGCGCATCGATCACGTCATGCGCTTCTTTCGGCTCTACTGGATCCCCGACGGCATGGAAGCGAGCGCCGGCACCTACGTGCGCGACCGCTATGAGGACCTCATCGGCATCCTCGCGCTGGAGAGCGTTCGCAACTCCGTGGTCATCGTGGGCGAGGATCTCGGCACCGTGCCCGACCACGTGCGGGAGACGCTGGCGCGCTTCGGGATTCTCAGCTACCGTCTGTTCTACTTCGAGCAGGATGGGAATCGCCAGTTCAGACTCCCCGGCGATTACCCCCGGCTTGCGCTGGTTTCGGCGAGCACCCACGACCTGCCCACGGTGGCGGGCTTCTGGCAGAACCGAGATATCCTGGCGCGGCGCGAGGCCGGCGTGTTGCCGAATGACGAGGCCATGCACCGCGCCATCGCGCAGCGCCTTGCAGAGAAGCAGAAGATCCTGGACCTGCTCCACCGGCTGAAACTCCTCCCGGATCGCTGCCCCCGCGACGCCGCCCAACTGCCGGAGCTTGCGGGGGAGTTGCACAACGCCATCGTGGGATTCCTGATGAGCACTCCTTCCATGCTGCTGTTACTGAATCAGGAAGACCTGTTCAAGGAAACCGAACAGCAGAACCTGCCGGGCACCACCGCCGAATACCCCAACTGGCGGCGGAAAATGAAGTACGACAGTGAGGAATTGCGGGCATCGCCGGCGCGAGAGTTCGCCGCCATGTTTCGCGGGTGGGCCGGGAAGACTGGCCGTCTGCGTCCAATAAGGTGAACGGCGCCGAGATTCTGCAGCAACCAATGACGCGTTTTCAGCAGGTTCCGGTGCGGAAGTTGGGTAGTGGGTCACTTTCCGAGTGGCCCGTGATCCGCGCAGGAACGCGCCCTCGACGGCCCCAGGATGCCAGCCGGCCGCTCCACGTTAGCGTGGGTTTATTCCGCTTACGGCCGTCGATGACCAACTCCGGCTGGGCAAAGCCTCACTGCGAGTCGACCTCGACAATGGGATAGGCCTCGACGTATTCCTCTGCATTGCAGCCGTAATATGCGACCGTTCGCGCCGTGAAATCGACATCGTAGCGCACAACGCCGTCGCGCCACGAAGCCGCCAGGAACTCCGGAAACGTGCTTTCCCCGGCCTGATCGGTCCGCACCGCCGAAATCAGCGCCTCGCGGTTGAACGGGGGGACGTCCATCGTGCCGGTCGCTAATGGCGTGCTCTGGGTCACGACGGGCCCGTCGTTGGTAAGAAAGAGGCTCTGGCATGCGGGCAGAAACCAGACGTTCCGCGTCACACCCGCGCGCCGCAACGTCTCGGCGAGGCAGGGAAAACCTCCGACTTTAGGCCGGATAGCCAGAGCGCGTTTCTGGGCCGCCTCTAAGTTTTCAACTGCTTTACTCATAGAAGATTCTCCTTCGTGTGGTAGCCGACTTTGCGCGATGTGTGGTTCTTACATGTCGTGCCGGAAATCATAGAAGACACGAATGAGGTTGCCATCAGGATCGGCGGCCATAAACTCGCGTAGCTTCCACGCTTTGTCCTCGGGCTCGGAAACGATCTTCGCTTGCGCGGCCTTCCACTGTGCGAAGAGTTCGTCCACCTCAGCCTTGCTGGCGAGATTGAGCCAGAAAAGGACAGGGCCTGTGTTGCCGTAGGGCTCTCGGAAGGAGCGATTGGAGATAAACAGTCTACAATTCCCCCTTGAGATGCCTGCAATGCCGCCCTGGTCGTCCCCCCAATCGAGGGTGAAGCCCAGCGTGTTGACATAGTAGGCCGCGGCTTGGTCGACGTTGGCCGCGGGGATCTCCGGAACGGGAGTGGGGAACGTCATGGAGTTTTGGGTTCATCGTAGCACGAGCACGCGTCCTGGACGGCCCAGGAATAAGAGGAGCGGTGCTCCGCCTGCGACCTCGCGACTATCTTAGCCTGCGGGCGGATCGTCGGTCACTCGGAGGCTGACCGACCAATAGAAATTCGGTGCCCGTCACCGCATTTGCCCACTACATGAAGTATTCCTTGACCTTGTCGAACAGGCCCTTTTCCGCCGGTTCGTTCTCGGCGGGGAGAGTCTCCCGCAACTGCTCGAAGAGCTTCCGCTGCTCGCGCGTCAGCCGGCCGGGGACGCGAACGTCCACCACCACAACCAGGTCGCCGCGGCCGTGTCCCTGCAGACGCGGGACACCCAGACCTTTCAGCCGCACCCGGCCCCCGCTCTGCACCCCCTCCGGTATCTTTATGGTCTGCAGCCCATCGAAGGTAAGCAGATCCACGTCGACGCCGAGCGCCGCCTGAGCCACGTTCACCGGGATGGTGCAGACCAGATCGTCTTCGCTGCGCTGGAACACCGCGTGCTCCTTGACGCGCACGAAAACGTACAGGTCCCCCTGCGGTCCGCCGTTGGCTCCCGGCTGTCCCTCGCCGGACAACCGCAGACGCGTGCCCGTGTCCACCCCCGGAGGAATATTGACTTTCAATTTCCGCTCGGCGCGGACGTAGCCCTCGCCGCGGCACTGCGTGCAGGGCCTGCGGATGATCTGCCCGCGGCCGTTGCACTGCCTGCAGGTTTGCCGGATGGAGAGGAAACTCTGCTGATAAATGACTTCTCCGCGGCCGTGGCACATGGGACATGCGGTCAACCCGTCGTTGCGCTCGGCGCCGCTGCCGCCGCATCTGCCGCAAGCCTCGGTCCGGGGCACCTGGATGTCCGCGCTGAGGCCGTGGATGGTGTCTTCCAGGTTGATTTCCAGGTCGTAGCGAAGATCGTCGCCCTTTTGCGCACGGTTGCGGCGGCGCCCGCCGCCCCCGAACAGGTCGCCGAAACCGAAGAAATCGCCGATGATATCGCTGAAGTCGCTGAATTGGGAGGGATCGAATCCGGGCCCGCCGGCGCCCTGCAGACCCTGATGGCCGTAGCGGTCGTAAACCGCCCTCTTCTGCGGATCGCTCAGCACGCCATAGGCTTCCGCCGCCTGCTTGAATCTCTCCTCGGCGTCGCCGTCGTCCGGGTTGCGGTCGGGATGATACTTCAGGGCCAGCTTGCGATACGCGCTCTTCAGCGTTCCATCGTCACAGTCGCGGCTGACGCCCAGAATCTCGTAGTAGTCCTGCTTCACGGCCCCTTTTTCACCGCGACTTTCACCATGGCCGGCCGAAGCAGACGGCCACGGAAGTTGTATCCCCGTTGAAATTCGCCGATCACCGTGTGATCCTCGACGTCTTCCCGCTCCACCATCTCAATGGCATGGTGAACGTTCGGATCGAAAGGCTGGCCTTCGGCGGCGATCGGCTCCAGGCCGAGCTTTGTCAGTGCCCCCGCCAGCCGCTGGTAGATCAGCTCCATCCCGCGAGCGTATTCCTTGTCGGCCGATTCCACCTTCAGGGCGCGCTCGAAATCGTCGGCGATCGGCAACAGCGTGCGCACCGTGTCGGTGGCGGCGTATTCCAGCACATCCGCGCGCTCGCGTTCCGCGCGCCGGCGGGAATTCTCGAATTCGGCCTGCCGCCGCAGCAACCGGTCCTGCAGGTCCGCGCGCTCCGCCAGAAGCTGGTCGCGCTCGGCCATCACCGTTTCCAGAGCCGCCGCCGCATCGATGGTCTGCACACTGTCCGCGGCGTCGCGCGGCTCCTCTTCGGTGGCGGCCGGTTTCGTGGGTTCCATGGTTCAACTCCAGTTTACGATTTTGGGGGAAGCGCTTCGTCTCACGCAGCGGTGTTCTGAAACGCCTGTCCCATGTGCAGGACCGCCGACATGGCCTTCTCGTAGTTCATGCGCATGGGGCCCACCACGGCGATCCGCGCGGAAAGCCCGCCCGGCAGGGCCACGGCTATGCCCACCAGAGACAACTCGCGCATGATCGGGTGGGCGTCGCCCAGCCCCACCTGCACAGTGATCTCGCCGTGCGGCGATTCAAGGAACCGGTCCAGCATTTCCAGAATGCGCTTCTTCTCCTCCAGCGCCTGGAACAGATCCCGCATCTTCTCCCTGGTCAGATGCAGATCGAGTCCCAGCAGGTTGCCCGCGCCCTCCACGTGCAGCTCCGGCGACAGCTCGAATTCGAGCAGGCCGTGCGAGCACAACATGGTCAGCCGCTTGAGCACCGCATCGTACAGAGCGCTTTCGTGCGCCAGCCGCTGACTCAACTCGCGACGCAGCTCGGAAAGGGTCCAGCCGCTGAAGTTCCTGTTAATGTAATTGCGGATGGATTCCAGCTCGCTGTCGCGCAGCGTTTCCTCCAGCTCCACCACGCGATGGCGCACCATACGATCCTGGGTGATCACCACCATCAGCACGCGCCGTTCGGCGAGAGCGATCAACTCAATCTGGTCCAGCGTCTGACTCAACGTGGGAATCGCCGCGGCGATGCCCATCCCCCGGGTCATCTCCGTGAGCATGTGCGAAGAATACTCCACACGCCGTTCCACCGTCCCGGCCTGGCCCAGTTCGCCCTGCAGGCGGCTCAGCTCCGCGGTCAGAACCCGCGCCCGGGCCAGTGTTTGCACGTAGCTGCGGAATGCCTTCTCGGTAGGGACGCGGCCCGCCGACGTGTGCGGCTGCATCAGATACCCGTCGTCGTAGAGGTCCGCCATAATGTTGCGCACCGACGCGGGACTGAGGCGCGAACTCAGATGGCGGGAGATGGTCCGCGATGCCACGGGTTCCCCGGTCTGAATATACTCCTGCACGATCATGCACAGGATGTCCAGATTCCGCGGCGTCCGTAATGTGGTTCGGGCCATGGTGGTCCTTTGTTATTCATTCTAAAGCAGTTCAACGGTCCGGGTCAAGCCGTCGGCGGCATTCGGCTGGCAGCGCCCGCAAGAGAGTGCTAACAAAGGGTCAGATGGTCCCCAGGTTCAGGCACTACGGCATCGAGCGCGCGGATGCGTTCGCCCTGCTCGCGGCGGATCTTCCTCTGAATGTGCACAAGTGCAAGCCGGCTTACATTCTGATCGGCGGCCATGCGGATCACGCCCGGAAGATCGCCGTGAACCGCCGATGGGTCGAACGAGTACGCTTCGTGCACCAGCAGGTTCGCGCCGGCGAACAGCGCGCGGCTTTCATCGGTACACTGGCCATCGCCGCTGTAACAGAACCTGCCGCCCCCCGCCTCAACGCGGATAGCGAGATTGGTTACGGAATGGCGCGTGGGTGCAAAGCGGAACTGAAACCCCTCCCAGTCGACCGGCTCTCGCGGCAACGCTTCCCGGTACTCGATCGGATATTGGAAGCGTGCGGGCAAACCGGGGTAGCCGGCTTCCATGGATTCGTGAATCTGGCGGAGCAGCGCTGGCTGACTCAGGATCACCAGCGGCTTCCTGCGGCCCTCTTCCCACATGCGGCCGAGCACGGCGGGCAGGCCGAAGCAATGATCGGCGTGGGCGTGGCTGATGTAAATGAGATCGAGCGCGTCCGGATCGGCCACCGCGTTCCACAGCGGCGCGGGCGCGCTGTAGCCGCAATCGAGCAGAATGGTTTTCTCTTCCGCCCGCAGCAGAAGAGACGTATTCGTGTAGCGCTCGTCGAACGCCTCGCCGCAGCCGAGCACCGTAACTTCTAATGCCATCTCTCTACTGTCGCAGGGCCGGCGAGAACATCTTATGGAACCACCCGTGCACCGCGTGGAGGCCGGCGTTTGGGAAGAACATGTAGGGGCACTCGCCGGGAATCACGTGGATGCCGCGCTCGCGGCAGAACTTCACGGCGGACTCGCTGACCGCTCCCGGGCCGCCGGCCCGGTACATCCAGACCGAATCCACGCCGCTGGCGGCGCAGTCTCGCACCACCGCATCGGTGTGGCCGGCCGGGGTCATGACGAGGACAGCTTCGGGACGCGGATCGATATCGCGAACCGACGCGAAGGAGCGCCGCCCTTCGATTTCCTCCGCTTTCGGGTTTACCGGAATAACATCGTACCCGCGCGCGGCCAACTCCCTGAACAGTACGCGGCTGAAGCCGGCTGGTTCCGTCGACACTCCGACGACGGCAATCCGCTTGCGGCCGAGAAAGTCCGCAATTTCCTGACGAAGAGACATGGTGACGCCTCCCGCAGCCGTTGTATCACAGAACCCTGCTATGTTGTGTTACAGACAGTGAAAAACTCGGCCATTCTGCTTATCGATTCGCCCGACCGCAAGGGGCTCGTGGCGAAGATCTCCACGTTTCTCTACGACCACGGAGCGAACATCCTGCACGCGGACCAGCATCGCGACAACGAAGCCGGCCTGTTCTTCATGCGCATCGAGTGGGACGTCGACGGTTTCGCCCTCGATGACGCGGCTTTCCGGGCGGCCTTCGAACCGCTGGCCGCGGAGCTCGGACTGCGCTGGCTCGTGGAGTACTCGCGGCGGCTGCCGCGCGTGGCCATCTTCGTCTCGAAGTACCTGCACTGCCTCGCGGATCTGCTCCACCGCCAGCAATCGGGCGAGCTGGCGTGCACCATCCCGGCGGTGATCGGCAATCACGACAACGGCCGCGCGCTGGCCGGGTTCCACGGCATCCCTTTCCACCTGATTCGGGTGACGGCGGCGTCGAAGCGGGAGGCGGAAGCGGAACAACTGGCCATTCTGGAACGGTGCGCGGTGGATCTCATCGTTCTCGCGCGCTATATGCAGGTGCTTTCCCCGGAGTTCGTCGCGCGCTACCCCGGCCGGATCATCAACGTCCACCATTCGTTTCTGCCCGCGTTCAGCGGCGCCCGGCCCTACCAGGCGGCGTACCGGCGCGGCGTGAAACTGATTGGCGCCACCTCGCACTACGTTTCGGAGATCCTCGACGACGGTCCCATCATCGAGCAGGACGTCACGCGCATCTCGCATCGCGACCAGCTCGACGATCTGGTGCAGAAGGGCCGCGACGTGGAACGGCTGGTGCTCTCGCGCGCGGTGCGCTGGCACCTGGACCGCCGCATCCTGCTCTACGAAAATAGGACCGTTATTTTCGACTGATTGGTTGGATAATTGGCCACAGATACACGCAAACCATCACTTGCTGAGATATTTCATTCCGGTGTCGCACATGACGGTGACAATGGTCGCGCCAGGTCCCAGTTGCCCGGCTAATCGCAAAGCGGCGATGACGTTGCCGCCAGTGGAAGTCCCCGCAAAAAGGCCTTCCTCCCGGGCCAGCCGAACGGTCATGGCTGCAGCCTCCTCCGTGGAAACCCGTTCGATCCGATCGGCGATGTCCGCCTGCCAGAGCGGCACTATAAAGCCCGCTCCGACCCCATCGATTTTATGAGCGCCGGAGTGGCCGCCCGACAGAACCGGGGATTCGGAGGGCTCCACGGCAACGATTCTGATCCGTTCATTATGGTGGTGTAAGGCTTCTCCGATACCCCGAAGCGACGCTGCGGTACCCACGCTCTGGACAAAGCCATCGATCTGTCCGTCCGTCTGCATCCAGATTTCCTCGGCCATTTTGTGATAGGCCGTAAGCTGGTCCCTATTGTTCATCTGATCGGTCCAGAAGCCTCCGGTCTTTGCGGCGATGACGCGGGCGGCTTCGATCATGTCCCGGGTCAGTTTCTCCGTCATGCCCCCGCTCTCGCTGGGCACGATCTGAAGCCTGGCCCCCAGAATTCTCATATGCTCGAGTTTTTCCCGGGCGAAGGCGTCCGAGGTCACAATATCCAGGGGATATCCCTTCACCGCGCAGACCAGGGACAGGGACACGCCGGTGCTGCCGCCCGTGTATTCGACGACGGAACCGCCCGCGGTGAGACGGCCGTCCGCCTCCGCCGCTTCGATCATGGCAAGCGCCATGCGGTCCTTCATGCTGCCTGTGGGGTTCTCGTTTTCCAGTTTCAGCAGGATGCGGGAGCCGTTCGCGGGCACGATGTTGCGCAAAGCCAGTAAAGTGGTGTTGCCGATGCAATGCAGGATGTTCCGGCGCAATTCCTTCATGATGCCGTCCCCTTTTCCGATTTGGCCTGATGAAGTTGGCGGAGAGCCGGGCCGGTCCGGGCGTGACCATTACTTCAGGCTTGGCGGACCCCCGGCGTGAGCCGCGTGCCCGCCTGGCGCCGCAGAAAACGCGGCTCTCGCCGCGTGTCCCTTCCTGGCAGCCTATCTGCGGCCATCATCTTTACACCCAGCGCCGCATCGCGATCACCGCGTTGAGCCCGCCAAAGGCGAACGAGTTGGACAGCGCGTACTCGACCTCGGCCACGCGCGCCTGGTTGGGGATCACGTCGAGGTCGCAGGCGGGATCGGGCTCGTTGTAGTTCGCGGTGGGCGGAAGCAGGCCGTTCTCCAGCCCGAGGATGGTGGCTACCGCTTCAATGGCGCCCGCCGCGCCCAGCCCGTGGCCGTGCATGGACTTGGTGGAACTCACCGCCAGCCGATCGGCGTGCGCGCCAAACACCGCCCGGATGGCCGCCGTTTCGGTGGCATCGTTGGCCGTCGTGCCGGTGCCGTGGGCATTGATGTAGCCGATCTGCTCCGGTTGAATACCGCCGTCCGCGATCGCCAGGCGCATGGCGCGCGCCGCGCCGTCCGATAACGGCTGGGTGATGTGATGAGCGTCCGCGGACATGCCGAAGCCCACCATCTCCGCGTGGATTCTCGCTCCGCGCGCGCGCGCTCCCTCCAGCGTTTCCAGAATCAGGCAAGCGCCGCCCTCGCCCAGGATCAGGCCGTGACGGTCCTTCGAGAACGGCCGGCAGGTGTCTGGTGAGACCACACGCATGGCTTCCCAGGATTTCAGAAAGCCCATGCTGAAGATGGCCTCGCTTCCGCCCGCGACAGCCGCCTCCACGTCGCCGTCGCGCACCATCCGGAAGGCCTGGCCGATGGCGTGGTTGGACGAAGAGCAGGCCGTGGACACGGTCCAGGCCGGGCCCACAATGCCGAACTCCTGGGAGATGCGGCTGGCGCCGGCATTATTCATCACGCGCGGGATGGTCAGCGGGTTCCCGCGCGGATTGTTGCGCCGATACAGGCTGACGAACCCCTCGTCCTCGGTGGACTGCCCGCCCACGCAGGAGCCGGTCACGATGGCCGTGCGCTCCCGCAGCTCGGGCGTGAACTCGATACCCGCATCGGCCACGGCTTCGCGCGCCGAAACGACGCAGAACTGCGCGAAGCGGTCCAGCAGGTCGATATCTCTTTGCGCAAAGTACCGCGATGAATCGAAGCCCCGAACCTCGGCGCCGTTCTGGAACCGCAACTGCGTGCGATCCGCCCCTTCGATCGGTTCTATGCCGGAGCGTCCCGCCCGGAGGCTCTCCCAGAAGCAGGTGGCATCGTGGCCCAGAGCGCACACCACACCCAGCCCGGTGACAACAACGCGGTGACGCATTTCAGCTCGCGTGAGCCGGCTCGGAGCTTGCGCCCGTGCCGCCTTCCACCAGCCTGGTCACTCCTTCGACGGCGTCACGCACCGAGCGAATGCTCTTGGCCGCTTCGTCCGGGACACTGATGTTGAACTCGTTCTCGAGGGCGAAGAGAATGTTGATCCCGTCCAGCGAGTCGATGTTCAGTTCCGCGAAAGTGCTCTCGAGCTTGACGGTCTCCACCGGGATATGCTGCGTATCCGCTATCACTTTGATGATTCTCTGGTTCAGCTCTTCGGACATAGGATCTCGTTCACCGTTTCGAAATGAAAGCCCTGGTCGCGCAGTATGGGAATCACACGCCCGACGGCTTCGATGGTATTGGCGACGTCGGGCCGTTCGAGCAGTGCTCTTCCATCATGCAGACAGAATATCGCCCCGTTTGCCGCGCCGGCCACAAGCCTTCGGGTGACCGCTTCCGCGGGCCATTTCCAGTCTTTCCCAATAGTACTCCACAAGACACTGGTGAGTCTAAGCCGTTTCTGCGCGCTCCGCATGCCGAACCAGCGGACCCCGTAGGGCGGACGGAAATACCGCGGTTCGCACCCGCTGGCTTCGGCGATGGCTTTCTGCGCCTCGGCCATCTCCGCGAAGATAAACTCCGCCGAACGAAGTGACAGCAGGACATGGGAAGCACTGTGGTTGCCGATCAGGTGTCCCGCTTCGGCCACCTGGCGGGCGATGGCCGGCAGGCGGCGCACGTTGGCTCCGCACTGAAAAAACGTGGCGCGTACGCCGTGGCTCGCCAGCAGGTCGAGGAGAAGCGGAGTCGATTCGCTGGGACCGTCGTCAAAGGTGAGCGCAACGGCCCGGCGTGTTCGAACGCCCCGATGGAACGAGGGCGCCAGCAGCGTGGCCGAAGGTGCGCGCACGGCCCAGGCCATCGCCGCCGCCGCTCCCGACAGGACTCCAGCCGCGATCGTCGCCGGGTTCATGGGTCCGGCCATTTCTCGCTGGGATCGGAGAACAAGCCGCGTACCCGCCCCGAACCCTGGAACGCCCACGTCGACCATGGCCCAGGAATCCACGGATACCGATCGATCACCCGCTCGTCCACCTCCACGCCCAGACCCGGCCCGGTGGGCACGATCAGATCCCCGCCGGCGATTTCAACCTCGTCCTTCAGGATCTCGGAGGCGAGTGGGAACGGATACATCCCTGCGCGGGAAGGCGTCGAGTAACACGGGTACTCCAGCCACTCCACCACCATGTCCGGCCAGCACACGCCGAGCTGCGCGGCTGCGATTACTTCCAGCGCGGTGCCCCAACTGTGGAAGGCGAAGCGCAATCCGGCGTGGGCCACCTCGGCGAGCAGCCGCCGCGCCGTGGGGAACCCTCCCTGCGAGACCACGTCCATCTGGACATAATCGACGCTCTCGGTGAAGATGAGATCCATGAAGCTGTGTTCGGTGGGCTCATGTTCGCCGGCGGCGAGGGGCACGAAATCGAGTTCCTTCAGGCGCCGGTAGGCCTCGTGGTCCTCCGGCGGCAGTGGCTCCTCAAGCCACGCGAGGTGGTACGCGGCAAGCTCTTCGGCAAGACTGTCGATAGTGCCGGCCACGTAGTTGCGGTCACCCATGCGCCACCACGCGTGCGCATCCACCATCAGGTCGAAGTCCGGGCCCACGGCCGTGCGCATGAGGCGGACGGTGGTGAGATCGTCTTCCGGGCCCATACCCGCGCGCATCTTGTAAGCGCGAAACCCAAGCTCCGCGATGGCGTGCGCTTCCTCGGCGTACTGTGTGGGAGACATGTACATGCCAGCGCTGCCGTACAATCGAATGCGGTCTCTCAGGCGCCCGCCGATTAACTCGGAGACCGGCAGCCGGTTGGCTTTGCCGACGACGTCGAACAGCGCGATCTCCACCGCGCAGTACGCCTTCAGGAGGCCCCAGTCGCGGCCGGGCCCCTCGACGAACTGCACGCGCAGGGCGTCGGGATCGGCCAGCGTTCGCCCCTCCAGGAACGGAGCCACCACCGTTTCGATGGCGCGCTTCGCTTTCTCCGTCGCCGGGCCCGGAGCGTAGCCGACGATGCCCTTGTCGGTTTCCACGCGGATGAGCATCGCGTCACGCTTGAGAATGCGGCGCTCTCCGCCGAAGTAAGGAAGCACGAGCGGCTCCGGAAGAGCGCAGGAAAGCAGGAAGCACTCGACCTTCCCGATGGTCAGCATACGTTGGCTGTATACAGACTATCAGAAGGCCGCTGTGGACAGGCAACGGCAGCCACGCGCTTTCCCGTTGGCCAGAAGGCGGCGCGGCGCGTCCCGGCGCCGGCCGCGTGAGAGGATGGCGTGGCCCCCGGGGCGCCGGGCACGTAGCGTGAGCCGCGCCCTCTGTCACGCATGCGCAAAGGCCGCGATCCCGCACCGCCATGCCGGCAGGAAGCTCGCGGTGACCCTCAGGGCGCTGCGGTCCGTTGTGCGCGGAGTTCCGCAGGAGAGCCACGCGGCTGGCGCCGGGCGTCCCTCGCGTGGAATCCGGATGGTGCTGGCAACGTTCACCGGGCGCGCGACGTGAGAGCGATGACGGATGGATTCGCGCCACGGATATGCGTGCCAGGCGCGTTCTTGCAGTGCGAGGCGAACGCGGCAGGCGCCGGGCGTCTCGGAGCCGGACTGCTACCTACCCGCGGACGCCCCGCCTTCCGCCAGAATGGGGGTGCGTGCACTTCTGTGTGGCGCGCCCCTCACCTTCGTGCAGCACACCCCGTGCATGGGATAATGCGGTCATGGCCGACGTTGACGCTGGGTTCGATCTGAGTCTCCCGCCGGAGTTGTTCGCTCGCGTGGACGGCGAGGGGGGCGAGTGGCTCGGGGAGAGCGTACTCACCACCACGCTGGACAAAGCGGTCAACTGGGCGCGCCGGAACTCGATCTGGCCGATGAGCTTCGGTTTGGCCTGCTGCGCCATCGAGATGATGTCGATCATCGCTTCCCGGTTTGACATTTCGCGGTTCGGGGCGGAGGTCATGCGCGGCTCGCCGCGGCAGTCGGATCTGATGATCATCGCCGGCCGAGTCTCGAACAAGATGGGACCGGTGATCCGGCGGCTGTATGAGCAGATGCCCGAGCCCAAGTGGGTCATTTCGATGGGGGCCTGCGCCACCTCCACCGGCGTGTTCAGCAATTACGCCCTGATTCCGGTGAACCAGGTGATTCCCGTGGACGTGTACGTTCCCGGATGCCCGCCGCGGCCCGAGCAACTGATCTACGCGATCATGCTACTGCAGAAGAAGATCGATGGCGAGCGCGGCACGTTGCGGAAGGTCCTGAACCTGGCCTGAGCGGCGCCGCGAAGCCTTTTTCGTTCTCCCTCGCCCAAATCGACTCAAACTCGCGCTTCCGCTGCCGATGAGACAGGTAAAAAGGAAGGCGTGGGCCGTTCCCGCGTCTGGTTCACCATGGATATCTCATCGGTCGATCAACAAAGGCCCGTGACCCTGAGCGCACCGCAACCCGTTCCTCAGGAGCAGGTCGCCGAGCGCAAACAACTGATCCAGGCAGTCAAGGAAGTGAACAAGAGCGAGATGCTGGGCGAAAACAACGAGCTGACATTCGTTCTGGATCGGCAGACGCGCCGGGCCGTGGTGCGCGTCGTGAATCGAAAGACCAACGAAGTTGTCTTCCAGATTCCACCGGATTATGTTTTGCGAATGGCCGAAGAACTCAAACGCAATTCCTGAACGGGGGTGCCGATAAGGGAGGGGGAGACCGAATGCGGCACTACGTTTACGACAGCTATCAGGAAGCCGAAGTCCTGTCAGCGAGCCCCCTCCACCTGGTTCGCCTTCTTTACCGCGCGGCCATCGAAGCCATCGCCGCGGCACGCCGGTGCCTGGCGGCGCGGGACATCGCGGGCCGCACGCGGGCGGTCAACAAAGCGCTGAGGATCGTCACGGAGCTGGCTTTCTCGCTCGACCATCAGCAGGGGGCCGAACTGAGCAGAACGCTGGTGGAGCTGTACGACTATGTCCAACGGCTGCTCATCGACGCCAATTGCCGGCAGGTGGATCCGCCCCTGGCCGAGGCGCAAAAGCTGCTGGCCACGCTGCAGGAGGCGTGGGAGCATTGCGAGCCGGCGCCGGACGCGCGCGCGTCCGAGCGGCAGGAGTGCGAGTACGCGCCGGTCAGTTGTGCCGGATAAGAAGAAGAAAGCGCGGCCTCACTTCGTCTTTTCGCCGAGCATGTCGTCGACGATGCTGTGGGCGATGTCTTCAGCCGGAACGCGATAGGCGCCCTGCTGCACCTGAGCCTGGAGCTGCTCGATGCGCGCCGACCGCGCAGGGTCGAGGGCGGCAGTGGCGGGCGGGCCCGACAACTCCGCTCGATCCCCGGAAGGAGCCGGGGTCTGCTCCGCGCGCGCCGGGCCCTTGCGAACCGGGCTCGCATCCGGCGGAGTCACAACGGGGCTGTTGTCGATCTTCATTTTGCTTTTCCGAGCTCGGTTGTCACCATTGTAGCGATCCCCAGACCGCCGCGAGCGGCCATTGCCTGAGCGAGCTGTTCTTCGGCCAGCTCCAGGAATGCCGAGTTCGCGCCGGGGTCGTCCTCGCTTTCCTCGTCGGCCGATTCCCGCACCGAACGCAGCATCTGCCCGACAAACAGCGCCTCGAACTGTTCCGCGGCATGGCGAAGACCGCCGGGCGGCGTGGATTCGACCGAAGGGAGTTGCCCGGTCTGCGCCGTGGAGTCGATTCTCATATGATCTCCAGTTCGGCCTCGATCGCGCCGGCTGCCTTCAATGCCTGCAGCACGGCGATGACGTCGCGCGGCGTGGACCCGGTGGACACCAGCGCCCTTACCAGCTCGTCCACGGTGGCGCCCGGTTTCAGGCTGACGTTCTTCACCGGCTCCTGTTTGGCCGCGACGCGGGTCTGCGGAGCCACCACGGTCTCGCCTTTCGACAGCGGCAGGGGCTGCGAGACCGTCTCCGTCGTCTGAACTTCCACGGTGAGCGGCCCGTGCAGGATGGTGACGGGCGAGATCATCACGTCGCGACCCATCACCACGGTGCCGGTGCGCTCGTTTACGACCACCCGCGCGGAGTGCCCGGCGTCGACGGAGAGCTCCTCCAGCGCGGCAATGAAGTCCACCGTATGGCTCCTGAACTTCGCGGGCACCTCGACGGTGATCAGTGCGGAGTTGTCCGCATGGGCCACCTCAGCCTGGTTCTCTCCAAAGCGTTCGTCGATCGCCCGGGTGATGCGGGACGCGGTGGTGTAGTCCGGGCTCCGGAGCTGGAGTCGAAGGCGCTCGCAGGGTTCCACCGAAGGGGCAGGCCGCTCGATGATGGCCCCGTTGGGAATGCGGCCGGCGGTAGGGTGATTGACGGTTTTGGTGCTGCCGCGGCCGCCGGCGACGAAGCCGCCGGTTACCACCGATCCCTGGGCGACGGCGTAGACCTGATTGTCCGGACCCTTGAGCGGGGTCATCACCAGGAGCCCGCCCTGCAGATTCGAGGCGTCGCCAACTGCGGCCACGGTCACGTCCAGACGCGCTCCGGGCTGGCCGAAGGGAGGCAGCGTTGCCGTCACGATGACGGCGGCCGTGTTCTTGACCTGGATGGCCGAGGGCTGCACGGTGACGCCCATCCGCGACAGCAGATTGGTCAGCGTCTGGGCCGAGAACACGGTGGTGACCTTATCGCCGGTCCCGTTCAGGCCCACCACCAGCCCGTAGCCCAGCAACTGGTTGTCGCGCACGCCCTCCAGACTGGCCAGATCTCCGATCTTCGTCGGGGCTGCCAGTGCGCCCACGGCGGCGAGAGCCAGCACGATGATGGGACGGCAACTCATGGTCAGAACGGCAACAGGCCAAGCAGCAGGCGGTAGAGGATGAACGGCCGCCGTACGGCGTCTCCCACGACGCCCTTGCCGTTGACACTGACTTCGAGGTTCGCGATCTGCGCCGAAGTCACCGTGTTGGCAGGCGACACGTCGTCGGGCCGGACCGTTCCGCGCACCAGCACGATCTGCTTTTCGCCGTTAACGGTGATCGCCTTGCGGCCCTCGACGATCAGATTGCCGTTCGCCGTGACCGCGCTGACCTCGGCGCTCAGCGTGGTGTTCAGCGTGTTCGTGCGGCTGGTTGTCCCGGTGCCCTGCAACTCCTGGTCGTTGCTCAGGTTGGCCAGATTGGCCCACGGACCGGAGGTCCTGGTGACCCCCGCCAGCGAGGCGATGGAATTGGCGACGCTCGACTTTCTGGAGCTGCTGGTGGCCCCCGTCGTCACCGCCGCGGCCTGATCGGACACGACGATGGTAATCAGGTCGTGGATACGGCTTGCGCGCAGGTCGCGGGCGAGGTCCGCCAGCCGTCCGCCGCTCGAGTAAAGGGAGCCCGGCGAAGGCTGAGGTGTCTGCGGGGTGGCCGCTTGCACGGGCGCGGCGTTCGCCGGCGGCATGTCTTTCTGTCTGCTGCGGCCGGCGACCCCGACAGCCGCAAACGGGAGCAACGCGATCAGGGACAACACCCGGCGGCGGCTCATGACCTGTCTCCGGGCGCGGCGTGAATAACCGCCCGGTCCCTGCCGTCAACCACGGCGCGGAAGATGGTGTTTGTCGACGGATTCTTCAGCACGATCGTGTCTCCCTTCCGGCCCCCGGAGGTGGCCACCGCGTCCAGAGTGACGCGGGCGTTCCCAACCACTGCGAACACCCGGACAGTATCTCCGGCACGGATCTCTCGAGCCTCTTCGAGAGCTTGCGCGACAATCTCCTGGCCGGCCCGGATCGGCCGCCGCGCGACGCGCCCGACCACGCCCCGGGCATCCTCGATGGCAACATCCCTGCGCAACGGAAACCGTGGGAGTTTCGCGATGCGGACCTGATCCGGTTCGATCGGTCTTCCAGGCGGAATGTCCGTCACCGCCAGACAGGACGGCGTCATTTCGGTGATTCGAACCCTGGCCCAGATCTCCATGCTGCGAGTGGCGGCGAACAGGACCCGCCCGCGCCAGAGCACCGGGGCGTCGGGCTGCGCGGGCGGTGGCATACTCAGGCCGGAGAGCCGAAAAATCAGCCGGCCCGGCGGGACTCCATAGCGGGAACGGTCGGCGATGGCGATCTGTACCGGCCTGTCGGGGAAAGCACCGGCCATGGCCGTGGTCAGCTCCTGTTCGCTCACCTGACGAACCGCGCGTTCCAGGCACACGCCCGCGATCGGGAGGTCTTTGTCTTCGACTCCAGCGCGGTGCGCCGCCGATATCAGATCGCGGAACGACAGGACGCGGTGCACGCCCGGCGCGGGGGTCAGGCCGAGAATCGTCTCCGGGTCCGCCGCCGCGAAGGCCTCCACCAGCGGGGCCAGATCGCGTGCACGGATTTCGTCCCCGCCGAGCCGGACGCAGTCGCAAAACGCCGGTGCGGCCGCCAGCAGACCGATCCACGCCGTCTTCATTGCGGAATCTGGTTGACCTCCTGGTACATTTCATCGGCGGCATGCACCACTTTTGAGCTCGCCTCGTAAGCGCGCTGGGTGACGATCATGTTCACGAACTCATCCACCACGCTGACGTTCGACTGCTCGATGTAACCCTGCAGCAACGTGCCCAGACCATCCTGCCCCCCGGGGACTCCCAGGATCGGTTCGCCGGACGCGTCGGTGGGCGTAAACAGCGTCTGGCCAATGCTGTTGAGCCCGGCGGGATTGGCGAAGTTGGCGAGCTGGATCTGGCCCGCCACCTGCGACGCGGTCTGTCCCGGTTGGGTGTAACTGACCGTCCCATCGGCGGCAATGGTGATCGATTGAGCCTGGGCCGGCACGGTGATTTGCGGCTGGATCGGATTGCCCGCGGCGGTCACCAGGTTTCCATCGGCATTGAGCTGGAAATTCCCCGCGCGGGTGTATGCAATCGATCCATCGGGTTGCTGCACCTGAAAGAAGCCTTTGCCCTGGATCACCACATCCAGCGGGTTGTCCGTCTGCTGGAAATTGCCCTGGGTGAAGATGATCTCGTTGGAGGCCGGGCGCGTTCCCAGACCGATTTGCAGCCCGCTGGGTATCACCGTCTGCGAACCGGCGGCGGCGCCGGGTTGAATGAGGTTCTGATAGAGAAGATCCTGGAACTGCGTTCGCCGCATCTTGAACCCGGTGGTATTCGAGTTGGCCAGATTATTGGCGATATTGTCCAGATTCATCTGTTCGGCAGCCATTCCGCTGCCCGCGCTATAGAGTGCCCTGATCATGCGTACTCCTGTCGTTGCCGGCGCCATGCGCCCGCTATCCGCCCGCCCGGGCGACGTTTTGAATCGCCTGCTGGTTCATCTCATTGCCGAGCGACATGGCCTTTTGCAGCATCTCGAACTGACGCATCACGCTCACCAGCCGCACCGCCGTTTCCGCCGGCTGTACGTTCGCCGCTTCCGTGTTGCCCTGACGGACGCGCGCGGCCGCGGGGACCGGCTGCAGATCCGATACCGCAAGCTGGAACGAGTTATCTCCCCGCTTGCCGAGCGCCTGCGGGGCGGTGAATTCGACCAGCTTCAGTTGTCCCGCGACCACGCCGTTCTGATGAATCTCGCCAGTATCGGAGACCTCCACCGGCTGTGCGGGATCGAGCCCAATGGGCTGGCCGTCGGCTCCTTCCACCGGATCGCCCTCGCGGGTCGAGAGAACGCCCCGGGGGTCGATATGAAAGTCGCCGCTGCGGGTGTATTTCGCACCGGACGACGATTGCGCGACGAAGAAGCCCGGGCCATCGAGGGCGAGGTCCAGAGGATTCCCGGTGGGTACGATGACCCCCTGCGAGAAATCGGTCCAACTGCGGTCCACCACCGGCGACTCCACCGCCGGCGTACCGGATGCGTTCTGGGCGGCGAGCGCATCCGCCGAGGCGTAGGTGGAGTAGAATTCCCGATCCGCCTTGAAGCCGGTGGCCGAGGCGTTGGCGAGATTATTCGCCAGCATATCCAGGCTCTCCATGCGAGCGCGCATTCCGCTCGCTGCCGCTGTGGTGAGAGCATCCATCGCTACCGGGGCGGCAGCAATCCGCGGGCCGAAGCGAAGAAGCTCGACTTGCGTTCGCCGGCGGTGCACCTGGTTCCCAATTGGCACGAATTATCCATTAAAGCGTTTAGTTTCGGAACGTCTCGTTTCATTTTCAAACGCGATATACGCGCACGGCCGTGACAATCCCTGCCTTTTCGAATGGTGCTGGAAGTGCCTCTTGCTGGCCGTGGCTGCTGTTGCGCTTCCGACCTCAACGGATACGGCTCCCCGGATTGCTCCCGGGACCCCTGCCGGGAGGGGTGGCGTTTCCACTGCCGCACCACCGGGCAAGCCGGGTGCTGGAACGAACCAGGGTTTCTTTGCTCTGCTGCTCGCCGGCCTCGACTCCGAACCAGAGACCGCGGCGACGGCGGATCAGGTTCCGCCGGCAACAACTGACACCGGTTCGCGGCCTGCGAAAAAGCCGGGCGCTCCTCCCGGTAAAGAGAAGTCGAAAGACCAGCCCGGCGAAGTGGCCTTTGCAGTGCCCGTGGCCGTTGCCGCGCCACCGCTCAGCCTGCCCAGGTTCACGCCGAACATTACCTTTGCTTTCCGAACGGCGGACCGCGCCGATCCTCGGGTATCCGGCGACACCGGCGATCCGGTGCCGGTGGGGGCGTACGGGATGCTTCCCGGGCTGGAGTCTGCCGCTGCCGCAGGCGCTCCGGTTCCGACGGGAGCGGCGAGCGGCGCCGGGGCGGGCGAAACGGCCCCCGGCAGCAAACCACTTCAGGAAGTTGCGCAGGTCCCGCAGGCGGCACAGGGCGCCACCGCCTTTGAAGCCCGCATCCAGCTTTCCGCCTCCGATCTGCCGGACAAGCCCGGCCCCCAGAGCGGCGGTGCGCACGGGGACGGCCCGGTTGCAGGCACCAGTCACGGTGCACCGCAATCGCCGACCTCCGCCGCACCCTCTCATCCCAGTCCGGCGCAGGCGGGGGATCAGAAATCCGCAGGAAATGCGGAACCGGTGAAGCCTTCCCCGGACCATGGCAATGAACCGTCCCCGGGGAACATGCCGGCGGCCGACGGGACAGGACAGGACTCTGGCGGACAGGAACAACAGGACTCGGCCAGCCCGAAGAAGGAATCGGACGCGCCGGCGCGCGAGTCTCTCGATGACTCGCTTCGCGCGGCGGACCCGCAGACACCCGGCGCCACAGTTTCGGCCGCCGCCGCGGGCAGCTCCGGAGGCGTTACCGCGCCCAGGTCCGAGCCAGCGGCGCCCCTGATTGCGCACGACGCGGGGGCGGACGCCGTATCGCCGCCCGCCAGCGCGCCGGCGCGGGATATCGCCATCCAGTTGCAGGACCCCGGAGGACCGCGCGTCGATGTGCAACTGATGGATCGCGCCGGAACGGTGCACGTCGTGGTTCGGACCCAGGACGACGGTCTGGTGAAAGATCTCCGGACGAATCTGCCCGACCTCGCGCAAAAGCTGAGTCAGCAGGGGATGGAAGCGGACGCCTGGAGCCCGGTGGAAATGCACAGCGCCGCGGGTGGGCACGAGAACTTCGGGCATGCCCGCGAGCAGACGGCGGAGGATTCACACTCGCCGGGGGGCGGACAGGATTCCGGGGGGAGTCAGGGCGATCAATGGCAGCGCCAGCCTCAGGACCCGGAGGATGAGTTCAATCAGAGTTTCAGTGGACTTCTCACAGGAGTTACGGCATGGCAACCAACCCGGTAAGTTATGGCTCAACGGCGGGCGCGGCGGGCACGAGTTCGGCCTCGGGCGCCAGTTCGAGTTCGAGCACGGACTCTTCGGAGAGTCCGCAGGCTACGAAAGAGCAGTTCATCAGCCTCCTCGTGGCTCAGTTGCAGAACCAGGATCCTCTCGATCCGTCCGACGGGACCCAGTTCCTCTCGCAACTCACCGAGATCAACAGCCTCGAGCAATTACTCGAGATCCGTCAGGACCTGGACCAGATGTCGGGTCAGACCACGACGGCGGGCGCATCCGCCAGCGGCGGTTCCAGCTCTGGCTCCTCCTCCGGTTCCTCCGCGCCGGGGAGCTCGGGCACCCAGGCATCCGGCGCCAGCGGGTCACAGAACTAAGGGGGGCGCAAAGGAGGACAACATGTTCACGTCATTTTCGACCGCGCTCTCGGCTCTCAGCGCCACTTCCACCGCGATCGACGTCACCGGGAACAACCTGGCGAACATGGACACGGACGGATTCAAGGCCAGCACGGTGTCGTTTCACGACCTGGTGACGCAGTCGCTGGGCGCCGGGCTGAACGAAACCCAGGTGGGTTTCGGCGTCGGCGCGCCGGTAACGCTGACCGAGTTCACGCAGGGTGCGACCCAGACCACCAACAATCCGCTCGACGCCGCCATTACGGGCGACGGCTTCTTCGTAGTAACGAACTCGAATGGCAACGTCCAATACACGCGCGGCGGGAACTTCCAGGTGGATCAGGCCGGGAATCTGGAAACGGCAACCGGCGAAAAACTCCAGGGATGGATGGCCGGATCGAACGGCGCCGTGGTGTCCAACGGGCCTATTGGCAACATCACCGTTCCGACCGGAACCATAAAGCCCCCCCAGCAGACCTCGCAATTCTCCTTCGACCTCAATCTCGACGCGGACGCGACCGCGGGCCCTCCGCCGACGACGTTTTCGACGTCGATCCAGGTTTACGATTCGCTGGGCACCGCCCACACCCTCACCGCGACCTTTACCGCGACGGCTACGGCGGGACAGTGGAACTACTCCGTCTCGGTGCCGGACGCCGACCTGACCGCCCCTTTCACGCCGGTAACGGGAACGTTACAGTTTAGTTCGAGCGGTCAGTTGACGTCTCCGGCGTCCACCGATCCGTCGCCTCAGATTTCCATCACCGGATTTGCGGACGGCGCCGCGGACATGACCGGGCCGACCGCTTTGAGCTGGCAGTTATTCAGCGGTTCCACGGGACTCATCACCCAGTTCGCGCAACCCTCCGAGACTTCCTCGCTTGCCCAGAACGGCTCGGCCGCCGCGCAACTCGACAGCGTGGGAATCGCCAATGGCGGGTACATTGTGGCCACCTACTCGGATGGCACACAGGAGAACGTAGGGCAACTCGCCATGGCCACGATAAGAAACCCCGATTCGCTGGTCGCCGTCGGCGACAACGACTACCAGCTCAGTGCGCTGAGCGCGTTGCCCGCCGTAGGCGTTCCCGGCACGGGCGGACGAGGGCAGGTTCTGGGCGGGGCCGTGGAATCGTCCACCGTGGACATGGCTACGGAATTCACGAATCTGATCGTGTACCAGCGCGCCTATGAGGCCAGCGCCAAAGTAATCACCACCGTGGACCAGCTCAGCCAGGACACGATCAATCTGGTGCAGTAGCCGAATGAAATGCCCGCGCCGGAGCAGATCGCACACATGGCGGACATCCCGGTGGACGTGGAGGTAGAGCTCGACCGCAAGGTAATGACCGTTTCCGAGGTGCTCGACCTGAACGCCGGCAGCGTGATTCGAATGACTCGTTCCGCGGGAGAGAACATCGACATTCTCGTGGGAGGCTCGCTCATCGGCTTCGGCGAGATCGTGATTATCGAGGACGCCGTCGGGGTGAGGATCACGGATTTCTGCAGTGAGGACTAAATGAGAATGCCGATTCGATGCCCGCGGCCGGCCGCGCGGCGGGGAGCCTTCCCGGCGATTGGCGCGGCGCGCGCCGCCCTGGCCGTCGGTCTGGCGCCGCCGGTGTTCGCCGCGGGCGGCCCGGCCGGACTGGATGTCCTGCAATCCGGCAAGGGCGCGGGAGCCTCGGGCGCTCCGTTGCAGATCATCCTCCTGTTGACGGCGCTGGCGCTGCTCCCCGCGGTGATCATGTGTGTAACCCCGTTTCTGCGGATTACCGTGGTGTTGCACTTCCTTCGCCAGGCGCTGGGCACGCAGTCGACGCCGTCGAACCAGGTACTCATCGGGCTGTCCCTGTTTCTCAGCTTCCTCATCGTGCAGCCCATCGTCAACGAGGTGTACACCAGCGCCTGGAGACCGCTGGAGGAAGGAACCATGACCTCCGCGCAGGCCTTCGAGCGGGGGAGCAGGCCGGTGAAGAGTTTTCTCATACGCTTCGCGCGAGAGAAAGACATCCGCCTCATGCTGGAGCTGACCCACGCTCGGGCGCCCGCCCGCCCTTCCGATCTGGGCCTCGACGTTCTGGCGCCCGCCTACATTCTCTCGGAGCTGAAAACGGGCTTCCAGATCGGCGCGATTCTCTATCTGCCGTTTCTCATCATCGACCTCATCGTGGCCTCGGTCACCTTATCGGTGGGCATGGTGCAGCTCCCGCCCGTGATGATCTCGGCGCCGTTCAAGATCCTCCTGTTCGTTCTGGTGGACGGGTGGAACCTGGTGATCGGCTCTCTGATGAGGAGTTTCTATCAATGACCGTGTCGACCGCCGTCGAGATATTCCGTCACGCCCTGATCACGGCATTCTGGCTCAGTCTGCCACTGCTCGCGGTGGGCTTCGTCAGCGGCATTCTGGTGAGTCTGCTGCAGATCGTTACGTCGATCCAGGACACCAGTTTTGGAGCCATCCCGAGGCTGGCTGCCTTCCTGTTTGCGATGGTTCTGGTGATGCCGTGGATGCTCATGCGGCTTATCTCCTACACCGTCGAGCTGTTCGGGAACTTCGCCCGGTATGCCCAGTGAATGGACCCTCAGTCTGCCGGCGATCCAGGGAGCGCTGCTGGTGTTCACCCGCGTCGCCGGGGTTTTCACGTTCCTGCCGCTGCCCGGGCTGCGGACCGCACCCGATGTGCCCCGGTTGTTTCTCTCCCTGTGTGTGACGGGGATTCTGTTTCCGCTCTGGCCGGCGCCTCCGGCCGGCGCCTGCACCGCGGGTTTCGTGCTTACGTCGATGTTCCACGAAGTCGCCTTTGGACTGACCATCGGCGTGGCTCTGGCATTCCTGCTGGAGGGCCTGCAAATGGCCGCGCAAATCGCGGGCCTGCAGGCCGGCTTCTCCTACGCTTCGACGATTGACCCGACTACGCAGGCGGACTCGAGCGTCCTGTACGTGTTCATGCAACTGTTCTCCGCCGTCCTGTTTTTTGCCATCGGTCTGGACCGGCGGGTGATCGCCATCGTCGGAGCGAGTCTGAAATCCGCGCCGCCCGGCGCCTGGCAACTGACCGGGGCGGCCGGAGACACCATCGCGCGGATGGGGTCGGCCATGTTTACCATGGGCCTGCGGCTGGCCATGCCGGTGGTGGGGTTCCTGCTTCTGGTGGACGTGGGATGCGCGATTGCAGGGCGTCTGAGCGCGCAACTGCAACTGCTGCATATTGCTTTTCCGGCTAAATTGCTGGCCGGGCTCGCCCTGGTGGCGCTGGTCCTGACCACGGTGCCGCAACTGATCGAATCCTGCGCCGTCACGGCGCTGGCGTCACTGGCGCGGCTGGTCACACGCTGATGGCCGGCGACCGCACCGAAAAGCCGACAAAACGGCGCCAGGACAAGGCCCGCAGGGAGGGGCAGTTTCCAGCCAGCCGGGAGCTGCTCAACGCGCTGCAACTGCTCACGTTCGTCTACCTGCTGACCTCGCTGGGCGATTCTCTGGTCGACCGGCTCCGGCGCACGTTCCGGGCCGAGCTCGCGCTGGCCTTCCACAGGACGCCTCATGTCGCCGACGTGTGCAGCCTGGCGGCGGGCATGGCCGCGTTTCTCGGCGTGCCCCTGCTGGCCTGCGGATCGTGCCTCACGGTCGCGGTTCTTTGCGTACAGATGGGCGCCACGCAATTCGGCTTTGCCGGCGAGAAGCTCGTCCCGGACTTCGCGCGGCTCAACCCGGCGCAGAAGCTGCGCAGCCTGCCCGGGCAGAATACGGCGGCCTTCTTCCAGGCCCTCTTCCTCATTGTCTTGTTCTCGGCGGTGGTAATGGGCCTGGCCACGGCGAACGAAGAAGTCTTCTCCAGGCTTCCGCTCATGGGGATCGAGAGCTCGTGGGCGGCTGTGCGCGCGGCACTGGCGAGCCTGTTGTGGAAGTGCGCATCGATCGCCGCGGTGATCGGTCTGCTGCAATTCGTTCGGGAGAAGCGCCGCCACATGAAAGGCCTGCGCATGAGCAAACAGGAGATCCGCGATGAAGTGAAGGAAACCGAGGGCAATCCCCAGATCAAGGGCCGGATTCGCCGCATTCAGAGAGATCTGGCGCGCCGCCAGATGATGAAGGAAGTACCCACCGCAACCGCGGTCATCGTGAACCCGACTCGCTATGCCGTGGCCATCCGCTACGACATGTCGGCCATGACCGCGCCCCGGGTGGTGGCCAAAGGGCGGAATTACCTGGCGCGGCGGATTCGGGAGATTGCCATGAGCCACCAGGTTCCAATCGTCGAGAACAAACCGCTGGCCCAGGCTTTGTACAAGTACGTGGACGTGGGGCAGGAGATCCCGGCGCACCTGTATCGGGCGGTCGCGGAGATTCTGGCGTACATCTACCGCCTCATGCAGCCCAAAGGGAGGTCCTGACCATGGCCGCAGGCACGGCACAGATACCGGCGATCGGCGCGCAGACGTCCGCGGCCGCCAGGCCGGCGGGAAAGTCCCCACGGCGCGGGGCAGGGCACGGCGACGCTGCCAAAGCGGGAGCACCCAACGGGCGGAAGAACGCCAACTGGGCGGAGATGGCCATACCGATTGCCGTTCTGGCGATTGTCCTGGCCATGATCACGCCGCTGCCGTCGTTTTTCCTCGACGTCCTGATCAGCACCAACATCACCATGTCGGTGATCGTGCTGCTGGTGGCCATGTACATCACCAAGCCCGCGGACTTCAGCATCTTTCCCACGACGCTACTGCTGATGACGTTGTTTCGTCTGGCGCTGAACATTTCCTCGGCCCGCCTGATCCTGTTGAACGGGAACTCCGGAACCTCGGCTGCGGGCGAGGTGATTCAGGCATTTGGCGCCTTCGTCGTCGGGGGCAACTACATCATCGGCGTGGTGATTTTCCTGGTGCTGATCGCCATTCAATATGTCGTGATCAACCATGGCGCGGTGCGCATCTCGGAGGTCACCGCCCGCTTCACCCTGGATGCGATGCCCGGTAAACAGATGTCCATCGATTCCGACCTGAACGGGGGCCTGATCGACGAACACGAGGCCAGATCGCGGCGCAAGCAGCTCGTCGCGGAAGCCGAATTCTACGGAGCGATGGACGGAGCGTCGCGCTTCACCCAGCGGGACGCCGTGGCCAGCATCCTGATCACCGGCATCAATATCATCGCCGGTTTTCTGATCGGCGTCCTGCAGCACAATATGGAGCTTCGCCAGGCGCTCCAGACCTACACGGTTCTGACCATTGGGGACGGTCTGGTGACGGTCATTCCGGCGCTCATGATTTCCATTTCGGGAGGCTTGATCGTCACCCGCACCAGTTCGGATTCCAAACTGGGCGCCGACGTGCGCGCGCAGATCTTCGCCAACCCGCAGCCCATCCTGCTGGCCGGGGGCGTGCTGATCGCGATGGCGGCCTTCCCCGGACTTCCCAGGATCCCGTTTCTTGCGCTCGGAGCGGTGGCCGGGGCCATTGGCTGGCAATTGCGAAAGAAGGCCGGGGCCATGGAAACAACGCCCGCGCCGGTTGCGCCCGCCAGTCGCGAGAACGTGGAAAACCTGCTGAAGGTAGAGCCGCTTGCCGTGGAAGTGGGCCTCGGGCTCATCCACCTTGTGGAGGGCGGGCAGAACTCGCCGCTGCTGCGGCGCATAGGAAGCATCCGGCGCCAGCTCGCCTCCGAACTGGGATATATCGTGCCGCCGGTTCGAGTTGCCGATAATCTGTCGCTGCGCGCGCGCCAGTATGCGATTTCCATCAAGGGTGTGGAGGTGGCTCGTTTCGAGCTGCCCCAGGGGGTGGAACTGGCCATTAGTCCCGGCGAGGGCGCCGCGCCGGTCAATGGCGTGTCCACTCGGGAACCGGCGTTTGGCATCGCCGCGTTCTGGGTAACGCCGGAGAATGCCGAAGCGGCCCGGCGAGCCGGCTACACCGTGGTCGACTCCACCAGCGTGGTGGGGACGCATCTCGGGGAAGTCATACGCCGGCACGCTAACGAGTTGCTGTCGCGGCAGGACGCGAGAAAATTCCTGGACCGCGTCGCGGAGGAGAATCCCCGGGCAATCGAAGATTTGGTTCCGAAATTGCTCCCTCTGGTAGCAGTGCATAAGGTGCTGCAGAACCTGTTGCGAGAACGAGTTTCGATTCGGGATTCGCTGACCATTGTGGAAGCGCTGGGAGAGGCGGCCGGCATCACCAGAAACACCGTGCTGCTGACCGAGTACGTGCGGCAGTCCATCCGGCGGCTGATGGTGAAGCCGCAGTTGAACCCGCAGGGAGATCTGGCCGCCTGGATTATCGATTCGCCCCTCGAACAGGCGGTCGAATCGTCGATCGAGCACGGCGAGTCCTCCAGTCATCTGAACATGGCGCCGCAGCGCATACGGGACCTTCTGGATCGCGTGACCGCACAGGTGGGCCCGCCGGAGAATCCGGCGGTGCTGCTGGCCAGCTCCGGGTCGAGGTATTTCCTGCGCCAGATCACGGAGGCGTCCCTCCCCAATCTGACGGTGTTCTCGCATGGCGAAATCCCGCCCGGCGTGAAGGTAATTGCACTGGGTACGGTTCGATGATCCATGGACGATTTAGGACAGGTGCACGGGAATGAAGCTGAAATCGTTTTTCGCAGGTTCGGTCGAAGAGGCGCTGGGCGATGCCCGCAGAGAGTTTGGCCCGGAGGCAGTCCTGGTTCAGTCGCGCCGGACCTCGCCCGAAGCCAGGCAGCTCGGCGAATATGAAGTGGTTTGTGCGCTGCTCCCCGAGGACGAGGGAACATCCGCCCCGTCCCCGGCCCGAACGGAACGCCCCGCAAAGGAACGCGGAGCGAGCACCGACGTGCAGAGGCTGGCCGGAGAACTGGCCGAACTGAAGAGCTGCATGCAACGGCTGCAGACCTCGATCGTGCTGGCCGGCACCGCTGCGGCGGTCCCGGGCGCGCCGGCTCAGGTGCGCGAAGCGCTGGCCCTGCTGCTTGCTTCCGAGGTCGATGCGGAACTCGCCCAACAGATTGTGGGCGAGGCGGGCACTCACGCGGCCGGTCAGGTCTCCGCCGAGGATTTCATCCCCGGAAACGGCGCTCGATTCTCCGCCCTGGTTCACCGGCATGTCATGCGGCTTGCCGCCACCCGTGCCTCTGTCGGGGAGGAGAACGCCACAAAGCCGCGCGCCGTCGCCCTGGTGGGGCCGCCGGGAGCGGGCAAGACCAGTTGCATCGCGAAACTCGCCGCCCGCTACGCCATCGCCATGCACCGCGGCGCCTATGTGGTGGCGATGGACGAGTACCGAATCGGCGGCAGCGAACAGTTGCGCGCCTACACTGCGATTCTGGGCGTCGGGTTCGATACGCTGACTCAGGACGCGTCGCTGTCGCGCGTGATCGAACAGCGGCGGCAGGATCTGGTTTTCGTCGATGTGCCGGGGTTCAGTTGCACGGAGATGGATCTCGCCGCCCAGGTCGCCCGCAGGCTGCGCGCCGAGGACGTGGAGGTCCAACTCGTTCTCCCGGCATCGCTCCGAGCGGCCGATCTGCGCCGGATCTCGGAGAGTTTCTCCGTTTTCAAACCTGCCGGTCTGATCTTCACCCGGCTCGATGAGACCGAAACGTACGGTCCGCTGCTGAATGAGATTGTGCGTACCGGCAAACCCGCCTCCTTCCTCTCGAATGGTCCGCACGTACCGGACGATATCGAACCCGCGACCCGTGCCCGCATAGCCGATCTTGTTCTGTCGAGGGCTCCGGGTGGGGCGAGGGTGTCATGGGTCGCGGCTTAGGAGGGGGCGTGAATCAGGGACCGAGTCATGCGACACGCTGCTACGTGGCGTCTGCCGCGAACCCCGAAGAAGAGCGAGAGAAGCTCATCCTCGAGCATCTCCCGCAGGTGCGGCTCATCGCCCGGCGGATCCACGAGCGCCTGCCGGAAAACGTCAACTTCGAGGATCTGGTCTCCACCGGCATCGTTGGATTGATTTCCGCGATCGACCGTTTCGACCCCAGTCATAACGTCAAACTCAAGACCTATGCGGAGTACAAGATCCGGGGCGCCATTCTGGACAGCCTTCGTGGCCTCGACTGGGCGCCGCGGCAGCAACGCAAGCGCACCAAACAGATCGAATCGGCCATCGCCAGGATCGAACAGAGGCTGCAGCGAATGCCCGGCGAGGAGGAGATTGCCGCCGAGCTCAATCTGACCATCGACGAGTATCACGACTGGCTGGTGGACATCCGCGGCATCAATCTCGGGAGTCTGGACAGCGTGGTGGGAGAAAACGACGGACACGACCTGCTGCGGTACATCTCCGACGAGGAAGAGAACTGGCCGTCGCACGTGGTGGAACGCGCCGAGCTGCACAGACTGCTCGCGGACGCGATTGACCGCATGCCGGAAACCGAACGGCTGGTCCTCAGCCTGTATTATCACGAGGAGCTGACGCTCCGCGAGATTTCCAAAATCGTGCACCTGCACGAGTCCAGAGTTTCCCAATTGAAGTCGCAGGCCATTCTGCGGCTGCGCTCCTGGATCGAGAAACGCTGGCCGACGCAGAAGGGAAGCTACGATGCCGGAATCCGCTCCTGATCGCACGCTCATCGCGGCCATCTCCTCGGCGCTGATTCAGGCCATCGAGGGGATGACCGGTGAGCGTCCGACGGTGGGCGTCGCCGCCGCCGAAGGGGCCGCCACCGCGCCCGAAGACTGCGCGTGGTGGAGCCAGTCGTTCAGCTTCGCGCCGGGTGCGCATGTCCATGTCGGAGCCCCGGAAAGCTCGTGGAGCGAGATCGGCAACAGCATTCTCAAGGCCGCCGGAATCGACGACGGCGATCGCGAGAGCATCCGCAGCACGTTCACCGAGATCCTCAGTCAGACCTTCGGCGGCGTGGCCCGTACACTGTCCGGCCGTCTGGGGAAACAGGTCACCACCAGCGCCGACGAACAGTCCGGATCCGGCGCGGCGCCTTCCGGACGGACCTTCGAATTGAACGTAAGCTGGAGCGCGATCGGCCCGTTGCTCGTGCTGGTTTCGATGGAAGCTCCGCTGCTGGCCGGACTCGAGGCATCCATGGATGGCGCCGGCCGGCCCGAGGTTCCCACGGCGGCCGCGGAGCCCGCGAGGAACGCCGGCGGCGCCGGGCTCGACGAGGATGCCATCCGGCGATCCAGGAAGATGGATCTGCTGCTGGACGTGGAACTGCCGGTGAGTGTGTCCTTCGGGCGGGCGCAACTGCTTCTCAAGGATGTCATCAAACTCACCACGGGATCGATCATCGAACTGAACAGGTCCATCTCCGAGCCGGTGGATGTGATCGTGAACAACTGCGTGATCGCCCGCGGCGAGGTTGTGGTTGTGGAAGGCAACTTCGGCGTCCGCGTGCACGAGGTGGTTAGCAGACAGGAGCGGCTCCGTACGCTGAAGTGATCGCGCATGCCAGAAAGTACCCTGATCGCCGTTGTCCCCCTCCTGCTGCTCGGCGCGGGCGCCGTGGCGGCGGCGATGCTCTTCTTCTCGCTCCGCAGAGAGACGGGCGAGCTGCGCCGGCGCATGGCGAATTTGGAAAGCGCGGCCAACGACGCCCTTGGCGAGTTTCAGAGCCGCCTGGCGGAGTTGGGCCAGCAGTTGCGCCTGGCCGAGCAGCGCCCGCCGAGCGCGTCCGCACCGCCCCGCTCGGGCGTGAATCTCAACAACCGGGCGCAGGCTCTGCGAATGCTGCGCCGCGGGATCGATGCGGAAACCATCGCCACCTCGCTCAACCTGCCCAAGCCCGAAATAGAGCTGCTGATCCGCGTTCAGGAATTGTCGGCCGCTTCCGACGGCATTACTTCCGAACCTCCTGGCGGATGAACCCGGATTCGGGAGCGCCGGGCCATGCGGAGTGGTCGTCGTCCAGCGTCGCCGTGACGGTCATCTCGTGCCGGTTCCGGACCAGCTTTAGCGAAACGCCGTGTTTGTTCCGGGCGGCCCGGATGGCTGCGGAGACCTGGCCCGGCGTGGTCACATCCTGATCGTCCACCTTCGTGAGCACGTCCCCCGCTTTGATGCCCGCTTTCTCCGCGGGAGAAGCACTGACCACCGATCGTATCAGCACGCCCTGCTTTACCCCGAAGAAATCCGCCAGTTGCGCGTTCAACGACTCGGTCTCGATGCCCAGCATGCCGCTCCGCCACGCCGGGAAGCCTTCGGGAATATCGGGCATGTGGATGTCCGGCATCTCAAACCGCGGGACGACTAAAGAGAAACCCTCCGATGGATACTTTCCGCGGCTGGCGATCACCGCGGTCAGCGTCTGCAGTCCGCCGCCGCGGCTGACCTGCAGGGTGGCCTTCCGGCCCGCGGGAGTCTCGCGCACCATTCTCCCGAACTGCTCCATGCCCACCACCCGCTCGCCGTTGTACTCAAGCACCACGTCGCCTACCTTCAGCCCGGCCTTCTCGGCGGGGCTGTCCGTTTCCACGCGGGTGATTTCGACACCCTGCTCCGCGGGAAGTTTCAGTGCACTGGCCCGCTCGGCGTCCACCTCCGCTATGCTCACGCCCAGGAAACTCGCGCCCGCACCGCCGGCGAACGCCAGGTACATGGGTCCGGTTGCCGGCGCAGCCGGGTGCGCCTGCGGCTGAAAAGCGGCCAGCGGCAAGCCGGCCAGCAATCCCAACAGAACAGCGGCGCGCGGCGCGCGCAACGCTCCCTCGAAACAAGACATCGTCGCTCTCCTTTCCCCATCGTTACGGCTGTTGACGCCGCAGGTAAACCACTCCGCCCGATGCCACCACCTGCAGCACCGGACCACCCCCGTTCAACGACCCTTCCGCCATCTCCGGACTCCCTCCGGGCCCGCCGCCACCCGCCAGCCGGATCTCCGGAAAGTCCGAAATGACGCGTCCCGCCGCGCCGTTCCTCTTGCTCTGCGCCACCACCGTGATGGCGGACGACGGCGGAATCACCACCGTAATGTCGCCCGAGTTCGTGCTCAGCGTCGAGCTCTCCAGCCGCTTTCCCGCGGTGAGCTGAGCCACGATATCGCCCGAGCCGCTGATGGCGCGCACGCCGCCGGCCACGTTCTTCAGCCGGATGGCGCCCTCGCTCGCCTGGCACTGGGCGCCGCTCGATCCGGCGATCTGAATGGCGCCGCCAGCGGTGTCCGCGGTCACCGGCCCCACCGCCTGTCCCACTTCGATGACGCCGCCACTCGTGCGGGCGGTGATGGCGGAATCCGCGCGCACGATCTCGATGTTGCCGCCGGCGCTCGATGCAAACAACGGACCGTGGACATGCTGCACGAAGATCTCGCCGCCCGCGGTATCCAGCCGCGCCAGGCCTCCGATCCAGTCCACCCGTATCACTCCCGCGCCGGTGAAGCAGCGCACATCGCCTTCCACGCGGCCGACGCGAATCTCGCCGCCGCCGGTACGCGCCGTCACCGGTCCGCGAATTCGGTCCATCTGCAAACTCCCCGCATCGCTGGACACATCCAGCGCGCCGCCCAGATCCGAGGCCTGAACGGGTCCGCCCCTGGCACGGACCTGGCAGAGCCGGAGGTCCCGCGGAACCACAATTGCCACATCCGCAACAGGCTGGCCCATCCTGCTGGAGAAGGACAATAACAGCCCCTGCGCTTCCCGGTGCTGTTCGACGCCCGGCGCCAGCGCCTGCGCCTGCGCCTGAAGTTCGTCACCCGCCCGGAGGCGCGCGATCGTCGTCCAGGAGATCGCATCCGTCATGCCGCCGCGAATGCTTACGGCGCCGCCGGCCGTAATGCGGACCGTGCGCACACCACGCGCCCGCGTCGTGCCGGCTTGCCGGGCCACCCAGTAGCGGCCCTCGCGCCGCCACTCCCCGCCGCTGGCGCACAACATCAGCGCGCCCGCGGTGGCCAGCACCGCGGATGCCCTCGAACCTCTCATTGCCTTCCTCTTCCCAGGGATCTCGCACACGACGGGCCGCGGCCCGCCAGCCACTTTGCGCTTTCCGGAATCTGACGCGCTAATACGTCTCGGGAGATGCGTTCATGTCGTGCAGCGCGCGCTCGCAGCGCTGCCGGATGTAGCCGTTGTTCTCCCGGCTGAGCAATTCCTGCAACACGCCCACCATCTGATCTTCCCGGTGCTGTACCAGCAGATCCACCACCTCGGTTCGCACACCCGGATTGTCGTCCGCCAGCAGCACGTGCGCCAGCACCTGCCGGGTATCCGGATCGGAGGCGAACTGTTTCAAGCCATCCAGGGCCTTCAGCCGGACGCCGGCATTGGGATCGTGCTGCAACGCGTACAGCAGAACGTTGCGGATGTCGGCCGAGCCGCACTGCGATTTCAACAGCTCCACGGACTGGACGCGGACACCGGCATCGGCCGGGTCCTTCGTCGCGGACATCAACAACTGCCGGATTGGCTCGTCCTCCACCCGCCCGGTCAACGTGCGCCGGCGCGTTTCCTCGATCACGATCTGCACCAGGCCCGCATCGCCCGGCTCCACATACCGTACCCGCGACGCCACCGGGTCAAGGACATTCGCCATGATGCCGGACCCGCTCGGTGGGAACAGTCCCGGCGGCGCTACTCGCGCGCCCAGGAAGCCGACCGCCACCAGCGCGATGGCGCCCGCCGCCTGTGCCAGCACAGGGACCCGGGCGAAGCGAACGGAGAACATCTCGCCAGCGTGCGTCCACCAGCCCCGATGCGGGCCGGGCTCCTGCTTCAGCCGCGCGCGCGATTCCAGCCGCGCGCTGGTCAGCATTCCACCGTCGACCCCGGCGCCCGCCGCATCCAGCAGGTCGTTCATCCTTCGCTGGCGGTCCACTTCCCCGCGGCACGGCGCGCAGCCATCCAGATGCAGCTCCAGCCGCTCTTCCTCATCGAAGTCCAGTTCGCCGTACAGATACAGCGGAAGCAATCGTGCTGCTTCTTCGCACTTCATGTGAAATCCCCCAGCGCGGCCCGCATCTTCTGGGTCGCGCGAAACAGGCAGTTTTTGGCGGCCTCCTCGGTTGTTCCCAGCACCTCGCCGATGGCTTTCAGGCGCATCCCTTCGTAATGCCTCATCTCAAACACCACTCGCTCCCGCGGGGTCAGGCCGGACAGCACGTCACGAATGCGCCCGTTCAACTGGCGGCTCAACAGCTCGCGCTGCGGGTCCCCGTGCGCTCTGGCCTCCCGCACCGAATCCATGCGGTCCACCTCGCCGTCGCCCGTGGCGACGGTGGAGGCCTCTTCCTTCCTCACCTTGCGTTTGCGCAGGACGTCGAGACAGAGGTTGGTCACAATCCGGTACAGCCACGTATGGAAGCTGCAGTCATATCGAAACTTGTGCAGGTTGCGATAGACGCGGAGAAAAGTCTCCTGATAGATGTCGTTGGCGTCTTCGGGCGAGCGAAGCAGATTGAGCGCCATGCGCAGGACACTCTGGTCGTACTGCCGGACCAGCTCTTCGAAGGCGCGCTCGTCGCCCCTTTGAGCCGCCCGGATCAGCGCCGATTCATCCATTCGCTGGAACTCGATCGCCGGGGCCGCCACGGCCTGCGTATTCCCTTCCAATCACTGACATAGACGAAGGTACGCAGGAAAGGTCACGGGCGTTCGGGCAGAAGGAGCGGGCTCAATCCGCCAGCGTCAGCTCGATCTTCCGGTTGGCCACGTCAATCTGGGTGATGCGGAAGCTGCGAATCTGCCCAACCTTCAGCTCGGAATCCGATATTGCCGCCCCGCCGCCCTTCCAGCGCGCACTCAGCATCGCCGTCAGCGAACCGATGTCGGCGCTGCGGGCGGCCTGCTCGGCCTCGGGTCTGGTGGGCCGGGTGTCGGCCGCACAGTCCCCGTGGACACCCTCGCCCAGTTCCACGCGGGCCCGGCCGTTGCGGACGTCCACCACCCGGCCACTGACCGTGTCGCCCGGGTGATGCTCGGCGATGTAGAGGTCCGCGCTGGTGGGCTCCAGTTGTTTCATGCCCAGGCGGATACGGCGCTTGGCCTTGTCCATCTCCAGCACGGTCGCTTTCACCGTCTGGCCCATCGCCAGCGCCTCTTTCGGATGATTCAGCCGCTTCTCCCGGCTGATGTCGCCCACGTGGATCATGCCCTCCACGCCGTCGCCCAGATCCACAAATGCGCCGAAGGGCGCCAGGCTGACCACCGGGGCTTCCACCACGGTTCCCGGCGCGAAGCGCTTTTCGGCGTTATCCCACGGATCGCCCAGCGCCTGCTTCAGGCCCAGAGAGATGCGGTGTTCGGCGGGGTTCACGCCGAGAACCACCACGTCCACAGCCTCGCCCGGTTTCACCACGTCCGAGGGCTTTTTCGCCTTCCTCGACCAGGACAGCTCGGAGATGTGGATAAGGCCGTCCACACCGGGCAGCAGCTCCACGAAGGCGCCGAAATCGGCCACGCGCGACACGGTGCCGCGGACGCGGTCGCCGGTTTTGAAACTCTGCGCCGCCAGCGTCCACGGGTCGGGAGCGAGCTGCTTCATGCCCAGCGACACTTTGCGCGTCTCCGCATTCACCTTCAGGATCTGCACCTGAACTTCATCGCCGGTCTTCACAACGTCGGACGGTTTGGCCACGCGCGCCCACGACATGTCGGCCACGTGCAGCAGGCCATCCACGCCGCCGATATCCACAAAAGCGCCAAATTCGGTGACGGTGCGCACCGTGCCGCGCACCACCGCGCCTTCCTTCAGATCGGAGAAGGCTTTCTGCTTCGCCAGCGCCTCGTCCTCTTCGAGCACCACGCGCCGGTCCACCACCACGTCTTCATTGGCGGTATCCAGCTTGATGATCTTGCACTGAATCTCCTGGCCCACCAGCTTTTCCATGTCGGCCTGTTCGCGGGCGCCGCTGCGCGAGGCCGGCATGAACGCGGGCACGCCGGCGTCCACCCGCAAACCGCCCTTCACTACCTCCGTCACCGTGCCGGCGATGCGGCGGCCCTCGGCGAAGGCGGTCTCGAAGGCGCTCCAGTCGCGCGGGCGCTCCACGCGAATCGTGGAGAGCAGATAGTTGCCTTCCGAATCGCGGCCGGTCACGCTCACCAGCAGCGCGTCGCCGGATTTCACCGTCAGTACGCCGCTGGCATCGCGAAACTGGGCGGTGGGGAGAACGCCCTCCATCTTCCGCCCGATGTCCACGAACACCTGCTCGGCGGTGATGGAAACCACCCGGCCCTCAATGGCCTGGTCGTGGCCGTTCTGGCCGTGTTCGTGCTCGAATTGCGAAAGAATCGAGGCAAACGAGGTATCCTCGGCAGGCGCGGCCTGACCTTCGGCGGAGGTACCGGGAAGACTGGAATTATTCATGGGACCACTGAGAGCGTGATTCTATTCTGTCACACTTGTCTAATGGGCTGGAGGCAATCCATCCAGGGAAGCACCATGGCCCTGGCGTGGCTGTTGTTCTCGGGTCTGATGGCCGTTCTCGGACCCTACCACACGCCCATGGCCATCTCGCTGCTGCTGGCCATCGGGGTTTTTCAGATCGTCGCCACCCGTCTTCCGTCCTTCGGTTCCACGCGCGGCCAGGTCGGTTCGTTCGCCATCACCCTGGTCCTTTGCTTTCTTCTGATTTATTACACGGGCGGGATCGCCAGCAGCTACTACTGGATGCTGCTGGTTCCGGTGATCACGGCCGCGCCCGCATTCTCCCTGCTGGGCACTCTGGCGGCCACCGTGATTGCCTGCGGAGGGTACCTGTCCTTTCTCGCCTTCATCGATTGGGAACAGCAGTACATCCCGCCGGAAGAGGTGCGCGAGCTGGTGTTCCGCGTGCTCGCTCTGGTGTTTCTGGGCTATCTGACCAATCAGCTTGCCGAGGGAAGACGGACGGAAGCCAGAAAAGCGCAGGCAGCGGCCGGCCAGCTCGCCGAAGCGAATCTGCAGCTTATGGAAGCCGAGGCCGCGGTACGGCGCGGCGAGCGGTTGGCCGCCATCGGCCAGTTGTCGGCCGGCCTTGCCCACGAATTGCGCAATCCGCTGGGCACCATCAAGGCCTCCGCCGAGATGCTCACCCGCAACATCGCCTCCGAAAGCGCCATCGCCAAAGAGATGGCCGAGTTCATCTCCACGGAAGTGGACCGCACCAACACGCTGGTCACGCGCTTCCTCGATTTCGCCCGGCCTCTCGCGGTGCACGCGCAGCGCGGCGATATCAGCCAGACCATCGACCGCGCGGTGGCCGATCTCGAACGCCACAAGCCGTCGCCCGTGTCGGTGTACCGGAACTACTCGCCCGACGTCGCTCCCTTCTTCTTCGACGCCGACCTGATGGAGCGAGTCTTTTATAATCTGCTGGTGAACGCCGCACAGGCCAGCCCGCCGCGGTCCTCCATCACCATCAAGACGCGCCAGCAGGACGACACCGTGGAAATCGCCATCATCGACCGGGGCGCCGGCATCGACCCCAAGCACCTCGAAAGCATCTTCAACCCGTTCTTCACCACCAAGAGCCAGGGCGTCGGTCTGGGACTGGCCATCGTTTCGCGCATCGTCGACGAGCACGGCGGGCGCATCGCCGTCGAGAGCGAACCCGGCTCCGGCAGCATTTTTCGCGTCTTTCTGCCCGTTTCCGCCAATCAGGCGTCCGGAGGTGAGCCTTGAGCGCTCGCATACTGATCATTGAGGACGAAGACAAGCTCCGCCGCGTGATGGAGCTGCAACTCCGCACCGCCGGCTTCGACGTGGATCAGGCCGGAACCGCCGAAGAGGGACTGCGGCTGGCCGACACCGCCGATCTGATCGTCACCGACCTGCGTTTGCCGGGCATCGACGGCCTGCAACTGTTGTCCACCCTGCGCGAGCGCGGCCTGCAAACGCCCATCGTGGTGATGACCGCGTTCGGCTCCATCGAGACCGCCGTCGAGGCGATGAAAGCGGGAGCGGTGGACTTCCTGCCCAAGCCGTTCTCGCTCGACCACCTGATGGCCGTCGTCGGAAAAGCGCTGGAGCTGCGCACGCTGCGCGACGAGAACCGCAAGCTGCGCGAGGAACTCGACCACCGCTATCAGTTCGATAACATCGTCGGCCGCAGTCCGGCCATGCGCGAGATTTTCGCCACCATCGAGCGCGTCGCGCCCACGCGCGCCACCGTGCTGCTGGCTGGCGAGAGCGGCGTGGGCAAGGACATGATCGCGCGCGCCATTCATCAGCACTCCCCGCGCCGCGGCCACCCCTTCGTCAAGATCAACTGCACGGCGCTGCCCGAGAACCTGATGGAGAGCGAGCTGTTCGGCTACGAGAAGGGCGCCTTTACCGGCGCCAATGTCACCAAGCCCGGCAAGTTCGAGCAGGCCGACACGGGCACCGTCTTTCTGGACGAGATCGGCGACGTACCCCCGTCCATTCAGGTCAAACTGCTGCGCGTGCTGCAGGAGCGCGAATTCGAGCGCCTCGGCAGCAACAAGACCCGGCACATCGACGTCCGCGTGCTGGCGGCCACTAACGTGGACCTGCGAGCGGCTCTCGAACAGGGCACTTTCCGCGAGGACCTGTACTACCGGCTGAACGTCATGCCCATCAGCATTCCGCCGCTGAGGGAGCGTCGCGAGGACATTCCGTTCCTGGCCGAGCACTTCGTTCACAAGCTGGCGAAGGATCTGGGCAGCGTGGCCCAGGCGATCTCCGAGGAGGCCATTCAGAAGCTGATGCAGTATCACTGGCCGGGGAATGTCCGCGAGCTGGAGAACGTCATCGAGCGCAGTATGGTGCTGGCGTCCCAGCCGGTCCTGAGCGCGGCCGACATTCGCCTCGATACGGCTCCGCGCGCGCAGCGGCCGGCGTCGAATTCCGAGTACAGTCTGCCCGATGGGATGACCCTCGACGAATACGAACAGGCGGTCATCCGCGATGCGCTGAAACGCGCCAATGGCAACAAGAGCCAGGCGGCGCGCATGCTGGGGCTGACCCGCAACGCACTGCGCTACCGGCTGTCGCAAATGGGCATGGAAGGCTGAGCGATGAACGTCGCCTGGGTCCGCGGGCTCTGCCTGGCCCTGCCGCACACTACCGAATCGGTCCAGTGGGGCGAGCATCTGGTGTTCAAAGTGGGGGGGAAGATCTACGCCATAGCGGCGCTGGAACCGCAGGGCGTCTGGCTTTCTTTCAAGTGCACGCCGGAGGAGTTCGTGAATCTGACGGAGGTTCCGGGCATTATCCCGGCGCCCTATCTTGCCCGCGCCCAGTGGGTAGCGGTGGAAACGTTCGACGCGCTGCCGGCCGCGGAACTGGAGCGCCTGCTCAAACAGGCCTACGAGCTGATCTTCGCGAAGCTGCCGCGGAAGCAGCAGGCGGAGTTGGCGGCGGGAAGGACTGGCTCTGCGAAGGCGTTAAGGAAAGCGGCCCCGCGTGGAAAGCGGAGCGGACGCCGTCATTGATTCTGCACGGCGTACTCACACCAGCTCCGACGTCATCGTCGCGCCACCCAGTTCCGGCAGCACCGATTGCACCTTGACGGGCATTCGGCGGGCGGTGTCGATCCACAGCGTGGTTTGTCCGGCGCTGCCATCGGCGGGGGCCACTTCAATCTTCAGCGTGCCCGCGTCGTGGCCAGTCACGGTCAGGCGCATGAGCTTCGCGAAGGTCCGGTACACGACGGTATAGCCTTCTCCCAGCGGCAGGCAGGCGAGCACGAACCAGGAGCCGGGGCCATCGGCGAACACTGCGCCGCCGGCTACCTCCTCGCCCTGGTGCTGACTGGTTTTGAGCACAACGAGGCTCCTTTTGTCGAGCGTCGCCGAATCGGTGGACTGCACCATGGGCGAGTCGACGGTTTCGGTTACCTGGTAGCCGGCCTCGTCCTCGTGCACTTCGGTGGTCATGATGAGGGCCAGTTGCTGGCCGCCGATGTCGATCACGGCGTGGTAGCGATACGTGCCCGGTTCGAGCGTGGCCACCACTTCGGGTACGCCAACGGACGACGGATCGATCTTCGGCGCCAGCACGACGGCAGCGGGGTCCACCGTAAGCTCGCCGAGGCGCGCCACCACTTCCGGGCTCCCGCCCTCCTGATAGCGCCCGCCCAGATGCTTTGCCAGGAACTTCTCGGCGGCCATCATCAGGGCCATGTTGTTTACCGGACGCGCGAAGCCGTGGCCCTCGTCATCGGCCAGCAGGTACTCCACCGGGAAGCCGCGATCGCGGAGCGCCACCACAATCTGCTCCGACTCGGCCTTGTTCACGCGCGGGTCGTTGGCGCCCTGCACCACCAGCAGCGGCGTCCGTATGCTGGCGGCGGAAAACAGCGGCGACTCCCGCTCCAGCAATTCCCGGCCCTCCGGCGTGTGCGGATCGGCCATGCGGCGGTACATCATGATGCGGCCCGCCTCCCAATACGCCGGGATGGACTCCAGCAGCGTCAGCAGATTGGAGGGTCCGACGATGGAGACCCCGGCGGCGTAGACGTCGGGCGTGAAGGCGACCCCGGCCAGCGCGGCATATCCGCCATACGATCCGCCAAAGATGCCCACACGCGCCGCGTCGGCGATCCCGCGTTCCACCAGGTGCTTCACGCCCCACGTGAGATCGTCCTGCATCTTTCGGCCCCACTCGCCGTTGCTGGCGTCCAGGAACCGCTTGCCGTAGCCGGTGGAGCCGCGGTAGTTGGGCTGCAGCACGGCATAGCCGCGATTGGCCAGGAATTGCGCGATGGTGTCGTAACTCCATTCGTCGCGAACCCACGGACCGCCGTGTGGCACCACCACCACGGGCAGCTTCGCGGGCTCGACGCCGCTGGGCAGCGTCAGGAAGGCGGCAATCTCCAGGCCATCGGAAGAGCGGTAGCGGATGGCCTGCATGCCGGCGAGCGGTGCGCGCGGCAGCCTCTCGCGAACCCGGTACTGGAAGGTCAGCTCCTTCGTGTCGCAGCGGAACAGCCAGGTCTCGCCGGGCTCCACGTCGCTCCAGGCGCTGATCAGCCAGACGCGCTCGTCGCGCGTATGCGACACACGGTCGATTTCCCGGCCGGGCAGCCTCGCGCGGAGCAGCGCGAGGTCCGCCTCGATGTCCTGGTCCTTCCAGTAGCGCCGCGGTTTGTCGTCGTCGTAGGTGGTGGCGATCAGCTCGTCGGTGGGCTCGGAGAAGATCGCGCCGGAGATGTCCACGCGGCCATCGGGGTCCATTTCCACCAGTTCTTCGGCGCCTGTTGCGGCATCCAGCAGGATCAGACGCGCCAGGTCGCCATCGCCCCGGTTGGTGATGAAGTACGCGCGGCGGCCGTCCTTGTGAAAGTGTTCGAACGAGCACTCTTCGAACACGTTGCACGAATAGATCTTCGTGAAACCGCTGGCGTCCACTCGCAGGATCTCGGTGTCGCCGGTGTCGGCCGAGCGGGCGGCCAGCCGCAACTGGCCGGCGTTATCGAAGTTCCAGTTGGCGATGCGATCCGTGTTGGCACGCACCAGCGTGCGCTCGCCGGTGGAGATGCGCACCCGGTAGAGATCGTGCCAGGCTCTGTCGCGGTCGTTGAGGCCGGCGTACACAATGTCGGGCTCGCTCTTCGGCACGGCGTAGATGAAGGCTCGCACACCCTCGACGGCGGTCAGGTTGCGCGCCACGGGTTCGGTCTCGGCGGGGTCCACCGCGAACACGTTGTAGTTCTCGTCGCCGGCCTGGTCCTGCACGAATAGAACGTATCTCGCATCCCTCGTCCAGAAGAAACCGGGGATGGGCCGCTTCGTGTCGCGGGTGACGGGGCGGGCGGCGTCGAAGGGCTCTTCGGTGCGCTTCACCCAGACGTTGCGCACGCCGTCGAGCGGTTTCAGGAAGGCGATGTAGCGGCCGTCGGGAGAAAGGTCGGCCCCGATGATCTCGGGGTCGCCGAAAAAGAGCTCGCGGTCCAGCAGCGGCGGAATAGCAGTCACCCAGACAATGATAAAACGCCCGAGGGGACACGCGGCGCAAGCCGCGTTGGGGGGGTGGACGCGCGTCCATTGTCTCCGGAGTTACACGCCGGGTCTGGCCGACGCAGCCTTCTCGGAGCGATTGTTGATCTCGTCGGCGATCTCGCGCGGGCGGTCGATGTGCGCTATGGTCAGGCGGCTGGATCCTCCGGCAGTCTCCATGGACACGCGGCCCACGCCGAACAGGCGATCCAGCAGGCTCTGATCCACGCGGATGTCCTGGACTTTCGCGAGCGGGATGGTGCGCGTCGATTTGCCGAGCAGTCCTTCCTCGTAGACCAGCTTCTCCACGCCGACGGTCAGCTTGTGGGCCATCTGGCGGAGGTGGCGGGCAAACACCCACAACAGCAGGACCGCCAGCACCAGCGGCGTCCACAGCGGCCATGCCGGCCGGTAGGAATACCGGGCCACGAAACCCGCGAGAACCAGCACGAGAACCGCGATGTAGGCGGCTTGAATGAACTTGAGCGTGGGGCGCACAACCAGGTCTGGCATCGTCGATTGGTCTCCGTGCCGTATTGTACGCGATAGCGGCTGGCGGTTGCGATACAGTAGGACTTTCCCGACTGGTCAGTTGGCGGCCTGAGAGGCCGCCGCAGGCCGAGTGCCCAATGCCACTTGACTTTTCACCGGAGGCACAGTGCGGCACGTTGTGGGGCAGACCCCCGGTCTGCGCGGGTCCCCCGGACCCGCTCTTAGTTGGCAGCATCAGGCATCTGTTCACGGGAACAGGCCGGCCGGGGGCCGGCCGCAGCCCGAGGGGCTGCCCCACGAATTATGGAAAAGTTAAGTGGCATTGGGCAGGAGTGCCTGCCCCACATGTCCCGAGGAGGCAGATCAAATGAAGTTGCTGGCCGGTGCGCTGCTTGTTGGCTGCGGAGTCTCGCTGTGTGGCCAGAACGAGCCATCTCCGGTGAACCCGCACGCGACGCCGGAAGCGCGGGCACTGCTGCACTATCTCTACTCGATGTCCGGCAGGTACACGCTCACCGGCCAGCACAACTACCCCAACGTCGGCGCCACCTGGACCGACCGCGCCTTGGACCTGACGGGCAAATACCCGGCCGTCTTCGGGCAGGATTTTGGCTTCCAGGGCGGCGCCGATAAAGACTCCATCCTCGGGCGGCCGGCGCTGGTGGAGGAAGCCATACGGCAATACCGGAACGGCGCCATCGTCACGTTCACCTGGCACGCGGTCAGGCCCACCGACGACGAGCCAGTCACCTTTCGCGATAGCGTGCAGGGCCATCTTACGGACTTCGAATGGCGCGAGCTGCTGACGCCCGGAACGGACCTGTACAAGCGCTGGTGCGCGCAGGTGGACGTTATCGCGGGTTACCTGAAGCAATTGCAGGAGGCGCGCGTGCCGGTGTTGTGGCGGCCCTATCACGAGGTGAACGGGGGCTGGTTCTGGTGGGGCGGCAGGAAGGGAAAAGACGGATCGGCCGCCCTGTACCGCCAGCTTTTCGACCGTCTGGTGAACCAGCACAAGCTGAACAATCTGATCTGGGTGTGGAACGCGAATGCGCCCGGCGGGGGCGGGAGCGGACCGGGCCCATACACCGACTATTTCCCCGGCTCCGATTACGCGGACGTCCTTTCGGTGGACGTCTACGGCGAATTCCAGCAGAGCTTCCACGACGATCTGGTCGCGCTGGCCGCGGGCAAGCCGGTGGCGCTGGGTGAAGTAGGGGCGGTTCCCGCGCCAGCCGTTCTCGCCCAACAGCCACGGTATGCGTGGTTCATGTGCTGGAGCGAAATCGTGCAGGAGGGCAACGCGCTGGAGGCCTTGCGCGCCACCTATAACGCACCCAACACGGCCAGCCGCGACGACCCCCGCGTGGCCGAGGCGGTGGCGGCCATCCACAAGGCGTCGCTCGCTCCCCAACCGGAGCCGGTCACGCCAAAGCCAACCTCCGGCGCGAAGAACCTGCTGGCCACGCTGTATGCGGCCGCCGGAAGCAGCGTTCTGAGCGGTCAGGATAACGACGCGAGAGCGGTGGCCGGCGCAACCCAGCAGATCGTGGCCATCACCGGGAAGTCTCCGGCGATTTACGGCCAGGATCTGGGCGGGGCAACGGAAACATCCGCGGCGATTGTGGAGGAGGCGAAGCGCCAGCACAACAACCACGCCACGGTGGCGCTGAGCTGGCGTCCGGCAAGGCCCACCGGAGGAGCGTCCGACGGCAAGCTGACCGATTTCGAATGGAACGAGCTGCTCACGCCGGGCACGAATCTGTACCAGCGCTGGTGCGCGCAGGTGGATGAGATTGCCGGGTATCTCAAGAGGCTGCAGGATGCCGATGTGGCCATCCTGTGGCGGCCCTACCCGCAGCCGAATGGCGACAAGTTCTGGTGGGCGGGCCGCAAGGGCAGCCAGGAGGGATCCGCCGCCCTGTACCGGCTGCTTTTCGAACGTCTGGTGGACCACCACAAGCTGCGCAATCTGGTATGGGTGTGGGAAGCGGCGGCGGCCGGTTTCGGCCCGAACGCGCCAGGCGCATACAGCGATTTCTTCCCCGGCCTGCTCTACGTCGACGCGCTCGCGCTGGACCTGCGAGGCAACGCGCGCGGCTTTCGCCGCGACCGCGAGCTGGCCCGTTTCGGCGTGGGAAAGGTCATCGGGCTCGGTCTGGATGGATGGGTGCCCGATGCCGCCAGTCTGGACCAGCCGTCGGTCTGGGCGTGGTTCATGGCGTCATCGGATGTGGCCGCCGCGCCGGGGCAGGCCGACGCCCTGCGCAAGCTCTACGCGGGTCCGCGGGTGGAAGCCCTCGAGGCCGCAGCGCCGGCGAAGTGAAAAAGGAACGCGGCTGTCGCCGCATGTTCGTATCACTCCACATCCACCCACGCGCGCTCGCGTGCGCTCTGCTGAACCTTCTCCAGCAACTGCATGATGCGCAGCCCGTCGGCGAAAGTCGGATACTCCTCCGGCGCGGACGGATCGGCCACTCTCCGATAGAAACGCCGGAACACCTGCTTGTGCGTGTCCGGATAGCCTTCGCCGTGGCCGCCCGGATAGTCGGCGTAGCTGGCGGCCGCGGGGTCCAGCAGCGCAGGGTCCTTGAGAAGCAACTGGTTCGCGCCGCCACGCTGGCCCACCCATAGTTCGTCGGGCCGCTCCTGATCCCACGCCACGCCCTTCTTCGTGCCGAAGATCTCGAAGCGGAGATGGTTCTTGCGTCCGGCCGAGACCTGGCTCACCGTGAAGGCGCCGTGCGCGCGTGGGCCCAGCCTGAGCAGCACCGCGCCGTAATCGTCGGTGTCGACGGGCATCGCCTGGTAATCCTCGCCCCCTCCCGGCGTGCCGCCAAAGGTCTCCACCGCTCCCTTCGGCTTCTTCCGCGTGGGGTGGAATGTCGCGAGATCCGCGCACACCGCGGTGATCCGCAATCCCGTCACGTGCTGAATCAGGTCCATCCAGTGCGACCCGATGTCGCCCATCGCCCGCAGCGGTCCGGCCTGTGCTGCGTCGACGCGCCAGTTCCAGTCCGTGTCGTAGAGCAGCCAGTCCTGCGAATAAGTGCCCTGCGCCAGAAGGATCTCGCCCAGTTCGCCGCGCGCCACCATCTGCCGCGCCTGCTGCACCAGCGGGTAGTAGCGCAGGTTGTGCTCCACGCAGTTGGCGAGGTGCCCGCGGGCGGCCGTCGTGGCCAGATCCCGCGCCTCGGCCACCGAAACCGTCAACGGCTTTTCGCACACCACGTGCTTGCCCGCCTCCAGCGCGGCCTTCGCCACCTCATGATGCAACGCGTTGGGCGTCAGCACGTGAACGGCGTCGATTTCAGGGTCGGCCAGAATAGTCCGATAGTCGCCGGTGGCTTGCCGGATTCCATGCTGCCCCGCGAACTCGCGCGCCGTCGCTTCGTCGATGCTGGCCACCGCCGCGATCTCGACATTGCCCAAACGGCGAATCGCCTCCGCGTGCGTTCTGCCCATGAACCCCGTGCCGATTAGCGCCATCCTGATCACTGACATTTGTAATGTATCCTCCGTTCAGGGAATGGCATATGGGATGCTTCACTCCAAACCTGGTAAACTAAGACTTAGATTCTACCGAAAATGCGAGCCCGAATACGTCTGGGTCGAGGCCGGAGAGTGAAGCAGAACAAGCCGGAGATCCGGCGTCTGGCCACGGGCGTAGCGGTGCTCCTGCAACCTGCTGTCCTCGCTGCTTTTGTCCTCGCCGTCTGGCGTTTCGGAACGGACGTTGGCTGGACCCGCGAGTTCGTCATTTCCGCCGGCCCTCTCTCTCACTGGCAGACGTGGGTCGCCATCGCCGTCCTTCTCCAGCTTGCGGTGATCGCATTGAATCGTTACGGCAATGTCAAGCCTCTTCCGAAATCGGAAGAGCCGAATCCGCAGCCGATTCTGAAATCGGAATTCCACCGCGTGCTGTAGCCCGCACAACAAGCCCGAACTCGCGAACGTTAGAGCGCGGCGCCGGATTGCCTTCCTCAGCAGCCTGCGGGCGCCGTTAGAAACTTCTCCATCGCCTTCGCATCTAACGCAACAGGTGCAAGGGATGATGCCAGTCGCGGAAATCCTGGACTCTGTTCCGGCGCGCACCACAGCAGTGGCCGCGCGTCTTCTCCCCACCCTCCGTCAAACGGCCACGTTGTCGCAGAAGGCGGCAGGCCCGCTGTCTTTCGTGGTTCGTAACCTCGCGCTTGCCGCGGGCGTGCTGGGCGTCTGGCGGCTGGGCTGCGACCTCGGCTGGACCCAGGATTTCTTCATCGCCGCGGGAGTCTGGTCGCACTGGCAGACCTGGCTGGCGCTCGCGGCCGCTCTGAACGCCGCTGCGAACTTCATCCTGCGGGCTGCGCGCCGCGCTGGCGCCGAACCGTATTAGCGCGAGTTTCCAGCGAGCTATCTGCTATCCTTTTGTTCAAGAGGGTCGCGAGTTTCCATGGCGTACGGCGGCAAATTCCGTTCTCCGGGAGTGCTGTATTTCCCCGGCTTCCCGAACGGCGTCAAGTGGCTTCTCATCTCCAACGCCGCTGTTTTCATACTGGCCTTCTTCGCGCAGATCGTCCGTCTCGACCTGCCCTGGGAACTCCTGGAGCTGCAGCCCGTGGCCGTGGTCAGGTTGCTGTTCGTCTGGCAGCCGGTCACCTACATGTTCCTGCATGGCGGCTTCGGGCACATCATCTGGAACATGCTCGCTCTGTGGATGTTCGGCGCCGACGTCGAAACCGCCTGGGGCACCCGCCGGTTTCTGCAGTTCTACTTTTTCTGTGGCGTCGGCGCCGGCCTGTGCGTCATTGCGCTGAACTATCTGCTCCCCTGGGGCAATCCCAATTCGCTGACCCTGGGGGCGTCGGGCGCCATCTTCGGCATCCTCATGGCCTACGCCATGATGTTCCCCAATCGGACCATTCTGTTCAGCTTCCTGATCCCCATCCAGGTGAAGTGGTTCGTCCTGATCATCGGAACGGTCACGTTTATGATGTCGTTCCAGGCCAACAACGGCGTCAGCAGCTTTGCCCACCTGGGCGGCCTGTTATTTGGCTTCGTCTTCATCCGCGCCGTCCGGCAACGGAAGACGGTACGAATCCGGGTGGGCGGGCCCACGCTGGGGGACCGGTATCGGCAATGGCGGATCCAGCGCAACCGAAGGAAGTTTCAGGTGTACCTGAAAAAGCAGGGCGACCAAAAGCAGGGCGACCGCGACCGCTGGGTGAATTAGGCTCCCGAAGCGGGGCGGGACTGACCATGGTCGAAGCAGCGGCAGCCTCCCGAAACGTCCGGGGCGCCCCATACGTCTTCGTCTTTGGTATAGTCCCAGAAGCGTTATGAAAACCTCCAGGTTAGCTGTTCTTCTCGCCGCCATTTCCGCGGCTGCCCTGTTTGCCGTGTACGTCTTTGCTCAGGAGGGACCCCAGCAGCCGTCCTCCGACACGGTGGCCAAACCCCGCAAGCCCGCGGACACCGAGGCCCAGCCGCAACAACAGCAGACCATCCCGTCCGAGTACCACAAGAAGGACGAGGTCCCCGAAGCCACCTTCCGCAGCAACGCCACAACCGTTTCGGTGGACGTGGCCGTGCTGGACAACAAGGGCCGCTTCCTTCCCAACATCCCGGCGGACAGATTCCGTATTCTCGAGGACAATGTCCCGCAGAAGATCGAAACCAACGCCAAAGGCGAAGCGCCCATGACGGTCTGCCTGCTGATCGAATTCAGCCAGAAGTTTCAGTGGTACGGCGGCCCGACATGGCAGCAGACGCTGGTGGCCGCCTACGGCTTCGCCCAGATATTGAAGAAAGAGGACTACATTGCCGTCATCGCCTACGACATGAAACCCGAGATCCTGTCGGACTTCTCCACGGATCGGAACAAGACGTACGAGGCGCTGCAACGGCTGCGTATCCCGGGCTTTAGCGAGGCGAATCTCTTTGACGCTCTGGTGGAGACCGAGGAGCGCATGGAGAACATCGAGGGCCGCAAGGCCATCATTCTCCTCGCCAGCGGCGTCGACACCTTCAGCAAGCTCACCTTCGACAAGGCGCGCAAACGCATCCAGGAAGCGGGAGTCCCGATCTTCGCCATCAGTCTTATGCAGGCGCTGCGCATCATGGCCGAGGGCCGCATGTCGGGCGCGCAGGACATGACCTTCCTGCAGGCGGACAACCAGATGAAGACGTTCGCGAGGGAGACCGGCGGGCAGTCCTACTTCCCGCGCTTCTACGGGGAGTTCCCGAGCATCTACCAGTCCATCACCGAGGCGCTGCGCAACGAGTACACTTTTACCTATCACCCGACGAATCAGGCGCGGGACGGGAGCTTCCGCCACATCAAGGTGGAACTGGTGAACCCGGCCACCAACGAGCCCTTGCGCGTGGTGGACGAGAAGCAGAAGCCCATCAAGTATCAGATCATCGCCAAGCAGGGCTACAAGGCGCCCCGCGAAGTCGAGTAGCCGCCGCTCACAACAGGACCTGGTGGTAATGTACCGCCTACGAGGTGCGCGCGGTGTCAAGCACTCGATTTGCCCGTGTTGCAATCCGATACCGAAGCGTTGACACTTTGGTTTCTTCCCTGTTACTGTCGTCATGTTCGTCGTCACATGACTGCAACCCCAACCGGCGCCGAAGCGGGCTTCCACATTCTGATCGTTGATGACAACGAGATGGGTCTGCTGGCCAGAAAGCAGGTTCTCTGGGAACTGGGCCACCGCGTAACTGTGGTATCGAGCGCTCAGGAGGCCATCCGGCGTTTCATCTCCGAACCCTTCGACCTGGTGGTCACCGACTATAAGATGCCCGACATGGACGGCATCGAGATCATCCGCCGCGCCCGTTCCCACAACCCCGATATCCCCATCGTCCTGATCTCCGGTTTCACCAACGCCCTGGGCTTGAACGAGACCTCCACGGGCGCGGACGTGGTGCTGCAGAAGAGCGCGACGGAAGTCTCTCAGTTGATCCGCGCCGTGAACCGGCTGCTGCGCAAGGCCGCGCCGCCGAAGAAGCGCGCCACGACGCAAAAGAAGAGCGCCGCCGCTTCCCAGCGGGCGGGCTGACTGGACACGCGGCGCGAGCCGCGTTCTCGCCTTTGTAAGCGGCGGGACTGGCGCAGCGTCCAGCGCAAGCCACCCGGTTGCCATTCGTCTCCTCGTCGAAGCGGGGCAGCCGCTCGGCCAGGGCCGCTTCGGTTTCGGCGATTCGGGAGTTTCTCAAAATGGACGACTTCGTGTGCCCGCGGCTGGTTCGCTGGTTTATTCCGGCGAGGCGGGCAACGGCCAGCGAAGCATGCCCCATGGCCGAGTCAACAGCTCCACGGTATGGGCGGGGCCTGTATCAACTGCGTGGAGCCGTGCGCTGCCCGGTGCAAGCCGCGCCCGTAAGGCTGAAACCGCGCCATAATCTACCAATGATCCGAACGTTCCTCCTCCTGCTGGCCGCGCTGACGGCTGCGTCCGCTGCCGAGCGCGTCCCCTTGAATGGCGAGTGGCGCATGGCCATCGATCGCGCCGGTACGGGCGCCGCGCAGGGTTGGAACGCGAACGTTCCGCCGAACGCCGAAGTGGTCACCGTTCCGCACACCTGGAACATCGGCAAATACGCCGACCACGAAGGAGTGGCGTGGTATTTCCGCAGCTTCGCACTGCCCGCGGGCGCGGCCAACCACCGGGTGGAACTCCACTTCGGCGCCACGTTCTACAAAGCTCGGGTGTGGCTCAACGGCGTGGAAGTCGGCTCGCACGAAGGCGGCCATACCGAATGGTGGGTGGATGCCGGGCCGCACCTCCGCGCCGGCAATCTCATCGCCGTGGAGATCGATAACCGGCCCGGTTTCGCCACCATCCCAGGCTATGCGATGTCGCTTCGCGGCGGCGACAGCGTCTGGTACGACTGGTGGCACTACGGCGGCATCGTGCGCGATGTCTGGCTGACAGTGACCGAACCCGTTCTGATTCGCCGGCAGCACCTGCGCAGCGTTCTGGCGGGCCAGACGGCCGACATCGCCGACGAAGTCCTGCTCGAAAACCACGGCACGGGCGCGGCCAGCGTGCGCGTGCGCGTCGAGCTGCTGCCGCCCGATGGCAGTGCCCCGGTGCAAACAGCCGAGCGGGGCGTGACCGTCGCGCCCGGCGCGACTGCCGCGGCCGTGAACATGCGCGCAGCGCCAGTGAAGCTCTGGTACCTCGACCTTCCCAATATCTACCGCGTGCGCACCACGCTGCTCGACGACGCCGGCGCCCTCATCGACACCATCGAGGACAACTACGGCTTCCGCAAAATCGAGATCCACGACCGCCGTCTGTATCTCAACGGCGAACGCCTGCGCCTCACCGGCATGACCCGCCACGAGGACTCGCCCTGGGAAGGCCTCGCCGAATCGCGCGGCACCATGCTGCACGACTACCGCGAGATGAAAGAACTGCAGGTCACGCTGACCCGGCCCGTGCACTACCCGCAGCACCCAGTCATCCTCGACTTCGCCGACCGTAACGGCATCCTGCTCATCCCCGAGATTCCCATGTGGCAGTTCAGCGAGGCCCAGATGACCGACGCGCGCGTCATCGCGCTGGCGAAGCGGATGATGACCGAGATGGTGGAGCAGACGTGGAATCATCCTTCCATCCTCGGCTGGAGCGTCTGCAACGAGAGCCAGACCAACACGCCCGGCGGACGCCGCTACTTCGACCTGATGTACAGCCTGGCGAAGGGCCTCGACCCGGACCGTTTCGTCTCCTATGCAGACAATCAGATCGCCGGCGGCGCCGATCCGAAGATCAACGCCGCGTCCGTGGCCGACTTCGTGATGATGAATCAGTATTTCGGGACGTGGTTGGGGCCGGAGGAAGGCCTCGTGCCATCGCTGGAGCGGGCGGGACGGGATTATCCGGATAAGATGTTCATCATTTCCGAGTTCGGCGCGGCGGGCGTTTTTGCGCCGGATAAAGTGGCGGGCGACGCGTTACGGCGGCACATTATCACGACGCAGATGGACGTCTTTCGCCGTTTCGATTTCATCGGCGGCGCCATTCTGTGGTGCTATCAGGACTACAAGTCGCACCGCAACCTGCGGCCGGGCGTGACCAGCGGCGAGGTGGAAATGGGCGTGGTGGACGAGAACCGCCAGCGCAATCCGTCGTTCTACTTGTGGAAGGAGGAGAACTCGCCCGCGGTGGTGGATCTGCACTGGCAGCAGGGGGTTTGGCGGCCGCCTTCCGGTTTCACGGCGGAAGTGGCGCGCCGTGCCGAGGACGCGCTGCCTTCGTACATTCTGCGCGGGTATCGGGCCGAGTGGGAGGTTCGCGGCGCGGACGGCCAGGTCATCTCCGATGGCGCCAGCGAACTGCCCGACATCGGCGCCCCGCACACCGTGACGGCGGTGTGGCCCGCGACGAACCAGCGTGGCGTGAAGCTGGTGTTTCGCCTGCTCCGCCCCACCGGTTTCGTGGCCTTCGAGAAGACGCTGGAATGGTGGCAGGGACTCTCCGGCGGCGTCAGCGTGGAGGAGATGGAGAAGCAGGGCTACAAGGTCCCGCCGCAGTGAAGTGCGCCGCAATGACCGGAGCGCGCGAGGGCGTCCCGGTCCGCGGTATCCCGGCGAGCCAGTCCCCGGGATGAGGATCTGAACGTCTACCCCGTCTTCCGCAGCTCTTCCCGAATCACTCTTCGCAGCGTCGATTCCAGCGCTTCGCGTGTCCTGCCCAGCGCGTGCCGGCGCAGCGTCTGCAGCACCTCGTTCAGCTTGCGGCCGGTAGCCGCGGCATTGGCGCCTCCGCCGGACCCAACACCTGGCGCCCCCGCTGCGCACCAGAACGTTGGCCGGCGCGCTGAACGGCGGACAGCGGATGAACCTGCGGAGCTGGATCTACTTTTCGTAAGAAAGCTGATAATTCTGCGGCGGCGCCCGGCGGCCAGTGGTTGTGAGTCAATGACGATTCAGGGGCGCGGGTCGAATGGAAGACGGCTTACGGCAGCTTCGACGACTCCTCGAGCAGTGGCCAGCGCCTCGGTCACTTCATCGGGCCCGGGCCGAGAGGGCTCACCCGGATACCGAAACTTCCAGGCATACTCACTGAGCGGCACGGCCTGGTCGATCACTCCGCGCAATGACGGATCCACCGCCAGACACTGTTCGCCGATCTCCTCCAGGTTGTGGGTCTTCCGGAAGGTGCGGCCGTTCCACGCGAGAAATCCCTTGAGCGCCTTTTCGGCGGCCTGCTGACAATGGAACACGGCTTCGTCGAGCAACGGTGGCGAAGTGGTGGCCAATGCTTCAGCGGCGCGGAGATCGTTGGACGCCTTCCCGAACCACGCCCGCGTCTCGGCCATCACTTCGGGATCAAACGCCATAGAGCAGCATCCCCTCCCGGGATACCGTGGCGGGCAGCGATGCGGCAACCCGGGCGCGGCGCTCGAAGCTCGACCGGGGCCACACCACTACGTCGGCCGCTGTCCCGGTCCCCCGCAAGGCCCGATACGCCAGCCGGCTTCGCAAGCGTTCCGGCGGCGCGTCATCGGGCACGATGACCATAATGTCGTAATCGCTGTCCGGACCGGCCTCTCCTCTGGCCACGGAACCGAACAGATAAATGCGCTCCGGGCTGTACGCCTCTACCAGACGGCGCACCACCTCGCCTAAGATCGGATCGCTGGCGGCTAACATGACTCGTCCCCATTCAGTCTGCCACAACCGCCAATTCCCGAACCCGCAGCCAGTTGTTTCCCGGATTTAAGAATGCACTACAATGTAGTGCATGAAGAGCGAAGTCTACAGTTGGCGGGTTTCGGCCGATCTCAAAACCGGCCTGGAGCGTGAAGCGCGCCGCCGCAAGACATCGCTTTCCGCGGTCCTCGAAATGGCCGCCCGCGACTGGCTGAACAGCGGTGGCGCGGAAACAGACGGCGGTGAGGCGCAACTTCGCCTTCACGAGGCCGCATCGAAATGCTTTGGGGCTCTCGCCAGCGGCAATGCTCATCGGTCCGAGAACGCGCGCCAGGCTTTGCGTCAGCGTCTGCGGCGGCGCCATGACCGCTAATGCCCTGATCGACACCGGCGCACTGCTGGCGCTGCTGGACCGAACGGATCGCTGGCACCGCATCTGCGTGGACGCGTTCGAGCAGCTCCGGCTGCCTCTGGCAACCTCCGAAGCAGTGCTGACGGAGCTGTTTCACCTGGTTGGCGACAGCCGTCATGAGATGGAGGCCGCATGGCGGCTGGTGCGCTCCGGCGCCATCGTGCTGGCGCCCATCGAGGATTCAGAACTCCCCCATATCCAGGCACTGATGTTGCGCTATTCGGATCGCCCCATGGATTTCGCGGATGCAACTCTCGTCTATCTCGCCAGGCGTGAGGCTCTGTCCACGGTCTTTACCGTGGATCATGCCGACTTCAACACCTATCGGATAGCAGGCCGTCGCCGTTTCCGCGTACTTCCCGCGAAACGGCCGCAAACACCGGGCGCCAGCGATCACTGACTGGATTCGCCTCACGGACACGCGGCGCCAGCCGCGTTTTGGGGTGCCCTGCGAATACTCCTCTTAGCCCCGTGATGAGTGAGGACCTGAACGTCTACCCCGTCTTCCGCAGCTCTTCCCGAATCACTCTTCGCAGCGTCGATTCCAGCGGTTCGCGTGTCCGGTTGACGAACTCATGGAGAGCCCCATTGATCAGAGTCTGGTAGTTACCGCCGCCGGCCCGGTCCACCTGTTCCCGAAACCATTCGACAACGTCGTCGTCCAGCCGGATCGTAACGCGAGTCTTGCCGGCCGGCACCCGAATCACCGGCCCGCGCTTGCCCTTGCTGAAATCGTATTCCTTTTTCATGCTCCCTCCTCACACACCTCTCTCGGGACGCCACTCGAAAAACACCTCGTTGTGCACAATCGTACACCACGAGGACCCGCAAAGCGATCCGATCTGCGAGGCCACCCGCAAGAGCATTCCATACGGCTGAGAAAGGAATTCTGCTGACTCAGGACGAACAGCATCTCGCCGTGATGGTCCCTATAATGGCTTCGTGGCTTCACGGTTGCTACTCTGCATGATCCCCCTCGCCGTTTTCCTGCCCGGAGGCTTGTTAGCGCAGACAGATCCAGACCAACTGGCGGAGCACTACATCCGGCAACTCGGCATTCAGCAGCCAGGGGTCCTGAATTGTGCGGCACCCGCCGCCATAAACGCCGTGCCCGCTCTCATCAGGATGCTCCAGGATGATGGGGACGCTAACACTCGCGAGACCGCTGCCTGGGCACTGGGCTGCATGGGACCCGCCGCTACAAACGCCGTGCCCGCTCTCATCAAGCTGCTCCAGCATAACAAGGACTCTAAGGCTCGCGAGGCCGCCGCCTGGGCTTTGGCCAACATTGGACCCGCCGCCAAGGACGTACCGGCTCTGGTCAAGGTGCTCCAGGAACAGAAGGACTCTGCGGTTCGCAAGGCCGTCGTCGGGGCCTTGGACGGCATTGGACCCGCCGCCAAGGACGCCGTACCCACTCTTGTCAACCTGCTCCAGGATGACAAGGACCCTGCGGTTACCCAGTATGCCGCGGCCCTGGGCAACATCGGACTCGCCGCCAAGGACGCCGTACCCGCTCTCACCAAAGCGCTTCGGGAAGACACGGATTATCTCGATGGCTATACCGTCGCCCAAGCCTTGGAGAGAATTGCCAACGCCTCGCAAGATGCCGGGGCGGTTGACTCGATACCTGCCCTGAAGGAAGCACAAGAAGTCCTAGAAAAAGCGGGCTTCGGCACGCCATCAGCGGCTGTCAGGCGTGCCGTTCAAAAGTTGGAGAGGGACAGGGATGAGAAGCTCTCCACGCGTCTTCAGAACCTTCTCGCATGGGTGAAGGCAAACCCCGGCTCTGTGGTGTGGCCATCCCTATCCGTCGTCTATCTCGTGTGGTTCCTGGTCCTTCAGTTCGCTCTGTTGCCCCGAATCCCCCTCGCGCTTCTCCGCTGGAACGAAAACCTCGTGACCCTCGACTTCAAACTGCCCACATGGCTCGGTGAAGCCACCGTACCCTTCCGCAAGGTCGTGCTCATCGGTTTCTATCACTACCGTCCGCGCGTCCTGGAAGCTTGGGTGTCGAGCCACGTCCCCCGGGCAACCGAGATGCTGCAATCCCTACCTGCGGTCAGGGACCGCACAACGTACGTACCCTTACCTGTCCGCCTGAATGGCACGAAGCTGGCTGAACTGAAGCCCGAACATCTGCAGGCCACATGCGCCGCGAACCTCTGGCGGGTGTTGCTCAAGGGCGAAGGCGGCCTGGGCAAGACCACGCTGGCGTTGCGGATCGCGCAGTGGGCGTTAGCAGGGAACCCGGCCGAGCGCCTGTGTCGGGACCGGCAAATGCTCCCGGTTCTCCTCGATTCCGAGATCAAGTTCAACGTGCGCAAAGACCTCGCCACCTTCAAGAACGTAGTCCGCGCGCACCTGCGAGAGCTCATCACGCAGAAGGCGCCGATTCCGGAAGGGCTGTTCGAAAAACTGCTCGCCGACCGGCGCATCCTTATCATTCTCGATGGCCTCTCAGAAATGCCAGCTTCCCCCCCAGAACCAGGCATCGCGAATCCTCAGAACCCGGACTTCCCAGCGAACGCGCTCCTCATTACCTCTCGCGACGAAGAAAGGGAATTCGCACCGAAGCTTACCATCGAACCGCAGCGTATTGACACCAACCATCTTCTTCCCTTCATCAACGCCTACCTGACCGAGGCGGGCCAGAACGCGCTGACGGACTCGGAGCTTTTCGACGCGAGCCGTCGGCTGGCGGAACTCGTGACAATGGAGACCGGCATCACGCCCCTCCTGGCGCGCCTCTTCGCCGAACAGCTCGTTGACCTACAGAAACACGCTAAGCCCATCAGCGATCTACCTCGCACCGTTCCAGATTTGATGCTCTCTTATCTGAACTCGCTCAATCGTGATCGAGCTCCGGACGACCCGGAGAATGCGGACGTCCACAAGGCCGCTAAGATTGCGGCGTGGGAGTCTCTCAAAGAGACCTTCAAACCCGGCCAGCCCGGCGCAAAGGACACGATCCGAAAAGCGCTCGCCGACGCGCAATTGAGCGACACCCTGCTTGACACTCTTGAGACTCGGCTCAAAGTGGTGAAGACGGTCGAGCCTGCCGAGTCACATGTCCAGTTCCTGCTCGACCCACTGACTGAATACTTGGCAGCTCTCCAGGTCGTCGAGGAGCGGGCGGGAGATGAGGAACGCTGGCGCGAGTTTCTGAAGGAGGTTGACGGCAAGTCGGGCGCTCCCGGATCGATTCGAGGATTCCTCGCGGCGGTCCGCGATTGTTGCCTGGCTAGGCCGTCACTTCACGTCCCCGTCTGGGTGCCCGATGAACTTGTCGTGCGGATCGGTCTCGACCCGGAAGCGGCGAATGCAGCACGCCGGAAACACAGAATCCAGCAGTTGATCAGGAGCCTCGACGAGTCGCCCTACGCTGCTGATCGCTTGCACGCGGCCAAACAACTGGGGGAACTCGGCCCGAGCGCCCGAGACGCCGTGCCAGCCCTTACCAAGTCACTCCACGAAGACAAGGACGCGGACGTTCGCGCCGCCGTCGCCGAGACCATAGGCAGAATTGGTCCAGCCGCCGAAGGTGCTTTCCTCGCTTTTGCCAGGACGCTGCGGGAAGACCAGGATATGGGCGCTCGCTGCGCTGCCGTCCGCGCCTTAGGCCACATTGGGGCCGACGCAAAGGACACCGTCCCCGTTCTTGCCGCCGCTCCAGAAAGACAAGGGCGCCCCTGTTGGCGCAGCCGCAGCCGAGGCCCTGGGCCGCATCGGCCCCGAGGCTCGAGATGCCGTTCCCGTCCTCACCATGGCGCTCCGGCAAAGCGAACAAGCGTCCATTCGTGGTGCCGCCGCCCGAGCCCTGCGCAGCATTGGACCCGCCGCCCAGGAAGCTGTTCCCGCCCTCATCAAGTCACTACAAGAAGACAAGGACGCGGACGTTCGCGCCGCCGCTGCAGGAGCCCTGGAGAGCATTGGACCTGCCCTGCAAGACGTCGTGCCCGCCCTCATCGGGGCGTTGCGGGCTGATCAGGACCGGTCGGCTCGCCACGCCGCTGCCATGTCCCTGTGCGGCATTGGACCTGCCGCCCAGGACGCCGTCCCCGCTCTCACAAGGGTGCTTTCAGAAGACATGGACACTTACGTTCGTGTTGCCGCAGCCAGCGCCCTGGGCCACATTGGGCCCGGCGCAAACGGAGCCGTACCCGACCTCACAAAGTCCCTGCAGGAGGACCAGGACGCGTCCGTTCGCACTGCCGCCGCCCTAGCTCTGGGTAGCATTGGTCCCGCCTCCGCGGTGGCGGTACCCGCCCTCACGAGGACGTTTCAGGAAGACACGGACGTTCACGTTCGCGCTGCCGCTGTCACGGCTCTGGGGGGCATTGGCCCCGCCGCCGTGGAGGCCGTACCCGCTCTCATCAACGCGCTTCAGGCCGATCAGAACGCGTCTGTTCGCACCAACGCCGCCGACGCCTTGCGCTGCATAGGACCCGCTGCCAAGGATGCCGTACCGATTCTCGCCAGGATGGTCCTGGAACACCGGGACGCGCCCGTTCGCCAGGCTGCCGCCAGCGTCCTGAACCGCATCGGACCCGCCGCCAACGGAGCCGCCCCCGCTCTCGCCGAGGCGTTCCAGAAGGACAAGGACGCTCTAGTGCGCGTAGCCGCCGCCTGTGCTCTGGGCAGCATTGGGGTCGACCTCACGGACGCGGTCCCCGCTCTCAGTAGGATGCTACAGGAGCACGAGGATACATGTGTTCGCATCGTTGCTGCTTACGCCTTGGCCCGTGTTCGACCGGTCGCTATCTCCGCTCTCATTAAGGCACTCCAAGAAGACAAGGAGTTTTCCGTGCGTTTCTACGCCGCCCGAGCTCTGGGTGGCATTGGCCCGGCCGCTAGGGAAGCCGTCCCCGCCCTCCTGAAAACGCTCCTGGAAGACGCAGCGGTTCGCAGCGCCGCCGCCGAGGCCTTGGGCAACATTGGCCCGCCGGCCAAGGATGCCGTCCCCGCCTTGGCCAAGATCCTCCAGGAAGATGAACACGCAATGATTCGCGAACAGGCACGTGCCGCGCTGGTGAAGATTCACAGCGCCAACGACTGAACCCGATCATGGGTCCTCCCCCCACCCCCCAGTCCCGCTAAGCTCCCCAACCCCCTCAACAACATACAGTCGCACCCGCCCCACCCTATGCAACCCTCAAATCGCAAGCTGGCCAGCTTGACGTTGACGCATCGCCCTTCAACAGGCGGTGCGAGTTGGTGTTTCCGTGCGAACCGTTCGTGGTCGCTATAGCCGCCGGATCGAAACGAGAGGCGGCCGAAGGATACGATGCCGGCATCCACATATTGCTTTGAAAGGCAGCGACAAACGCGGGCGGGTTCGGCCCCTCTCGACCCATCCGCTTCGTTGCCGGATTCATGCACCGGCCGGGCGCCCGCAAGGGTGTCCGGCCCCTCAACGCAAGCCTCACCCGTGGCACACTTGTGCCCGCACATTCTCGAAGACCTCGCCGTAATGTTATCGATCTGCTGCGTCAACGAGGGCCACGCCCGCGGCGCAGGCAGCTCGGCGAAGGTCGTCGTCCAGGGTGGCCAGCGGCAACGCGTCGCGAATTGCCAGTTCCAGGTAGGCGGCGTCGTACGCGCTGAGCTTGTATGTCCGCGCCAGCGGGAGAATCTGCTGGACCAGCCAGGCCGCGGGGCGGTACTCGATGCTGATCGGCAGCAGCCGCAGCCGCTTCAGGAATGCGGCCTGCGCCGCCGCGTTCATTCGGCCGCGGCGCTCGGCGGCGCCCAGGACACTTGCGACCTCAAAGGCCCACAGCGCGGGCGCGACAGCGTGAACCGTTTCCAGGGATTTGCGGACCGCAACCGTGAACGGTGTGGACTCGCCTTCGAGGGCCCAGCTCAGGGTCATTGAGGCGTCGAGGACGAACGGACCGGTCAATACTTGTGGCTTTCGTGGATCAGGTCCTGGATGCACTCACCGGGACCGAGGGTGAGATGGTATTCTTCCCGAAAAGCAAGCATGCTCGCGACCGCCTGCCGTCGCCGTTCGCGCTCCTCCTCGGACAGCGTGGCCGCTACGCCGGTAGCCGCTTCCAGAGCCCATTCGACGACTTCTTCGGGCGAACGGCCGACACCGCGAGCGAGCGCTGCTTCCAGCAGGTGCTGCCCGTGAGGTGAGAGTTGGACCGTCATCAGAGCCAGTATAACCTGGGCTGGATCGCACTACATCAGCGTCATCGGGTCCACATCAATCACCAGCGCGGTAGCGCTCCACTTGCGATCCACCGCGTGCCGGCGCAGCATCTGTAGCACCTCGTTCAGGCGCTTGCGGCTGGCCGCCTTCAACAGCAACTGATAGCGAAACTCGTTGCGCAGCCGCGGCACCGGCGCCTCCGCCGGACCCAGCACCTTCAATCCCTCCGGCGGCGGATCCAGCAACTGGCCCAGCTCGGCGCTCATGGCCAGCGCCTGCTCCTGGCGTTCGCTGCGCACCAGAACGTTGGCCAGCGCGCTAAAAGGCGGATAGCGCATCAGCCTGCGAAACTGGATCTCTTTTTCGTAAAAAAGCTGATAATTCTGCGCGGCGGCAAAACGAACCGCATAATGCTCCGGATTTACGGTCTGAATGAGCACGGTGCCGGCCAGATCGCCGCGGCCGGCGCGCCCCGCGGCCTGGGTAAGCAACTGGAAAGTGCGCTCGGCGGCGCGGAAGTCCGGCATGCCCAGCCCGATATCGGCCGACACAATCCCCACCAGCGTGACGTTGGGAATGTCGTGACCCTTGGCAATCATCTGCGTGCCCACCAGCACGTCATAATCGCCGTCGCGAAAGCCCTGCAAAATCGATTCGAAATGCCGCTTGCCGCTCACCGTGTCGCGGTCCATGCGGGCGATGCGCGCTTCCGGGAACTCCCGGTGCAGCTCGTCCTCGGCCTTCTCGGCGCCGGTGCCGATAAACTGCAGATACTCGCTGTCGCACTGCAGACAGCGGCTGGGCGTGCGCTGGGCGGTGTTGCAGTAGTGGCAGAGCATGCGCCGGTCGCGCCGGTGCCAGGTCAGCGTCACCGAGCAATTGGGGCATTCCATGCGCCACCCGCACGCGCGGCAGGTGACGAAACTGGAAAACCCGCGGCGGTTGAGCAGCAGCATCGCCTGCTCGCCGCTCTTCAGGCGTTCGGCGATGGCGTCCTTCAGCCGGCGCGAGAACGTGGTCTGCTTGCGCGTTTCCAGAAACTCCTGGCGCATGTCGATCAGCTCCACGTCGGGCATGGGCCGCTGCTCGATGCGCTCGGGCAGCTCCAGCAGTTGGTACTTCCCGCGTTCGGCGTTGTAGCGGCTTTCCAGACTCGGCGTCGCCGAGCCCAGCACCACGCACGCGCCGCACGCCTGCGCGCGGTACACCGCCACGTCGCGTCCGTGATAGCGCGGCGTTTCCTGCTGCTTGTAGCTGTGGTCGTGTTCTTCGTCCACCACAATCAGGCCCAGATTCCGCACCGGCGCGAACACGCCGGAGCGCGTCCCCACCACCACCCCCGCCAGCCCCCCGCGGATGCGCCGCCACTGCTCGGCCCGTTCCGCGTCGTTGAAGGCGGAGTGCAGAATGGCCACCCGATCACCGAAGCGATGCGCGAATTGCCCGGCCACCGACGGCGTCAGAGCGATCTCCGGCACCAGCAGCAGCGCCCCTCGCCCCAGCGCCAGGCAGGCGTCGATGGCGCGCAGGTACACCTCGGTCTTGCCCGAGCCGGTGACGCCCTGCAACAGAAACGCCTTGAACCGGTCGCCGCGCAGTGCCGCCTCAATCTGCTGGTACGCGCCCAACTGGTGTGGATTGAGCGTACGCTCCGGCCGGATCGGCTCCCGCCACGTCGTCACCGGAGATTCGGTCTCCAGCCTCACCAGGTCTCTCCGCGCCAGCGCGCGCGCGGCCGGACTCGCCCCCTTCACCACGCTCTCGAGCTGCAGCACGTTGTGCGAACCCGGGTGCAACTCAAGATACGACAACAGCTCGCGCTCCGCCTTCGGGAGCTTGTCAACGCTTCGCGCGACGAACTCCGCCCGCAGGCGCGCGGCCGAGGCCCGCAGCGGGTCGCGCTCGGCTTCCAGATCCTCCACCGCGATGAAGCCGCGCTTCTCCAGCGAGCGGATCACGTTCGCCGCCCCCGCCACCTTCTTCTTCAGATACTCCGCCGATGCCGGCCGCGCGTCCAGCAGCGCCAGCATCTGCAACACCGGGTCCTCGGCGGCCGGCCCCAGCAGAAGCTGCCGCGCGGCGTCGCGGCCCGCGTCGGTGAGCGAATACAGCTTCGACCGCCGCACCTCGCCGTTCAGCGGCGTCATGCTGCGCAGCACCTCGCCCAGCGGCGCGCAATAATACGAGGAAATCCACCGCCCCAGCTCAATCAGCCCGGCGTCCAGCACCGGCTCCTCGTCGAGCAACCGGAAGGCGTCCTTCATCGCGCCGTTGGGCGGCGAATCGTGCACCGCCAGCACCACGCCGGTCAGCTTGCGCCCGCCAAACGGCACCAGCATGCGGCAGCCCGGCTGTACGCGGTGTTCCAGCGTCTCCGGCAAGCGGTAAGTGAACGCCTGGTCGAGCGGAATGGGAAGGCTGACGTCGCAGTACATCACGTGCGGGGCCTCCGTGGACACGCGGCCACAGCCGCGTTACTTGCCTGGCCCCGGCAAAACGCGGCTCTCGCCGCGTGTCCGCGGAACGAATCCAGGCGGTTTTGTGGCCCTTTCGGCATCCCTGACTAGTGCAACGAGGCCGCCGGAAGTATCAATCCGCGACACTCTCCCAGGCCGATTCGCCGGAATCCAGGCCGCTCGCACCAGCCGCGCAGAATCACCTCGTCGCCGTCTTCCAGAAATCGCCGTTCCTCGCCGGTGGGCAGCGGGATGGCCCGCCGGCCCGCCTCGGTCAGCTCCAGCAGACATCCGGCCGATTCCCGCTCGGAACCGGAAACCGTGCCGCTGGCCAGCAGATCGCCGGCCATCAGGTTGCAGCCGTTGGAAGTGTGGTGGGCCACCATCTGGGCCATGGTCCAGTACATGTCGCGAAAACTGCCGCGGCTCAGCGTCACCGGCGGCACGCTCTCCTGCTGCATCTTGGCGCTGGCCAGCAGCACTTCCAGCGTGATGTCCACGCCGCCGCTGCGCTGGTCGTCTTCCTGGAACAGATACGGCAGCGGCTTCGGGTCGTCCGGCGGACGCTCCCAGGCGGGAATGCGAAATGGCGCCAGCGCCTCCAGCGTCACCACCCACGGCGACACGCTGGTGGCGAAGTTCTTGGCCAAAAACGGCCCCAGCGGCTGGTATTCCCACGCCTGGATGTCGCGCGCGGACCAGTCGTTCACCAGGCAAACACCGAAGACGTGCTCCTCCGCTTTGGCAATGGGCACCGCCTCGCCAATGCGCTGCAGGCCGGCCCCGTAGAAGCCCACCTCCAGCTCGTAGTCGAGCCGCCGCGAGGGTCCGAACACCGGCTCGGCGGCGTCCGGTCCCTTCGTTTGCCCGTTGGGGCGCCGCACCGGCGTGCCGCTCACCATCAGCGTCGAGGCGCGCCCGTGATAGGCGATGGGCACCCATTTGTAATTGGGCAGCAGCGGCTGATCCGGCCGGAACAACCGGCCCACGCGCGTGGCGTGATGAATGGACGCGTAGAAATCGGTGTACCCGCGCTGCAGTGTCGGCCGCAGCAGCAGCGCATCGTGGATCGGTGTGAGCAGCTTTTCGGCTTTTTCCTGCTTCCGCGACCCCGCCCGCAACAGCCGCGAAATGGACAGCCGAACCTCGGCGCGCTCGGCCGGCGTCAGCGTCATCAGCGGGTTCAGATAGGAGGACTGGAAGAACGCCGCGAAGGTGACATCCACACCCGTCAGCAGCCCCTGGCGGAAGCACTCCCCGAGGTCGAGCACGAAGTCGCCGATGGCGGTCCCGATGCGATCCGCCTTGCCGTCGGCGCGAAACACGCCGAAGGGCAGGTTCTGAATGGGGAAGTCGCAATCGGGCCGGTTGGCGCTCTCCACCCAGCTCTCCAGCGTGCCGTCGTGCGTTTCGTTCAACTCCCGGCTCATGGTCTACAGCAGGTGCAACTGCTTCATGGCGCGGATGGGTTCGTCGAACGAGCAAGATCCGAAGGCGATGGCGAATCCCGCTCGCACCTCTTCAATCTGCTCGTGGCTGGCCCAGTGGTGGCGCCAGCTCACCCCGCGTTCGTCGAAGGTAAAGCCCGCCGGCGAGGGCTCCCGCAGCAGCTCGGCCAGCAGCTCCGGGCGGATTCCGGCGTAGATGAACACGCCCGCCAGCAGTACGTTCAGGAAGCCGTACATGAGCACCCGGCGGTTGTCGTCGGTGTCGTAGCTCAACCGGTATTTGCCGCAGAATGGATGGTGCAGCCCGGCCGTGGCCTTGAAGAGCACGTTGTGGCGGCAGCACATGGTCAGGAATCCGGAGACCTCGTCGATGGACGGGAACATGTTCTCGCGCACGCCGCCGGTGCGGATCTTGGCGCGCGCGCCGGCCTTCTGAATGGCATGGATGAAGGGCAGCGGATCGGTGGAGAGCGGGACCTCGAAATACGCGCGCAGTCCTTTGGGCACCGACGCGGCAAACGCGCCGACGTCGGCCGGGCTGGTCACCTTGATCTCCACCGAATCGACGCGGATGGTCTTGTGACGGCCGTTGAAGGCCACCACGTCGGCCAGATCCTGATCGAGCACCGGCCCGCACAGCGCGCTCATGCGCCAGGGCTTCTCCTCGGTGAGGCCAGGCAGGATTTCGCGCATCTCGTTCTCGAACTCCTCCAGCCGCGAGGCGGTGATGATGAAGCGGGCCAGCGCCCAGGCGTCGTCGCCGGCGCGGTAGGTAGCGTAGTTGCTCACCGCGGAAGTCATGGTGAGCCCGGCGGGCGGAAACAGGCCCGCGTAGTCGATGAGTCCGGTCAGCAGCCGATGAATAGGGGTCACGTTAGCAGGATACAGCAGCGGCGCGGGGCGATGCGCAACGCCTGAGGCAGTCTCACTCGTTTTTGCGCGCTTTCCTCCGCGTACAGATAGTGCGCGGTTAGCTGCCGTAACCCGCGTTAATCTCCCAGCGTTTCAACAGGACCTTGCATTCCGCGCCGGACGATTGAGCGATGACGATCAACTCAAGCCGTTCCTGCCTTGCTGCCTGGAGCAGCCTTGTCCGTTGGCCGATGACGTCGACCTCCGAGAGGCTATACAGTTCGTCAATGTCCGACGCTTCGAGTCGGTCGGGTCCACGGACCTCAATGTCAAGGACGATATTGCCTTCTCTCACGTCCGAGATCTTTAAGTGTTTGACGCCAAAGCAGACGAAAGTGTAGCGCTGTCCGTCTGATGTTCTGAGGTACAGATTCGCGATTTTGTCTGGGAGCAATAGAAAACCGTCGAAGAAGCCATCCCGTCGAAGAAGCCATCATGGAAATCCGGAGTCATCATCAGCACCTTCGGTCTTCAGTGGGGTCTGGGGCCCCCAATTGCCGCAGGCGAGCCAGCGTGCGCAGTATCTCCGGCTCCTGCTTTACTTCGGCGAGGGGGCGCAGTTGATCTTCGATGTAGCGCCAGTCGAGCCGGTCGCCGTGCCTGAGCGCCACTCCTTCCGCATCGCGAACGTCGAGAGGTCGCGACGCGAACAGTTTGAGGACGACAAGGTCCTCGGCTGAACAGGTACGGAGATCGAGGCCCGGACCGAATGAGAAGAACGTCGCGCGGCTGACCATGGTCTCTTCAAACGGGAGCGCGCCCAGCGAGATGTCGATTCCCACGCCTCCATCGGTCTGCAGCAGAACGACGCGATGGCGGCGAGCGAACGCTCCGGCATCCTCGATTCGCCCCCGATATGCTGCGAGCAGGCGATCGATGAACTCGCCTTCGCCGGCGAAACCCGCCAGCAGAGTGAGATCTACATCGCGCGTCAGGCGCGGTTCGCCCCATCTTTGCACGGCGATCCCTCCGATAAAGCAGGAGCGCCAGCCCTGGCCATCGCAGAAGTCCTGAAGTCGCCGCGCGGTTTCAAGAAGGTCGATCATCGGGGCAGCTTTGCGAACCACGCCTGCATCTCCACCAGTCCCGACGACGGCCGCGGCGGCATGGTGCGCAGGGCGTGATTGAAAGCGCCTTCCAGCATGGCCAGCACCTTCAGGTTGTCGGCTTCGCGGACTTCCCGCAGACGAATGGCCTCGAGCTCCGGACCGGCCTCTCTCCAGGTCTGTACCCAGAGGCGCATCATCTCGCGCTCTTCCATGTTCCTTCCAGTCTAGCGACAATACTGTTCACTTTGCGCGCTAGCGGGACACGCGGCGCAAGCCGCGTCCCTTCGGTACCGGACCAAAACGCGGCTAACGCCGCGTGTCCCACTGGCGCACCACGCTTGATCCGCCAAAACCTTGCTACCCTGTATCGGAATGTGCCGGAATATCAAAACCCTCTTCAACTTCGACCCGCCCGTCACCGACGACGAGGTTCGAGCCGCTTCTCTTCAGTTTGTCAGGAAGATCAGCGGATTTAACAAACCTTCCAAGGCAAACGAACGCTTATTTCTGGCCGCGGTGGATGAAATCGCCGGCCTTTCCGCCCGTCTGCTTCATTCGCTCGAAACGAGCGCGCCGCCCAGGAATCGCGAAGAAGAGGCCGCAAAAGCCCGGGCTCGCGCTGCTGATAGGTTCGGCGATTAGTAGGCGCCGCCAGCACTACAGTCGCGGAGCAATCCTCTCGGCCGCCTCCTTCGATGTGATCACCGGATATACTTCGAAATCGGCCAGGTCGCTCCAGTTTGCCAGCCACTCGTCGAGCAGCCTGCGGTCATGCGTTTCCATTACCTGATAGCAGCGCTCCAGCGTCTCGTCAACCCAACTCGAAACATATACCAGGCCCGCTGGCGCCATACGTCCGTTATCCCGAAACCGGCGGTACACCGGCGCGGCATCTCCGTTCCTGAAATGCTCCACCACCATGTAGAGGCTTTTCGGAGCCTGGTCGGCATCACCCATGTCGCGCAGGATACCACCGGCGGGATTCCTCATCTGCCATCGTGGAGCAGGCGTCTTCGCCTGCGCTGGGCAGGGACAGCTAGCGGCGTTCGTCCCGGTGCTTTTCGCGAGGCATTGGCCTGCCTTGCCGCGCGGCGTTTCGCTCTTCCTGGGAGCGTGCATGAAGCGCATGCGCTTCGGGCGGACGCACGTAACCCGGCCCGTACCGCCGAACCGCGGGGTAGGGATGCACGTAGGCGCCCCGGTTGAACCAGGTCCTGCCCCAGCGTGCATTGTTCAGGAATACGGCGTGCGCGCCCCAGTCGACGCGGATCCCGCCTCCGGCCCAGCCCCACGGCGCGAAGAACCCGCCGATGCTCACGCCGAAGCCGAAACGGACCGCACCGCCGGCGAAAAACCCCGGCCGCGGCGCGAAGAACACAACCGCCGGATCATAGTAGGGGACCACGATGTAGCCGGGATCCACGGGCGCGATAGTAATGTACGGCCCTCCGCTCACCACGATCTGACCGTTGCTCCTCAGGTAGCCGTAGCGTCGCGCGATGGCCCGCTGCCTCTGCACCGCGTCCATCACGTCCTGTTGCTGGGCCAGGAATGCGTTTCCGAGCTGGGTGGTCCAGTTCATGTCCGCATTCATCGTGTCCAGCACGGACGGAAATGGGAGCAGCGCTTGTACGCTGGGATCCCAGGGCAACTGGTCCGCGGCGATGGCATTGGCCAGATCCTGCCCGGTCAGGTAATGGTGTTCATCCGCCCATTGGGCGGCAGGCGGGATATCGTTGGGATAGGTCGACGCAGCAAGAACCTGCGCCAGCAGGGAATCGGGGTAGAGCGCGATGCGCGAAACCAGCCGGTCCAGCTCGGGCGGCGCAAACGACGGAGGCGCTTGCGCCAACGCCGCGATGGGCAGCATTCCAATGACGATGGCGGTGGTGAGAATGCCCACAGCCCGGCCCATTCCGCCAGTTAACAATCCAGTGAAAGTGGTTCTCGTGGTGTTCATACTACCCACCCAGACGATGCGACGAAGGCGCCGGTTTCGTCCGCGGACCGTTAAGACCTGTTAACTCTGCCGTTGTGGAACAGGCGTTTCCGCCTGGGCTCGGCCGGCGTTACCATTTTGGGTCGAATTCGGTAATGGGCACTGAATCTTCGCCCGCCATCGGTTTGGATGAAGCGCTCGCTGGCGCTGGTAAAGTTGTAGCCGTCGACGTGGTAAACGAAACCGCCTCGGCCCGGTGACGGTGGCATGGGCGTAGTGTATCGCCCCGAGGACCTGAAGCTGGGACGGCAGGTGGTGTTGAAGTTCCTGCCGGACGAGATGGCCCGGGACGGCGCGTCCCTGGAACGCTTCGAGCGGAAGGCGCCGCGCCGAGGGCGCCGAGCGATGCCGCCGTCACTGAGGCTGCCCACACCTTTGATTATGAGAATGGGGATCGCGTACCGGAAACTACTCTCGTTCAGCTATGTGGCCACGACTCGAATACAATGGAGAGATGGAACAGGAGGCGGAGCTTCATCCGCTCGAACGGGGCGAAGGTTCTGATCGAAAGCGACCGCTCGTCTTCCTGGACACGAACGTGATCGTTGGATACCTTCGGGGCGAGCCGTCGGCGGCCCAGTTGTTCTCCGCTGAAGCCGAGGGGCGCATTCGTTTCGCCGTGAATCCGATCGTACTCCAGGAATTGCTTCTGGTTGCGGATGCCGCAGGCCGCCCCGAGTTCGAGCGAATCCGAGACCATTTGCGAGTGCTGCCGGTGGATTTCGCAAAGGCTGAAGCTTTGCTCCCCCGAGTGCGAGCTCTCAGAAATCGCCTGGCGCACTCGAACGACATTCTTATTCTTAGCAGCGCCGTTGAATGCGATTTCTTTGTTACGAGAGACGCACTCCTGAAGACCCTGGTGACCGCTGAGAAGCCGCAGGTGGTCACGCCTGAAGAACTCGTTACACATCTTCGGGCGGCATGAGTGCGCGTCTACTTCGATACCGGCATATTCATCGACTACCTCAGCACCCGCGGGGGCGCGAACGCACTTCTGAGGTCGTCGGAACGGCGAGGGCGCTCGCCTGCGGACATTGCCACGGATGCCGAACGGCTGTTCGAGAATGTCGGCAGGGACCGTGCCGGCGCCACCTCGTGCTTAACCTATTACGAGGTTGAAGAGGCACTGTATCGGCTGCTTACGCAATCCGCAAAGGGTATTTCTCGTGCCGATACGTTATTGATACCCGCGGCCCGCTCCATAACCACGCAGGTCCGGATAGTGGTTGAGCTGTTCAGCATTTCCGTGCTGGACCTGACGTCCGAAACCGTCAGCCTTCAGTTGAGGCAACTCGATCTGCAGACACGTGGAATTCGTGCCGCCGATGCTCTTCATGCAGCGACCGCCATTGCATTTGGCGCCGACCTTCTCGTTTCGGCTGACGAGGCACTGCTGAACCTGGACGGAATCCTCGTGAATAATCAAGGGCGCAAGATCCGTTGTGTGGATACTGATTTGGCCCTTCAACTCTGGAAAACCGCCGCACGGCCGCCGCTTCGGGGGCTTCCACGCCGCAGTCCTCTCCAGATTGCCGTCTGACGCCCTCCCTGCTGAGATGAAACCAGCAACCCGCGAGAGAGTCGCTCTACTCGGTGATCGGCACCGCCCGAGCCGCGCGTTGTTGGCGATCATGCGCCCATACGCCGCCGAAACGTCTGCCACGGGAATGTTTCAATCATCGGGCGCACCCCGTGGAGGGCGCAGAAGTTGAGCGTGTCTTCGGAATCGCGCGGTGGCCGGGCACGCGCGGGAACTGCAGGCCGGGTCAGTGTCCCTCCCTGACCAGAGCATCGCCGTGGCAGATGCCGCAGGCCTGCATGCGAAGGCGCACCGGTCCCTCGCCGGGGACCGGAATCTCCCGCCGGACCAGGTCACTCCAATTCGTCTCCGCCATTCACCGTGGCGCCCACACGCCACGGCCACGGCGGCCCGCCGAAACGCACTACGGGTACATGATGGGAACCGACGTGAAGCTGTTGGTCGGGGTGAACCGGAGGCCCAGTGCGGTGATGGGGGCGCCGGTCACGCTCTGGAACACGATCACGCCCCGCCGGCCGGAGACATACGGCATCTGGCCGGCCAGGGCGAAGGAGGTGTGGCCCCACCCCGACAGAGGATTCAGCGTCTGCTGGCCGATGAGCGCTCCGTTCTCGTCCCACACCGTCGCGGTCACCGTGGCCGGGGCGGCGGTGGTGGTACAGATGGCCATGGCGCCCACATATCCGCCGGTGTTGTCAAACGGCATGGAGAACGACGCCTGGCTGTTCGGGTCCAGCGTGGCGGTTCCCTCCTGATCGGGCCGGCCGGTCACGCGTATTCGGAAGATGGCGTACGCCCCGGCATGCCCGGTGGAGAGAATATCCGCCCAGCCCACCGCCGCTGCCGGAAGAGCGTCGGACTCGATGAGCAGCGAACCGTTGACCGGCAGACTGCGCTGCACAAACGAGGCACTCACATCCGCTCCGCCGCCCGCCTGCGGGAACGTCAGCGGCAGGGTGAGGGCGGCGCCCGTTTCGGCGTAGAGGTTGACGCGCACCACGATGGGCACGGTATCCGTGTTCACCACCGTAAACGTGGTGGCCCAGCCGCCACCGGCGGCAATGTGGGCCAGCGTTCCTACTCTTACCGGAGTGCCGGCCGGCGCCGCGCCGATGTTGAGCTGGAACGCAGCCGACCCGGCGTGGCCAACCGCATCGATGACCTCGATGGTGAAACCGTAGGCGCCCGCGCCGCCCGGAACGCCCGAGATGGCGCCCGCCGTGGCACTCAGGGACAGGCCACCGGGAAGAGCACCGCTCAGAAGGCTCCAGGTGTAAGGAGCAGTCCCGCCGGTAACCCGCGAACTCAGGTTGAGCGAGTAACTGCCCCCGGCGAGTCCGGTCGGCAGGTTCCCGCCGGTCAGCGAGACACCGGACGACGGCACCACTGTGGTCAGGTCGCTGGCGGTGGCCGACCCCGAACCTCCGCCGGAGACGGTCGCCTGGTTGGTCACCGACGAGGGCGCGGTTGCGGCCACGCTCACCGTCACGGTGAGGGAAGGATAGCTGGCGCCGGGGTTCAGCACGTCGCCGCGGGTGCACGTGCTGGCCGGACAGCTCCAGCCCGTGCCCGCCATGCCGGTCAGCACTAACCCGGCGGGGATCGTATCGCTGACCGTCACCGTGCCGCTGCTGGGCCCCGCGCTGGAGGCGTTCCGCACCACCACGGTGTAGGTGGCTCCGGTTTGTCCCTGCAGGAAGTTTCCGCCATGCGTCTTCGTTATCGTGAGCACCGGCGGGTTGCTCGCCTGCTGAGGAGACAGCATGCGGACCACCTGGTTGGCGCTGTCCGCGATGTAGACGTCGCTGGAAAGCCCCGCGGTGATGCCGACGGGAAAGTTGATCTCCGCACTGGTCGCCGGGCCCCCATCGCCCAGGTAACCAGCGTTTCCATTACCGGCGACGGTGTTGATAATTCCGTCGGTGGTGATCTCGCGGATCCGGCTCGCGCCGGTGTCGGAAATGAAGATGTTGCCGGTGGCGTCCACCTCCACGCCGAACACTTCACTGAGGGCGGCCGCGGTCGCGGGGCCTCCGTCGCCGTCGGCAAACACACTACACACCGATCCACCCACCACCTGCGTCATCATCCCATTGGTGCCGACCTTGCGAATTTCGCAGTCGTCGGTGTCTGCGATATAAACGTTGCCCACGGCATCCACCGCTACGCCGTTGGGATCGTACAACTCGGCGCTCGTCGCCAGACCTCCATCGCCGGAACTGCCCTGGATGCCGTTTCCCGCCACGGTCGAGATGATGCCGTTCGCCGATACCTTACGGACGACGAAGTTGGCGACGTCGGCAAAGAAGAGGTTGCCGGCCGCATCCACACGCACGCTCTCGGGGACGTTGAGCTCGGCATTCGCGGCCGGGCCGCCGTCACCCGCATAGCCGGCGTTGCCATTGCCGGCCACCGTGGTGATGATGCCGTTCGGGGCCACCTTGCGGATGCGGTTGTTGTTTCCATCCGCGATGAAGATGTTGCCCTGCCTGTCCACCGCCACGCCGGCGGGCCCATTCAACATGGCGCTGGTGGCCAAGCCCCCGTCGCCGGAGAAACCGGCGGTTCCCGTTTCCGTGCCGGCAACCGTGGTGATGACGCCATTCGCCCCCACCTTGCGGATACAGTTGTTCAGTATCTCGGCGACATAGAAGTTTCCGTGGTTATCCGCCGCTACGCTGACGGGGAAACTCTCGTCGGCGTTGGTGGCCAACCCTTCATCGCCCGAATAGCCCTCGACACCGTCCCCCGACACCGTCGAGATCAGGTATACGCTCGTTGTTTGCGGGCTGGTGGAGGCCACCGCGGCCGACAGCGCCAGCCGCGAACTTCCCGACTTACTGTGCATCCGCGCGAAATCGCGCAGTGTGTGTGGCGCGCCACCCTGGCCGTTGTTGCGGTCCGCCTGGGCAAATGATACCGGGATGGAAATCAGAAGGAGACAGACGGCCCGAAGAAAACGGACACGATTGCTGGACATTTGATGGTAACCCCCGTGAACGTAGTACTACTGGAAGTCACGGGGTTGGCACCTGTGCGCCGCGGGCCATACCGCGTACAACTCGCGGATTCCAGGCCCCTCCAGGTCTTCAGGTCAGATCGCCGGGCACACCTTTTGCGCGGCGGTGATCGAGCCAGGACCTGCCGGGGAAGCTCCCTGATTATTGCCCTCAAGGGCGGCCACGGCAAGCGGCGAAACACGACAGCGTACGTTTGTCGTCCTCTGCGCGGTTCCGCACATGGGCGCTGCAAGGGCATATAATCCCAACAGGCTCATCCACATGGCCGATTCCGAGAAATGGGGCGGCGAGCTGAACTCGTGGAAGGAGATTGCGTCTTTCCTCGGGGTCAACGTGCGCACGGCCCAGCGGTGGGAAGGCGAACGGGGGCTGCCGGTGCGCCGTTTCCCCGGCGACAAAGGACGAGTTGCCGCGGATGTGAACCAGTTGCTCGCCTGGCAGGAGAAGCCACTCCACGGCAGGTTGCCCTGGTGGCGCGATCTGCGCCTGGTGCAGCGGTACGCGCTGGCCGCCACCGGCCTCGCCCTGGCTTTAGCCGCCGCGCTGATCCAGAACGTGGTGCGGGCGCGAACCACCGGGATCCCGGCCGCCGGCCGCTTCGAGTTCAGGACGCTGATTGTAAACGACGCGGCCGGCCACGAGCTGTGGCGCAGGAACTTCCCCGATCCGTTCCTTCCGGACGCCTACTGGAGCGCGGCGAGCGGCAGGACCCTCTGGTTCGGCGACATCGACGGTGACGGCAGCATCGAGACCGTTTTTGCCTATCATCCGGCGGCGCGGGGCCGGACCGGAACCACTCTGCTCTGCTTCGGCGCAGACGGACGCGAAAAGTGGCATTTCACCGCGGGCAGGCCCGTTTCCGATGAGGTGGAAACCTACGACGGCGTGTACTCGGGGACGGATTTCGTGGTGGCCGATTTTGGACCGCGCTTTGGGCGCATGGCCGTCATCACCAGCCACCATCTGACCGGACATCCCAACCAGGTGGCGGCCATCGACGGACACGGCAGGGTTCGCGGCGAGTACTGGCATTCGGGGCACCTCGACAGCGTGGCGGTATCCGACGTCCCAAAGGACGCGGTTCCCGAGGTTCTGCTGACGGGCGTCGATAATGCCCGTCAGGCGGCCACGCTGGTGGTGCTGAACGCCGGGCGGATTTCCGGCGCGTCCGACGCAGCCGGGACGAAACTCCAGTTACGAGGGTTCGAAAAGGCCCGCGAAGAGGCGGTGCTGTGGTTTCCGCGGACCTGCGTCAACCGGCTGACGGAGTTGTACAACGTCGCCAGAAACGTGCGCCCGCACGGCCCGGGCTATGACGTGTACGTCCAGGAGAAGCCGGACGATCCCGGCGCCGCGGTCATCTACACGCTGGCGCAAGACCTGACCCTGGTGCATTGGAAGATGTCGGATCGCCTGCAGGCGCTGCACGCCGCGCTGCGCCGGGAGGGCAAGCTGGATCATGACCTCGATCCGGACGGAGCCGACGCGCTGCGCATCATGATCCGGCGATAGCCGTGCGCGCCTGTCCGCCGCGCCGATGGCCGCGGTCAGTGTGGCATGAGGCCAACGCGCTCGAGGCCCGCGCCGCGGGCAAGGTCGATCACGCGCGCCATCTGCCGATACTCGAGGTTCCCTTCCGCGCGCACGAACAGAACTCCCGCCGGATGGTTCCCGTACAAGGCGGCCAGCCGCGCCTCGAGATCGCCCAGGGTCACCGGCTCCCGATTCAGGCGAACCGAATCGTCCGCGCAGACGGTGACCACGACGTTGTTGGCCGGTTGCGCTCCCTCGCCGCCGGGCGCCGGCTGGGGCACCTTCGCGTCCAGACCTTTCGGCGCCACCGGCGTAATCAGCATGAAGATGACGAGCAGAACCAGCAGCACGTCGATCATCGGAGTAACGTTGATTTCCGCGCCCTTTCCCGTGATTCCCATGTCCGGTTGGACACTGCCGCGCGCGTGGAAGTTCCCGCATCGCCTCCGCTGTGGGGACGCCACGCCGATGCATCGTGTTCACCCACGTCCGCATCGAACACTACATGCCAGAAGCAGCCCCGGCCACCGTAAAGATCGTCCGCTTCCATCAGACCGGCGGCCCCGAGGTTCTCCAACTGGACGAACTCCCTCTTCCCGGCCCCGCCGCGGGCGAGGTGCGGATCCGCGTCAAAGCGATCGGCCTAAACCGCGCGGAAGTCATGTTCCGCATGGGCCGGTATCTGGCCTCGCCCAATCTCCCCTCGAAGCTCGGCTATGAGGCCTCCGGAATCGTGGAAGCCGCCGGCCCGGACGTGGACCGAAGCTGGATCGGCAAGAGGGTCAGCACCATCCCCAATTTCCCGGCCAGCGTGTACGGCGTTTACGGCGAGGTGGCCATCGTTCCCGTTTACGCGATCGCCGTCTATCCCGACCACCTCTCCTACGAGGAGGGAACCAGCATCTGGATGCAGTACCTCACCGCCTACGGCGCGCTCATCCAGCAGGGCCGTCTCGCGAAGGAGGATTTCGTTCTCATTACCGCCGCCAGCAGCAGCGTGGGCATCGCCGCCATCGAGATGGCCAAAGCGGAAGGCGCCATCAGCATCGCCACCACGCGCACCTCGCGGAAGAAGGCCGAGCTTCTGGCCCTCGGCGCCGGCCATGTCATCGCCACCGAAGAGGAAGACCTCGCCGCCCGCGTCAACGAAATCACATCCGGCAGAGGCGCACGCATCGTCTTCGACCCAGTCGGCGGCAGGGGGCTCGAAGCCCTCGCAGCGGCCGCGGCAGCCAGCGGCATCATCTTCGAGTACGGTGCGCTCGCCAACGAACCCACCCCTTTCCCGCTATTCTCCGTTCTGAGCAAGCACCTCACCATCAAGGGGTACACTCTCTTCGAGCTGGTTGCCGATCCCGCCGCGTTTCCGGTGGCCAGGCAGTACGTGTTCGACCATCTTGCCTCCGGCGCCTTCAAGCCGCGTGTCGACAAGGTTTTCCCACTCGCGAAAATCGTTGAGGCGCACCGCTACATGGAGTCCAACGCGCAGATCGGCAAGATTGTCGTCACCGTGTAGTGTTCCTCACGATCCTACGGGAATAACCGATATGTCACACAGGTGACGTCATCGCAGCCTAACACGGGTCTCCTGGCCGGCCGGCGCATTCGGGTGCTCATCGTCGACGATTCCATGTTCATCCGGAACATCGTGGGCCGCATCTTCCGCGAGGAGCCCACCATCGAAGTAGTCGGCTCGGCCGTCGACGGCCTGGACGCCATCGGGAAAGTGAGCGAATTGAAACCCGACGTGGTGACGCTGGACGTCGAGATGCCCCGCATGACCGGGCTGGAGGCGATCAGGAAGATCCGCGCCGCGTGGCCTCCGGTGAAGATCGTCATGCTGAGCACGCTCACCGAAACGGGCGCGCGGGTGACCATCGACGCGCTGCTCAACGGCGCCAACGACTACGTCTCCAAGACCAATCCGGACGGATCGCACGAACTCCCCATTCCGCGGCTGAAGCACGACCTCATCGCGAAGATACGGCAGTTCTTCCCCGCGCGCGCAGCCCAGCCCCTGTCGGTGGCGCCCATTGCCAGACCAGTCCCGGTCCCGGCGCCGGCGCCGGCGCCGTTCCACCCGGCGGCGATGCAGCGCGCCACGAAACGGCGGCGGGTGGTGGCCATCGGCGTGTCCACCGGGGGTCCTTCGGCGCTCAACCAGGTGGTTCCCGCGTTGCCCGCCAACCTGCCCGCCCCGGTTCTCATCGTGCAGCACATGCCGGCCATGTTCACGCGTATTCTGGCGGAGCGGCTGAACGCGGTTTGCCCGATGAGGGTCCACGAGGCCGCCGAAAACACCCCGGTGGAGCCCGGCTCGGTCCTGATCGCGCCCGGAGATTTCCACATGCGGGTGACGCGGCGCGGGGGACGCGAGTGCATCACGCTGGATCAGTCGGCGCCGGAGAATTCCTGCCGGCCCGCGGTCGACGTGCTGTTCCGGTCCGTGAATGAGGTGTACGGCGGCGGGTCGGTTGCCGTAGTGCTCACCGGCATGGGCCAGGACGGCTATCACGCCGCACAGGGGCTGAAGGCCAGCGGAGCGTACGTGATCGCGCAGGACGAGGCCTCCAGCGTGGTCTGGGGCATGCCCGGCATGATCGCGCGCACCGGCCTCGCCGACGCCGTGGTCGACCTGAAACTGGTGGCGCCAGAAATCCTCAGGCAGTTCTGAACTGCCCAACTCACCGCGTCGCACCGCCGCCTTGCGCCCTCCGATGAATATCTCTACACAGGCCGGAAAATAGGTCGAAATCCCTGGGCCGCTCGCACGACATGGCCTATGACGGCTGAAAAACGTGAAGGCCGCGCCCGGCAGGACGCCGGGTGTCTCCATTATATGGACGTATACAATGATTTCGATTCAAACCAACGTGACCTCGCTGCAGGCGCAGCAGGATCTGAACGTCAACGACGCGTTTCAGAACAATACGATTCAGCAGTTGTCATCCGGCTACCGCATCAACAGCAGCGCGGACGACGCCGCCGGTCTGGCTGTCGCCAACCAGTACAACAGTGACACGGTGGAACTGCAGCAGGGCGTACGCAACGCCAATGACGGCCTAAGCCAGTTGCAGATTGTCGACGGCGGCCTGAGCAACATCTCCAACATGTTGAACCGCATGAAGACGCTGGCCACCGAATCGGCCACCACCACCTTCACCGGCAACCGCACCACGCTGAACAA
>JBEKPY010000021.1:0-78831 GCA_049520275.1 Bryobacteraceae bacterium
CTCATCCAGAGTGTCCCGCAAGACCATGAATCGTCGGTTGATTCCGGTGCGGTCATCCATCTTCACCAGAATACGTTAAAACATTCCTGAATGGAAATGTTATTTACTGACGGGCTCTAAGCACTGCGGTTGCCGACAAGGAGGCCGTAGATGGCTGATATTCCCAAAGGTCGTTGAGAGGGCCAAGAGCCCCGCTGGCATCGACGCCCTCGCCCCCAAAGAGCCAGAAATTGCCGTTGCTGTCGGTCCAACTCACGGCTCCAGCGCGGGTTCCGGGAACGTTTCCGGCAGCAGGCGTTCCCAACGTTCCGTACACTCCGGGCTGGCCGCAATCCTGGCAGGGCGGCACCGTGTTGCTCCCGCCCATCCATGCCCATTCGTTGGTGGAAGGATTGAACTCCCACAGGTCGTTGAGATAGCCCCACTGGGTGCCGCTGGCCTCCACGCCTGAGCCACCAAAGAGCCAGAAACTGCCGCTGCTGTCGGTCCAACTCACGGCTTGACTGCGGCTTCCGGGGAAGTTTCCGGCGGCAGGCGTTCCCAACGTGCCGTACACTCCAGGCTGGCCGGTGTCGCTCCCGCCCATCCATGCCCATTCGTTCGTGGAAGGATTGAACTCCCACAGGTCGTTGAAACCGCTATCTTCGTAGTAGGCGCCCTGGCCCCCAAAGAGCCAGAGATGGCCGCTGCTGTCGGTCCAGCCCGAACCGCCCCAGCGGCCTCCAGGGACGTTTCCGGCAGCATACTCACCCAACGTGCCGTACACTCCAGGCTGGCCGTACTCGTCGTAGGCCAGCGTGCTGCTTCCGCCCATCCACGCCCATTCGTTTGTGGAAGGATTGAACTCCCACAGGTCGTTGGGAAAGCCGTAATTTCCGTCGGCATCGTAGCCCTGGCCCCCAAAGAGCCAGAAATTGCCGCTGCTGTCGGTCCAGCTTGCAGCGTCCACGCGGCCTCCGGGGAAGTTTCCGGCTGCGGGCGTTCCCAACGTTCCGTACACCCCGGTTGCGCCAATCGTGTTGCTTCCGCCCATCCATGCCCATTCGTTCGTGGAAGGATTGAACTCCCACAGGTCGTTGAGAAAGAAGCAATTTCCTTTGGCATCGTAGCCCTCGCCCCCAAAGAGCCAGAGATTGCCGCCGCTATCGGTCCAGGTAGCAGGCAAATAGCGGCCTCCGGGGAAGTTTCCGGGAGCAGGCGTTCCCAGCGTGCCGTAGACTCCGGGAATGTCGCCATTCACGCTGCTTCCGGCCATCCAGGTCCATTCGTTCGTGGAAGGATTGAACTCCCAAAGGTCGTTGAGGTCGCCCGAGTTGTTGAAACCTCCAAAGAGCCAGAGATGGCCACTGCCGTCTGTCCAGCTTGCAGCGCCCCAGCGGTTTCCGGGGAAGTTTCCGGCTGCGGGCGTTCCCAACGTTCCGTACACCCCGGTTGCGTTACGCGTGTTGCTTCCGCCCATCCAGGTCCATTGGTTGACAGCAGTGGTTTGGGCGCTCGCCGCCTGGCGAACCGATAACGACGTTACAGCGATGAGTCCAGCCACGAGCAGGACCCGCGGACGGAGAACTTGCAAACTTGCAAACATGGCCGTACACCTTCCTTGCTGCCTGGCCCGGCCGGGCCTGGTAGCACTGGAAGGGGCCATTGGCGGCCGTGCCGCCATTTCCAAATTTCATTCCTGGTGAGATTTCCAGCTAACCTCGCGAGGTACGCATCGCCGCGACTGAGGCCCTGCCGGAGGCACGATAGAATTATTATACCGTGGATAGACGCCCTGCGCTCAGACAGTTGGTCCTGGGGCACGACATTGAAGTGCAAGCACCAGCGATTTGGCCGAAATCCCCGGTCGTCCGAACGTAGCAGTACACCAGGCCGCAGGGACACGCGGCGGCAGCCGCGTACTCGCCTGGCCCAGCAAAAACGCGGCTGGTCGCCGCGTGTCCCTGGCAAATCCAGGCCGTGCACCCTGGTCCAGGGGGGGCCGACATTGAAGTGGAAGAATCGCCGCAACCCCAATTCAGCCGATACCCTTCCTCGGCGGTGTGGCGGCAGGGCAGGCTGAAGTAGCAGTACGCGAGGATTTCTAACGCGGCTTCGCCGCGTGTCCCGCGCTTACGCCGGCCGCCAGCGGACGACTGGTTTACGGGCGGCGGTCACTTCGTCGACGCGCCCGGTGCGCGTGCTGTGCGGCGCCGTACGGACCAGGTCCGGGTTCTCTTCGGCTTCCTGGGCGATGGAGATCATCGCTTCGGCGAACAGGTCGAGCTCCTGTTTGCTCTCGGTCTCGGTGGGCTCGATCATCAGCGCGCCGTGGACGATCAGCGGGAAGCTCACGGTGTAGGGATGAAAGCCGTAGTCGATGAGCCGCTTGGCGATGTCGCCGGTGCGCACGCCGCGCTTCGCCTGGCGATCGTCGCTGAACACGCATTCGTGCATGGACGGCGCGGGATACGCGAGATCGTACCAGGGCTCGATGAGCTTGCGCACGTAGTTGGCGTTGGCCACCGCGTCCAGAGTGACGGCGCGCAGGCCCGGCCCGCCGTGAGCCATGATGTAGGCCAGCGCCCGCACCAGCACGCCGAAGTTGCCGTAGAAGGCGCGCACGCGGCCGATCGACTGCGGGCGATGGCAATCCCAGGTCCAGCCGCCTTCGTTTCGCGCGAGCCGGGGCGTGGGCAGAAAGGGCTCCAGGTGCTTGCGGACAGCCACCGCGCCGCAGCCCGGTCCGCCGCCGCCGTGGGGGGTGGAAAACGTCTTGTGCAGGTTCAGGTGCATCACGTCGATGCCGAAATCGCCGGGCCGCGCCACCCCCATCAGCGCGTTCATGTTCGCGCCGTCCATGTAGACCAGCGCGCCTTTGGAATGCAGCAGGGCGGCGATCCCGGTGATTTGCTCCTCGAAGACGCCCAGCGTATTGGGATTGGTGATCATCACCGCGGCGACGTCTTCGTCCACCACGCGCGCCAGTTCGGCCAGATCCAGCATGCCGCGCTCGTTCGAGGGGGCGTGGAGCACCTCGTAGCCGGCCATGGCGGCGGTGGCCGGGTTGGTGCCGTGGGCGGAATCGGGGATGAGCACCTTTTTTCGCGGATTCCCGCGCGATGCCAGCAGCGCCCGGACCAGCAGGATGCCGGTGAGCTCGCCATGCGCGCCGGCGGCGGGCTGGAGAGTGACCGCGTCCATGCCGACGATTTCGGCGAGCGCGGCCTCCAGACGGGCAACGATCTCCATGGCCCCCTGCGAGAGCTTTTCCGGCTGATAGGGGTGGGCCCACGCGAGGCCATCGATGCGCGCCACGGCTTCATTGACCCGCGGGTTGTACTTCATGGTGCAGGAGCCCAGCGGATAGAGGCCCAGGTCGATGGCGTAGTTCCACGTGGAGAGGCGCGTAAAGTGGCGGATGGCTTCCACCTCGCTCACCTCGGGGAAGCCTTCGATATCGGAGCGCGTGTTGCCTTCGCCCAGCGCCTCGCGGGGGTCCACGGGGGGAACGTCGAGATCGGGCAACTGGTAGCCGCGCTTGCCGGGCGAGCTCGATTCGAACAGGAGCGGCTCGTTCTGGCTGGGATGTTCGCGCACTTTCCGGATCATCGCGCGTACGCCTCCTCGGCGGCGAAGACGCTGGCGGCAGCGTCCATTTGCTCGCGCCGGCTCATCTCCGTGGCACAGAGAAGCATGCAATCGGCCAGCTCCGGGTAGAAGCGGCCCAGCGGGAGGCCGCCAATGATCTTGTTCTCGAGCAGGAGATGGTTCACCATTTCCGGCGTGCGCCCGTTGGCGCGGGCGACGAACTCGTTGAAAAAGGGACCGCGGAAACGCAGCGGCAAGCGTCCGGCCAGGTAGTGCGCCTTGGCGAGGTTCTGCCCGGCCAGCTCGCGCAGGCCGGCGCGTCCGTATACGGTCATGAACACGGTGGCCATGAGCGCGATGAGGGCCTGGTTGGTGCAGATGTTCGAGGTGGCCTTCTCACGGCGGATATGCTGCTCGCGCGTGGCCAGGGTGAGGCAGAAGGCGCGATTGCCGCGGGTGTCTTTCGTCTCGCCCACCAGACGGCCGGGAATCTGCCGCATGTATTTTTCTTTTGTCGCGATAATGCCGGCAAAAGGTCCGCCGTAGCTGGGCGAAATGGCGAACGATTGCAGTTCGCCGGCGACGATATCGGCGTCGCGCGGCGGTTCCAGAATCCCCAGCGACACCGCCTCCGTGAAAACGACGATGAGCAGCGCGCCCGCGGCATGGGCCATTTCCGCGGCGCGCTTGATGTCCTCCACCATGCCGAAGAAATTGGGCGATTGCACAATCACCGCGGCGGTGCTCGGCCCGATGGCGCGATCGAGCGACGCGAAATCGATGCCGCCGGTGTCGCCATCGTATTCGAACTCGGCCGCCCGCCCGTTCTGGTGCTGCATGTAGGTGGCCAGCACTTCGCGGTACTCCGGATGCAGCGTGCGCGAGACGGCCACGCCGTCGCGTCCGGTGATGCGCATGGCCATCATGGCCGCTTCGGGCGCCGCGGTGGACCCGTCGTACATGGACGCGTTGGCCACGTCCATGCCGGTAAGCTGGCAGATCATGGTCTGGAATTCGAAGATCGTTGTCAGGGTGCCCTGGGAGATCTCCGCCTGATACGGCGTGTACGAGGTGAGAAACTCGCCACGGGAGATCACCGTATCCACCAGCACCGGCCGGTAATGGTTGTAGACGCCCGCGCCCAGAAACGAGGCGTAGCCGGTGGCGGTTTCCGCGGCGCGCGCGCGGAAATATTCGACGATTTCGTACTCGGACTTGCCCGGCTCCAGGTCCAGCGGCCGGTTGAGGCGCGTTTCCGGGGGCAGGTGCGCGAACAGGTCCTCGGCGGAGGACACGCCGATGGTGTCCAGCATCTGGCGGCGTTCGGAATCGGATTTGGGTAAATAGCGCAAGGTGACAAATGGGCAGGCCGGCGGGGCGGTCCTGCTATTCTCCTGTGTATTTTTGATAATCCCCGGCGCTGAGGAGGTCTTTCAATTCGTCGGGCGCGGACAACCTGACCCGGACGAGCCAGGCCTCGCCGTGCGGATCCTGGTTGAGCTTCTCGGGGGCGTTGACGAGCGCGCGATTCACCTCGATCACCTCGCCGGACACGGGCGCGTAGACGTCCGAGACCGCCTTCACCGATTCCACCGAGCCGAAGGTTTTACCCCTTTCCACCACCGTGCCCGGCTTGGGCAGGTCGACATAGACGATGTCGCCGAGTTCTTTCTGCGCGTGGAAGGTAATGCCGATGACGCCGGTGCCGTCTTCCTCGCGTACCCATTCGTGCTCTTTCGTATATCGGTATTGTTCCGGATACATGATCACGCTCGCTTGTAGAATGGCGTCGCCACCGTGACGGCGTCGACGGGTTGGTCACGAATGACAATCTGGATTGGCCGGCCAGGCTCGGCAGCCTCGCGCGGCAGATAGCAGAGTCCGATGTTTTTGCTCAACGTGGGAGACGGTCCGCCGCTGGTGACCCAGCCGGCGGGAGCGCCGTCGATGTGCACTTCGTATCCGTCGCGGGCGATGCCGCGCCCGAGCATTTCGAAACCCACGAGCTTGCGCCGGATGCCCTCCCGTTTCTGGCGTTCCAGCGCGGCGCGGCCCACGAATTCGCCCTTGTCCATTTTGACGATCCAGGCCAGATCGGCCTCCCACGGCGTGGTGGACGCGGTGATCTCGTGCCCGTAGAGGGCCATCTTCGCTTCGAGGCGCAGCGTGTTCCGCGCGCCCAGGCCGCAGGGCCTGATGCCGAACTCCGCGCCGGCGCCGAGCAGTTCGGACCAGATGCGGCAGGCCTCGCCGGGAGCGATGTAGATCTCGAAGCCGTCCTCGCCGGTGTAGCCGGTGCGGGCGATGCGCGCGGCCACCGAGGAAACCTCGCCGCCGGTGAAGTGGTAGTAGCGGATGGCGGCGAGATCGGTGGTGGTCAGTTTCTGCAGGGTGGCCAGCGCCCTGGGCCCCTGTATGGCGAGCTGCGCGTAGCGATCGCTGGCGAACTCCACCGTCGCGGCGGTCCGGTTCAGCGCGCTAATGTGCTCGAAGTCCTTCTCCTGGTTGGATGCGTTCACGCAGATGAAGTAGCGATCATCGGCCACCTTGTGCACCAGGATGTCGTCGACGAATCCGCCGTGTTCGTACAGCAGCGCGGAGTAGTGTGCCTGGCCGACGTTCAGCCGGGCCGCGTTGTTGGTGGTGACGTGGTTGACGAGATGGAGAGCCTGCGGGCCGTACACCTCGATCTCGCCCATGTGACTGACGTCGAACAAGCCGACGGCGCGGCGCACGGCGTGGTGCTCGTCGAGGATGCCGGAGTATTGCAGCGGCATGTCCCAACCGCCGAAATCCACCATCCTGGCGCCAAGCTGCCGGTGAGCAGCATTGAGCGGGGTGAGCCGCAGGGTTCCGGGTTCACTCATGAAACCGCCATTGTATCAACCGGCGATGCGGGACGAATCGGAGGCGAGTGCGCGGGGGCGGTTTCCGGGTGAGAGACAGGAGGGTAGCGCGGGCCGCGGCTTTGGGTGGCACCGCGGGAACGCGGCTCGCGCCGCGTGTCCCCGCCAACATCCACTTTTATGTGGTGTGTCCAATTAACGTCCTGGCTATGTGGATCATTCCCCATTGCCCTGCCGATGCTTCCGCGATAATCTAACACTGCACCACTCGATATAGAAACGTGGCCGCCCGGACATCGGGCGCTCTGGGAGCGGCGGGTTCGCGGTTGGCCGCCGGTTCGGCTGCAACCCCCGCTATCGTGCTTTCAGCGCTCCGATGATGGTGAGCCCAGGCCGTCGAAACCCGCCGGAAGCGCACGCAATTGTGCTTCGAGCTAACCCAGGGGCCCTCCTGGACAAACACGTTGCATCTCTCCTCGGATGCGACGAGGACACGAACACAATGCACATCCTCTACCGATTGCTGGGCGGAATCCTGTTTGCGGTTCTCACCAGCCCGGCGGCCGTGGCCGCGAAAACGCGGCCAGCGCCGGCGACTCCGGGTGCGGACGAAGGGCTGCGCCAGGCGTTCGAGCGGGTGGCCTACTCGCTGGAGGATTCCGGCCACGGGACCTGGCGCGGCGAGAACCCTGCGCAGCGGCTGACTCTGGAGTTTGACGGCCGGGAAGCACGGCTGAGCCATGCGGACGGCAGCGTCAGCTTCCATTTGGCCGGATATGGTTATAGCGACCGGCTCCGGAAGCCCGCGCCCGCCACTCTGACCGGTACAGGCAACCGAGTGGAGTACCAGCGGGGGGATCTGAGCGAATGGTACCTGAACTCATCGCAAGGCCTGGAGCAGGGTTTTACTTTGGCCCGCCGTCCCGGAGCGGATCGCGCGGACGAGCCGCTGGTGATCGCCCTCGAGGTGAGCGGAGGGCTGGCACCCGTCCGGAAGGCGGATGACGATGCGGTGCTGTTCGAATCGGGCAAGGGCGCCGTGTTGCGTTATGCGGGGCTGAAGGCGGTGGACGCGCGCGGGCGCATTCTCCCGTCGCGGCTGGAGGTGCGAGGCCGCGAGATCCGGCTGACGGTGGAGGATCGCGATGCTCGGTATCCGCTGGTAGTGGACCCCACCTGGACGGTGCAGGCGAAGCTGTTTGCTTCCAATCTCGCGACCGACGACTATTTCGGCACCTCCGTGTCGGTGAGCGGGGACACGGCGGTGATCGGGGCTAACAACAAGAACAACGGCAAGGGAGCCGCGTACGTGTTTGTGCGCAGCGGCCGAGTATGGAGCCAGCAGACAGAGCTGACCGCTAACGATGGCGCGGCGGGCGACAATTTCGGTATCTCCGTCTCGGTGAGCGGGTACACGGCGGTGATCGGGGCTCCTGGCAAGATTGGCAACCAGGGAGTCGCGTACGTGTTTGTGGGCAGCGGCGGAGTCTGGAGCCAGCAGCAGAGGCTGATGGCTTACGATGGCGCGGCGGGCGACCAGTTCGGCATCTCCGTCTCGGTGAACGGGGACACCGCGGTGATCGGGGCTTCTGGCAGGAATACCCACACCGGAGCCGCCTACGTGTTTGTGCGCTACGCCGGGGGCATGTGGAGCCAGCATGAGGAGCTGACCGCTTCCGATGGCGCGGCGGGCAACTATTTCGGCTCCTCCGTCTCGGTGAGCGGGGACACGGCAGTGATCGGAGCCTGGGATGCCGCGTACGTGTTCGTCCGCCGCAGCGGCGCGTGGAGCGAGCAGCAGAAGCTGACCGCTTCCGATGAAGCGGCGGGTGACCAGTTCGGCGACTCCGTCTCGGTGAGCGGGGACACGGCGGTAATCGGGGCCAATGGGACGAATGACTACCAGGGAGCCGCGTACGTGTTCGTGCGCAGCGGCGGGTCGTGGAGCCAGCAGCAGGAGCTGACTGCTTCCGATGGCGCCGGGGCGCTCGCCAATTTCGGCTGGTCCGTCTCGGTGAGCGGGGACACGGCGGTGATCGGGGCTGACACCAAGAATATCGGTTCGAACCCGATTCAGGGGGCCGCGTACGTGTTTGCGCGCAGCGCCGGGGTGTGGAGCCAGTTGCAGGAGCTGACTGCTTCCGATGGCGCCGCGACCGACTACTTCGGTGGGTCCGTCTCGGTGAGCGGTGGCACGGTGCTGATTGGCGCCGCGAACAAGGAGTGGCTGCACCTAATGTTTGCTAATCCGGGGGCTGGAGCCGCGTACGTGTTTGGGGGCGCCATGCTTGGCGCCAATGCGCTTTTGGTTGGCAGCGCGGGGGGTACCTCTTCGGTCGAACTGGTCTACAACGGCGCCTGGACTGCCACCGCCAACGATTCCTTTCTGCACATTTCTGCCGGCAGCGCCAGTGGAACAGGAAACGCAGTGGTCGTGTTCAGCTATGACGCGTTCTCTTCTCCGGGAACACGCACGGGCACGCTGACCATCGCCGGGCTTACCGTCACCGTGACGCAGGCGGGAACGAACTATATCGGGCCGGGTCCGGTGACCACGCTGGTGTCGCCGGGGCTGAACAACCCTTACTACGGGGTGGCGGTGGACGGCTCCGGCAACGTTTACATCGCGGATGCCGTCGACGACGCGATCAAGGAGTGGAGCGCCGTGACGCAGCAGGTGACCACGCTGCTGTCGTCGGGGCTGAATGATCCTCGGGGAGTGGCGGTGGACGGCTCCGGCAACGTCTACATCGCGGATGAAGGCAACAACGCGATCAAGGAGTGGAGCGTCTCGACGCAGCAGGTGACCACGCTGGTGTCGTCGGGGCTGTCGGATCCGTGGGGAGTGGCGGTGGACGGCTCCGGCAACGTCTACATCGCGGATGAAGGCGACAACGCGATCAAGGAGTGGAGCGCCTCGACGCAGCAGGTGACCACGCTGGTGTCGTCGGGGTTGAATTGGCCATACGGTGTGGCGGTGGACGTCTCCGGCAACGTCTACATCGCGGATACCTACAACAGCGCGATCAAGGAGTGGAGCCCGGCAACGCAGCATGTGACCACGCTGGCGTCGGGGCCGGTGGATTGGCCATACGGGCTGGCTGGACCCAGGGGAGTGGCGGTGGACGGCTCCGGCAACGTCTACATCGCGGATACCGGCAACGAAAAGATTAAGGAGTGGAGCGCCTCGACCCAGCAGGTGGCCACGCTGGTGTCGTCGGGGCTGGCTTACTCCGAGGGAGTGGCGGTGGACGGCTCCGGCAACGTGTACATCGCGGATGGCGGCTACAACGGGATCGAGGAGATTCCCTACGCCTTTGTCGGCCCGGCCAGCCTGGCCGAGCCCGGTTCAGCGGGATCTGACTCGCTGCTTCCGGTGCTTCCCTCCACGATATCTCTTGCGGGGATCTTCGCACCCACTAGCGACCAGAGCTGGCTCACCATCGGAACCATCGCGAACGGTGTCGTCAGTTTCTCGTTTACTGCAAATACGTCCAACTCCGACCGCGTGGCGCACATTACCGTCCTCGGCCAGCAGATCGCCATTACCCAGGACTTCACCAGCGCGGAGTTCAGCGACGTGCCGCCGTCGGCCACCTTCTTTGACGCGGCGAACCTGATGTTCCTGGCGGGTGTCACCACGGGTTGCGTCCAGAGCAACTCCCCCCAGACCCGCGAGTACTGCCCGAACGACAACGTCACGCGCCAGGAGATGGCCGCGTTTATCGTGCGCGCCGTCACCGGCACCGTGAATCCGGCCATCTACAATACGACGCCGTATTTCAGCGATGTCCCGGCTTCGAACTCCTTCTTCCCGCACATTCAGAAGCTCATAGAACTGGGCATTACGACGGGCTGCTCGCAGAATCCCCCGATGTTTTGCCCCACCGATACGATTCCACGCTGGGAAATGGCCATGTTTATGATCCGGGCGCGGCTGATGCTGTACGGAGCCAGCTTCACTCCTGAGTCCTCCACGCCGTACTTTACCGACGTGCCGACGAACGTCGAAGGCAACGGGCAGCCGTTCCCGTTCATACAGAGGTCATTTGAAGAACACATCACCAACGGTTGCGGGGGGACGCTGTACTGCCCGGATACGCTGGTGACGCGGGGTCAGATGGCCTCGTTCATCATGCGCGGGCTGTTCAACCAGACCATGGCCATTGGGCCGACGGCGCCGTATCTGACGGGGGCGAGTCCGAACGCGGTGGCGGCAACCGTGGGCAGTCGGATCACGGTGACCATCACCGGCGTCAATACCAGCTTTCAGAGCGGTAACACGGTGACGGTGCCGAGCGGGATGCTGACGGTGAGCAACGTGGTGGTGAACTCGGCGACCTCGATCACGGCGACGCTGACGGTGAACGGGGCGGCAGTGGCCGGACCCCAAGCTCTGGTGGTGACCAGCGGAGGGCAAAACCTCACGCTGCCGCTGGCGATCAAAGTGGGGATTTACTGAGTTTATCCCACGGCGTTGCAAACTGGCGGAGACCTTGTACCGCTCGCTGCTGCGGCAGCCGCTACTCGCGTGGCGCCGCAAGAACGCGGCTCGCGCCGCGTGTCCGTTCCTGAAATCCGGATGGCCATCGCGCGCAGGCTGTTATGATGGCATATCAGCGAGCCGCTGCGCAGGGCTGACGCCGATGCTCCCTTTCAAACTCGTCTGGCACCCTGGCTACGACCTCAACCTCGGCGATCACGTCTTTCCCTCGAAGAAATTCCGCCTGATCCGCGACCGCATGCTGCTGGAGCGCTTCGCCGAAGAAGGCGATTTCGTGGAGCCCGACGCCGCCAGCGACGAAGACGTTCTGCGGGTCCACGATCGCGGCTGGGTGCACCGCCTCAGGACCGGCACGCTCGGTTACGCGGAGCTTCTGAAACTGGAAATCCCTTACTCCCGGCAGATGGTGGAGGCTTTCTGGCTGGCCGCCGGCGGGTCCATTCTGGCCGCGCGCCATGCGCTTCTGGACGGGATCGGCTTCAACATCGGCGGCGGTTTTCATCATGCTTTTCCGGATCATGGCGAGGGCTTCTGCGCCATTCACGACGTGGCCGTGGCCATTCGCAAGCTGCAGGCGGAACGGGCCATCCGGACGGCCATGGTGGTGGATTGCGACGTGCACCAGGGCAACGGCACGGCGGGGATTTTCGCCACCGACGAAACCGTATTCACGATTTCCCTGCACCAGTTGAATAATTACCCGAGCGAGAAGCCGCCGTCGAATATCGACGTCGATCTGGCCGACCGCACCGCCGACCGCGAGTACCTGGCCGCCCTCGAGGACGCGTTGGACCGCGGGTTCCGATCCTTCCACCCCAACCTGCTGATGTACATCGCCGGCGCCGACCCGTACCGGGAGGACCAGCTCGGCGGCCTGTCGCTGACCGTGGGCGGACTGAAACAGCGCGACAGCGTGGTCATGCAGCGTGCGCTGAAGGCCGGGGTCCCGGTGGCCATTGGTCTGGCCGGCGGCTACGCCTGGGACACCAACGACACCGTGACCATCCACTGCAACACCGCCAAAGCCGCCTGCGAAGCGCTGACGCCCGAACGTGGCGGGGCGTAGCCGCAGCGGCGCAACCCGCACCCGCCATCATGCGCCGCGCGCGATGGCGCCCAGCACCGCGCCGTAAACGACGTGGCCAGCCAGGCTGGAGAAGACGCTGGTCACCGGATGCAGGAAGTGCGCCTCGTTGAACCCCACGCCCATCATCACCATGACGCCGGTGCCCGCGAACACCCACACGATTACCCCCCACTCGGCGCCTCGTTGCCACGCGGTTCCCAGCAACGCGGGCCGCGCGTAGACGAAAACGACGGGCGACACCACGATCCCCATAAACAGAAAGATGGCGAGGCCCATCCACCAGCCCGCGCTGAAGACCACCGCCGGATGGCTCACCAGGCGCGAGCCGATGTCGGCGGCCATGTCAATGTTGGGCAACCCGGCATAAGGGGCCAGGTACATGATGACGGTGAGAACCAGGGTGGCGATGAGCCCGCCCAGAATGGCTCGTTCGAAGACACGCTTGTCAGGACGCATGAGCGGAACCTCCCTTTCGCATTCCAAGCATACTGCCAGGTGGGCGGGAATGAAAAGGCAGACGATTTTCCGCGCCGCGCGTTACGCTTAAGAGAGCGTGGCCAGCGTGCGACAGGTGGGCCGTTATCAGATCGCGGAGGAACTGGGCCGCGGCGCCATGGGCGTGGTGTACAAGGCGCAGGACCCGGCCATCGGGCGCGTGGTGGCCATCAAGTCCATCCGGCTGTCGGACCTCACCGACGAGGCCGAGCGCCAGCGCATGCACGACCGGCTGTTTCGCGAAGCGCAGTCGGCCGGCGTCCTCTCGCATCCCAACATCGTCACCATTTACGACATCGCGGAAGAAGACGGAATGGCGTACATCTTCATGGAGTACGTCAACGGACCCACGCTGGAGAAACTGCTCGGCGGGCATGAGCCGCCCGCGCCGGAAACGCTGCTGAGTTTGTTGCGGCAGACCGCGGGCGCCCTGGACTACGCCCACCGCAAAGGCATCGTGCACCGCGACATCAAACCGGCCAACATCATGGTGCACGACAACGCCGTCGCCAAGATCACCGATTTCGGCGTGGCCCGCATCGCCTCGCAGCAGATGACGCTGAGCGGAACCATGATGGGCACGCCCAACTACATGTCGCCGGAACAGGTGGAGGGGCGCGCGGTGGACGGCCGCGCCGACCAGTTCTCACTGGCGGTGGTCGCTTATGAGATCTTCACCGGCGAGAAGCCTTTCGCCGCCGATCGTCTGCCCACGCTGCTTTACCGGATCGTAAGCGAGGAAGCGGCCCCGCTCACGCGCCTCAATCCGACGGTGGCCCCGCAGGTGGATACCGTCCTCCGCAAGGCGCTGGCCAAGGACCCCGCCGAGCGCTATGGCGAATGCACCGAGTTCGTGGACGCGTTGATCAAGGCCTGCAGCACGAAACCGGACTGGTCCCCGATGGCCCGCGGCGCAATGGACAGCATGCCCACCATGGCCGGCACGGCGGTGCGGCCTCTTGTACCGGCGACCCCGGCGAGTGCGGCAGCCAGACCGCCGGTCCCGCCGCGCCATCCGCTGATTCGCAGTCTGGTCTGGGCGCTGGTGGGCATTGGAATCGTTGGCCTGGCCATTATCGCGGCGCAACGGTTCCTGATGAATCCGCCCCCGGACACGCGCGCCGGGCAGTCCGCGCCGCTTGCCGCGCAGGAGCCTGCCGCCAACACTGCGGTGAAACCGAGTCCGGCCGGAGAACCCGCCACGCAAGCTCCCGCGCAGGAGCCTGCTGTCGGCACCGCGGTGAAACCGAGTCCGGCCGGAGAACCCGCCGCGGCGCCTCCGCCCGCCGCTTCTCCGCAGACGGATGAGCCCCGGCAACGCGCCGAAGCGGACGCCAACCAGCCGCCCGCGCACATCACAGCGGCGTCGCCGCCAACACGCCCCGCGCGCATGACTGCGACTACCTTTCAGATTGTCACCGATCCGGCCGGCGCGCGCGTGGTGGTGGATGACAATCCGGCATCGTCCTGCACGTCGCCCTGCATGCTGCAGCTTCCCCTGGGGCGCCACACGCTGCGCGCCGACGCCGCCGGCTATCAGACCGGCCGGCGCATCTTCTCCACACCGGAGCAATCCGACCTGTTTCTGGGCCTCGACAAAGCCGTCGGCACTCTGACGGTGAGTTCCAACCCGGCGGGGGCCACCATTTTCCTGAACGGCAGGGAGTTGCGTGAAAAGACACCCGCGGTCCTGAGTCTCCCCGCGGGCACGTATCATGTCGAAATCGTGCGGGACGGCCGGAGCGTCGTAAAAGACGTCACTGTGGCCAACGGCGAAATGCACAGCCTCGAGCTGTCCCTGCGCTAGCGGGCGGCCAAAGGCGGCTCCGCAATGCAGCCGGGCCGCAGCCCGGATGTGGGGGAGCTGAGAGCCCCGCGCAGGCTTGACCACGAGCGCAGGACGAATGTCTGGCTTATCCCGCGGATGAAGGGACTACTGCGGCTTCGCCAAGGGTCCGGCCTGCCCACTTCGAATCGTCTCGCACCGCGAAGAAATCAAGGTGTAATACACAGAGACTGCAGACCATTCCTCTGCCGCTACAGAGCTAGCGTTTTCGCCTGCGTTAGCTAGATTCTTGAGTCTTCATTCGTAAACAGAACTACTGCAACAATCGCAATGTGGCATCAAGCTGCGGGTAACCGGGTAACCATGTTTTCAATGGCCTTGTCAGCTTTGTGACAGGCGACCCGGAGTCTGCTGTCGGGCCGATGTGGGGGATCGGGCTTGTGGAAGCGGTTGTTTGCCGGGGGGGACCGCAGAGGTCTCATCGCTCAGATCGCGCAACTGGGGCCGCCAAAGAAAATGGGTTTGCGCGGGCTCTCCCATAGCGATGATGGCATCGATGAAGATCTCCACCTGGCGATCCAAAAGCCCGGCCTCCACCCGGTGGTCGGGCCTGTGGCAGACGGCCTCGTCCTCTATGGCGAGAGGCACGCTCAAGGACCAGGGTTGCAGCCCTCCGTCGTACCGCCCGAATAATGGCGGCCGAAGCGCCTGCTGGACTCCGCATGGCGGCCACCGCGACGTCAGTGTCCAGCACCAGCCTCACATCGCAGAAGATATCGCGAGCGATGTTACCAGACTCTCCGGCACGTTATCCACTTGCCCGCGTAGCGCGCTTTCATCGAACTGTATTGCACGTGGACTTGGTTGCACCACGCCGCTGGCCGGCACATCAGGCCAGGCTGACCTTCATCCGGTTAAGCACTTCGCGAATCGCGGCCACCAGCGCGCGCACGTCTTCCTGCGTGATGCGGCCGATGGTGCCGATGCGAAAGCAGTCTTCGTGGGTCAGCTTGCCGGGATAGATCACGTAGCCGGCCTCGGCCAGGCGCGCGTAGAATTCCTCGAAACGGAAAGCCGGGTGGCGGGGATAGCGGAACGTGGTGATGATCCACGAGCGGTGCTCGCCCGCCAGATACGTCTGAAAGCCCAGTTCGCGCATGCCCGCGATGAGGGCGCATGCGTTGGCCTGGTAGCGCGCAGCCCGGCCGGCCACGCCGCCCTCGTCGGCCAGTTCGTCCAGCGCCTGGCGAAAGGCCAGCAGCACGTGCGTGGGCGGGGTGAAACGAAACTGGCCATCCTTTTCCAGTCCCGCCCATTGTTCGTGCAGATCCAGGCTGAGCGTGCGCGCCTGGCCGCGGCAACGCTGCAGCGCCGTGCGGCGGGCGATGGCGAACGCGAACCCGGGCACGCCTTCGATGCATTTGTTCGCGGAGGAGATGAGGAAGTCAATGCCGGCCGCAGCCACGTCGAGCGGGATTCCGCCGAAGCTGCTCATCGCGTCCACAAGGTACGTGCAGCCCGCGTCGCGCACCACCGCGCCGATCTGCTCCACCGGGTTGAGGATGCCCGTGGTGGTTTCGCAATGGACCGCGGCCACGTGGGTGGGCAACTCGCGCGCCAACTCGTCGCGAACGGCCGCAGGATTCACCGGCTCGTTTTCGGCGAAGGTGAGTTGGCGGCAGCGGATGCCGTGCACCCCCGCGATACGCGCCATTCGCCGGCCGTAGGCGCCATTTACCAGCACCAGCAGAGTTCCCTCCGCGGGCAGCGCGGACGAGATGACGGATTCGATGGCGAAGGTGCCGCTGCCCTGCATGGGGACGGCTTCGTAATCGGACGAGCCTGGACCGCAGAGAAGCAGAAGATCGCGGCGGATGCCGCGCACGATGGCGAGAAACTCGTCGTCGCGCGAACCGAGATCGCGGAGCATGGCCTGCTTCACGCTCTGGCTGGTGGTGAGCGGACCCGGCGTGAACAGGAGCTTCATGCGCGCGGCTCCCACGGGCCGCAGCCGGCGGCGAGCCTGCGGTCGATTTCATCGAGAAGCTCGTCGCATTCGGCCACCGAAGCCGCGGTGAAGTGCGCCCCGGCTCCTGCGAGCGCCTTCCCTGCCCCGTCGATCCGGCGCCGGCGCTCGCCGGCGGGAAGAGCCGACAACTCCTCTTCGGAGAGGCCCACCTCATTGCCGGTACTGGTGATGCCGATGGACCACGCTCCCGCGTTCAGGCCTTCCTGCACGTCCACCGGTGTGTCGCCGATTTTCACGCAGGCCCAGAGCGGCCAGGCGCGAAGCTCGATAGCGTTGCGGTACATCATGAACGGCAGCGGACGCCCGCCGCCGACCATGTCGGGCGTGACGTTCACATCGGGCGCGTAACCCTGTTGCGCCGCCCTGGCGCGGACAATCTCCATCAGGTCGCGTGTATAGCCGGTGGTGGAACCGATGCGCAGGCCCGCGGCGCGCCAGTTCTCCACCGTGGTTGCCACTCCGGGAATCACGTCGCCGTACGCTTCGAGGACATCGGCCTGCGCCGGAAGAAACTCCGTGAACAGCAGTTCGACGTCCCGCTCCCGCGGCGGTGCGCCGTGCAGCGATTGCCACGCGGCGTTTACACGCGGCTGCTCCAGAATGGCGCGGATGTGGTCCATTTTCAACCGTCCCATGTCTTGCCGCGCCTCCGCGGGAGAGAGCGGGATGCCCGCGCTTTCAAAGACGCGCCGGAGAGCGGCCACGGGGGCACGGCTGCCAAAATCCACGGCGGTGCCGGCCCAGTCCAGAATTACTGCCTGAATATGCTGAAAGGTCATGTGAAAAGAAGAAAGGGCCGCCGTTTCCAGCGGCCCGGCAGGGTGAGTTGGAGTTAGAACTGCACGCGTAACATCATCTGAATGGTGCGCGGGCCGGCCTGCTGGCTAAGCTGGCTCGAGGTGATCTGCCCGAATCCGCTGCTGGCGACGTTCATGTTCGGAACATCCTTATTGAGGATGTTGAACAGGTTGGCGAACTGAGCTTCGTAACGTACCCCGATGCGCTCGGTTACCTGGAAGGTCTTGCCCGCGGACATCGAGAACGTCGCCGTTCCCGGTCCCTGCAGGATGCCTACGCCGCAGGTCCCGAAGCGGCCAATATTGCTGGCGGGAATCGAATACGCGGCCGCATTGAAGTAATCGGCGGTCGTTGGATTCGATAAGTTGCCGGACATTCCGGACAGGCAATCCGGACGCTGGGTGGAAACCGACCGCTGAGACGGATCGGTGCCGGACGGATCGGAAAGGCTGCTGGGGAAGTACGGCGTCAGCCAGAAGCCACTCTGAAGAAGCGTGGCGCCGGTTACGCCCCACCCGCCCACCAGCAGGTTCCCGCCGCGGCTGACGGTGTTGAAGTACTTCTTGCCCCGGCCGAATGGCAGATCATAGACGAGCGTGCTGACAAAACGCTGGCGGGGATCGTAGTACGCGTTGCCCGTATCCGCGGCAATGTTGTACAGGTTGTTCACGTTGTCGCCGTTGTCCACCTGGCCGCCCAGCGGAATCGACGACGTCGGGGCCACGCCCAGCGCGTTCGTCAGATTCTTCGAGAACGTGTAGTTATTCGCAAAGGTCAGACCGCCGCCGAAGTGCTTGTTCAACTCCAGCGTCATTGCCTCATACTTATCGCTCGGTCCGTTGGCGCGGGTGAGAACCTCATCGAAGTTCGGGAACTTCAGGTTCTGCGCGCGCAGCGCCGGCGTCGCCGTAAGTGCGGCCCAGCCCACGGTGTTGGGAGCCACCTGATTCAAGTTGGGGCTGTAGATCAGGTTGTAGGTGTGCGAGCCGGTGTAACTGGCCCGAGCCACCGTGCCCCACCCGAGATCGCGATCGATGGAAAAGTTCCACTGCTCCACCCGCGGATCCGCCAGGTAGAACTGGTTTGCACGGCGATAGCCGGGATAGGAACCGACCGAGCCGGCGCCCGCGAAGATATTCGGGAAGATCAGCGGATTGGTGGCCGTGGAAGTGTAGTCCGCGAAGTTACTCGTATCCACCCCGAGCAACGAATAGAGCACCGCGCCCATCACCGGAACCGAGTAAACGCCCCCGGAGGCGCGTATCACTGTCTTGTTGTTGTTTCCGGGACTCCATGCTAACCCGAGGCGCGGCTGGATGTTCTGGTAGTAAGTAAAGCGCAGCGTATTGGGCAGGCCGACCGAACTGGCCGTTACGAAGGGCGTGTCGCCCACCTCAATCTTCCACGCCGGGCTGAGGGGCGCCTCGTTGTTCTGAACCACCAGCTCTCCGCCGGGGACGCTGGTGTCGAAGTTTCCAAGCTGGTGAGTAGCATCGTTGTACGGCGTGTTGACCTCGTAGCGAAGTCCCATGGTGATGGTGAAATCCGGCCGCAAGCGCCACTCGTCCGTGACGAAGCCGCCGTAGTGGTATCCATACGGTTTGCCATCGGGGCCATTCTGCGCCTGCTCGGCCGCCGAAACGAAGCCCAGCAGGAAATCGGCGAAGCCGTTGACGTCGCTGTTGCCCTTTCCGGGGATGGAGGTGAAATCGCCGGTGAAATCGTAGTCGCCGTACTCGTCGCCATTCAGGAAGGTGATGTTGTCCGCGTAGTTCACATAGCGGAATTCGCCGCCGAACTTGATACTGTGCCGGCCCTTGATCCACGACAGGTTGTCGTTGAATTCCAGAACTCCGTTCTTCTGGCCGCGGGGATGGCCGTATTGATTCGTCGCGCCGCCAAGGAAGTCGCCAATGTAAAAGACGGGGACGCCGCCCAGACCGTTCTTGGGCGGGCCTGGCAGTCCGGTGATTCCGAGACTGGAGATAATTGAGTTGCCCTGCGTTGCCTGAGGATAACCGTAGGTGAAGTCGGCCCTGGTGAAGCCCACGCGAAACTCATTCACGAGACTTGGACTGAAGATGACATCGTAGGAAGTGGCGAGATTCCACAAATCCGATCCGGTGGTGAACGGACCCATCAGCGGATTGTAGTCGGTGTCTCCCGGCGAACCGGTTACGTCGGTTCCGATCGAGCTGATGTTCTTATGGGTGATGCGGCCCCACACGCGCTGCTTGTCGGAAAAGATATGGTCGAGGCGCCCGTCGAAAGCGTCGTTGGAGTAAGTGCCGGGGAAGGGATCGACGAAGTTGTTGCCGTTCAGAGTCGGGGTCGGGTTAGTTGGATTGGGAAAGAACAACGGGAGAATCTTTGCGGAGACCGGGTTGATCAGAGAGGGGGGAATCTGGTTGCCCGGGAATGGCTGTTGCGTCAGGGGGTTGATGATGATGGACCCCGCCTGCGAGAAGTCGCCTGTGCGCCATTGCGAGGGCGGCGTGGTGGCGCTGATGACCGTGTTTTCGTCGAGCCGGACGCCTTCGTAGTCGAAGTAGAAGAACGTGTGGTTCTTCCAGATAGGGCCACCCAGCGAGGCGCCAAAGGTGTTGGCATCGCCGGTGGGAATGATGCCGCTGATCTGATCGGGCGAGTTGAAATCCTCGCGTTGCAGGTACCAGAAGCCGCCGCCGTGAAAGTCGTTCGATCCACTGCGGCTGATGACCGTGACGTCGCTGGGCTGCGAGAACTCGGCGCTGTTGCCGGCGCTGTTCACCTGGAACTCGGCGATTCCCTCCACCGAAGGAAACAGGTCCTTCGTCGGGCCGCCGTAACGTGTCAGTTGCGTGGAAATCCCGTCAAGGGAATACGCGGTGGCCGTCGGAAGCTGTCCGGCAATGGTCAGGTTTCCCGTACGGTCGCTGGTCACCTGCGGCGCCAGGTCGGCGACCTGGATCGGGCTGGGGCTGCCAGTGGCGCGAAAATTCAGCCCGAGCGAATCAATGGCCTCTCCCGACTTCGAGTCGGACAGCGTCAGCGCCTCGGTCACCACCGGCGTGCCCACCACCTCGACCGTCGTATGGGCGCCGCTGGCCAATGGAAGTTGCAGATCGACGCGGACTTCAGCACGCGCCAGCAGGACAACGTCCTTGCGTTCCACCCGGTCGAATCCGCTCGCCGTGGCCGACAGGATGTAAGTGGCCTCATCGAGATGGACAAAACGGAAAAAACCCTCCGCGTCCGTTTCCACCGTGCGAACTTCACCGGTGCTTTGGTCCGTCGCTTCGACTTTCGCGCCAGCGATGACGGCGGCACTCGGGTCGGTGACGGCGCCGGTGATGGTGCCGTAAGTGGACTGTGCGCAAACGACGCTCGAAAGCAGCAGACACGCCGCAGCAAGGTAAGTCGCCTGCCTGTACTTCTTGTGTGGGTATCGGACTTGTTTCACTTCGCCTCCCGCGTGAATTCAGTTATAGTCCTGCCGGAATCGGGGATTGCCCGCGCCAACCTGGTCCCTTGATTGGGACAGTATTCCGGGCTTGTTCCGCTGGAACTGAGACTACGTGAGGTTGAGTGTACTATTTGCACCGTTTCATTCCTGCGACAACTGTTTGAACAAATGATGACTGTTTATTTCGGAATTATTCGGGCGTGGGCTTGCTTACGAGATTCGGATGACAGGCGGCCGCGCCGCGTACTCGCCTGGCAGCGGAGGAACGCGGCTGGCGCACGCGTGTCCTTTGCTTTCATGTTGTCTTCCTTCTTTCGTGCAGCAGGAAAACACCCGCGGCAACGCTGGACAGAGCGGCGATCGCGGCCAGCGCCAGAAACGCCCCGCTCCACCCGAACTGAACGGAAACCCGCGCCACGGTGTCGCCGGAGACCACGCCACCCAGATAACCGACACCGTCGATGATGCCGGACGCTGTGCCGCTCCCCCGCTTGCCTCCGAAATCGAGCGCGACGGCTCCGGCCAGAAACGAGTACGGGCCGATGATGAGGAACCCGACCACCCCGATGAAAACCAGCGGCAGCCACCGGGAGCCATGCAGCAGATCCAGACCGGGCACCAGGAGCGCCACGGTGGACAACGCGAGGCCGTAGAACAGGAGTGCGGCGCGGCCGCCGCGGCCCAGCCGGTCGCTCAACAACCCGCAAAGGATCACCGACGTCCCGCCGAAGAACGAGAACAAAGCGCTGCTGCTGGCTCCATTGGCTGCGGTCATGCCCACCGCCTGGGTGAGGTAGGTCGGCGTCCACAGGTTGAAAGTCTCGCGCAGGATGGTGGTGCCGAGCGACAACGCACAGGCCACCTGGAAGACACGGCTCCTCAGAAGCGGCCGCAGCAGCGCGCCCGGACTCCGCGGTTTCGCGCTGGCGTCCTCGTCGCCGAACAGGTTGGCCGGGTTCGAGGGCGGTTCCGCCTCGCCGACCTCGGAAGGGGATTCCCTCAACAGGCACAGGCATGCGCCGAGCAGAACGGCCAGCACCACCGCGTCCGCCACGAAGACACTCCGCCAGCCAAGGCCTGCGGCGATCAGCAGCGCCATGAACTGCCGCACTGCGGCGTCTCCGAACAGGAAGCTCAGGCTGACGATGGCCATCACCGTTCCGTAGAGCCGGAACGGGATCCACTTCGATGTGATCTTCACCATGCCGGCCCAGCCCAGCGATTGCGCCAGGCGATTGCCCATCCACGCCAGCGTGAACAAGGGCACGGCTCCGGACAGGGTGAACAGGAGCGTGAACACGATGCTTCCGGCCATGCCGAAGAGGAAGTTCCGCCGGCCCCCCAGATAGTCGGCCAGCGCTCCGCTGGGGAACTTACCGATGGCATACGCGAGCACGCCAAACGACGCAACCGAGCCCAGCATGATGCGGGCCGCATCGGCGCTCACGCCTCGCCGGGCCATCTCCGCGATGATGAGCGGCATGACCACGGAGAGGTTCGACCGGCAGAGGTAGTAGCCGGCGTACCCCGCCACCAGCAGCGAAACCGTCAGCGTCTGCCACCGCGCCAGACGGTGGGTGCGGGCAATGGCGCCGATCATGCTCACTTGCCGGTGAGGACGTCGTGCCCCTCGGCCCCGGTCAAACGGACGCCGAGAATCGAGGCGAGGGTGGGGGCGATGTCGCGCATGTCGATGGCGCCGAGCGAACGGCCCGCCGAAATGCCCGGCCCGGCGATCAGAAACGTGGAATCCATGTCGGCCAGCTCGGGAAGATAGCCGTGCATGCCGCGCAGGCTCGAGTCGGTGATGAGCGGTCCGGTCAGCCGCGCTCCAAAGGAATAGCCGGGCTGGAGCCCTACGACAAAAGCGGCGCCGGGAAAACCGCCCAGGCGCTTCACCTCGCCCGCGTCGAGCACGCGCTGAATCCCGTTGGCCGGATCTTTGCTCATGCGCTCGAGCAACGCCGCGACGCGCTCCCTGGCGCCGGCGGGCGCGTCCGGGTTGAGCATCACCGCCCCCGAGGCTCCAGCCCCCCAACCGGTGGCCTGCCAGGACTTCACCTTCCCGGAGTCATCCAGACTGATGAGACCGGCCGTGACGAACTCAGTGAGCAGGTTGACGTCCTTGCTGATGCGCACGAAGCCGTGGTCCGAGACGACCGCCACCACCGTGCCAGGGCCCGCGGCATCGCGCACCGCACCCACCAGCGCGTCGAGTTGTTCGAGAGTGCCGTTCGCTTCCGTGCTGAACGGGCCGGACTGATGCTCCACGTGATCGAGCGACGCGAAGTACACGGTCATGAACGCGGGGCGTTTCAGCTCGAGCAGGCGCACGGCGAACAGAGCCCGGCGCTGGTCGCCGGCCAGGCTTTCGTCGCCGCCGTCGGCGTAGGGCGGGAGATCGCGTTCCAGCAGATCCAGCAGGCCGGGGGTGGAAAGCGCCCGCAGCAGCTTGCGGTCGTCCGGCGTGCTGGCCCGCCAGTATTGCGCCAGATTCCAATCGATCTTCGCGCCCACGGTGACCGGCCAATGCACGTTGGCGGTGGTCAGCCCGGCCTTTCCGGCCTCGTCCCAGAGCGTGGGAACCTTGATGTCTTCCGCGTACCAATACCAGCCGCCGTAGTTGAGATTGGCGGGGTCGAAAGTGGTGTTGGCGTAGATGCCGTGAAGGGCGGGAGAAACGCCGGTGACCAGCGTGGTGTGGCTGGGATACGTGACCGTCGGCAGCACGCCGTGCACGGCGGTGGCGTAGGCGCCGCCGGATACCATCCGCCGCAGGTTGGGGATCTTCAGGCCGTACTCAGCGGCTTTCAGGACGCAGTCGGGCCGCAGCCCGTCGATGGAGATCAGCACCACCGGGAGGCGCTCGGCGTGAACGGCCAGCGCGAGGGCGAACAGGAAGGGGATGGTTTTGGACAAGTGGACCAGTGTAAAGCGGGCCCGTTACAACCGGATGAGGATTCAATGAACGACGCGCGAGGCAAGAACGGGCACCGTCCCCGTTCTTGCCTCACCGGTCAGGGCTTATTCATCTCGCTGGAGATCTTCTCGAAACGAGCGCGCTGTTCCGGGGTCAGAATCTGCAGGATGCGGTTCTTGCCGGTGGCGCGGTAGGATTCCACCTGCGCTTCGAGATCGTGATGGTAGGCGACGAAATCGTCCAGGATGGAACGAAGCTTTTCGGCCTGGTCCGAGGTGAGGTTCAACTCATGGCGGAGCCGCTCGAAGGAGAGGGTGGAGGCATCGCTCAGGCGGGGGTGCGGGTGCATCTTCTCGTGGAGCCCGAAACGCATGGTGAGCGCGCCCACGGCGGCGCCCGCCAGGAAGACGAAAAACAGCATCGCCAGGATCCGCGGATCCTGCCAGCCGGGCCTCTCCGCGGAGTTCATCAGTTGTCCTGGAAACTGGCGAGGCTGGCAAGGACGACGTCCCGGTCCTGCGCCACGGCCGCCGGAGTGTCCTGTTGCGACAGCTCCCGAATGGCGGCAATGGCCGAGGTTGTGGCAGGCGTCATCCGGAACGGTTCGGTGCTGACAATATACGCGCTGACCACCAGCGCCAGGGTAGCCGATGCCAGGGCGACCCGGCGTCCCAGCGCGGGCTCCAGCAGGAGCGCCCAGATGGACGGCTTCACGCGCCGTTCAATCCGGTTCAGCACCCGCGCATAGAACCCCGGCGCAGGCTCCACCGTGTCGCTGGTGCGCAGCACCCGTACCAGCCGGGACTGCTCGCGCAGAATCTCCAGCTCGGCGGCGCACTCCGGACACGCTTGCAGATGACTGCCGAAGGCATCCGTAGGCGAAGACTTACCCGCGAGATAATCCTCAAGTCCTTCTCTTACAGGCTGATGCATGACTTCATTCCCTCAAAAGCCGACTCTTGCCGCGGGTCTTTGCGCCCGCTCATTCCGTCATCAGGTCGCCGTCTGACCGGTCCGATTCAGCCGCTGCGCAGCTTTGAGCAGCTTCTGCCGGGCCCGGAACAGCTTCACCTTGATGGTATTTTCATTCATGTGGGTCATGCGGGACAACTCTTCCACCGAATGACCCTCAACTTCCTTCAACAAAATCAACGTCCTGTCCTCTTCGGAGATCTTCTCGAGGAGCTTCAGGATCAGATCGCGCTGGGCCAGGGCCGTATCCACCGGCGTGTGCTGATCCGTCGCGGTGTCCGAGTTCTCCATCCGCAGAGCGTCGTCCTCGGAGAAGTCGCTTTCGTACACCAGCTTGCGAACTCGTTTCTTGCGGAGATAATCATAACACTCGTTCACCGTGATTTTGTAGATCCAGGTGAGCAGCGAACTCCGGAAGTCGAAGTTCCCGATGGAGAAGTAGATCTTCGCGAAGACCTGCTGGGCGATGTCCTCGGCGTCGTTGTGGTTCCGGAGAATGCCGAAGATGATCGAGAAAACCTTGGCCTGATAGCGTTCCACGATCTCGCGAAACGCGAATTCGTCCCTGGCCTGGATGCGACGGACCAGGACCGCTTCTTCGCTGTTCCTGTGGTCCACTCTGGTCTTAGCCTGGGGCCGCGCGCCGGACGCCGGAAACGGGAGAACGCCTGCATATCCGTCCATACACCTGACCAGACGTGCCTTGTCCTCTCCGGGTTGCGTCGGTTCGTAGCATCCTGAGTCGAAGTTTAGCATCCATTCAAGTGGCAAGGCGGTCTGGCCCGCTCGCGGTTGCACCGGGCCTCCGGGCCGGGGGATAATAATCAAAGGTTTCCAGGAGATTTTAGAATGGTGAACTTGACAGAACGGGCCGTTGGCAAGGTGAAGGAGATCCTCTCCGCGCAGGAGCCTCAGCCGGCCGGGCTTCGCATCGCGGTGGTGGGCGGGGGCTGCTCGGGCTTCAGCTATTCGATGGCCTTCGAGAACGCGCCCAACATGCTGGACAAGACTTACAGCTACGAAGGGTTGAAGGTTTTCGTGGACCAGGCCAGCATGCTGTACCTGGACGGGGCCGAAGTGGACTACGTCGAGACGCTCGAAGGCGCCGGCTTCAAGTTCAACAATCCCAACGTGAAAAGCACCTGCGGGTGCGGCAGCTCCTTCAGCGCGTAAGCTTTACGGAATCGCGGTATTGTCTTCCGAGAGCGCCGGCGGGGGCTCCCCCACGGCGCTCTTCGTGTATGCGCCCATGCTGGAAAAGCTTCTGACCGAGCAGGCAAACCCGGCTTCGGCGGGTATCGACGGCCGCTCGACGGCGGAGATCCTCCGCATTATCAACGACGAAGACGCCAGAGTAGCGCCCGCTGTGGCCGCCGAGATTGCGCACATTGCCAGGGCTGTCGACGCCATTGTGGAGGCGATCCGGGCGGGCGGGCGCGTGTTCTACGCCGGCGCGGGGACCAGCGGACGGCTGGGCGTCCTCGACGCCGCCGAATGCCCGCCCACTTTCGGCGTGCCGCCGGACCTCTTCCAGGGCGTGATCGCCGGAGGCGAGGCGGCTTTGTTGCGGGCCACCGAGGCCAGCGAGGACGATCCGGCCAGCGGCGAGCGCGACCTGAGGAAGCGCGGATTCCGGAAAACCGACGTTCTTGTGGGGATCGCCGCCAGCGGACGGACCCCCTGGGTGCTGGGGGCGGTGACCGCCGCACGGGCACTGGGAGCGGTGACGGTGGGGATCGCTTGCACCCCGGATTCGCCGCTCGCGCGGGCGGTGGACATCCCCATCACGCCTCTTCCCGGTCCGGAAATCATCGCCGGATCGACGCGTCTGCGCGCCGGCACCGCCACCAAGCTGGTGCTGAATATGCTGTCCACGGCGGCGATGATCCGTCTGGGCTATGTCTACGGGAACCTCATGGTGAACGTCCGCCCGGCCAACGCCAAGCTGCGCGCCCGGGCCATTCACATCGTGTCCGAAGCCGGAAAGGTGGACCCGGGCAGGGCGGAAGAGTTGCTGGACGCGGCGGCCGGGAGCGTGCGGACGGCTATCGTGATGGCGCGCCGGAACGTGGGGCGTGCGCAGGGCGAGCAATTGCTGGAAGCCGCCGGTGGCCGGATCTCGGCCGTGCCTGAGGAACAATAGAAGTAATGGACAAACTTCGGATTCGCGGCGGCAGGCCGCTGGCGGGCGAGGTGGCCATCAGCGGCTCGAAGAATGCCGCTCTTCCGGCGCTGGCGGCCTGCCTGCTGACGGACGAGCCGGTCACGCTGAAGCGGATTCCGCCGGTGCGGGACATCGGGACCATGGAAAAACTGCTGGCGTGGACCGGCGCGTCGGTGCAGATCGAGGGCGGCGACGTTCTGGCGCAGGCCCGTTCGATCGAGAACCCGGAAGCTCCGTACGATCTGGTGAAGACCATGCGCGCGTCCAGTCTGGTGCTGGGGCCTCTGGTGGCCCGCACCGGGCGGGCGCGCGTGTCCATGCCGGGAGGATGCGCCATCGGCGCGCGTCCCATTAACCTGCACATTTCCGCGCTGGAGGCGCTGGGCGCGCGCATCGCGCAGTCCCATGGCTATGTGGAGGCCGAGGCGCCGCAGGGGCTGCGCGGAGCCGAGGTCCGCTTCGATCGCATCACCGTCACCGGAACCGAGGACGTCATCATGGCGGCCGTTCTGGCCACGGGTGAGACGGTCATCCAGAACGCCGCCAGCGAGCCCGAGGTGCAGGATCTGTGCGCACTGCTGACGAAAATGGGCGCGAAGATCGCAGGCGCGGGCACTCCGACGATCCGCATCCAGGGCGTTTCCCGGCTGCGCGGAGCCGAGCACGTCATTATCCCGGACCGCATTGAAGCCGGCACCTTCATGATTGCCGCCGCCATCACGGCGGGCGATCTCCGCATCCGCGGCTGTGTGCCGGAACACGTGGAGGCTCTCACCGCGCGGTTGCGCCAGGCGGGGGCGGAGGTGAGCGAGGAGGAACCCTGCACGCTGCGCGTTTCGGCGCGCGGGCGCCTGCGGTCGGCCGACATCACCACCGGGGAGTATCCCGGGTTCGCCACCGACCTGCAGGCTCAGTTCATGGCTTTGATGGCCGCCGCGCAGGGGATCGCCATCGTCACCGAGACGATTTTCGAGAACCGCTTCATGCACGTTCCGGAACTGGCGCGCATGGGCGCCAATATCCGGCTAGAAGGCAGGCAGGCGATTGTCGCCGGCGTCGCCGAGCTGACCGGAGCTCAGGTTATCGCGTCGGACCTGCGGGCCAGCGCCTCGCTGGTGCTGGCCGGTCTGGTGGCAAAAGGGGAAACGCTGATCGACCGCGTTTACCATCTCGACCGCGGGTACGAGAGAATCGAGGCGAAGCTGGCCGCCGTGGGGGCGGGCATTCAGCGGGTTCAATGAGGAGAATACGATGGGAGCTGCACCGAAGCATCACAGTCCGGCTTTTCTTGCGCTTGTAAACGAGGCCAGGAGCCGCGTCAGGGAAATCGATATCGACGGATACCGGCGCATGCGGGAGGAAGGACGGCCACACGTTCTGGTGGATATTCGCGAAGACCGCGAATGGGCCGCCGGGCATGCGGAGGGAGCCGTCCACATGGGCAAGGGCATTATCGAACGCGACATCGAGCAGGCGCAGCCGGACAAGAGCGCGACCCTGGTGCTCTACTGCGGCGGGGGGTTTCGCTCGGCGCTCGCCGCCGAGGCTCTGGGGCGCATGGGTTACCGGAACGTTGTGTCGCTCGATGGCGGCTGGCGCGCCTGGCAAGCCGCGGGACTACCCACCGAAGCCTGACTACGCCGTCATCGACGTGTAGCAGGCGTAGAGCACCGCCGCGATGACGCAGGCCTCCGCGAACTTCAGCAGCCGGATGAGGGTCTTCCCCATGAACTCAAAACGAAGCAGCAGCGCCACGCCGAGGCCGAGGTATATGGGCAGCGCCGGGATCCGGTCGGCGTACGATTTCACCCAGGCGATCATGATCAGGTAGAACAGGATAGGGACGTTGCTCTCCAGCCAGTTCCTCGTCCTCGTGTAAAGAACGAAAACGGCGAAGATCATCAGCAGACTCGTGGTGAACGTATAGACGGTGATCTGCATACCGCATCCCCCGGCCGGGCGCTTTCCTGCGCTCGCGCGCCGGACTCAGAACGTGAAGCTCAGCCCGAACATCGGCACAAAGTCCTGCAGCCAGCCACTCCCGGCCTTCGTCCCCACGTTGGGGGTGACCACGTTGGCAGGGAACGGCGTCAGGTAGTCGTGCACCTCGATCCGCAACTGGAGTGACGGGGTGATGGCGAACTTGATGCCGCCGCCTACCGAGATCATGGGTTTCAGGTCCTGCATTTTGGTGAGCAGACCGACGCTCTCGAGCGGCCCCTGGTAGGCCAGCTCCTCGCCCGTCCCACGGTAGATCTTCACCCCGGCTCCAGCGGCCACGAACGGGCGCACCCGCGAGGTGCGGGGCGCGAAGTGCAGCAGGAAATCGTAGTGAATGGCGTGCGTCTCGCCGGCCAGCGTCTCTTTCTCGCCGCTCGAGGTGAGCTGTGGACGGCTCGCCTCGAAGTCGTAGCGGACCTCTCCGCCCAGGAAACGCCCGGAGTCGTTGCCCAGCCACACGCTGGCGGCAAGCGCCGTGGTAAAGCTGGCGTCGGCGCTGGCCACGGAACCGGTAAACGTCTCCGACGTGTAGAAACTGCCGCCGCCGGCGGCGCCGATTTCCCACTTCTGCGCCAGCAGCGCGCAGGACGAAAGCAAACCCAGAACGATCAATCTGCGGACGTGCATAGGGTTGGTCCTCAACTAGTTCACTACCCTGACATTGATTGTCGTGGCGTTGCCGCCAAGGCCGATCGCCAGCGGCACCGACAGGCCCTGGGTAACGTTCTTCGGCACCGTTGCGTTGATCTGATAAACACCGACCAGGGTCGGCGTGAGACCCGAGAAGAAGACATCGAGCGGCGCGCCGCCAAGCGTCACCACCGGCTGTGCGGAGTATGCCAGCGGCGAGAGGGGCGCAGCGGCGCCGTCGGCCACCTGCGGACTGGTCAGCCCCAGCCCGGTGAGGTAGATCACCAGCGTGTCGCCGCCATGGATCGGATCGGAAGCGGTGACCAACTGGTTGTCGTTGTTGGCGCGAATGATGGTGGGCAGCCCGGTCTCCGGGCCGGCGGCGCCGCTCATGAACACGCTGGGCGCGGCGCTGGACACCACCGTGTTGAAGTTGTTGCTGATTCCTCCGGGCGTGAGCAGCGTGAAGGTGACGTTGCCGCTCGCCTCAAACGGGAGCTGCGCGTTGATCTGGCTCGGCGACACGAACATCACCGGCACGGCCAGTCCGTCCACCGTGAGGCAGCTATCGCCAAGAGCGGTGGGCAGCGGAATCTGGCTGGCCACCAGGCTGATGGGGCTCAACTGTTCGCCATACAGCGAGATCAGGCCTCCCGGCGCGATGTTCGGCGAGCCATCCGCGGCGCTGACCACCTGGTCGATGTTCGGAGGCGCCACCGAGGCGTCGTAGGCCCAGGGCAGCACGGTCAATCCGGAGGTGGTGAGTTCCACGATGGCCTTCTGGTTGGAGAGGGGCGCCAGGGTGCGCGTGAAGGCAAAAGCCGCGTTGCCGGCCAAAGGCGCTTCCGCCGTCCGCACGGGCAGGCTGGTGTACGGCACCGGAGTGGAGACGTCAACCCTCTCGATCACGCCCGGAGCGCTGGTGGATGAGGCAGTGGAGCGAAAGCCGGTCTGGCCGAGGAAGGCGAAGCCCGATGAACTTCCCGTCTGGTTCTCGAACTGCGCCACCGTGACCAGCGACGCGTTGAGGAGATGGCCGTCCACCAGAGAGAACCCCCACGAAGAGGTTGCGTAGGCGCCTCCCAGCGCCGAGTAATCCTGGCGCGAGATGGTGAACGTATTCTGCGTCGAGTCGTACCACAGCACATTGCCGTCGGCTTCGGCGGCCATGATGCCGGACCCGTTGGGCGCGGCCACCAGCACGGTGTCGACGTCGATGCTGTTCTGGAACGGACCGAGCGACGGGAGCGTGGTTGCCGTCGCCGAGGCCAGGTCCACCCGATCGATGGTGTGCAAGGGACCGGCCACCCGGTTCGCCGCAAGTATGGCGTTGGCCGAAGCGGCCACCGAGCGCGGATAATGGCGGTAGGGCATGAACACCCGCGTGGCCGGCTGCAGCGTGTTCAGGTTAAACGCATAGAGGAGTTGCGAATTGTCGTGCCCCACCAGAAGCCAGTTGTCGTCGTAGGTGATGGCCATCTGGGTGGGCGTGTTGTTGGTGCGCAACGTGGCGATCTGGCTGTACGTGGACCCGTCAAAGACCAGCACCTGGTTCTGGTCCTGGCGCAGCACATAGAATTGGTTGCGAACCGGGTCGGGCAGGATATCGACCAGCGTTCCGGGAACGTCGATGATGGTCCCGCGCTGGTCCGGGCTGCGTGTGTTCACCAGCACGCGCACGGGATTGGGAACGTTGACCGCGGACGGCGACGTAATCTGCAGCGTGGCCGTGGCGGTGCCGTTCTGGTTGGCGTAGACCGTCGGATCGACGCTCACCTGGACCACCGCCGGCGTGACCCCGGACGCGGGCTGCACGGCGATTCCGGGAAACGCCGTGGCGATTGAAAAAGGCGTCTGATTGCCACTGGGATCGAACACGGTGAGATTCTGCGTGGCCACGCCGCGGTTGCAGTAGCTGCCGGTGAAGAGAATGTCGCTCTGGGCCGTCTGGATCTGCGGGGTCGCGGGCAACTGAGCCAGCGGCAGCACGGTGACGCCGCTGTCGGAGATCGAGTACATCACGCTGCCGTTTTTCGTGATAACGCTCTTGCCGCCAAGGTTTTCCGGCAACTGGACCTGTTCGTCGATGGTCAGATTATCGGCATCCGTGATCATCAGGACCGGCGGCGGCAGGGTGCTCGGTGCGGCTGTTGCCCCGCTGGGCGCCATCTGCGCGTAGATCCTGTTGCGAGTGGAATCGATCACGATCGTCCCGGTGCTCAGCAGGCCGGCCGTGTTGGAAAACTGAGAAAGGACGTGGCCCTGGGGATCCCCCACGATCCACCCGGCGGCCCAGGAGGCGCCGTGGGTGTCGACGCTGATGGTAAGCGGCCCCATGGGCGGCGACGAAATGAAGCCCATGGATGCGATGGTGTGGTTGGTCGCGTTGTAGGAGATCAGAATCGAGCTGGTGAGCCCGAAGATTCTGGTGCGGTCTCCGGAAGCTCCCAGCGTGGCGTCGGTGATGGTCGCGGGAAAATTCGCCGGCGGGGCTGGCAGGGTGGTCTCGGTGACGTCGGAGACGGTCGCCAGCAGCGTGAAGGTCCCCAGAGACGGATCGAGAACCAGGAACTCGGAGGCGGTAGCCACCAGCGCCATGCCGTCGGCCCCGAAGGCCACGCCCAGTGGCGCGGCGGGCAGGGCCAGCGTCTGTTGCCCGCGGGTAGTCAGATCGATGACGGTCACCAGATTGGAGGCCGTGAGCGGAGCCGCGAAGTTTCCGTAATGGGTCACCACCAGGTAGTGGCCGTCCGGCGACATGTCCATCGAGCTGGGCTGGGCGGCGACGTTCATGGAACTCTGAATGGTATTGCTCGCCAGCGACATGACCTCGATACGATTGGCCGTGAAGTCGGCGATGTAGAGTACACCGCGAGCCTCGTCGAGGGTCAGGTCCGACGCCTCGCCGCCAATGGGAACCACCGTGCCGAAGGTCCCCGCCGTAGCCGTAAGAGCCGCTACGGTCGCGACCGCCAGCACCCGCACACACGTTCTCCAGCACATACGTTCACCCCACAAAGACTGCCTGCGCTCCAGCCCCCCTCGCCCTGCGGCCCGAACGTCGGCGGCGGGAATGGATGCGCGATTAACCGGCTGTACGGCGGACGAATCCGCCGGAGCCGTGGCGAGGCGCGGCTGGGCCTCCGCGCCCCGCGGGATCCTTCGTGCGCCTGAATACGGCTATTCAGCGCTTTTCTTGCGCCGGAGCACGATCAGTCCGAGAAGGACGATCGCCAGCACCGCGCACACGACGCGAATTACGGATTGATCCATCGTGTTTCTCCTTTCTAAAACTCGTCTCTCACATGTTGTTCATCATGGGGATCAGCTCCCGGATGATGCGCATTACCACCGGCCCGACCGTGACCACGAACAGTGACGGAAGGATGCAGAAGAAGATCGGGAACACCAGCTTGACGCCCAGCTTGGCCGCTTTTTCCTCGGCCGTCTGGCGCGCCTGCACGCGCATGTAATCGGAGTGCGCGCGCAAACTCTGGGCCACGCCGGTGCCAAAACGGTCCGCCTGAATCAGGACCGCAACCAGTTTTTTAAGATCGTCCACGCCGCTGCGCTCGGCCAGGTTGCGCAGCGCCTCGGCGCGGCGCTTGCCGGCTTTCAGCTCGAGATTCACCAGCGAGAACTCCTCGCAGATCTCCGGATGGGCGTGTTCGAGCTCCTTGGCCACCTGCACGATCGCCTGGTCCAGACCCAGCCCGGATTCCACGCAGACCACCAGCAGATCCAGCGCGTTGGCCAGACCCCGGCGGATCTGTTTCTGCCGTTTCCGGCCCATCAGCTTCACGTACTCGTTGGGACCGAAGAAGCCGATCACCAATGCGGCGATCACCGCCAGCATCTTGTTGCCCGGATCGGCCTGCGAGGGCCAGACCAGCAGCGTGGCCATCAGTGGAAGCGCCACCGCCAGCGAAAGCTTGGCCCCGTAGAGAATCTTGAGCGCGTTGGGACCGCGAAAGCCGCCGCGAATGAGCCGCCGCTGCATGACGGTGACATCCTTCGGCGAGACCGGGACCAGGTTGCCGAGTTTGCGGATCATGTCCCGGAACACCAGACTGGGGTGCGCCACCTGTTCGTTGTGCTCGATGGCCACCGCGCCCGTCACGCGGTCCATGGCTTCCCTGGGCTGGATCCACAACTTCATCCCCACAAAGGAGGCCCCGATGGCAATCAACACGAATATGACGCAGGCCACCAGAATCGGCATATCAGACCTCGATACTCACGATCTTGCGGATCACCCCGTAACCGATCAGTTGCAGCAGCACCGCTCCGCCCAGCATCAGGTTCCCCACGTCGTCCAGGAAAAAGAACCGGATGTAGTCGGGATTGACGTAGAACATCAGGACGGCGACTCCGATCGGAATGCACGACAGCGCGGTGCCGGTCATTTTGCCGTGCGCGCTGATGGCGCGCACCTTGCCCCGCAGTTTGAAGCGTTCCCGGATCACGTAGGCCAGCTTGTCCAGAATCTCGGCGAGGTTGCCGCCGGTTCGCTTCTGCAGCAGAACGGCCGACACAAAGAAGTGAACGTCCAGGGAGGGCACGCGTTTGGCCAGTTTCTGCAGCGCGACGTCCAGCGGAAGGCCGAGATTGTGCTCCTCGAAGGTCCGCCGGAACTCCCCGGCGAGCGGCTCCTGGAATTCCCGGTGAATCATCTCGAGCGATACCGAGAAAGCGTGGCCCGCGCGCATGGAGCGCGCCACGAATTCCAGACTTTCGGGAAACTGCTCCTCGAACTGGCGCAACCGCCGGGTCCGTTTCCGGCCGACGATCAGAATGGGAAGAGCGCCGCCCGCCACCACCGCCAGCCAGGCGAAGCTCCGGAAACGCAGCGGGAGAAAAAACCAGGCGACGGCAAACCCGGCCAGCCCCGCCGCCAGACAGGCGTGTATCAGGCGGGCCACGGTCATCCGCATTCCCGCCTGCTCCAGCATCTCCTGCAGGCGCTTTTCGAGGTTGAAGCGGCTGATCAGCCGCACCAGCAGCGACGCCTGCGGCTGATCGGGATGGATGAGCGCGGGTCCCTGCGCGGACGATTTCTTCTTCTCTTTCGCGGTGCCCAGCAGCCGGGCCTTCAGCCGGTCCACGTCGGCCGTGCGGAAGGCCGAAGAGGATACCCACCAGATGGCCAGCGCCAGCACCCAGACCGCGGCGACGATCAGCAGGAAAGTCATTGGACCTCCACTACCTCGTCGAACAAATCGGGCCGCAGCCGGATTCCGGCGGCCAGCAGCTTCTCATAGAATTTCGGGCGGATGCCGGTGGCGGCGAAGCGCCCCACCACGTGCCCGTCGGCGTTCAGACCGCGCTTCTCGAAGACGAAGATGTCCTGCAGGGTGACCACCTCGCCTTCCATCCCGGTGACTTCGGTGACGTTGACGACGCGGCGCGAGCCGTCGCTCAGACGGGCGGCCTGCACCAGCACGTGCACGGCGGCGGCGATCTGCTGGCGTATGGACACCAGTTGCATGTTCGAGTTGGCCAGAGAAACCATGACCTCGAGGCGGGAGATCGCGTCGCGCGGGCTGTTGGCGTGCACCGTGGTCAACGAGCCGTCGTGACCGGTGTTCATGGCCTGCAGCATGTCCAGCGCTTCCTCGCCGCGGACCTCGCCCACCACGATGCGATCGGGCCGCATACGCAGGCTGTTGACCAGCAGCTCCCGCTGCCGTACCGCGCCATGGCCCTCCAGGTTTGGAGGACGGGTTTCCAGCCGAACGACGTGCGGCTGCTTGAGCTGCAGTTCGGCCGCGTCCTCGATGGTCACGATCCGCTCGCGCGGAGAGATGAACGCGGACAAGGCGTTGAGCAGCGTGGTTTTGCCGGAGCCCGTACCGCCGGCAATGATGATGTTCAGCTTGGCTTTGACCGCCGCCTCGAGCAGCTCCATCATCCCCGGCGTGGTGGCCCGGCGCTCCACCAGATCCGGCGGCATCAGCTTGTCCGTACTGAAGCGGCGGATGGAAAGAATGGGTCCGTCCACCGCCAGCGGCTTGATGATCGCGTTCACGCGGGAACCGTCGCTCAGGCGGGCGTCCACCATGGGCGTCGATTCGTCCACCCGGCGGCCCACCTGCGACACGATCTTGTCGATGATGCGCAGCAGATGCGCGTCGTCCCGGAAGGAGACGTTGGTCAGTTCGAGCACTCCCTTGCGCTCCACGTAGACCTGCCGGTGCGTGTTCACCAGGATGTCGCTGATGGTGGGATCCTGCAGCAGCGGTTCGAGCGGCCCCAGACCGAAAACCTCGTCCAGCACCTCGTCGCTGATCTGCTGCTTCTCCATCGAGCTGAGCAGCGTGGGCTCGCCGTCGATGAGCGACAGCAGCGCCTGGCGGATCTCCGCCCGGACCCTCTGGTTGTCGATGGTGGCCAGAGCCTCGAGGTTGATCTTGTCCACCAGCTTGCGGTGAAGGGTGAATTTCAGCTCCTGGAACTCCGGCTTCAACCCCGTCTTCTGCTTGCCGGAATTGCGCAGCAGGCGCTGCTCCCAGGTGATCTGCTGCGACGATTTGGACTCGACCGATGGATACATGATGAACGCCCGTTATCTGAGAGAGAGTGCCGTCCTCGCCTCCGCCGTTTCCGCTTTCGATCGCTCGGCCGGCCCCGTCGCCAGCCGCCCGGCCAGCCCCTCGACGGCCCGGCCCAGTTCGCATTCGCTCCCCAGAGGTTCGGCCAGCGTTACCGCGCGATGCAGCGCCAGAACGTCGTTGGGGAACTTCGAGTGGATATGGCAGTTGAACAGTTTTTCCATGTCCGCCACGGTTACGCCGCTCCGCTTGTCCATGCGGTTGACGGCGATCTGAAACCGCTCCCTCGGAAATCCGAGTTGCTGCAGCATGGCCACCGCTTTGCGGGCCAGGTGCAGACTGGGCAGCTCGGAGGTGGTGATCAGAAACGCCTGGTCCGCCTCGGAGATGGTCATCAGGCTGATGCGCTGGAATACCACCGGCAGGTCGATCACCACCCAGTCGTAAGTGAGCCGGGCGAATTCGATCACGGTATGCAGGCGGTCCGGCTCGATCAGGTCCGCCCCCGGGGTCTCCGGCGCGGGCAGAATGTCGATGCCGCCGGAGTTGACCACCAGACCGCCCCACAGGACGGGATCGATGCGGTCGGCCACCCCCAGCGCGTCCAGCAGCGATTTGGTGTGGGTCAGCTTCAGGTAGAAGCCGATGGTGCCGCCCATCACGTCAAAGTCGGCGAGCAGGGTTCGTTTCCCGGTGCTCTGCATCAGGGCGAAAGCGGTCTGTGTCGCCAGCGTGGAGGCGCCCGAGCCCGGTTTCGCGCTGGAAAAAACGAGGACGTTCCCGGCCGGGGCGGCTTCGGACGCCTCCGGCTGCCGCAACCGGCGCAACCGGGCAATCGCTTCTTCCTGACTGGCGGGATCGAAGGGCGCGTGCAGAAACTCGCTGGCGCCGGTCCGCAGCGACCGCAGAATCGCCTCCGACTCGTTGCTGTGATGCAGGCCCACAATCTGCACCGATTCGGAGAACGAAACCACCCAGCGAATCACTTCGCAGGCCGCATCCAGATCGGATGCCACGTCGAGCAGGACCACTTCGGGCCGGAGCTGGCGCAGGCGAATCTCCAGCGCCTGCTGGGTGGGCCATGACTTCAGATCAGCCATGATCTGGAACGCGCGCGTGCGTGGCAGGGTGGCGCTGAACTGTCGCGCCAGCTCCCGGTCCGGCGCGATCAGCAACGCAACCAGTTCCTGCGGTCTGCCATGCATATCCCGCTCCATGCCGCCAGCCGATCAGTTCCCGCCGCTGGCGGCAACTGCCTTGTTGGAACCCACGGTGTTACTCTTCCCGGAATTCGCGCCGTGCATTGGCTCCACCTGTTGCGGCGCGGAGGGCCCCAGAAACTGTTCCGGCATGATCGGTGCGGGCAGAGGCTGCCCCGGCTGTATCGGGTTGGTGATTTCGGGGGTCACCAGCACGATCAACTCGCTGCGGGACTTCGTCTCCACCCGGCTCTTGAAGAGCGATCCCAGAACCGGCAGGCTGGACAGCCCCGGTATGCGCGAGAACTGATCGTTCACCTCGTCGTCGATCAGGCCCGCGATGACAAAGCTCTGCTGTGGACCCAGCTCGATATTGGTCTCGAAGCGGCGGGTGGTCAGCGCGGGAATGGAGAAGCCGCTGATGGTGACCGCATGCGCCGTGTCGAGGCTGGACACTTCCGGCTTTACGTGCATGCGAATGGTATGATTGTCGGTCAGCTCGGGCGTGAAGCTGAGGCGTATTCCATACTCGCGAAACTGCACGGTTACCGCTCCCGAGTTCGCGCCGCCCTGAATCACCGGCACCGGGAACTCGCCGCCGGACAGGAAGCTGGCTTCTTTCCCGTTGGTGGTGACCAGATTGGGTTCGGCGAGGATTTGCAGCACGCCCTTGGCCTGCAGCGCACTGATCACCGCGCCCAGATTCAGGTCGGGCCGAAAGGCGAAGATGTTCAGCGCGTCCGAGAGAGTGAACGTGCTGGTGCTGCCGCCGCCGATACTGGAAGGCGTGGGCGCCGATGCCTGGCCCGTGGTGGTTCGGGCGATGGTGTTCGCCGCGCCGGTGGAAACCAGGTTGAGGGCGAACTGGCTGCTCACGTTCCGGTCCAGAGAAGCGAAACGAACGCGCAGAACGATCTGCTTCTCGATCGGTTGCGCATCCACCTGCAGATTGCTGACAATCTGCTTGGCGAACGGCGCGGCCAGAGCCATGGCCCGGTCCGCGACGTCCTTCGAGGGAACGCGGCCGGTCAGCGACAGCGAGTCCCGGGAACACTGCAGATGGAACTCGGCGTTCGGAAAGGTCTCCGCCAGCAGCCGCCGCAGCGGATCGAGGTTTTGTTCGATGGTGATGTTGTAGAAGTTGCGCTGGCCCGTTTTGCTCCACACCACCAGCGTCGCGATCCCCGAAGACTTGCCCTGCAGCAGGATCTCGCGGGAAGTGACCGGCGACGCATCCACCACGTCCGGATTGCTGGTGGAGATGCGCGTGACGTCCACCGGATAGTCGATCACCACGCTCTTGCCGACGGTGAGCCGGAGATCCTCGGCGGAGCCCTGCGCTGGCATACGAATCGCCGACGCGAGTGCAATCAGCATCGCCGCGGCGCTGACGGTGAGAATTCGTTTTGACGCCATAACTATTTCCCTGCCTCAGCCGGCTGGCCGTTGTTTACGGTTTCCACGCTCCTCTGGGTGCCCCGGAACACCACAATCTGGTCCGGAGGCGGGGGCGGGGGCGGCACCGCCGCTACCGGCGCCGGCTTACGCGGTTTCGCTGTACTCTCCGGGCGGCTCTTGTGGAAGCCGTAGAGTTCGCTGAGTTCCTTCCCCGGCGTCTTTACCAGCGCCTGATCGCTGCCATTGCGCAGGACCAGTTGAATCCGTCCCTCGCCGTTCGCCAGCGTCAGAACCTCCGCCTGGCTGGGATCGGCCAGCAGCGTCACCGTGGGAGCCGGGATGGCCTGACCTTTTGCGTCGGGCTGCATGGCCGTGCCCGCCGACAGAATCATCATGTTCTGCAGGCAGGTGGTGGTTACGGTGTCGTTCAGCGACGCCGGACGCCCGGTAACCAGCACGTCCACCCGCATCCCCGGCAAAACGAAGCCGGCGACGCCGGTGACGTCGTTTACCCGGATCGATACCGCGCGCATGCCCGGAGGAATAATGGGCGCCAGTCCAACACCGCTGCCGCGCGGGGCGAGCCTGGGGTCGAGGATCGGCTCATCCACCAGGATGTTGCTGATTACGGACCGGTCCACCACTTCCTCCATCTTCGAGAACGCCCCCTTGGGAAATGCCGCGGGGACGACCTTGTCGATTCTCAGATCGGCCGGCTTGATGGTCACACCCACCGCCAGCGGTCTGGCGGCCACCACCACGTCCTTCGTCTCGGAGGGTGGCGGCGCTTCCGCTTTCTTCGGGCCGCCGGCGCGCGCCGTTATCTGGTAGAAGATGCTGGCTACCACCAGCGCAAACACCAGGCTGACCCCCAGAACAGTTAGAAACCTTCGGTCCATATGCCCTTCTCCTGCCGCCCGGTCATGGTACAAGACTCAGCAGCGCACCCATGGCGATTGCCGGCGCATAGGGGATTGACCGGTCTCGCTCGTTGTCCGGCTCCTTGTTGTCCCCAGCGCGCCGCCTCCGCCTCCATCGCTTCCACTCGCGAATCCCCAGTGCGGCGCACGCCATGATTCCGCCAATTCCCGCCGTCCACAGCGCCGCCGCGAGCAGCCGCTCGATGCCCACGATCGCGCCGAAGCCCGCCATGAGCTTCACGTCACCGCCGCCCATGCCCCCCAGAAAATAGAAAACAAGGAACACGCAGAACCCCGCAACAAGACCAAGCGCGGCGCTGATTGCCCCTTTCCATCCGTTGCCGTAAACGTGAATCGCGAACCCGGCCAGTGCCGCCGCCGCCGGAATCCAGTTCGAGATTCGCCTCTTCGCCAGGTCCTCCACCGAGGCGGACAGCCCCACCGCGAGCGATACCCATGTCGTTGCTGTCATGGTTCCACCTGCGCTGTCACGCTTCCCGCCACGTTCCCCCCTACGCTCGTTGAACGCGTTTGCGATTCGACCCGCCGCCACTCTCGCCCGGCGATATCCCGCTGCCAAACCAACCGGATCGGAATGCCAGCGGCGCCAGAAACCCGCTCTGCAAGGCGAACTCCGCCAGGGCCTTGCCCGAGGGCAGACGCCAGGGCCCGCCGCCCAACCACTCCACCGGCACGGTCGGAATCCTCAGATCGGAGCTTCTGTTCAGGAAAGCCGAACAGCCCGGGCTCGCCTTGTGTCTCATTCGCTATCCTTCCTGTGAGTACTTCCCTGTGAGTACTTCGACCGTTTGGGAGCTTTTCATTAGGGGCGGCTATTGCGATTTCTTAGTACGCCTGCCCCGATTCGGTCTGAAGCGCCCGCCGGGGAGGCGCCCTCGCTACCGCCCGCCGGGCCTCCGGTGGCCTTCACGAACAGGACCGCCTGCTTGTCGGCGCGGATCTCCCGCCATGCCGGATCCTGCCGCAGCAAGGCGCAAAGTGCCCAGTCTGGTGGAATGAGCGCCGTCTGAAAGCCATACCGATCAAGCAGTGCGCGCCACCGGCCCTGGCCGTGCCACAGGTCGAGGTATTCGCCTCCGACGCGGGACCCGTAGAAATCCGTACGCCCGTCCACGAAGACCTTAGTACTCGGCCAGAAACGAAACAGGAGATAGTCCGCCCACTGATCGGTTGTCAGTACCCGTGAACCCACAATAAGTTGCGTATTTGCGGAGATCATCCCAACCGGAAACATCTGCTGTGGAAAATCCGGGGGCCAGAAAGTAATCCCCGGCACGGCCGCGATTACCAGAATCACCAGCGGAGGGAACAACGACCAGCGGCGGAAGTTCGCCGACGCGCCAGCCGTGACCGCCTCCAGAATCCGCACCACCGACCGCGGCCGGCTCCGCTCCACCAGCCCAGCCCACAACCGCGTCCCTTCCCCCGCGATCAGGGGAGCGGCAACCACCGCGAACAGCGGAATATGCCGGGCGCTGGTCAGCGCCAGGTGGGCAAATCCAACAACCAGAAGAGGCTGCGTCAGCGACATGCGGCGGAGGCACGCGCCCGCCGCCAGGATCCCGGCCAGAAGGAGGATCTCGAATTGCAACTGGTTCTCGGAGCGGAAGGTGGGCGCCTGAAACTCCTGCACCACGTTCCTGATCCAGTCCGATCGCAGATACTCAACCAAATGGCGATGCAATCCCCAGCCGTAGGGATTGACCAGAGTGGCCCCGGCGCAGGCCGAAAACAGCACGCCATACCGGCCCGCGCGCGGCCATCCTTCCCTCCCCTCGGCAAGGGCGCCCAGCGCATACAAACCCAGTACCATGAACACGATGGCGAACCCGCCGTGCAGGTTGGTCCACAGCGCGGTGAGCGCCACCAGCAGCCACACCGCGCGGGATGGCCGCTGGCGATCGGCATCCAGCAGCCAGAGCGTGGCCACAAGGAACACCAGCGTGACCAGGTGCGGGCGCGCCAGAAAGTGCACGCTCGCGGCGCCCACGGCGACCAGACACACGATAACCGCGATCAGACCGTTGGCTCCCCGCCACACCATGTAGCGGACCAGCATCGCGCCGAACGCCGCAATCAGGACCCCGGCGAACAGGACCACACCCTTCAGCCCCGCGGCGCCGTACAGCAGCGCGAAGATCACGTCCGCGAGCCACTCCCACGCGAACCACGGCTGCCCCGCCAGAGAGAACGAGAACAGGTCGGCATGGGGCACCGTGTGCGTGTTCAGAATGTACTGGCCGGCACGGATATGCCAGCCAATATCGCCATCGGCCAGAAGTGCGCTCCAGCCCCCCGAACCGGCCATGAAGATCCAGACCAGCAGCGCCACGAAGAACCAGTCGGCGAACGACGGCAGCAGGAATCTCCGCAACAAAGCGGGCAGCGTGCGCGCGGGAGCGGCAATAGCTCCATGCGCGACGGGCGGTGCGGCGATGACAGACATCGATGGCGAGGACAGCGTCCAGATGAGCCATCGGCAGGTGCGGTACGGGGCTTTAGCAGGTGGGGCGGCGCCCCAGGGGCGGCCTTACGTGCTCATGCGCGAATAGAAGTAGAGACCGGCCAGGGCGAACAGGGCATCCGGCGACCAGGCGGCCGCGGCGGCGGGCATGAGGTTCACGTTCCCCACCTGCTCGAACAGGGCGCTCACCGACCAGTATGTGAAAGCGATGCCCAGGCTCACCCCCACCCCGGCCATGGCCCCGCGGTTCCCGGTAAGGAACGCAAACGGAATGGAGATCATGGCCATGATCAGCGCGAACAGCGGCACCGAGAACTTCCGGTAGAATTGCACCTGCAGGCTGATGGTGTCGAACCCGCCCTGCTGCAACTCGCTAATGTAATCGGCGAGTTGCTGGAAGTTCATCTGCTTGGACGGCACTACTTCCTTGAGGAAGTAGTCGGGTCCCTCGTTGAGCTCGGCGAAGCTGGCCACGCGGCCGGAGAAGTCGTTCAAAGTGTCGCCATCGACGGCGGTATCGCGGCTCCAGCCATTTTCGAAGACCCAGAGATTGAGGCCCGGTTCCCAATGGGCGCGCTCGGCGGCGACGTAGCGCACCAGACGGAAGGTGGCCGGGTCCACTTCATAGACGGTGACGCCGGCCATCACGCGCTGCCTCGGATCGAAATACTTGTAGTAGTAAATGCGGGACCCCCTGCCCCCCAGAATCCACTTGCGGTCGGCCCGCTCGGAAGTCTGCGGGGGCCGTCCTTTGATCTCGTTGCGGATGGCGTCCTGCCGCTTGTTGGCGCCCGGCACGTAGTAGTGATCGAAGGCGAACAGCGCGCCGCTGAGTCCGGCGCTCGCCACCAGAATCGGAATCGATAAACGGTACAGGCTGACGCCGCAGGCCTTGAACGCCGTCACCTCGTTGTATTTGGTGAGAAGTCCGAGGCAAATCAGCACCGCCACCAGCACGCTTACAGGCGTGGATTCGTAGATCAGATGGGGCGCCAGAAAGAACAGGTATTCGCCCACCCGGGACATGGCGATGTGATTGCGAATGATGTCGCTCAACAGCTCGAAGAACGTGGACACCTCGGCCATGGTCACCAGACTCGCCAGCAACACCGCGAAATAGAACAGGAAGGTGGACAGCACATAGGTGTCCACCAGTTGTGGAAGAAAGGGAATTCGCAGAAACAGTCGCGAGGGCGCCGCGCCCGGGCCCTCCGGCAGTACGCCGCGCAGGCTCTCGATCAGGGACGTGAGCCACCCGCGCGCCATGGACAACCAGTCGCGGTCTCCGGGAATATCGAGCCGCAGCAGCAGAAACAATCCGATGAGCGCGAACACGATGTCGGGAGTCCAGACGGCCGGGCCGGTGGGGAGGGTCTTCTGGCGCGCCAGCCCGATCATGGTGATCAGTCCCATGTAGTACAGGAACGCCAGTGCGATGGTCAGCACGAACGCCGTGGACTTGCCGCCGCGCCGCGAGTAGACCCCCAGCGGGACCCCCAGCAGGGCCAGCAGAATGCACGCGGGTGGGAGCGCCAGCCGCTGGTGAAACTCGATCCGGGCTTCGATCCGCTTCAAAGGATCGACGTCCTTCTCCTTGTAGGCGAGCCGGTACAGCGGACGCGTGTCGAGTTCGGTGACGCTGCGGATAAACTTGACGTCCTCCGGCTTCTGCGCCTCCAGCAACTCCTCGCCGTGCTGGAAGCGGGTGGAATAGAAATCCGCCACGCTCTTGCCCACGTCATACGTGTTGCCGCGCTGCATGGAAAGCTGGATGCGGTTGTGCTTTACGTCGGGGGCCGCAAGAGCTTCCGTGGCCACGGTGATCCGGGGCAGGTCGCCGCTCTCGTGGCCCTGCGATTTTCGGCTGTCGGGCGGGGTCAGGTCCGCCATGAAGATGTTGCGCCAGCGAAAGACCGGGCCCTCCGGAATAACGTCGCCCACGTACAGAATGGTGTTCGGGAACTGCTCGTCGAACACGTGCGGCTGGACATCGGCGGTAAGCTGCGCCGCCACCATCCGGTTCAAGGTGCGATCGGTTTGCCACAGCGACCACGGCTTCAGCCACAACGTCGTGAAGGCGGCTACCAGAAGACCCAGGGTGGCCAGTGTCAGCACGGGTGCAATGACCACCCGGCTGGGGACACCGGCCGCACGCATGGCGGTAATCTCGCCGTCGCCGGCCATCCGGCTGAGCGCGATGAGCGTGCCTACAAGCACGCCCAGCGGAATGGTGAAAGTGAGGGTAAACGGGATCGCCAGCAAAAACAACTGGGCCACGGTGGCCGGCGACGCCGAACTGCGCACCATGAGCTCGAACAGCTTGCTCATCCGCTCCAGAAACAGAACGAACGTGAACAGGGCCGCCCCCAGCATGGCGCTGGAGAACACTTCGCGGAAAATGGAACGGCTCAGAATGCGCATGACACGCTGGTCAGCCCGTGGCGATTCGAAGTGGGGCAGGCTCCCGGCCCAATGCCACTTAACTTTTCCACTAACGGAGGCTTATACAGAATTCGTGGGGCAGCCCCTCGGGCTGCGGCCGGCCCCCGGCCGGCCTGTTCCTGTGAACAGATGCCTGATTCTGCCAGCGAAGAGCGGGTCCGGGGGACCCGCGCAGACCGGGGGTCTGCCCCGCAGAGCAGCATAGCCGCAAACAAGGGGCAGGGCGGCATTGGCCACAGGCGAGAGACGAATGCCGACCTTATCCGGGGACAAGGAGACCTTTGCGGCTTCGCCCCTGGCCGGGGCCGCCGCAGGCCGAGGGCCTGCCCCACTTCGAATTGTCGCGGGCTGCGAAGATTCCTGGGTGTAGTAGTACACCGTGCCGTACCGCGCCTCAGGTGAAAAGTTAAGTGGCATTGGGCTCCCAGCCTGCGGCGGCCTTGACCAGGGGCGAAGCCGCAAAGGTCTCCTTGTCCCCGGATAAGGTCGGCATTCGTCTCTCGCCTGTGGCCAATGCCGCCCCGCTCCTTGTTTGCGGCTATGCTGCAACGCGGAGCAGTTGCTATCACAGAGCCGGGGGCGGGCAGGCAAACGGGGCAAAACGGGGAGCGGACTACTTTGGGCTTCGTCCGCCAATCGGACACGCGCCGCCAGCCGCGTTTTTGCCCGGAACCGAAGGAACGCGACTTGCTCTGCGTGTCCCCCCACGCAAACTGAACGGTGTCAGGCGCACCCACATCAGTCAATCTTTCCCCCGTCTTTCGTGCGCGGGGGCGGTCCCACGATGGGGATCCGCGGCGCTTCTTCCTCCACCGGCTCCAGTTCCATCTCCTCGAACAGAACGCCCGGCGAAACCACGGTGGAATCGCTGACGTACCCGCCCGCCCCCATCATGGCAAACGGCGCACTGTTGTCCATGTAGTTGAGGACGGCGGTCTCCCCGGAGGCCCCCACAATATCGCGAAACGATCGCGTGGAGACGCCGCGGAATCGAACGCCGCGAATCAGCTCCTCGCGCCCGTCCGGGTACACGCGGTAGACCTGAATGGGCGCGGGAACGGGCCGCGTGCCCCCGCCGGAACGCTCCATGGCCGTCAGCATCCGCTGCAGATCTTCCGCGTTCGCGGACGTCGGAAAGTCGATCTCACGCACCACAATCCCGTACGGTTTCTGCCGCTCCTGGCAGAGCGCGATCAACTTGTTCTTCAACTCGGCGAGGGGAGTGGAGGTGGAGGCGCTGATGAACAGATTCCCCAGCCCCGCCCCGGCGGCTCCGTACGGACCGGGAAGACGAGCGGCGCCATTGGATGCTTCCAACCCCTTCTTCACCGGCGTGCGCGTGAGCAGGAAACCCTTGAGCACGCCTTTATCCACCACCACCGTCGGTTGCGCCGCCACGCCCTCGTCGTCGATATCGTAATGGCCCAGCAGGGTGCTGCCGTGCCATTCGCTCTGCCTCGGATCGTTCACCGCGTCCATCCACTCGGGCAGGATGCGCGATCCCAGGCGGCCTTCGAGCTCGCTGGGCGACCACGGCACCGGCTGCCCCGGCTGCGCGACCGGCTTGCGCGTGAGCTTGAGATTGCCGGCCAGCACCGCCGCGAACAATTGCGCCGCGGCGCGCGGCTCGAACAGCGTGGGACCGCTGAAAGACTCCCCGCGCGGAGCCGCCTGCAGCGATGTCACCGTGGCGGCGACATCGGCCACGGTACGCCGCAGGTCCAGTTCGGATGGCATCGTCGACGGCTCGAACGCCGCGCTCACGGCGCCGTCGCGCACCACCATTCCATCGGCGGCCTGACCCCATGCGCGCACGCGCACGAACGTCAGATGGTCGGGCCGGCGCATGGCCGTCCCCTCGGAGTTCATCATGTAGGACGTGGAGCCTACGAACTCGCACTCGACGTTCGACCCCAGAACCTGCGGGTAGTCCGCGAAAACAGCCGACAGCGCCACCGTGCGCGCGGTCCACGCCGCCTGGTCGAAGGGGATGTGCACCACGGGCTCGATCAACCGGACGGGCGGCGATTTGGTGTAGTCGGCCAGCGCCTCGGTCACGTTGACGTTCTGCAACGCCGAGCGTTTGTGGCCGATGGCGTCCAGCGCCGTCTTGTAGGCGGCATCGGTGGCCAGCCAGATCTCCTGGCGGACCGCCCGGTAGTCGTCGTCCAGCGGCAGAAAACCAGTGTCAAAACGAACGCCCGAGGGCAGGTCGGAGTACACGTAGTTAGTGTTGTCGAAAATGTAGTCGCCCACGCGGGCGTGGACGCGAAACACGCGAAACCGCCTCCGTCCCTCGGACAAAAGCCCTCCCAGCGAGGCCGTGGCTGCAAAGGTATCCACGTCGTCGAGCGAGTATTGGAGGAGATACAGTGGGTCCGATCCGCCCACCACCCGCAGCTCCGGGATCCGCTCCATTTCGTCGTGCATGGCCCGCAACGGAACGTCGTTGTCCTGGGCGGGGGCGGGCGCGGCTGCCAGGCAGACGAGAGCGAGCAGGACACGCGGCGCCAGCCGCGTTGGCGCCGCGTGTCCGGCATCCACTCTCATGGCCGTTCCTCCGGCCGCGGCAAAAACGGAGGACGGTCCAGCGAGCGCTCCTTCTTCTGCACCTCGATCTCGGAAACCAACAGCGCCGGAGAAATGGCCGACACCGGCACGCTGCCCGATTCGGCGCCGCAGATGCCGTTGAAAACCGCGGCGTGGTCGGAGGTGGCCAGTATCCGCGAGAAGCTGGCCAGCGGCGTGCCCACGATGTCCACTCCCCGCACCAGCTCGTCCGGACGGCCGTCCGGGTACACGCGATACACCACCACCGGCACCACCGTGAAGGCCTGCAGCCCGCGGCGCCTGGTGGTGGTGTATCCGCTGGTGACATCGCGGAAGTACAACCCATACGGCTTTGCCTGGCGTTTGATCTCGGCGATCAGCATCTCCCGCAGCTTCGCCTCCGGCACCCGATTCTTCGATTCCACGATCAGGTTCGACTGCCGCGCCACGATATCGAACCCGGGCTCGCGGCGGCCATGCCCGTTGGAGCGATCGAACCCCCTGATGGGCATGCGCGACATCAGAAACGTCTTCAGAATGCCGTTCTCGACCACCGTCACCGGCCGCGCTTTCACACCCTCGTCGTCATACGCATACCAGCCATTGAGTTCGATCCCATCGAACGAACGGCGGGTCGGGTCGAAGATCACCGAGAGAAAATCGGGGAGTACGGGCTTGCCGACGCTCTTGGTGAAAGTCTGGCCTTCGTTCTCGTCCCGCTGGCGCTGGCCTTCCACGCGGTGCCCGAAGATCTCGTGGAAGAACACGCCGGCGGCACGGCCGGAGAGGATGGCCGGGCCGACGAAGGGATCCACCACGGGCGCGTCGATCAGCTTCTCGAGATCGGAGGAAACCTGGCGGGCCGAGGCCTCCAGCTCGGAGAGCTTCGGCAGGCGGTCCGCATCGGCGGCTTCGAATGTCGCCATGGTGCTGAGATCCATCCCGTCGCCGGCCTTGCCGCGAGCGGTCATCACCAGGCGGGCGAAGATGCGGCCGTGTTCCACGCGCGTGCCGTCGGTGGTGACCAGCGTTCTGGTCTCCCGGGTCACCGCAACCGCTACATTCGACGCCAGAACGGCCGACCCCTGGGCCAGCAGGGCGGAGACGCGGCGAAGCCGGCCGGTCCACTCCTGTTCGGAGAAATGGTAGTGTGGCGTATCTTCACTGAACGTGGCCGGATCTTCCGAGGAAAAGTCGTCGGAGTTGTCCTCCTCGGCCACGGTGGTCTGCGCGCCGGTTTTCGCCTCGGTGAATCTCTGCGCCGCCGCGCGCCACGCGCGATCCGTTTCCAGCCACAGCGCATTGCGAATGGAGTTCGGGACGTCGTCCATGGCAATCGCCGTGCTGACCCGGAACTGGCCGCGCTCGCCGCGGATGGGATGGTAGTTGTCGAATTTCGGGCTGCCCACCCGTAAGGAGACATCCAGAACGCGCCCGCGCGAGTGGTTGTGGGCGTGAATTGCACCGTTGGCCGCGGCCAGCGAGTCGCTCTCGTCCTCGGTCACCCCATAGGCGATGTAGTAGGGCGCCGGGTTCGCTTTCTGCCGGAGTGCCGCGAAGTTGCGCTGCAGTTCGTCCTGGAGTATGCCGGTGAGATTCGCGGAGAAGGCCGCCGGAACCAGCAGCGCGAACAGAAGGTAGCGCACGAACTATCAGAATAGCAGTCAGGCCGCAGAGCCGGGCCGCAGGGCCGGGCCACAGAGCGGGGCCGCAGAGCCGGGCCGCAGAGCCCGGCTGCAGAGCCGGGCCGCAGAGCCGGGCCGCAGAGCCGGGCCGCAGAGCCGGGCCGCAGAGCCGGGCCGCAGAGCCGGGCCGCAGAGCGGACGGTCCGTAATCCATCCGTTGGGAATCTCGGAGTCCAACCGCGAAGGCGCTGCCGGGTTGCCGGCGAGTGGCTCCGCGGGCAAGGGCGAATGAGAAAAGTCCGCGCGCCTGGGCACAAGTAACCAGTGGAACACGAGCAATAATGGGGGCTGATTTCAACGCACTCTCGCTGTCTCCGGGCGCCACCATTGAAGAGGCGATCGGGTGCATTGACCGGAGCAGCGGCCTCGGTCTCGCCCTGGTAGTCGACGGCGACGGCCGGCTCATCAACGCGCTTACCGATGGCGACGTGCGCCGTGGCATCCTGGCGGGCTGCGGCCTGACCAACGCCGTAGAGAGCCTGTTGGAGATCAAAGCGAGATTGCCGCATCCATCCCCGGTCACCGCTCCAGCGGGCACGGATCCCGCCGTCCTGCTGGCCATCATGCGTGAGCACTGCGTGCGGCAGATTCCCATCGTCGACGCGGATATGCGCGTCATCGACGTGGTGATCCTCAGCGACCTCGCGCCCGAAAAAGAGCGCCTGCTGCAGGCTCTGGTGATGGCGGGGGGGCGCGGCGTCCGGCTGAGACCCCTTACCGACGATCTTCCCAAACCGATGCTGCCCGTCGGCGGCAAACCTTTGATGGAGCACATCATCACGCAGCTCCGGGCGCTTGGAATTCGCAAGGTGAAAGTCGCGACACATTACCGGCCGGCGGCAATCGTCGACTATTTCGGAGATGGCGCCGCGTTCGGAGTGGATATCTCATATCTGAACGAAACGGCAGCGCTCGGTACGGGCGGAGCCTTGCGCCTGATGCCGGAACCGACGGAGCCCGTGCTGGTCATCAACGGCGATATCCTTACCGGGGTCGATTTCGAGGCTTTGTACGCGTATCACCAGGAGCATGCCGCGGACATGACGGTGGCCGTGAGCCGCTACGAGATACCGATTCCTTACGGCGTCGTGGAGTGCTCCGGCTCGCGAGTCACGGGCATCCGGGAAAAACCGAGCGTCGGCGTTTTCGTGAATGCCGGCATCTACCTGCTCCAGCCAGGCGTGTACGCCTACATCCCCGCGGAGCGGCGGTTTCATATGACCGACCTGATCGAAACGCTGGTCGGAGAAGGCGGGATGGTGGTGGCTTTTCCCATCCGCGAGCCCTGGCTCGACATCGGACGTCACGCCGATTACGAGCGCGCCCAACTGGAATACGCCGTCGAAGACCTGAGATCGCGTTTGGTGGGCGTAGTGACGTAACCGCCGATCGGAAAGGCTCTCCCGTGAACTGGGCTAAGAAGACCGTCCTGGTGACCGGCGCCGGCGGCTTTGTGGGCAGCCATCTGGCCGAGCGCCTGGTCGAGCTCGGCGCCGGCGTGCGTGCGCTGGTGCACTACAACGCGCTGAACTCGCGCGGCTGGCTTGACGCCTCGCCGCTTTCCTCCGAAATGCATATCGTCGCCGGCGACATCTGCGACCGCGATTCCATTCGCCGGATCATGGATGAAGCGGATGTCGTGTTTCATCTCGCCGCGCTGGTCGGCATTCCCTATTCCTACATCGCTCCGGAATCGTATGTCCGCACGAACGTGCAAGGAACGCTGAACGTGCTGCAGGCGGCGCGGGAAACCCGCCCGGATGTGCTGATTCACACGTCTACCAGCGAAGTGTACGGAACCGCGCTGCACGTCCCCATTGACGAGGCGCACCCTCTTCAGGGCCAGTCCCCGTATTCGGCGAGCAAGATCGGCGCGGACAAAATGGTGGAGGCGTTCCACCGCTCGTTCGACCTCGCGGCAATCACCATCCGGCCTTTCAACATCTTCGGTCCGAGACAATCTGCGCGCGCGGTGATTCCGTCCATCGTCGGCCAGATCCTCTCGGGCGATATCGTGAAGCTGGGCAACCTGCGCCCGACGCGCGATTTGAACTATGTGGCAAACACCGTGAACGGCTATGTCCTGGCCGCGTCCACGCCCGCCGCGGTCGGGCAGACCATTAACCTCGGTTCCGGCCGGGAGATCGGTATCGGCGACCTGGCCCAGCTCATCGGCCGCATCGCCGGCCGGTGCATTAAAGTCGAGTGCGCGGCCGAGCGCCTGCGTCCCGGCAACAGCGAAGTGGAACGTTTGATCGCCGACCACCGGCGCGCCAGCGCCGTGCTCGGATGGGAGCCCGAAATCAGTCTCGAAGACGGGTTGCGGCGCACCATCGAGTGGGTGACCGCGAATCTGGATAAATACCGGCCACGGACGTATGCGCTGTGAGCGAGACGTGGTCTGACCAGCGGGTTGTCGTTACGGGGGGCAGTGGGGCCCTGGGCACATGCCTGGTCGGAAAACTCATCGACGCCGGCGCCGCGCAAATCTCAATCCTGGACCTGGCGCCGCCTCCGGTTAGCCGGAAGGGCGCCGTGTTCCATCGTTGCAGCATCCTGGATTGTCCCGAATTGGAGCGCCAGATCGGCGGCTGCACCGTCCTGTTCCACTTCGCGGCCTTCGCGGACGCTGCGCGATCGGCCGCGCATCCGGTGGCCTCGGTCGAAACCAACGCGATTGGCGTTGCCCGAGTCCTCGAGGCAGCTCGCCGTTGCGGCATCCGGCGATTCGTCTATACGTCTACCGGCCACGTGTACGGGCGCCCTCGTTATCTCCCGGTGGACGAGGACCATCCCGTGGAGCCATGCTCGCTTTACGCGGCCGGCAAGCTCGCCGGCGAGGCGTTCGTGCGCGGTTATCGCGCGGAGTTCGAAATGGGCGCCGTGATCGCGCGCCTCGCCAACCTGTACGGGGCGTCGTTGGGCCCGAATAGCGTTGTCGGCCAGGCCATAGAGCAGACCCTCGCCGGAAAGCCGATCCAGTTGCGCAGCATGGGCGAGATTCGCGATTTCCTATATATCGAGGACGCCGCCGAAGCGCTATTGTCCCTGTCCGCCGGTCTCGTCCCGGCCCCGAGTCTCCACGTCGTCAATGTCTCCACCGGACACGGCACGGCGATCGGCGAAATGGCGGAAGCCCTCGCTGTTGCAGCCAGTTGCGTGGGCCTGCCGCGTCCCGAGATCCTGCCTCCAACGGGATGCCCCGACGCCGAAATCCCCGTCTTCGTTCTCGACAATCGCCGGCTGCGCGCGCTGTGCGGATCCGCGGTGGAAACCTCCCTCCGGGAGGGCCTGATGAAAACCCTCACGCAACGACTCGCTCCATGACTGGCAAAAAGCGAAAAATCGCCGTTTTTACGGGTAACCGTGCCGAGTACGGGCTGCAATATCCGATTCTGCGGGCCATCGCCGCCGACCCGCGGCTGGAGTATTTCCTGCTCGCCGGAGGCGCTCATCTGCAGCAGGACTTCGGTGGCACCGTCGCGGAAATCGCGGCGGACGGATTCCAGGTGCACGCTCAGGTGGTCATCGATGTGCACGAGGATGCCCTCTCTGGCACGGCCCGGGCCATTGGCGCCGGCATCCTGAGCCTGAGCGGGATACTCGACGGCCTGAGGCCGGATTTTCTGGTTGTCTACGCGGATCGCTTCGAGAGCTTCGCGGCGGTCATTGCCGGCACCCAGATGAACATCCCCACCGCCCACGTCGAAGGCGGCGATTACACCGAGGGCGGCGCGCTCGACGATACCGTGCGCCACGCCATGACCAAGCTCGCCCACCTGCATTTCACCACCAACGAGTGCGCCGCCGAGCGGGTCCGGCGCATGGGCGAAGAGCCGTGGCGCGTATTCAACGTCGGCTTTCCCGCGCTCGATCTGGTGGCCGCCGGACTCTATGCGACACCGGACGAGGTGGTTGCCACGCTCGGCCTGGATTTATCGCGGCCCATCGTTTTGTTTTGCCAGCATTCTGTCACCACCGAATTCGAACGTGCCGGCGAACAGGTGAGCGCGTCGCTGGAGGCCCTTACCGCACTCGCCCGGCGCGGATACCAGGTGGTCATGACCTATCCGAACAACGACGCCGGGGGCCGGCGCATTATCGACGAGTTGCACCGCGTCGAGCGCGCCGCCGGGCCGAACATCCAGGTGTTCAAGAGTCTCGGCCGGCGGAATTTCCACGGTCTTCTTAATGTCATCGGACGGGTCGGGCGAGGAGCTTTCGCCGGCAACTCATCGGCGGGCATCAAGGAGACGCCGGCCTTCGGTTGCCCCGCCGTGAACATCGGCGCGCGCCAGCAGGGCCGTCTGAGAGGCGCCAATGTGCTCGATGTGCCCTATGAAGCGGAGGCGATCGCCGCCGCCATCGAACGTTGCGCCAGCGACGACGGTTTTCGCGGGCAATGCCGGACCTGCAGGAACCCGTACGGAGCCGGCAACGCCGGTCCGCGGATCGCCGAGGTCCTTGCCACTATCCCTCTCGATCTGCGCCTGCTCCGGAAGAAGATGACTTACTGAGTTCTGTCGATCACGCTGAGGCACTACCGTTCGGGTTCGAAGCCGTAGACGTGAATGGCCCCGCTGGTGGCCATGATCGTGTCGCCGGGATAAGCGGCACGCCACCCGCGTTGCTCATCTGGTGTTGGCAAAACGCGGCCGGCGCCGCGGGTCCGGGGGAATCAACAGGCCAGCGAAACGACGCCCTTCTCCCTCAGGCCGGTGAGGGCCAGCCCGTAGCGCCCGCGCACGCCGGTCTTCTCGAAGATGTGCTTGAGGTGGATCTTCACCGTTCCTGGCCGGATGCCGAGCTCGGTGGCGATCTCGCGGTTCTTGAAACCCTGCTCCACCAGTTGCATGACCTGCTGCTCGCGGGCGGTCAACTCGGAGCGCCCGCCGCGCTCCCGTTGCCACGAGTCGCGCAGGACGCGATCCTCCATCCAGCTCCGGCCCTCGGCCACGGTGCTCAGGCAGGAAATCAGCTTTTTCACCTCGCTGGTCTTTCGGATGATCGCCTTAGCGCCGCCCTGCAGGAAGCGCAGCGCTTCTGCTTCGGTCACCGAGATGCCCCAGATCACAATCGCCGGGGCGCGTTCGAGGGTCCTTAACCGGATCAGCCAGTCGAGTACCGTGTGCATGCCGAAAGCCTTGTCAATCAGGAGGATATCGACGGTGTGCTCTTCCGCCAGCCGCCATCCTTCGTCGAGAGACTGAACGGAATGCGTGAGGCACAAATCTCCGGATTCGATCAGCAGGGCTTTCAGACCCTGGACGGCAATCGGCTGAGTATCGCAGATGCCTACTGTTTTTGTCTTAAGTTCCGTCATGGCGACCGTCGCAAGCCCCCGCGTGGCTCCCCGGAGGCGACGCCCTTCGCGCCCCAAACCACGCCGAGGTTATCGGCAATGTCCTTCAGACGTTTAGTCACCCAGGTATAAAAAGGTTCTCATGTTATCCTCTCAGGCCGCCGATGTAATCGATAGTGGTTCGTCCGGATCGCAGGTCCTCCGAAAACCCGAGATCCAACGGAAACTGGAAGGCTCTGTTCGTCAGCCCCAACAACCAGTTGACGCTGGAAATGCTGCCGCTGGTGTCCCGCCATCCGGCGCTCTCGCCCGCCTCTCAGCTACGCACCTATCCCACCTCACGCGAACTTCAGGACAACATGACGGCGCACGGCGCCAACCTCTGCTTTCTGGACGTCACCACCGATCCGGAGCGGGCGCTCAAATGCCTCGCCGACCTGCTGGCGATTCACAGTGCGATCCCGGTCGTCGCCATGCTGTCCGGCGACGATTCCGGGCTGATTCTCCGCTGCCTGCGCCAGGGCGCCACCGAGTTCCTGGTGCAGCCGTTTACGCAGGAACAACTGGAAGCGGCCATGGCCAAGATCGCGCGGCTCAATCCGGCGGTTGTGGCCAAAAGAGCCCGTGTCTGGCTGGTAGTGCCGGCCAAAGGCGGGTGCGGCGCCACCACCATCGCGGCCAACCTGGCATGGCAGTGCAAGCGGCTGGGGGCCCGGCGCGTTCTGCTCGCCGATCTCGACCCGCTCGCCGGGACTCTTTCCTTCCTGTTGAAACTTAAGGGGACATTCAGCTTTCTGGACGTCCTGCACCGGTCCGGTGACATCGACGAAGACCTCTGGAAGGCCATGGTGACACCGCAGAACGGCGTCGACGTGCTGCTTTCGCCGGAGAACCCGGGCGAAGGCCAATCGGACCTGTCCGATGCCGCCGCGGTGATCGAATACGCCCGCTACAACTACGATGTCGCCATTCTCGACACCAACAGCGTCTACGGGCGCTGGAACCTGAGCCAGGCGCAGGCGGCCGACGAGGTACTGCTGATCACCACCAACGAGTTGCCCGCCCTGCAGGCGGCGCAGCGGTCGCTGGCCTACCTGCAACGGAACCAGATTGGCCGCTGGAAGACGCGCATCGTCGTGAACCGCTACGAGCACGGGAACGGCCTGGAGCAGGATGTGATCGGAACGGCGCTCGATGCGGACATCTGCCACGTGCTGCCGACCGACCCGGATGCCGTCCAGAAGGCTCTCATGGACGGCAAGCTGATCCAGCCCGGGAGCAACCTGGGCCGCGCGCTGCACGGACTGGCGGACCGGCTGGCCGGGCGCGAACAGAAAGGCCGCAAGCCGGAGTCGCTTGCCTCCAGCCTGTTATCGCTGTTCTCGCGCAGCACGTCGTAGGAGCCGGCGCGTCAGCGTGCTCCCCCGAGCGATCCCGCCGGCAGCACCGCCAATGCAATGGTCGGCGTACCGATCATTCAACCGGGGTCTTCTCGCGGATCAGCCGGCCGATGTCCACGAGGAACTGCTCCAGCGGGCGGACGCCCTGATCGCCGTGCCGGCGGTTGCGCACGGAAACGGCGCCGGTCTGCACTTCGCGGTCGCCCACCACGAGCATGAAGGGGACCTTCTGTAACTGCGCTTCGCGGATCTTGAGGTTCACCTTCTCCTTGCGATCGTCCACCGTGGCGCGGATTCCCCCGTTGCGCAGCTTCGCGCACACCTGATTCGCGTATTCGAGCTGCCGGTCGGTGATGGGCAGCACCGCGGCCTGCAGCGGGGCGAGCCACACCGGGAAAGCCCCGGCGTAGTGCTCCAGCAGGATGCCGAAGAACCGCTCCACCGAGCCGAACAGCGCCCGGTGCACCATGAGCGGCTGATGCTTCTTTCCGTCGTCGGCCACGTATTCGAGTCCGAAGCGGCGCGGCAGCGTGAAATCGAATTGCACGGTGGAGAGCTGCCACAGCCGGCCGATGGCGTCCACCAGCTTCACGTCGATCTTGGGGCCATAAAATGCCGCTTCGTCCGGCATCACCTTCGCGTCCATCTTCAGGCGATCCACGGCCTTGTGCAGCGCGCCCTCGCCCAGGCGCCATTGTTCGGGCGCGCCGTCGTATTTCCCGCTGGCGCCGCCATCCCAGGTGGAGATCTCCGCCTGGTAGCTGTCGAATCCAAAGGTGCGCAGAACATCGACGGCGAATTCCAGACAGTTCACGATCTCGTCTTCAATCTGCTCCGGCGTGCAGAAAATGTGCGCGTCATCCTGCGTGAATCCGCGAACCCGCAACAGGCCGTGCATCACGCCCGACCGCTCGTAGCGGTACACGGTTCCCAGCTCGCCCAGCCGCACCGGCAGATCGCGATAGCTGCGCAGTTTATCGGCATAGATAAGGATGTGGCCGGGACAGTTCATGGGCTTGAGCTGATACTCGGCGTCGTCCAGCTCCATGGGCTTGAACATGTTCTCGCTGTAGAAGTTGGCGTGGCCGGATGTTTTCCAGAGTTCGTGGCGCATCACGTGCGGCGTGTACACCAGCGAGTAGCCGCGGGCGAGGTACTGGTCCCGCATCCAGTCCTCCATGATCTTGCGCACGATGCCGCCCTTCGGATGAAAGAAGATGAGGCCCGGTCCGGCCAGCTCCTGCACGCTGAACAGATCGAGCTCCTGCCCCAGCTTGCGATGATCGCGCTTCCTGGCTTCCTCCAGGCGGTTGAGATACTCGTCCAGCTCCTTCTTCGTGAAGAAAGCGGCGCCGTAAATGCGCTGGAGCTGGGGGTTCTTCTCGTCGCCCTTCCAGTAGGCGCCGGCGATGGACAGCAGCTTGAACGCCTTGATCTTCCCGGTGGAGGGCACGTGCGGGCCGCGGCAGAAATCGATGAACCGCGGCCCCAGCGTGTACTCGGTGAAGATGTCGGACGCTTTTTCGGCGATCAGCTCGCGCTTCATCCAGTCGTCGGCGTACTTGCGCAGGCCGTCGTCCTTGCGGGTGAGCTGGCGCTCGTAGGGCAGGTCGCGGCCCTGCAGCTCGCGCATGCGCTGCTCGATCCTCTCGAGGTCCTCCGGGGTGAACGGGGTCTCGCGCTGGAAGTCGTAATAGAAGCCGGTGTCGGTGGGCGGTCCAACGCCGAGCTTCGTCTCCGGAAACAGCTCGAGTACCGCCGCGGCCATCAGGTGCGCGGTGGAGTGACGGTACACCGTGAGCGCCTCGGGACGCTTCGCGGTGAGGATTTCCAGCTTCCCGTCGGTTTCCAGAGGGCGAGTCAGATCGTACAGCTCATCGTTGACTCTGGCGACAATGGCATCGTCGGCGAGGCGAGGCGAGATGGAGCGGGCCACGTCGAGGGGCCGCGTTCCCGCCGGAAAGGCCTGCACACTGCCGTCGGGAAGGGTAACGTTTACAGTTTCACTCATTTGTTCCGAAGGCGCACCCCTTATACAACAGGTTAGCAAACGGCCTCCGGATCGAGCACCGCATTGCGGTTCGGACCAGGCCTTTGATTGCCATTCGGGTTTCCGCAAGGGACACGAGGCGAGTGCGCGGCTGGCGCCGCATTTCCACCATGCCGCCAAATCGCTTGTGTCGTGCACACGGTTCGCCGGCGGCGAGCGGGCGGCCCGCCCGGTCCCGGCGTCGGGCATCCGACAGCCTCCCCACTAAAGCGACGGAACCTGTTGGCCGATAAGGCTATTGGGATACTTTAACGTACATGCCCGGAATGCCACGGCCGTGCCGCCGCTGCCTGTTTGCAGGAGCTTTCCTGGCAGCCCTCCTCCCGGTTGCCTGCCGTGTTTCACGGCCGGAGCAGCGCATTGCCACCACGGCCGAGCAGATCGCTCATCGGAAGGCCAGGGAATCGGGCAGCCTTCCGGCCGCGCGCATTGACGGGGTGGTGACGTATTCCGATCCGGCCAACAATCTGCTTTTCGTGCAGGACGCCACGGGCGGGGTCCGCGTGAACCTCGGCGAGGACGGACAACGATATTCGCCCGGCCAGCGGGTCACGGTTTCGGGCGTGGTCAGCGACGCGGAACTCTCGCCGGTCATTCTCAACCCGCAAATCGTGGTTCATGGCGACGGCCCCGTTCCGGCCGCGCCCCAGGTCACTGCGGCGTCCTTCGGAACACGGGACGTGGAGAATCGTCTGGTCACGGTGGAAGGCGTGGTGCAGCGCGCCGACGCCAGGCAGACCGGAGGCCTGGCGGTAAGGATCAGTCAGGACGGGACGCTGGTCGACGTCTTCTGCCAGATCTACAGCGGGGTGGTCGGGGACGAACTCGACCGGCGAGTTCGCATCAAGGGTGTGGCGACGTCGGATCTCGATGTGGAACTGAAGCCGGTGGGAAGAACGCTCTGGTGCGCCTCGTGGGACGGCACCGTTCATCTCGATCCGGTCCGTTCACCCGGGTCGGCTCCACTGGCGACCGTTTCCAGTCTGCTGCACGCTTCCGGCGATCGTCTCCCCGAACGCCGTGTACGAATACGCGGAGGACTGGAGGCTGCCGGCGAGGCGGGCGCGTTCCGTATCCACGATGGGACGGGTTCGCTGGACGTCGAGTTCGGCGTCACCAGCGCGGTCCGCCTCGGCGAAGGTGTCGAGGTGGCAGGCTTCCCCCAGCGCGGCTCCGGCGGCGTTTATCTGGATAGCGCACGGACGCTGGCCGAGAGTATCGCCGCGGGCCGCGACGCCTCCACGCCCGTTTTGACCAGCATTCATCAGGTGCGTTCGCTGCCACCCAACGAGGCCATGCGCAGATACCCGGTTCATATCCGCGCCACGGTGACCTACTTTGATCCTCCCGGCTACATCTTTTTCCTGGAAGACCGGAACGACGGCATTTACGTCAACCCGCACGACCTGCCGGTCACGATGGTGCGCGTGGGAGACCTGGTGGATGTCGAGGCGGTCTCGCAGGCCGGCAACTTCGCGCCTATTCTGGGTGAACCGCGCCTGACCGTTGTGGCCCACAATGCGCCCGTGCCGCCCCGCCGGGCGTCGCTCGACCGGATTCTGGCGGGGGCCGAGGACAGCCGCCTGGTGGACCTCGAGGGGGTGGTTCGCAATGCCGCCGTGCAGTTCGGTACACCCACTCTCGACGTGGTGTACGCCGGCCACCGTTTTTCCGCTCATGTGCCGGGGCTGGCTCATCCCGAGACTCTGCTGGACGCTCGCGTGGCCCTCCATGGCGTGTGCGGAACGATGTACAACGAACGCCGCCAGTTTGTCGGCATACAACTGTTCGTCCCGCGCCCCGGCGGCGTGCGGGTAATCGAACCGCCCAGCGGGGGGGCGCGCGTCGCGGTCGACCATGTGCTCGATTTTGCGACCGACCGGCTGGCCGGGCATCACCTGCGTGTCCGCGGAATCGTGACCTGGGCCTCCGGCTCGCTGCTGTTCATCCGCGATGCCGATAATGGGCTGCAGGCGCGGCTGCGCAGACGCACTCAACTGGCCCTCGGCGATGTGGTCGACGTGGTGGGCTATCCGCGAGCCGACCGCCTGGTGCCGCTGCTGGAAGATGCGGAGGCATTCCCGGACGCCCACGGCCGCCCTCCGGCCCCGGAAGCGGCCAGCGCCCCGGACCTGGTGCGGGGCCTTCATCCCAACCAGCTCGTCCAGTTGGACGCATATCTGCGCGGCAGCACGTCCAGCATCGCCGAGGAGCTGCTCGAGCTGCAGTCCGGCACCGCCATATTCCATGCGGTATTCGACAAGACCGGAGGACAGCGGGTGCAATTGCAGCCCGGCTCGAAGCTCCGCCTCACGGGAGTTTTCGACATACAATCATGGCAGCCGCTGGCGCGCGCGGGGACCACCGATTTTCGCATCCTGCTGCGCTCTCCCGCCGACGTGGAAGTCCTCGTTCCCGCCCCGTGGTGGACCACTGACCGGGCCCTGCAGGTGATTGGCGTGGCCGCCCTGCTCGCGCTCATCGCGTTCGGCTGGGCGTTCGTGCTGCGCCGGAAGGTGCATGAGCAGACGGCCACCATTCGCCAGAAGCTGGAAACAGAGGCCTCGCTGAAAGAGGCCGCCGAGGCGGCCAGCCGGGCCAAAAGCGAGTTCCTCGCCAACATGAGCCACGAGATCCGCACGCCTATGAACGGCATCCTGGGCATGACCGAGCTCACGCTGGACACTGCGTTGACGCCAGAGCAGCGGGAGAACCTGGCGGCGGTGAAGTACTCCGCGGACGCCCTGCTGACGGTGATCAACGATGTCCTGGACTTCTCGAAGATCGAAGCCGGCAAGCTCGATCTGGAGTCCATCGAGTTCAATTTGGGCGGCACTCTGGAGGAATGCGTTCGCAGCCTCGCGTTGAAGGCCCATGAGAAGCGTCTGGAGCTGGTTTGCGGGATCGCGGCGGACGTGCCCGGGATCGTCGTCGGCGATCCCGCGCGGCTTCGCCAGATCGCGGTGAACCTGATCGCCAACGCCATCAAGTTCACCGAAGAGGGCGAAGTCGCGCTGGAGGTGACCACCGAGACGAGTCGCGAACAGGAGACGATGCTTCATTTCGTCGTTCGCGATACCGGCATTGGCATCCCCCCGGAAAAGCGCGAAGCGATTTTCGAAGCATTTACCCAGGTGGACAGCTCGACGGCGCGGAAATACGGAGGCACCGGGCTGGGCCTCACGATTTCAGCGCGCCTGGTGCAGGCCATGGGCGGACGAATCTGGGTGGAGAGCGAACCGGGCCGGGGCAGCCGGTTCCACTTCACCGCGAGATTTGGCGTCAGCAGCCGGTGCGGCTCTCCCCCGGCGCCGGTGGAAGAGTCGCGCCTGCTCGGCGGCCGCGTCCTCGTGGTGGACGACAACGCCACCAACCTGCGAATCCTCGCCGAGACGGTGACCCGTTGGGGCATGAAGCCGGCCATCGCCGGCAGCGGCCCCGAGGCTCTTGAGAAGCTGCGTGAGGCGGTGTCGGAAGGGGCTCCCTTCCCGCTGGTTCTCAGCGACGTACAGATGCCGGAGATGGATGGGTACGCTCTGCTGGAGAAGCTCGGCAACGGCTCCGGCCTGGGCGCGCCGCGCGTCCTGCTGCTGACCTCCAGCGGAGAGGGCAGCGCCGTTGGCCGGAGGCTGGGAGCGGCCGGATACCTGACCAAGCCGGTGCGGCAGTCGGAATTGCGTGCCGCCATCCTGCAGGCGCTGGACACCGGCCCGGCGGCGAGTGGGTGGGCTCCCGCGCGCATTGAGCGCTCCCTGAGCGGACAATCGCGGCAACTCCGAGTGCTGGTCGCCGAGGACAATGCGGTGAACCAGCAGCTCGCGCGCCGGCTTCTGGAGAAGCGCGGTCATACCGTCGTGCTGGTCGACAACGGCAGGGAGGCTCTGCGCGCACTGGAACGGCAGGATTTCGAACTGGTGCTGATGGACGTGCAGATGCCGGGTATGGACGGTTTCGAGGCCACGGCCGAGATCCGCCGTACGGAGCAGGCCGGCGGACGGCATCGGACCATTGTGGCCATGACCGCCCATGTCATGAAGGGCGACCGCGAACGGTGCCTCGAATGCGGCATGGACGGCTATATCGCCAAGCCCCTGCAGACGCGCGAGCTGGACGAGGTTCTCGCGAGCGTGGTGTCCACGAAATAGGTGGACAGGCGCGCAGGACCCTTCAATCGTCGCGCGCCTCGATCCGCCTCCGGCCAGCCAATGCCCTCAGGAAACGGCCTGCCGCGCCACATGTTCCTTGCGCCGCTCGAAGTAGTCCGCCACGGCCTCTTCCATCGGTGGCATGGGCGCAATCCCAAACGCCTCCATCTTAGCGTTGGAGAGAGCCGAGAACTTCGGACGCTTCGCCTCGGTGCGGTACTCGCGTTCGCTGGTGGACCGGAGTACGGGGGACACGCCGGCCACCCGGAAAATCAGCCGCGCGAACTCGAACCACGAGATCGGCCTTCCGCCGCCCACGTGGAACACGCCAACGGCATTCCGTTCCACCAGTTGGGCGGTCCGTTCGGCCAGCGCCGGAGCGTAGGCGGGCGAGGCCACGTGGTCCTCCACCACGCGGATGGGCTGGCTGCCGCCCGCCAGCCGGAGCATCAGTTCGATGAAATTCCCCCGTGCGGTGTGCAGGCCGCCGGGTCCGAAAAGGCCGGAGGTGCGGACGATCAGCGGGCTCTCCAGATACGCCTCGGCGTATAGTTCGCCGGCATACTTGGAAACCGCGTAGGCGCCCAGCGGGTGCGGCTTGTCCTGTTCGGTGTAGGGGCGGCCCGCCGTGCCGTCGAAAACATAGTCGGTGGAGTAGTGGACCAGTTGCGCGTCCACCTGGCGGCAGGCCATGGCCACGTTGCGTACCGCCAGGGCATTGGCCTGAAAGGCGGCGGCGGGCTCGCGTTCGGCGACGTCCACCATGTTGTAGGCGGCGGCGTTGATCACCAGCGCCGGGTCGGCCTGCGCCAGTACCGCTTCCACCGCGGCCGCGTCGCAAATATCGATCACGTCGCGGTCGAAACCCTGCACCTGGTATCCGCGCCCGCGAAACACGCGCATGAGTTCGACGCCCAGTTGTCCGGCACTGCCGAAGACGACGGCGCTCTTCGAATCGCGATGGCTCATCTACATGCAGAATAGCTCTAATTCGGGGACGTTCACCTCCGTCCCCGATTATCCGTGGCCAGGACGACGGACAGACTGCTGTCTGCGCGTTCGGTAATTGGGGACGGAGGTGAACGTCCCCGAATCAGGCCCGCGTCCGCCAGGCGTTTTGCGAGAATAGGTTTTGACCTTCCAGGCTTCGCTGTACGGCGAAACAATCGAGCAGATTCTTGCGCTGGATGGAGGCGGCAGCCGTCCCCTGCCCCTGGTGTGCGCGGGGTGTTCCCCGGCGAAAGCACAGGCGGCGCTCTCGGGAAAGCGTCCCGCGGAGCTGTTCCCACGCGCCCCGTCGCCGGAGGCCGCGATGAGCGGACTGTGGCTGTATTTCGGGTGCTTTGACCAGTGCCACCAGTTGTGTCAGGACCTCGCCAGCGCGGAGGGCAGCTACTGGCACGCCATCCTGCATCGGCAGGAGCCCGATGCGGGCAACGCGAGCTACTGGTTCCGGCGCGTGGGCCAACACGCCTTGTATCCCGCGCTGGCCGAACTCGCCCGCGCGATCCTCGCCTGCGAACCCGATGCCGGATTCACGGTGGCGGAAACCTGGGACCCCTTCGCCTTCGTCGATTTCTGCGAGAGCGCCCGCCACGCCGCTCAGGATGCGCCCGCGCACCGGGCCGCGCGCGAGATTCAGCTCGCCGAATGGCAGTTGCTCTTCGATCGCTGCGCGAGGCCACGGCCATGAGAGTTCGCGCCAGCACCGTCGTTCTTATCTGCTTCGTCGTGGTCCTCGCGGCCATCGTCGCGTGGGGCGTTACCCGCAAGGCCGCGCCACCCGAGGTGCCCTTCGCGCGCACGTCGCGGGAAACCATCGTCAGCACCATTCCCACCAACGGCAAAGTGGAGCCCATCGAGTGGGCCACTGCGCGGGCCGGCCGCGCGGGCGCCGTCGACAAGATCTTCGTGCATCGCGGCCAGACGGTGCGCGCCGGGGACCCGCTGGTGGAGCTGGACAGCAGTCAGGTTGCCGCCAGCGTCGCGGCCGCCGGGGCCCGCGTGAAGGAAGCGCAGGCGCAACAGGCGGTCACTGAAGCGGGCGGACGCGCGGCCGACATCGCCGACATCGAGAGCAGCCTGGCGCGCGCCCAGCTCGATCTCGAAACCGCCCAGCGCGACTACGACGCTCTCCAGCGGCTGGAAGCCCGCCAGGCGGCCACCCACAAAGAGGTGCAGGATGCCCAGGAGCGCGTGAAACAGGCGCAGCTCCAGATTCAGTCGCTTCAGCGCCGCCGCGCCGCGCTGGTGACTCCGCCCGATAAGACCGCCGCCGAAGCGCGCGTGAACGAGGCCCTGGCCTCCGCCGAGATCGCGCGCAACAACCTGGCGCTGTCGGTGGTGCGCGCGCCGGTTTCCGGCGCCGTGTACCAGTTCGATCTGACCCTGGGCGCCTATCTCCAGGTGGGGGATCTGGTGGCCAGTATCGGACGGCTGGACCGCGTGCGCGTCAAAGTATACGTGGATGAGCCGGACCTGGGCCGCATGGCGTTGGGCATGCCCGTGGCCATCACCTGGGATGCGCTGCCCGGCCGGCGATGGAAAGGCGTGGTGGACCGCCTGCCCACCGAGGTGGCGCCGCTGGGCACGCGGCAGGTGGGCGAAGTGGGCTGCGCCATCGACAATCCGGACCGCGATCTGGTGCCCGGTACCAATGTCAACGCCGAGATCCAGTCGAAGGTGGTGGAGAACGCGCTGACCGCTCCGCGCGAGGCGTTGCGGCGCCAGAACGGCGTCGGCGGCGTGCTGGCCCTCGGCAACGACAATGTCCTCGAGTGGCGTCCCATCCAAATGGGCGTGACCAGCGCCGGCCGTGTCGAGGTGACCAACGGGCTGAAGGAAGGCGATTCGGTGGCTCTGCCCACCGAGAAGGTGATCAAGGCAGGCATCAAGGTCACGCCGGTTTATCCATAACGCGGGCGCCGCGCCGTGTGACACGATAGGTCTATGACTCCCGTGCAGCCGCCGACCAGAATCCAGCTCAGCAATACCGCCGATTATCGCGAAAGCTACGCCAACAGCGTCCAGGTGCGCGTTAATCTGTGGGATTTCTTTCTCATGTTCGGCACCGTGAACCAGACCTCGCCCGAGCACGTCGCCATTCACAACTTCCAGGGCGTGTACATCAGCCCGCAGCAGGCCAAGGCGCTCAGCAACGTGCTGCAACAGAACCTGTCGCAGTACGAAGCCGCCTTCGGAGAGATTCATCTGGAGCCGCAGCAGCCGGGCACCGCGATTCAGTAGATGACCGCCGCCACCGCAACGCGCAGGCGCGTCCGTCCGGGCGTCTACCTCTTCTTCTTCGTCTTGTTCGCCGCCGTTGTTTTCGCCATCCACTCGCCCCTGTTGTCTCTCCCGTATTTCTGGGACGAGCACGGCCAGTTCGTGCCCGCCGCGCTGGACATCCTGCGCGATGGCGCCTGGGTGCCGCGCTCCACCGTGCCCAACGTTCATCCCCCCGCCGTGATGGCGTATCTGGCCGTGGTGTGGCGCGTGTTCGGTTATTCCATCCCGGCCACGCGCGTGGCCATGCTGGCGCTGGCCAGTGTGGGAATGCTGTTCACGTTTCTGCTGGGCATCGAGCTGTGCCGCGGCGCGGCGGGCGCTCCCGCGTTCGTCGCGGTGCTGCTGCTGGCGGCCGATCCGCTCTTCTACACGCAGGCCATGATGGCCCAACTGGACATGCCGGCCATGGTGTTCACGGTGGCCGCGCTGCTCTTCTACCTGCAGAAGCGATACGTCGCCGCCGCGGTGGCCTGTGTGGCGCTGGTGCTGACCAAGGAGACCGGCGTGATTCTGCCGCTGCTGTTCGCGGCCAATTCGGTGACAGTCAATGAATTCCCGCACCGAAAAGCCACTAATAACAGTCCATCGGTCACTGCGGAATTTCGTTGCCTGTCACCGAATTGGCCGCGCCGGCTCGCGCGGGCGGCGTTGTTCGTGCCCGCCTTCGTAGCGCTGGGCGCGTGGCTGCTGTATCTGCGTCACGTCACCGGCCATCTTCTCGGCGACCCGGGTTTCGCGCATTACAACGTCGGCTACGCGCTAAACCCGGTGCGTGCCTCGTTCGCGCTGTTACGCCGTCTGTATTTCCTGTTCTTCAGCGATTTCCGCTGGATCGGCACGCTGGCCATTGTGATTGCGCTCCGGCGGAACGGCCCGTTTCAAACCCCCGCGTGGCGGCTGGTGGCTCTGTTCGCGGGCGCGCACGTGCTGCTGGTGAGTCTGCTGGGAGGCGCCGCGCTGGAGCGCTATCTGGTCCCCGTGCTTCCCCTGCTGTATTGCGCGGTGGCGACGGCGCTGGCCACCCTGCGGCGGGCATGGCGCCCCGTCGCCGTGGTGGGCATGATGGCCGGCCTGGTAGCCGGAATGTTCGTGAACCCGCCGTTCCCATTCCCGTACGAAAACAACCTGGCCATGACGGATTTCGTAGATCTGCAAGTGGCCGCGGCGCACTTCGTCGAGCAACACTACCCAGGCGCCGCTGTGTACACTGCGTGGCCGCTGACCGCCGCGCTGCGCCGGCCCGAGTTCGGTTATGTGGAGCATCCGCTCCGCGCCGTGGAAACTTCAGATCTGCACGAATCCACGCTACGCGCGCTCGCGTCGGCGCATCCCGATGTGCTCATCCTCTACTCGCGCACGTGGGAGCCCGAGTGGGGCGTGCTGCGCTTCCCGGCAGTGGGGGCATTCCTCCGCCGCTACTACGAGTTCGAGCCGGAGATGACCCCCGCCGAAGCAAAGAGCGAGCTGGGCCTCGACCCGGTGATGCGCTGGACGTCTCGCGGCCAGTGGGTGGAGGTTCTCGCACGACCACGCATCTGATGTGGGCAGGCTCCCAGACTGCGGCGGCCTCTCAGGCGCGCGTTCCGTCACTACTTCGGATGGGGCTCGAGTTCGTGCACGCGGCAGACATCGCCTTCGATTGTGAAATAGAAACGCCAGGAGCCAGTCACGCGGGCCTGCCATAGGTCGCCTTCCACACCGTACTTCTTGGCGCGCAACGAGGGATGTCGCCGGTTGCCGAGAAGGAGTGCCGACTGCTTGTCGAACGCTCGTTGGATGCCGGCAGGCGCTTTGCCGTAACTCCGTAGAAAATGCGACGAGTACTCCAGCCTCATCGGCGCGCGCGCTTCTTCCTGGAGGCCAATTTCCGCGCCTCCTTGTGCAGGGACGCCACAAATTCCGCGTGGGTGTCAAAGGGACCGAACGAGCGGCCGTTCTCGAAATCGGCGAGACTCTCGGCGATACCACGATCGACGACCGACTTCGGCTCGAAGACGATTCTTCCCTTTTCTGCCCGCGCCTCGAACACATCGCCGACAGAGACGCCGATCTGCTCGCGAACACGCTGAGGGATGACCACCTGATACTTGTTCTTGACGATCACAATAGGCATGTTCGTTGTTCCGAGCCGAGGTTGAACAGTTCAACTGTTCAACAAGGCCAATTGCAGTCTAACAGATCCGCGCGTCACACCTCATCGTCCTCACCTTTTCAACCACTTGCACGCCCATCCCCGCGCACCCCTGCTATAACTCCAATCGAAGCTGGCCAGCTTCTTCGTTGACGTGTCCGCCTCGAGGGGCGGGCGCGAACAGGTGTCCGGGCCGCAAGGCGCCGGTCGAATGTCGACATCCGATAAATGGTGATCGCGCGCAGCGATGCGCAAAGTTTCCACACCGGCCGGGCGCAGCGGGCAATCCCACGCTCGCGGCGCCCGGCACATCAACGGAATTTCAACATTCTCCCGTGGCCGCAGTGTCTTCACTCGAACGGATTCCCCGCTACGACCCCGAAGTACTTCTGTCCGGCACTCAGGTCCTCAGACCAGATGCGCCCGCAACCGCCGCGCTCCGCGGCCGCCACGATCATCCCGTCGTAGAAGTGCAGGCCGTACTTCGCCCGCGCCTCAACCGCCCGTCGCACCATGTCGCCATCCGGGAAAATCAGCTTGATCGGACCCAGCGCATCGAGCATCGCCATCACTCGTTCCGGACGCGCTGCCATCTTGTGCAGCAGGACCGACGCAAACTCGGCCAGCACCTGGGTTGACGTCACCATCTCACCCGCCAGAGCCCCCCGGATGAGATCCCGCGCCGCCCGATGCTTGCCAGGATCGCCCTTGTCGTACGCGTAAACCAGTACGTTGGTGTCGAGAAAATCAGGAGCGCTCATAGAGATCGGCCCGCTTCCACGTGCGCTTGCCCATCTTGAAACTGTGCTGTTCGAAGCTGCGCTCCAGCGCCACGCGCTCCCGGCGTTTCCGGCCGGAAGCCACATCTTCAGAGGCGAGCCGCTGGAGGTACGCGCGCACCAGACCCGTCAGCGTCGTATCCTGTTCCACGGCGATCTTCCTGACCTGTTTGACCAGATCGTCGTTCAGGGACAGAGTCACGTTCATGTACACATGATAAGGGAATCCCGTATCACGTGTGAACCGGTGTGCCTCAACTCTCGTCCGCACCCGCAGTGTCTTCATCCGCCGTACGCCGCCGCTCCGCCTTGCGCGCGCGAATCTCCGCCAGCCGCTCGGTGATGCGCTGCTCCACGCCCCGCGTGGTGGGATGGTAGAACTCGCGGCCGGCCAGCGAATCGGGCAGGCACTCCATCCCCGGCAGCGCGTCCTCGAACTGGTGCGCGTGCTGGTAGCCCTTCCCGTAGCCCCACTCTTTCATGTGCCGCGTCACCGCGTTGCGAATGTGCATGGGCACCGGCTCGGCCCGCCCACTCTGAATCTCCGCCTGCACCGCGTTCAGCGCCTGGTAGGCGGCGTCCGATTTCGGGGCCAGCGAGAGATAAATGGCCAGTTGCGCCAGCGCCTGGTCGCCCTCGGGCGTCCCCAGAAAATGCACCGTCTGCATCGCCGCGATGGCCTGCTCCATGGCCCGCGGGTCGGCCAGCCCAATGTCCTCGATGGACATCCGAATCATCCGCCGCACGATGTACAGGCGGTCCTCGCCGCCCTCCATCATCCGCCCCAGCCAGTACAGCGCGGCATCCACGTCGGATGACCGCACCGCTTTGTGCAGCGCCGAGATCAGATTGTAGTGCTCCTCGCCGCCCTTGTCGTAGAGCATCATCTTGCGCTGCAGCGAATCCTCCACCACGCGCTCGGTGAGCCGGCCATCGCTCGCCGCCGTCGCCGCCATCTCCAGCACGTTGTAGGCGGCGCGGGCATCGCCGTTGGCGTACATGGCAATCTGCCCCAGCAGCTCGTCGGACGCGGTGGCCTTCACCACCGGCAGCGCCCGCCGCAGCAGCGTCACAATCTCCTCCTCGGTGAGCGGACGCAGCGCATGCACCCTCGCGCGGGAGAGCAGCGCGGAGATCACCTCGAACGACGGGTTCTCCGTGGTGGCGCCAATCAGGATAATATCGCCGCGCTCCACATACGGCAGAAACGCGTCCTGCTGGGCTTTGTTGAAGCGGTGGATCTCGTCGATGAACAGCACCGTGCGCCGGCCGCGCCGCAGGTTGCGCTCGGCGTCGGCCATCACCGCCTTGATCTCCTTGATGCCGGCCAGAACCGCGCTGAACGGAATGAAATCGCAGCGCGTGATGCGGGCGATCAGCCGCGCCAGCGTGGTCTTGCCCACCCCCGGCGGACCCCACAGAATCATGGAGGTCAGTTCGTCGTGCTCGATCTGCGCGCGCAGCGGCTTGCCGGGGCCCAGCAGATGCTCCTGGCCGATGAAGCCGTCCAGCGTCTCCGGCCGCATGCGCTCGGCCAGCGGCCGTTTCGCGTCGTCGCGCTCGTGCGCCAGCATCTCCGGCTCGAACAGGCTCATGGCTGCCCCTCAAGTGCGGTCGCCCGCTGCCGCCGCGCCTCGTACAGAATGATCCCCGCGGCCATGGCGGCGTTCAGCGACTCCACTTCCGATGTCGGGATGCGCAGCGGCAACGCCTCCTTGGCCAGCACCTGGCTGATGCCCCGGCCTTCGCCTCCAATGATCACCGCGCAGCGGCAGCCGAGGTCGGTGGCCTGGATGGTGCATCCGCCGCGTGGCATGGCCGCGTACAACCGCGCGCGCTTCTTCTCGGCCACCGCCAGCAGCAGCCGGTCGTCGGCCGCCGCCACCAGCGGAATGCGGAACACCGATCCCGCCGACGCCCGCAGCGCCTTGGGATTGTAGGGATTCACCGAGCCTTTCAGGAACACCACGCCGGTGGCCCCAAACGCCTCCGCCGCGCGCACAATAGCGCCGCCGTTGCCGGGGTCCTGCACGCCGTCGACAACCGCCACCAGGGAGAGCCCGCGGAACACGTGATCCAGCGTCCACGCCGGCGGGCGCAGCAGCGTCACCACCCCCTGGCTCGCTTCCGTCGAAGAAATGGTGCCGAACAGCGCGTCGTCAATCGCCAGAACGCGCACGTGTTTCAACCCGGCCACGTGCGCCGCCAGCGCGGTGCGCACCGATTCCGCCACAATCACGTGCTCGATGGCGCAATCGCTGCGCAGCGCCTCCTCCAGCAGATGGAACCCCTCCGCCACGCACAGCCCCTCGCCGGTGAGGGTGCCGCGCTGCACCGCCCGGCGCACTTCCTGGAGCAGCGGGTTCCTCGCGCTGGTCACCGTGGCCATAGGACAATCGTAGTGCGAAATCACGCCCACGTGCAGCCGCGCTATGCTGATTGCATCCGGAGATGAAACGCTGGTTGGCCATTGCCGCCGTGGTGGTCTGTGCGGGCGCGGCCGCGCTCGCCTACCGCTATTTCGACCACGTGGCCAGGCAGATCGAGCGTCAGTCGACCATTGACGAGGCGCGGCCCGCCGACGTCATCGTGGTGCTGGGCGCGGCCGAGTATCGCGGTAAGCCGTCGCCCGTGCTCGAAGCCCGCCTGAACCACGCGCTGTGGCTGTATCTGCAGGATCAGGCCCCGCTCATCCTCACCACCGGGGGCGCCGGTGGCGACCCGCTGTTCACCGAGGGCGGCGTCGGCCGCGCGTATCTGGCCGCGCACGGGGTCCCGCCCGAGGACATCATCGTCGAGAACGAAGGCGAAAGCACGGTGGAGAGCGTGGTTACCGTGGCCGAGATCATGCGGCGCATGGACCTGCACTCGTGCATCGTGGTGAGCGACGGCTATCACATCTACCGCGTGAAGAAGATGCTGGTGGCGCGCGGACTCGAGGTGTACGGCTCGCCGCGGCCCTCGGCGCCGGTGTCGCGCTGGGTGTATTTCCGGCAGGCCATTGGCTACGTGCTGTGGCGGGTGGGCATCCCGGTGTGACCGCGACCTCCAATCTCGGCCCCAGGACGAGAGGTACTCCAACCGCGAGACCATTCCCTCCGCCGACCTGCGGCTCAGGAGTTGCAACAGCCGCCGCAACTGCTCGCCGACCGAGTAACGCTGCTGCGGCGCAAGGATCATCCCGGAATGTCCCCGCCCATCGGCAATCCATCGCTCGTGGAGCCAACTGTAATCCCGGATGTTGTGGCTGAACAAGACGCGGCCAGCGCCACTGGCATACGACAGATGCTGCTCGTCGCTGCGATTCACCATCCCGCAGTCCAGAGCTGTCAACGCGTCCACTCGCCGTGCGCGTAAAGCCACAACGAGCGCTTGCCGCATTGCGTCTTCATCAAAATACAGCCGAACCCGACTCACTGGCGGGCCGGGGTTCAGAGTCGCGATCCGCCCGGTCCGCGAATGCCTCCTCCTGAGCCAAGTCCGCTTCGATCTCTTCTGTATTCGCGTGGTAGTATGCCAGGGCGGCATGAACCTGAGCCAGTGTGAGATGCCCGTATTGCGTCGCGATTTCCTCGGGGGTCAGGCCCATTTTGTACCAGCCTGCGACACGCATGACGGTCACTCCGGTGCCGGCAATCTTAGGACGTCCGGCCCGTATCGCCGGGTCGCGGTCGATCAGACTTCCGATCTCGACGGCATCGAGCATAGCTCGATTATAGCTACGGCAGATGCCCACGGGCCTGACCAACATCGCCATCAGCGATGCACTTTCCTTGACAGCTTAGGAGAGTTGCGTCATACTGTGGCTTCTATCCTAAATCGCTTAGGAGAGTTCCATATGGCCAACGAAGCAGAGCTGCTTCCCGGCACCCTCGACCTGCTGATTCTCAAAGCGGTCTCGCTGGGGCCGCTGCACGGTTACGGGGTGCTGCTGCGGATCGGGCAGATCTCCGGCGGGGCGCTGTTGATCGAGCAGGGCGCCCTGTATCCGGCCTTATACCGGCTGGAGCGGCAGGGACTGCTGGACACCGAGTGGGGCGTCTCGGACAACAATCGGCGCGCCAAATACTACGAACTGACCGCGGCGGGCCGCAAGCGGCTGCGCGAGGAGACGGAAAGCTGGAACCGCCTGGTGTCGGCCATGTCGGCGGCTTTGCAGGCGCGCCCGCAGGAGCTCTGACATGGCGGCGCTGAAGCGTCTGTGGCGGCGTGTGTTCGGCCGGCGCTCGTTTGAGCGCGACATGGCCGAGGAGCTGCGCTTCCACGTCGAGAAGGGGGCGCAGGACCTCGCGAGGGAGGGAGTTCCCGCCAGCGAGGCACGGCGCCGCGCGCAGGTGGAGTTCGGCGGGATGGAGAGCTGGAAGGAACAGTGCCGCGAAGCGGGTGGCTACCGGCCGCTCGACGAATTGCGCGGTGACGTCCGCTACGGCCTGCGGGCTTTGCGCGCCTCGCCCGGGTTCACCTTCGTGGCGGTGCTGTCGCTGGCCATCGGGATTGGTGCCAACACTGCCATATTCAGCCTGCTCGATGGAGCGTGCCTTCGTCCCATGCCGGTGGCGCGCAACCGGGAGATCGTTCGTGTCTTCGCCCAAACGCCGCAACAGAGCGACGACTATCTCTCCTGGCCGGAGTATCTGGAGATGGCCCGGCAGACACGCTCGTTCAGCGGTCTGGTGGCGTGGGGAGGCCGCGGCGTTCAGATTGCGCGCCCCGACGGCACAATGGAGCTGTTCAACGTCCATGTTGTCTCCACGAACTTCTTCCGCGTGATGGCTGTGCAGGCCGCGCGCGGGCGGGTGTTCTCACCGCAGGATGAGCCGTCTCTGGACCGGCAGCCGGTGGTGGTGTTGGGCCACGATTTCTGGATGCGGCGTTTCGGCGGGGACCCCGCCATCGTGGGCCGGCAGATCCGGCTGGATCGCGGCGACGGCGCCGGCCTGCTGGCCACCGTTCTCGGCGTGTTGCCCGCCGGCTTTCGCGACCCCGAGCCGGGCATGGTTCGCGACCTGTGGTTGCCGCCGCAGACCTGGATTGCGCTGCATGGACGAGGCGATTTTGAGGACCGTCAGTTCCGCTGGTTCGCGGTGATGGGCCGGCTGCGCAGCGGCGTTCCCGTGGCCACGGCCCGCGCCGAGATGAACACCATCGCTGGCAGATTGGCGGCGGCCTGGCCGGCCAGCAATGCCGGCCGCGGCGCCACGGCCATCTCCGACCTCGACTATCGTCTCCGTGGGGCGGGAACAAGCGCGTTGATTTCTCTGGGGGTGGTGCTGCTGGTGATGCTGTTGTGCGCGGTGAACGTGGCCAATCTGCTTCTGGCGCGAGCCGCGGCGCGCACGAGGGAGCTTTCCATCCGCCTGGCCATCGGCGCCGGCCGGGCGCGCCTCGCGCGACAGATGCTCACGGAGAGCATTCTGCTGGGAACGGCCGGGCTGGCGGCGGGGCTGGGTCTGGGCGCGGTCATCATCCGGGCCATTCCATCCCTCATCATGGCCCCACCGGGCTTCCGGCAGTTCATGCTCTTCCAACTGGATTCGCGGGTGCTGCTGTTCAGCGGGGCGGTGGCCGCCATCACCACGCTGCTGTTCGGCATGGCCCCGGCGCTGCGGGTGGCGCGAACGGATTTGAACGAGGCGCTCAAACAGGGGCGCGGCGCTCCCGCGAAGGCGGGCCGGCGTTTCCGGGTACGCCACTGGCTGGTGGTGGCGCAGGTGGCTCTTTCGCTCACGCTGCTGGCCGTGGCCGCCGTTCTGACGCAGAGCTTTGTGAATACTCGCACGGCCAATCTGGGCATGGCCCGGCGCGAGCTGTTGCTGCTGTGGACGGCGGGTCCCGACGAGCTTTCCCGCCCGGCGCTGGAGCGGTTGCGGGCGCTGCCCGGTGTGCGCGACATCGCCTTCGCCACGCGCGCGCCGCTCAGCCTCTCCAGCAACGGGATGGCGCGCCGGGTCACTTTGCCGGACCGGCCCGAGCTGCGCAACGCCCCGCCGGTGGAGATCCTGTACAACGCGGTCAGCTCCAATTTCCTGCGCGTCATGGGGACGCCGGTTCTGCGGGGCCGGGACTTCGACGAGCGCGACCAGAGCGGCGGCCCGCCGGTGGTGCTCATCAACGAACAGATGGCGGCGCGGTACTGGCCGAACGAAGGCGCCGTGGGCCGGATCATCCGCATCGGCGATCGCCCCGGCGTGGAGCATCGCGTGGTGGGCGTGGTGAAGAACGCGCCGGCGAACGCTATCGGCGAGATCCCGCAGCCGTATATGTACCTGCCCTACTGGCGCGTGTCCACCGGCGAGATCACCTTCATGGTGTATACGAAAGGACCCGCCGTTGCTCTGGCCACCGCGGCACGGCGGGCTCTGGTCAACCTGGACCGGCGGCTCGACCCGCTCACGGTGGTCACTGAAGAGGACCTCATCCGCTTCTCTGCTTCGCAGTATCGGATCACCGCGGAACTGCTGGGGACGCTGAGCCTGATTGGTCTGTTGCTGACCGCGGTGGGGCTCTACGGCGTGGTCTCTTTCGGCGTCGCGCGCCGTACGCGCGAGATCGGCATACGCATGGCTCTGGGCGCCGCGAGACGGGAAACCATGGGCCTGATCCTGCGCGAGACGGTAGTGCTGGGCGCGGTGGGGGTCGCCATCGGATTGCCCCTGGCATTGGCCGGCACGCGTCTGGCGCAGTCCATGCTGTTCGGCGTGGGCCCGTGGGATCCGCGGCTGTTCGCGAGCGCGCTGGTTGTGCTGGCGGCGGTGCTGGTCGCCGCCGGCGCTATTCCGGCCCGCCGCGCCACCCGCATCGACCCGATGTCGGCGCTGCGGGCCGAGTGATTGCCGGAAACTCGTCCGCCTTTCATCCGCGTTTTTCGGCCTTTTGTCCGATTTCCGCGGCCCTGGGCCGATTGCCGCCGCATACTGCTTACATGAGAACATTCGCCATCACCAGCGCGCTCCTGCTGACGAGCGTCTTTGGACAAACCGCGCCGCGCACGTGGCATTTCACCTGCGATTACTACAACCTCGACCTGAAGGGCCATCTTTACGGCCGCCAGCGCTACTCCGCTTCATACACACGCGGCCTGCCCGGAGACGCCGTGCGCTGGAGCGATGTCACCGTCGCCAACGGCAACGGCTGGTCCGGCGACTTCGGCCCGGCGCAGAAGCAGGATTTCATGGAAGGCTTCAGCTATCCTCACGCCAGCGTCGCCAATATGACCAAACCGGACTTCTTCCGCGGCTTCCCGCCCGCCGCCATGCAGCAGCGCAACCTGGTCTGGGACACTCACATGTTCGAGGGCTTCGCCGAGAATCTCGACCTTCTGAAACCGAACATTCCGTACCACGTTCCGGGCGCCGCCGAGGTGGAACTCGCGGGCGCGGGCACGTTCCACAACAGGGACGTGCAACTGACCCTCACCGGCAACTCCAAACGCAACGGACAGGACTGCGCCGTAATCGACTACCGCGCGCTCTTCAACACCATCGACGGCAAAAGCGCGGCATTCGCGGTGGTGGGGCGCAGCGACTACTGGGGGCAGATCTGGGTGTCGCTAGCGACCAGGCAGATTGAGTACGCGACGTTGTACGAAGAAGTGACCGGCGAGCTGACCCTGCCGAACCAGGAGAAGCCCATGACCATCATCGTGGTGCGGATTGGCACGTTCGAGCCGGCCGGGCAGTAACCGGCGCGGCCGGTGCAGCAGGAAAACCACCCGCGCGGCGGGTACCGGACCCCCTGGTACACCCGGCCACCTTGTCCCATGCGCGGCCCGGCGGTTTATTGGATGCGATGCCAATACTCTCGCTGCTGCCGCTTCTGTTCCTGGTCTTCAGCCATTCTCCATCGGCGGCGCCCGCCAAACCGGCCTTCGCGTTGCGCGCTGAAACGGCCTGCAGCGCGGCCACCAAAGCCGATGTCGAAGAGGCTCTGGGCCATTCCGTGGCCAACGGCAAAGAGAGCCGCACCGACGCGGGATCGGTTTGCAGCTATGTTGGGGCCGGCGGCGAGGTGACCGTCCTAATCCAGCACGCTTCGGCGAAGCTCGACGTCCCCGAAGAGATCCGCAACCTGAAGGCGTCGTTTCCGAACGCCACCATGCGCGAGGCGCCGGGAATCGGCAAGCGGGCCGTCTTCCTGGACATGCCCGACATCGGCACGCAGCTCCACGTGATCCGCGGCGACTACGACTACCTCATGATCTCCGTGCTCGGCTTCGGCGATGCGTCCCGCGTCGCGCCGGCGGTGGAAAAGATCGCGCGCAAGGCCCTCGATCGCCTGTAATTCGGAAATGAGGTGAACGTCACCGAAAAGCGTCCCGAAAGGCGCGGATCTTCTCCCTCATGACGCCCCAGTGCAGCAGTTCCTGGTGTATATCAGTATTGGTATACACTGGAATGGATGGAACGAAAGGCGGTCCGGTGGATGGGCGACTCCCGGAAACGGCTTCGCGAGTTTCCGGAGGCCGTTCGTCTTGAGATCGGCCAGGCGATCTATCAGGCTGAGCTTGGCGAACCTCACCCGTCGGCATGTGCCATGCAGGGCCTGAACGCGGTCGAGATCGTCTCCGACTATCGTGGGGATACCTACCGCGGCGTCTACACGACTCGGTTCAGGGGCCTTATCTATGTGCTCCACTGCTTCGAGAAGAAATCCAAAGCCGGAATCAAGACGCCAAAGCGGGATTTGGATTTGATTCGCAGGCGGCTCGCGGACGCCGGGTTGCATTTCAGGAACATGAGCGGGCGAGAGGAGTAAACGAACATGCCCAGAAGGATGAAGGTCGAAGAGGGAAGCGGCAATGTGTTCGCCGATATCGGTCTGCCCAATCCGGAGGAGGCGCTGGCAAAGGCGGAGATCGCCCGCCAGGTGAACCGAATTCTTACGGAGCGCGGACTGAGCCAGGTGCAGGCGGGGGAGCTTCTGAAGATCGCGCAGCCGCGGGTGTCCGATCTGGTCCGCGGCAGGCTGGGTAAGTTCTCGCTGGAAAAACTGCTACAGTTTGCCCGGCTCGCGGGAATCGATGTCGAGATCCAAATGAGACCGTCGAGGAAGCCCGGCCTGAAGGTCAAGACCAGAGCGGCGTAGAATGGGCGGCATCGGGAAGCGATCGGCAATGCCCAACAGCACCCATCCTCCAGCACGCTTTCCAGCTCTTCGCGGCAAGCCTCCAGGGTTCCGGCATTCGCCCACACGCCCGGGATGGCGGGAATGTGGTCCGCCGCCGCCGCAGTCACGCGCGCCACGCTTTCCGAACCTCTGGCGGGCCCGAACCGCGTTTCCAGGAAGCGTATGACCGCCTCGTGAGAGCCTGCATAACGTCCACCATCACGTGGTGAGCGTCGGCTCTTTCCAAAAGACCTCCTGTCGGGCGCCGCCCCTCACACCTCCAATATCACCGGCGTGATCAGCGGCCGCCGCGACGTCTGCTTGTTCAAAAACCGCTTCAAATCGGCGCGGATCTTCTCCTTCATGACGCCCCAGTGCAGCAGTCCCGATCCCTCTTGCTCGAACGACACGAACCCGCGGCTGACGATTTCCGGAAGCGTTTCGCTGCGCCCGCTGTGCTTGTGATCCTCCACCACGTCGTCCAGGCTCCCGGAATCTGAATCGGCATGATGATGACATCAAAGGGCTTCCCATTCCTCGCGTTCGACGCCGGCCTGCCGAAGGATGCGCACCAGCAGACCGCGGCCGATGTCGTCCGTGTGAGGATTTGGGATTCGGAGCTTTCTTCCGCGCCCCTTCATGTATTGGTGATCGCCGCCCGACACGGGCGGCTCGAAGCCCAGCGCACGGAGGCAGGCGATCAGGTCCTTCCGCTTGATGGACCAGGCGCAGGCATTCAGGCGACGGCGCGAATCTCGATGCGGTTGCCGTCTATGTCTGGAATCGGGGAGTGATCGGCGATGCTCACCAGCACCCATCCCTCCAGCACGCTCTCGAGTTCTTCACGGCAAGCCTCCAGAGTCCGGGCGTTTGCCCAGACGCCTGGAATGGCGGGAATGTCGCCATAGAACGACCCGTCATCCTCGACAATCTCGTAGCGAGCCTGGCGCATGGCCGCCCGGATATACGCCGTGAGCATGGATCAATTATCCCACTGGGGCTCCGCGGTGAGGTTCGGCGGGTCGCTCGGAGAGCCGAAGAAAGCGGAGACGCCTGGTACTTGACATCCGTTACGTAACGCATTACGGTCAAAGATGATCCGCTCGATCCGCCACAAGGGGCTCAAACGCCTCCACGACGAGGACGACCCGCGCGGCGTGATGGCGGAGCACGCCGTGAAGCTGCGCGACGTTCTCGCGCGGCTTGACGCGGCCCGTACGGTTTCCGACATGGACTTGCCGGGGTTTCGGCTCCACCCGCTCAAGGGCCGGGAACGAGGTTTCTGGGCGGTGACGGTGCGGGCTAACTGGCGGGTGATTTTTCGCTTCGCCGAACCAGATGCCTTTGACGTTGATTACGTGGACTACCACTGAAAGGAGAGTGAACCATGCCAATGAAGAATCCGCCCCACCCCGGAGGGTTTGTACTCCGCCAGTGCATCGAGCCTTTGGGCCTGAGCATCACGGCGGCCGCCGCCGCGCTGGGAGTCACGCGCACCACGCTTTCCGAGTTGGTGAATGAGAAGCGCGGCATTTCTCCCGAGATGGCCGTTCGGCTGTCGAAGGTCTTCGGCGGCAGCGCGGAAAGCTGGCTTGTGCAACAGGCGCAGTACGATCTTGCCCACGTTCGCGCCGAGCACACGGAGCTTCGGCGTCTGAAACTCGCCTGAGCGCGTCCCATAAAGTGGTAAGTTTCGCGACAGCGCACATGCAAACAGGCTATGGCCCGCTCCGGAATCCGCTATCGCGGATTCTCGGCGCGTGCAGCGGCGGCCACTTTTCGCGCTTGCAGCAGCACGCGCCGCAACAGCCTCAACACCGACGTATCTGACCGGCCGAAATTCAGCTTGCGAATTTCTTTTCCTGCCACGCGCAACGCCGCCTGCAATTCGTCGTGCGAATCGCAGGATCTCGCATCTTGCCATGAAGTGAAGCAGTGCCGCGAGGGTGGCATTGCTCTCGCCGTTCGACTGGTTCACCGCCCTATGCGGGCCCTGCTCCTAACACGCCCATCGAAAAGCCAGATACTTCCGCTAGCAGCCCGTGGTAAAAGTCGCCGAAACATGTGACCAGAGAAATGTTTCGGACGTCTTATAGCCATGGCGATGGGGAGACGGAAACCGAAGCAGCGGGAGCTGTGGGTGAGCACCCAGGA